>DASTSG010000001.1:0-94899 GCA_035760805.1 Pseudolabrys sp.
GCCGCCGTCTTCACGTCAATCGGTTTTGCATCCGGCATCATACAAGTTTAGCGCATCATCGAGCGCTTGATTATCGACAAAAAACCCGGCGTTTCCGCCGGGTTTTGAACTCTGATGCCGATGCGGGAGGCTTTATGCCGCCTCTTCCTCGACCCCGTCCTCGGAAACGGCGGCTTCCTCGGCCGGCTTCGGACCGCGACGCGGCCCCTTGGCGAGCGCCGCTTCGATCTCCTTGACCGCCTCGGTCTCGGTGACCTTCTGCACCGCCGAGATTTCGCGCGAAAGACGGTCGAGCGCAGCCTCGTAAAGCTGCCGCTCGGAATAGGATTGCTCGGGCTGTGTCTCCGACCGGTAAAGATCGCGAACAACCTCGGCAATCGCGACGATATCGCCAGAATTGATCTTGGCTTCGTATTCTTGCGCCCGGCGCGACCACATCGTGCGCTTGATGCGCGCGCGCCCCTTGAGCGTGTCGAGAGCGCGCTTGACCATCGGCCCTTCTGCCAGCTTGCGCATACCAACGGATGCCACCTTGGAGGTAGGCACGCGCAGGGTCATCTTGTCCTTGACGAAATTGATGACGAACAGCTCAAGCTTGGCGCCCGCAACCTCCTGCTCTTCGATAGCCATGATCTGCCCCACACCATGGGCGGGGTAGACGATGAATTCGTTGGTCTTGAAGCCTTGTCGTTGCGTAGTCTTCTTATTGGTGGTCATTCCGGGCAGTGCTCCTTCACCGGTCTTGCGGCCGGCAGCTTTGGCTACGGGAGCCCCGCGGCGGACGTTACCGCGCGGAGCATGAGAGGCCCGCCGCGTGGCGGCTGACCTTTTGGAACTCCGGCCTGCACCGGAGGACACTTTCTTTTGTTTATGACGCGTTTTTTCTGCCACTGCTCACGCGTGGGATGCACGCCCTCTCAAGAGCCTCGGAAACCGCTGTTAAAAAATTAGGCTCGCCCATACCGGGGAGCACTTAAGGCAGCGGCTGCTATCTGACTTCACCTATATAACACATTTTTGGCCGAAATCAAAGCGTTACGGCAGTGCAAAACAGGCTTTCGGCGGCAGAATCACAAAAATCCACCGATGCGGTTAATTCGGAGCAAGATGGAACCTGGAACTTGGCCCGCGCCTGCAAAGCAGCAGAAAAGGTCTTGGGCGCAATTTCGTCAGTCGCCGGTGCCGGGCTCCGCTGAAAAGAACTTCTTGAATTTATCCGGAGCTCCATCCCACTCCTTGGCGTCGGCCGGCGGATCGCGTTTGACGGTGATGTTGGGCCATGTTTTGGCGAATTCCGCATTGAGCTCCAGCCATTTTTCCAGACCCGGCTCGGTATCGGGCTTGATGGCTTCGGCGGGGCACTCCGGTTCGCAAACGCCACAATCGATACATTCGTCAGGATGGATGACCAGCATGTTTTCGCCCTCGTAGAAGCAATCGACGGGGCACACTTCGACACAGTCCATGTATTTGCACTTGATGCAGTTTTCGACGACGACGTAGGTCATCCAAGTCTCCGGAATTGGCGCATGCGGTACGCTGCCTAGCTTATGGAAATATAGGCTGCAAGTTGCGGTTCCGCCGCGTTCAGCGCCTACTAATCCGCCATTTGGCCGTCGAGGTCGCGATAGAGCGCCCTCGCCTGCTGGGCGCTGCCTCTGCGCTCGCAAAATCCCTCAACCTTGAGCACTTTCACCGCCGCGTTGAGCGCAAGCGTCAGGACTGCTCCCGTTTTGACCGTGTAGGCCGGTGCGGTGATGCGGCGCCCGTTGATTCGCACATGCCCCGCCTCGATCAGCGCGGCGGCAGCACTGCGCGTACGGACAACGCGGGCATGCCAAAGCCATTTATCGATACGCTGGCCGTCCAAAGCTCGTGCCGTATCCGATGTTATTCCTTCGCGTTTGCCTCAAGCTGTTGCTTGAGAGCAGCGAGCTTGGCGAAGGGTGAATTCGGGTCGGGGGCCTTATCACGGCGATCCTGGTGACCGCCGTGTGGTTTGGCGTAATAGCGCTCGCGTTCGGCACGCTCGACCTGATCGCCGCGGTCGCGCCGCCGGCGCGGTCGTTCCTCGTGGTTCTGATCCGTTTTGCGGTCAGCTTGCTGATTCTGCCGGTCGCGCCGCTGCTGATGGTCATGCCGGTCCCGCCGCGCCTGCCGATCCGGCCGTTCAGGCCGCTGGTGACTTGGAGCACCAGGTGCATCGCCTTGCTGTGGCGTGAGCTCTGCCGTTTCGGGCGTTCCCGACGCTTGCTTGCTGGCCTCTGACCCCGACATAGCGCGCGACTGACGGCGCGGCCGATGATGATGCCGCGGCTTGTTATCGGAGCGCCCGACCGGCCGCCACACCTCGATGAGCTCCGGCTCTTCCGGCTTGCCGGTCAAGACCGGCGGCGGCGGCGCCTCACGCTCCGAAGCAACCGATTGTTCCGCATTGTTCTGCGCCGGCTCCGGTGTGGAAACCTCAGCGCCTGCTTCTGGTCCAGGCACGGCAACAATTTCGGCGTCCGCCAACGGCGCGGCGACAGATGTGTCTTCCTCAACCTTCGGCGCGAATGCATCCGGCGTCATTTCAGGGACCGGGGCTTCGCCTGCCGCGACGTCGCCGGGCGCCATCGCGGGCACGGCAGATCCGGCCGCCGTCGCTTCGCTCGCGGACGTTACACTTGGCGCGGCTTCGGCCGGTTTCGGCCTCTTTTCCATGCGATAGCCAAGCGCCCGCAAGACCGAGGCGAAATCTTCGCCCGCCGCGCCGATGAGGGACGTCATCGCGCCGGTAACGGTGAAGCCATAGCCGTCGATTGCGCCCGGCGGTTTCGGCAGGCTTGATCCCGCGCGCCAGGCAATCGCCGGCCGGATCAAATCGGCAAGGCGCTCCAGAATATCCACCCGCACTGCGCGCTCGCCTGCGATTCGATAACCGGCCACGCGATAAAGCGCCTTGGGCGTCTCTTTCTCGACCGGAACCGAGGTGCGTCCGCTCGCTGCGAGATGCAGCAGAGTATCAAGGCCTTTGACATCGGGCGCTTCGTGCTTGAGCGCCCAGAGTTGTGTCGCCAGCGAGCGCGGCGCTGGCTTGAGCAGCATGGGTATGTAGATGTGATACGCACCGAAACGCACGCCGTATTTCCGCAAGCTGGCGCGTGCGGGCTGATCGAGACCCTTCACTTCTTCTGAAACACGCTGCCGCTCCAGCACGCCGAGCGCTTCGACGAGTTGGAAAGCGATGCCGCGCGCCATTCCCGTGACGTCATCGGCCGCAGTGAGCGTGAAAAGCGGGGCGAGCAGTTTTTCAATATGGGTCTTGAGCCAAAGATCGAGCCGCGTTTGCACTGCCTCGCGCGCGGGGCCGGTCAGATGCTCGTCGGCAACAATGCGCACGCGCGGCCGCAACGTGTCTTCACCGGCGACGAGCTTGCCGACCACACTGCCCATCCAGCGCAGCGCGCCGTCGGAAGCCAGCACGATCTGCTCATTCGAGGCTTGAGAAACTTTGGTTGCGCGCGCTTCGATTTCGCCGGCGAGCGCCTTTTGCGCCGCGGCGTTGAGTGCCTTGCTTTCGGATCCGGCGGCGGCCGACGCATCCGGCGCGAATGTAAATCCGTCGAGTCGGCCGATCACGTGGCCTTCGACCGTCACTTCGCCGGAAGATGCGATTTCAGTCTCCAGCATCGCGTTCTCGCGTAGCCGCCGCATCAAAACGCTGGTGCGCCGATCGACGAAACGTTCGGACAAACGCTCGTGGAGCGCATCCGAAAGCCTGTCTTCAACCGCACGCGTCGCGCCTTGCCAGTGCTCGGGGTCGGAAAGCCAATCCGGCCGGTTCGCAACAAATGTCCACGTCCTGACATGCGCGATCCGATTCGAAAGCGTATCGATGTCACCGTCGGTATGGTCGGCTTCCGCAACCTGGCGGGCAAACCAGTCATCGGGGATTTTACCCTCTCGCATGAGGAATCCATAGAGGGTCGCAACCAACTCCGCATGAGTCGCCGGTGCGATCTTGCGATAATCGGGAACCTGACAGGCATCCCACAGTCGCTCGACCGCCGCACGGTGCTGCGCTAGCGCGCGAACGTCGTCATCGCGCGAAACGTGCTCAAGCACCAGAATGTCCTCGCCGATGGGAGCGCGCGTGAGTCCTTGCTCCTGTGGCGCCATCGCCAGCGATGCCTGCAACGCACCAATCGAAGAGAAATCCAGATCGCTATTGCGCCATTGCAGCAAATGCACCGGCTCGAACGTATGGCTCTCGAGCGCCCGCACCAGCTCAGGATCGAACGGATCGCACCGGCCGGTCGTACCAAAGGTTCCGTCTCGGGTTGCACGGCCCGCACGGCCTGCAATCTGCGCCAGCTCCGCCGGGTTGAGTTTTCGGAACTGATAACCGTCGAACTTCCGATCCGAGGCGAAGGCGACATGATCGACATCGAGATTGAGCCCCATGCCGATCGCATCCGTCGCGACCAAATAGTCGACTTCACCGGCCTGATAGAGTGCCACTTGTGCGTTGCGCGTACGCGGACTGAGCGCGCCAAGCACGACCGCAGCCCCGCCACGCTGGCGGCGAATCAATTCGGCAATCGCGTAAACCTCTTCCGCCGAGAACGCGACAATCGCCGAACGGCGCGGCAGACGCGTGAGCTTCTTTTCACCGGCGTGCGTCAGCATCGAGAGCCGCGGACGACTAACGATATGCGCGCCGGGCAACAACTTTTCCACCATCGGTCGCATGGTGGCGGCGCCCAGCACCAGCGTCTCCTCGCGCGCGCGGCGATTGAGCATACGGTCGGTGAAGACGTGACCTCGCTCGAAGTCGGCGCCAAGCTGAATTTCGTCAATTGCCAGAAATGCGGTGTCGAGATCGCGCGGCATCGCCTCGACGGTCGAAACCCAAAAGCGTGGATTGGGCGGCTTGATCTTCTCTTCGCCGGTAATCAGCGCGACCGCCTCTGCTCCAACCCGGTCGACGACCTTGTTGTAAACCTCGCGGGCGAGCAGCCGCAGCGGCAGGCCGATCATTCCGGAAGAGTGCGCCAACATGCGCTCGATCGCGAGATGGGTCTTGCCGGTATTGGTGGGGCCGAGAACGGCGGTGACACCGGTGCCGCGCGTGCGCGGCGCGCGGCCCGACGGCGAGGAGAAGGAGAGGGTCATTACGCTTCCGAACTGACGCCCAAGTCGTTCAAGTACCCTTGGGGCGGGATATCTGTATCACAATGCTACGCCGCGGGGTCTGACAACACGCGCCGGTTAAGGTTTGGAACGAGTCTCGAACGAATCGCGCCCGAATCACTGACTCGCGTCCTGTATGGATTCGTTCACGGCGATATCTGGCGACGGTTCCGCCTGAGCCTACAAGATCGAGTGTCACAGGCTCAACCCGATGGCAACAGATGTACGAAATTCGTTAACGACATGGAGATCACCTCGCGTGTTGGAGTCAATAGGCCCATGTTGCTAGGCGCAATATGGTTGCAGGCCCCCGTATACATTTCGGAGCACGCTAGTCGCCCTTCGCATCAAGACTTGCCCTTTTGGGCGACACCGTAGACACGAATTGTACGGCCTCCAACACCGCAAGCCCGATCGGCGTCGGCCCTTGCGCTCGGAAAGGTACAAGCACGCGGGTCCCCTTGATCGGCGCCAGCCAAATTTCCATCTCGCGTTGCTTTGCCAGATAGCGCACCGTCGCGCGTGAAGGAACAAAACCTGCGATCGGCTTGAAATAAACCGCGCAGACGACAACCGGTCCCTGGTAGCCCTTCTGCGCTTTCACCAAATCCATGCGCTTGAAGGCAAGCTGGAGATCGTAGCGCACACGTCCATCGAAAATCGGCAAAGTGCGACGGCATGCAAGCGGCGACAGAGGATCGCCTGTGCCAGGCGTGCGCAGTAACGCCGCCGTCATTGGATCCATGATGCCCTGGTGATGCTCGCGCGTGACAGGAATGCGCTTGGGATCGTCCGTCACGGGCGGCTTCACTTCCTCTTCCCGCACCACGCCGCCTTTGACTGTAAGCCGCACCTCATCGGTCTTGCGCGAGGTCTTGATGGTCGAGGCGTAAACCGAAAACGCGCTTTCACCGTCGACAATCCGGCCATGCGCCGCACTGGTGCCTTGTCCGCCCGTGAAGACGCGCACCAGCCCGGTGGTCGCGCCACTTGCCGCAGCGGTGTAATGATCGTCGCTGATCTGGATGACCCAGCTTCCTCTGCCGATTGGAATGCCGGCAATGGAGGCGACATAGTGCGCTTCGAGCTTGCCTTGGGCTCTTACGCAGGCTGGCATGCCGATGAAGGCAAGCAGCATGGCCGAGAAGCTTAAGGCCGGCTTAAGCGGCCCGAATGCCCACACGAAACTCGTCCCCTCTCGAAACCGCACAGCCAGCCGCCCACTGCCGTTCTCCATTATACCCACAGGCGCGCTGGCAAGGCGAATGCCAGAAGATAAAGCCGCTTTCTGCAACGGAAATTGCACGTCGGAATCGATTGAGTCGAATGTGTGGTTGGACCGGACAGCCGCAGACAGATAGGATGCAACGCTGCGTTTACCAACATGTGGCTGCAAGGTTGCGCGACGGTGATGGGGCGAAGGGGCGCCAGCACCGACGCAGCAGAAAAGGCGCGATGAGGCGGTACCGCGAGGATACGTGACCTCCTCGTCCCCCCATTCTCCCAACTTGACGGTCTAAATCCTCATCTCTATACGTCCGCCGTCACCCTGCAGCGGCGCATGGCATTGGCGGCGTTTTCTCGCTGCGCTGAGATACTGAAAGCGGCGTTCAAAACGCTGCATTTACGAGGAAAGTGCGATGTCCTGGCGGTGCGAATTGACCGGCAAGAAGCCCCTGGTCGGGCACAAGGTGAGCCACTCGAACCGCAAGACCAAGCGGCGGTTTTTCCCGAACCTGCGCAATGTGACCTTGAGCTCGGAGGCACTTGGCCGGTCGGTACGGGTGCGTATTACGGCCAACGCACTGAAGACGGTCGATCATCGTGGCGGGCTCGATGCGTTCCTGCTCAAGGCCAAGGACTCCGACCTGGCGCCGCATCTGCTTGAGATGAAGCGGCAGATCGCAAAGAAGCGCGCGAGCGCCTGAGTCGCCATTCCAGAAGGTCTCTGCTGTCATTTCGCTGCTCGCTGAAGGCGCAGAAAAACCTGCGCTGCGCCCGAGACAAGCGCTTCTATTCACCCACCAGCGCGAATTGCAGCAGCAGCGTGCGCTGAAGCACGGAAAAATTGTCGTCGGAAATCAGCGACAAGATGACTTCGCCGCGGGCATTTTGATGCACCGACAGCCCTTCCATATTGTCGATCTGATAAGCAAGATCGGCTTTGAACAATTCCTTGCCGTCCACGAGCGCATCCGGCTTGATGCTCGCGAGCGGAACGCGGATGATTCGAATCGCAAGTCCGCGCGCGAATGAAAATCGTCGCTCCAACAGCAGCAAATCCGCGCTCGGCAGGATGGCGCAATCGCTTACGTCAAAATCATCGCTGCGTTTGACCGTGAAGCGGACAACGTTGCCGCCTTTCAGGAGGTAGGAGCGGTGATTGCCCGAAGCATCCAGGCTGCGCTCGGTAACCGTGAGCAGCGACCCGGCGTGCGGCATGTTCCTCGGCACAGCCACCAGACATTCAAGGCTCTTGTTTGCGCTTAACGTCTTGAAGTCGCGCGGCACCGTAATCGGTTGCCCGTGCGCCTGCAGGCCGTCGCGACCGTAATCGAAGCGCACGATCTTTTCGACACGCTCGATGCCGAC
Organism: Pseudolabrys sp.; assembly: GCA_035760805.1. Taxonomy (GTDB): domain Bacteria; phylum Pseudomonadota; class Alphaproteobacteria; order Rhizobiales; family Xanthobacteraceae; genus Pseudolabrys. The sequence goes on from DASTSG010000001.1 coordinate 7,768, forward strand.
ATAGAGCGTGTCACCATCCTTGGCCAAAGACTCGGTGTCGTACCAGCCGCGCTTTGTTAACGGCAAGCCGTCCGGCCCCAGCATCGGAGCGGTCTCGACGTCAGAGATCCCGGAGGGAACGCCATCTTTGTAGATGATGCGGCCGCGGAACCAGCGTCCCCGATCGCTCGCCGAAATGAAGTGCTCGCCGTCTGCGGCGACACGCAGCGACGAAAGACCACCAAAATCCTTATCCGTCGAGGTTAGCTCGAGTCCGCCACGAAACTCGAGCGCGCCGAAGACGCGCCGCCGCGGATCACGGTTGTCAAAGGAGGCAATCGGCTCGGCATGAACCATGATCGCATGCGCCGGTGCGACCCCGCCGTTTTGCGCGGCGGCAAAGACACCCGCCAGCAGCAAGACCGTAGAGGCGCCGGCCAGGCAGAACCACAACCGCATCCGCCGCGTGAGTTTCACGCGACCTGCCTGCGACGGCGGCGCAGGTGGCGCACGGGTTCGGGCGCGGCATTTTCCTCAAACAGCTCGGCAAGCTTTTCGGTCATGGCGCCGCCGAGTTCCTCCGCATCGACAATGGTCACTGCCCGGCGATAGTAACGCGTCACGTCGTGCCCAATGCCGATGGCAATCAATTCAACCGGCGAGCGCGTTTCGATTTCCTCGATCACCCAGCGCAAATGGCGCTCGAGATAATTGCCGGGATTGACCGAGAGCGTCGAATCATCGACCGGCGCGCCGTCGGAAATCATCATCAGAATCCTGCGCTGCTCGGGGCGAGCCAGCAGACGCTTGTGCGCCCAGTCGAGTGCTTCGCCGTCGATGTTTTCCTTGAGCAGGCCCTCGCGCATCATCAGCCCGAGATTTTTGCGCGCACGGCGCCACGGCGCATCGGCCGCTTTGTAGATGATGTGACGCAGATCGTTCAGGCGCCCGGGATTGGCGGGCTTGCCCGCGGTCAGCCAGTGCTCGCGCGAGGAGCCGCCTTTCCACGCACGCGTGGTGAAACCGAGGATTTCCACTTTGACGCCGCAGCGCTCGAGCGTGCGGGCGAGAATGTCGGCGCATGTGGCGGCAACGGTAATCGGGCGGCCGCGCATCGAGCCGGAATTGTCAAGGAGGAGCGTCACGACCGTGTCGCGGAATTCCATGTCCTTCTCGGCCTTGAAAGAGAGCGGATGCAGCGGATCGACGACAACGCGTGACAACCGCGCCGGATCGAGCTGGCCCTCTTCGAGGTCGAATTCCCACGACCGGTTTTGCTGCGCCATCAGGCGGCGCTGCAACCGATTTGCCAGACGCGCCACCACGCCTTGCAGAGTGGAAAGCTGCTTGTCGAGATAGCCGCGCAGACGATCGAGCTCTTCGGCCTCGCATAGATCTTCTGCCGCGATCGTTTCGTCGAACCTGTTGGTAAAGGCGCGATAGTCGGGCCCGCGGGGCTCGTTCCTGCCGAAATGACGCGGACGCTGCGGTTCGCCCGGCGTTTCGGCGTCGCTCATGTCGGCATCGTCGGCCATGTCTGCCGTCGGCGCATCGGCGGCTTCGGCGGCGCTCTCCGGCATGTCCTCGGCGGAGGCTTGCGTCTCCTCCATCGTCATGCGCTGCGATTCATCCGACTCGGCGGCATCGCCTTCTTCACCCGACTGCTGCTTGCGCTGATCCTCCTCCCCTTCCTCCTGATCCTCCGAGTCGCTCGAGCGATCTTCGCCCATGTCGAGCGCGTCGAGCAGGTCGTGCACGACGTCGCCGAAGTGGCGCTGGTCCTCAATGAGATCCTCCAGACGATCAAGATCACGGCCGGCGCGTTCTTCAATGATCGGACGCCAGAGGTCGACAAGCCTTTTCGCGGCAGCGGGCGGCGCGAGACCGGTCAGCCGCTCGCGCACCATCAGTGCAATCGCTTCTTCGATCGGCGCATCTGCGCGGTCGGTGATCTCGTCGAATTTACCGCGGTGGAAGCGGTCATCGAGCATTGCAGTCAGATTGCGCGCAACCCCATCCATGCGGCGCGCGCCAATCGCTTCGACGCGCGCCTGCTCAACAGCCTCGAACACGGCGCGCGCATTCTGTCCGCCCGGCTGCATGCGCCGATGCACCGCCGGGTCGTGACAGGCCAGCCGCAGAGCAATCGCGTCGCCATGGCCGCGCACGATGGCAGCTTCCGCTTTCGTCAGCTTGCGCGGGGGCTCCGGCAGGCGAACCTTGTTGCCCATGAGACCCGGCCGCTCGGCTGCGAACGAGACCTCCAGATCCGACTTGCGCGCGATCGCGCGCAAGCAACCGGTCACCGCGCGCTTGAATGGCTCGGCCGGGGACTCCTTTGAAGACGGCTTGTTTTTGACGTTCGATGCCATTGTTCGGCTCGGGTCATCGCCGGCTAAACCCGGTACCCCATCGCTTTTTTGCCAAGACGATGGACGCGCGGGTCAAGCGCGCATGATGATTAACTCAACGCCACGTTCACAGCACTTTCCGGCAGTTCCACGCCGAAGCAGCGCTGATAGAACTCGGCAACGATCGGCCGCTCGAGCTCGTCGCACTTGTTCAAAAACGTAAGCCGGAATGCAAAGCCGATATCGTTGAAGATGTCCGCGTTCTCCGCCCACGTAATCACCGTGCGCGGGCTCATCACCGTGGAGAGGTCGCCGTTCATGAATGCGTTGCGCGTGAGATCGGCCACACGCACCATCTTGTTGACGATGTCGCGGCCCTGCTCGTTGCGGTAATGCTTGGCCTTCGCCAGCACGATCTCGACCTCGTTGTCGTGCGGCAGATAGTTGAGCGTGGTGACGATCGACCAGCGGTCCATCTGACCCTGGTTGATCTGCTGCGTGCCGTGATAGAGCCCCGAGGTGTCGCCAAGCCCAACGGTGTTCGCCGTTGCGAACAAACGAAACGCCGGATGCGGCTTGATGACCTTGTTCTGATCCAGCAGCGTCAGCCGGCCGGAAACTTCCAACACGCGCTGGATCACGAACATCACATCGGGCCGGCCCGCGTCATATTCGTCGAAGCAGAGTGCGATGTTGTTCTTCAGCGCCCAAGGCAAGATGCCATCGCGAAATTCGGTCACTTGCGCGCCGTCTTTAATGACGATCGCATCCTTGCCGACCAGATCGATGCGGCTGATGTGGCTGTCGAGATTGACGCGCACGCACGGCCAATTGAGGCGCGCCGCGACCTGTTCGATGTGCGTCGACTTGCCGGTGCCGTGATAGCCGGTCACCATGACGCGCCGGTTTTTCGCGAAGCCGGCCAGGATCGCAAGCGTGGTTGGTCGGTCGAAACGGTAATCCGGATCCAATTCGGGAACGTGTTCGTCGGCCTCTGAATAGGCCGGCACTTCCATATCGCTGTCGATGCCGAACACCTGCCGGATCGAAACTTTCATGTCCGGCAGGCCGGCATCTTCCTGTATTGCGGTCATTGATCCTCCGTGGCCCCGGAACTCCGAAGCCCGTTAAGCGACTGGTGCGGTCCGGATGCGGCCGCAAACTAGCAAATCGCAACTCCGCGAAAAACCCCGCCGATCGAGGCTTCGACACTAGTTTTATCAATAAGATAGGCGATCTAGGGCTTGTCCGAAAGGCAGGACAGGGTTGCATTCATCCATTCGTTTCCGTGCCCACACAGGTGCCCACCGCGGGGCCGCTCGCGCGAACTTGCGCTCTCAGAGATGATAATGACCGGCCCCAATGGCAACTGGGAAGCGGTATAGGATCACGAGGAACGCAGAAAAACAGAGAGGGAGCGGCGATGGTTGAGACGATCCAGGTTGGCGCGATGCAGATCAAATTCCTGCAGAGCAAGCATGAGACGAACGGCGCGCTCGACGTGTTCGAGGCGCTGGTCCCAGCCAACGCGCGCATGCCGGTCGCGCACTATCACCGCGATTGGGAAGAAACGGCCTACGGGCTTGAGGGTACGATCACTTTCAAGGTCGCCGGGAAGCGTATCGAATTGAATGAGGGAGAAAGCCTGTTCATCCCGCGCGGCGTCGTCCACGGCTTCATCAACGAAACGCAGGCACCCGCGAGAATGCTTTGCGTTCTGACGCCGGGCGTGCTCGGGCCGGAATTCTTTCGCGAGATCGCCGCGCTCACGGGCGGCTCCGTCCCGCCCGATCCCGCGAAGATGGCGGAGGTAATGAACCGCCATGGCCTCGTGCCGGCGCCGGGTGCATAAGCCACGGCCGCTCAGCCGAAACCGACCGACTTCAAGTAATTGTAAGACTGAATGATCTCGACCAGGCGGTCCTCGGTCGAGCGGTCGCCGCCGTTCGCATCGGGATGATGGCGCTTCACCAGCTCCTTGAACCGCCGCTTGACCTGTTGCGCCGTCGCACCGACCTCAAGGCCGAGAACGTCAAGCGCCTTGCGTTCGGCATTGCGGATCGGACGCCGGTGCTCCGCACGCTGGCGTTGTTCTTCGCGCAGGCCCTCGCCGAACAAGCCGAACGGGTCGGCACTGCCACCGAACGCGGGCCGATCCGGGCGCGGGCTGCTTTTTCCCGTTCCCATCTTCCATGTCGGCCGATGACCCGTGATGGCATCCTTCTGATAAGCCATCACAGCCGCGTCATTCATGCCCGCAAAAAAATTGTACGATTGATTGTACTCGCGCACGTGGTTGAGGCAGAACCGCCAGTATTCCTTTTCGTTGTTCCGGCCTTTTGGGGCGCGATGCGTTCCGGCGTCGTTGCAGCCGACCCAGTCGCAGCGCGGGCCACCGGGCTTGGGCCGGCGGTCTTTTTCCGGCTTGACACGGACGCGGTCGAAAAGAGGGGAGTCGATTTTCATGGCCGGACAATATGCGCGTTTTGCAATGGCATCTTCAAGACTTGACGAGCGCCGATTCGCCACGATTTTCAGAGGTACATAGCCGCTGGAACGATGCGGCAGCTAAATGTTAAACAGGTTGCATGCGTACAGCAGACATTATCAGCAGCAAGTTGACGGCGACCTTTGCCCCGCAAAGCCTCAGCGTGGTGGACGAATCGCAGCAACACGAGGGCCATGCCGGCCACCGGCCCGGCGGGCAGACCCACTTCCGCATTTATATAGTGTCGGAATTGTTCAAAGGAATGACGCGCGTGCAGCGCCATCGACTGATTAACCAGACGCTTGCCGACGAACTCGCCGGCGGCATTCACGCGCTCGCTATCCATGCAGCAGCGCCCGGCGAGGGCGGCGTTTAATTCGACGGTAGTCGGCCCCCATCTTTCGTCCGCTGCGCGTAGTGCCGCTCAGCGCGGCGACTATGGCCTCGTAAAGGGAACGGAGGTGTGTACGCAACGGCGCGCTTCCATCAAAATTAAAATTGAACGCGCAAGCCCGCCTGTCCTTCGATGACCGAGCTTTGGTCGAGAGCGCGAGGTAGTCGGCGCGGGCATAGAGCGCCATGCGGCCTTCGCGCCATTCGAGGCCGCCGCCGATCACAGTGGCGGTGCTGCTGGCGAAGATGCCAGTGTTGCGGCCCGTGATGCTGCCGGAATTGGTCACGGTGCCGTTACTGGAGTTGATGCCAGCGTTGGTGCCGGTCACACTTGCGCCCGGTAGCACTGTGGTCGCCAGATTCGTTTCGACCCTGTACCGAAGCCATTAACTGCAGCGCTCGTGCCGGGCGCGCCACCACCCTGGTTGGTCGTCGTCCGGTGCAAGTGGCGGTGACGTTGTTTCCCGCCGCCGGATCACACGCCGCCTGCGCCTCTGCGGCCGGCCATAGCCAAACAATCCCCATCAGCCCGGCCACCGCCAGAGCCGTCCTCATCGCCCCTGCATCTGGCCCCCCCGCAAGTCCCTTCCGCTTGCCCTCCGCTCACTCTGCCGAGCGTTGATCGCTTAGATTGTAAATGATGAGATTTTTTATAGATAAATCCGGCGGTCTCGCTAGGAACCAAGCGGCTGCCCTCGCGCGAGGCGCAAGAGCTGTGGATGACCCTTCCTGCCGCTGATGAATTTGCCGCAAGCGGGCTCGTGCGGCTGGGTCTGCGCGCAGCACCTACGCATTATCAGAACGAAACGCGCAATCCTGCCTGACTTGCGATGACCGAGTTCTGATCGCTACTTGCGGGGACTTGCGCTCAGCGAAGTCGCGAACCGCCTTGCCCCTGGCACCGGAACGGTGCGTAGCCATCCCAAGCGCGTGTACGACAAGACCGGCGTGCACAACCAAGCCGCGCTGGTGGCGCTCATTCGCGGCTTTTCGAATCCGTGCGCTTGAACCGGCGCAGACCCTTATCGTGCCGCCTCGGTAGTGGGCTGTTTGCGCAGCGGCTGGATGCGCAGCGCCGTGATGCGATTGCGCGCTCGGCGCAATACGCGAAACCGGAAGCCATGAAACGTGAAACTCTGTCCCGGTTCGGGGATCGAGCGCGCCTCGTGGATGACGAGGCCCGCGATAGTGGTTGCTTCCTCGTCGGGCAAATTCCAATCCATCACCCGGTTGAGATCGCGGATCGGAACCGCGCCGTCGACGTTGACGGAGCCGTCCGGCTGCCGGCGCACGCCCGGCATCGCCACGTCGTGCTCGTCGGTGATGTCGCCGACGATCTCCTCGAGGATGTCTTCGAGCGTGACCAAACCTTCGACTTCACCATATTCATCCACAACCAGCGCGAACGGCGTGCGCCGGCGCCGAAATGCCTTGAGTTGCTCCGATACCGAACGCGTCTCGGGCACGAACCACGGTGGCGACACCAGCGCGGCGACATCGACCTTTGAGGCATCGCCGTCAACCGCGTGCAGCGCGCGCAACAGGTCCTTCACATGCAGCACGCCGATGATGTTTTCCGGCTTGTCCCGCCACAGAGGAATGCGCGTAACGGGCGACGCGATGACCGCATTGACGAGCTCTTCAGGCGGATCATCCACACACAACGTGATCATATTGGTGCGGTGAATCATTACGTCGGAGACTTCGAGCTCACGCAGATCGAGCACGCCACCGAACATGTCACGGTCGAGCTTTTCGACATCGCCCTCGCGATGCATCAGATCGAGTGCCCCACGCAGTTCCTCGCGCGCGGATAGCACTGCCTGGTCTTCACCGATTCTCATCCCGAAGAGCTTGAGCATCCGGCGCACCAGCGCTTCGATCCCGATCAGCACCGGGCCGAGTATCCGGACGATCACGCTCATCGGCCGCGCGACCGCGAGCGCCACCCGATCCGGCGCGTTGAAGGCCGCGGTCTTGGGCAATACCTCCGCGAAGATCACGACCACCGCGGTCATGACGATCGTCGCATAAAGCATGCCCGCGCTGCCAAACCAGGCGAACAAAATGCCCGTGGCAAGTGAGGATGCCGCAATATTGACGGCGTTGTTGCCCAGGAGGAGCGCACCGAGCAGCCGCTCGCGTTGCGCAAGCAGGCGATTGACGATGGCCGCTCTTCGATTTCCGTTCTTCTCCAGCCGCGCCATGCTGGCGCGCGAGGAGGCCGTCAACGCCGTTTCGCTGCCTGAAAAGAACGCGGAAAATAACAAGCAGATGAAAACGACGAGCAGCGAAATCCAGTCGTAGGTCGTCATTTTTCGGAGAGCTTGTCGGCGAGGAAGGCGCGCACGTCGGCAGGATCGACGTCGTCGGCGATGAACGCACGGCCGATGCCACGCACAAGAATGAACGTGAGCTTGCCGCGTTTCACCTTTTTGTCCTGCGCAATCAATTCCATCAAGACGTTCACATCCGGCACGCCGCCGGGTACATCCTTCAGATGGGTCGGCAGCCCGACTGACGCAAGGTGAGCCGTTGCCCGAGCGGCCTCCGCTGACCCGATCAATCCCTTGCGCGCGGAGAACTCGAACGCGAGCGCCATCCCGAGCGCCACCGCTTCACCGTGCAGCAGCCGGTCGGAAAAGCCCGCGGCGGCTTCCAGCGCGTGCCCGAACGTATGGCCGAGATTGAGCAAAGCACGCTCGCCGGTTTCACGCTCATCGCGCGCGACAATTCCGGCCTTGGCGCGGCAGCTGACGGCGATGGCGTGCTCGCGCGCTGCGCCGCCGGCAAACACCTCTTTGGCGTTGGCCTCAAGCCAGGAGAAGAAAGCGGCATCACCGAGCAACCCATACTTGGCCACCTCGGCATAGCCGGCGCGGAACACACGATCGGGCAATGTATCGAGGACCGCCGTGTCGGCAAGAACGAGAATCGGCTGATGGAATGCTCCAATCAGATTTTTTCCCCGCGCGGAATTGATGCCGGTTTTGCCGCCAACGGAAGAATCGACTTGCGCCAACAGCGTCGTCGGCACCTGCACGTAATCGAGTCCGCGCCGGACGCTTGCCGCGGCGTACCCGGCAAGATCGCCGATCACCCCGCCGCCGAGCGCAACAACGAGATCGCTGCGTTCGATTCGCGCACCGATTATGGCCTCACACACATTTTCGAACGTCGTGTAACTCTTCGAACCTTCGCCTTGCGGCACGATCACGCGTGCCGTCGCAATGCCGGCCGCCCGAAGGGCCGCTTCGGCGCTGGCCAGATGATACTTCGCCACGGTTGCGTCCGTCACCACGATGACTTTCGCGTTCGGACGCAAAGCCTTGATACGCTCGCCGAGCGAGCCAATCAGGCCCCGGCCAATAACAATGTCATAAGCGCGCGCGCCGAGGGCGACCGGCACGACGATACTTTCGCCCGAGCGAAGCGGAGCAGTCACGTTTCCTTCTCCGGGGTCACACCAAGATACTTTGGCAAGGCGGCGATGATTTCGTTCACAATCGTTTCATGCGGCTCATCACGCGACTGTATGGTGATGTCAGCTTGCGCGTAGAATGGTTCGCGCTGAGGCAACAGCGTTTTGATTTGCTCGACAAGCGGACGATCGTTGCGGCGCTTCGTGCGGCGCGTGAGCACGTCAAGATCAGCCTTCAACCAAATCGACACTCCCTTGGCACGGATGAGCGCGCGGGTGTGACTGTCTGTGACGGCACCGCCGCCTGTCGCCAGCACTTGCGGCCCCTGATCGAGAAGCCGGGCGATCACCTTGGCCTCGCCTTTGCGAAATTCATTTTCGCCATGCTTGGCGAAAATCTCCGGAATGGTCATTGCCGCCGCTGCCTCGATCTCCGTATCGGCATCGACAAAGGGGATCGCAAGCCGCGCCGCAAGGCGTCGCCCGACCGACGATTTGCCGGCGCCCATCATGCCGACGAGGACCAGCGAGCGCTGACCCAGCGCGGAAACCAACGCCCCTTCGAGACCGGTTCCGGCGTCATTTGGCGTGGCTACACCGTCGCTCATCATGCTTCATGTTTCCGGGATGCCCTTCCGGGACAGATTCCGCCATTCCATATAGCATGCCGAATCGCCTATTCGCGGGCTTGCCACTTCGGAGCGGGCATGATCGTAGTCGCCCTCCGGCCCGCCGGTATGCCATGGCCGGGGGACCAAGGTCTTGGCAGCCGCCCGCGTCATATACGAGTACGAGCCTGATCCATGCCCAGTCTTTTTCGTTTTCTGGTTATCGTTGGGCTACTTGCCGGGCTTGTTTACGGAGCAATCGTTGCGCTTGCGAACTTTGTGCCGCTGCACCCGCGCGAAATCGTCGTGACGGTGCCGCCCACGAATTTCGTCAAGCAGGAAGACTGACGTCGGAGCGGGCACAACAATGGCCCGTCAGTCCAAAGCGGCCGATGACACCCTGCTCGCGCTGTTTCTCGACATGCTGGCAGCTGAGCGGGGCGCTGGCGCCAATACGCTTTCCGCCTACCGCAGCGACCTCGGCGATCTGGCCGCATTTCTGCGTGAGCGCCGCCGCACGCTCGCAAACGCGGCGACCGACGATTTGCGAGCCTTTCTGCAGAGCCTCGCGGCGCGCAAATTCAAACCGGCCTCGCTGGCGCGACGGCTGTCGGCCGTTCGTCAATTCTATCGTTTTCTTTATGCAGAGGGGAAACGCGGCGACGATCCGGCTGCAATCTTGGAAGGGCCGAAGCGCGGGCGCACCCTGCCGAAAACACTTTCGATCGAGGAAGTGGATCGTTTGCTCGAGCAAGCACGCAAAGGTGTGGACGATCCCGAGCAGACTTTGTCGCGGCGGTTACGTGCCGCCAGACTGACATGTCTGCTCGAAACCGTTTACGCGACCGGCCTTCGTGTTTCGGAACTGGTCTCGCTGCCTGCCGCCGCAGCACGGCACAATCAGAACGCGCTGATTGTGCGCGGCAAGGGCGGCAAGGAGCGGATGGTACCGCTTAATGCCGCAGCCAAGCACGCGATGGCGAATTACCTCAGCTTGCGCGAGAAGGCAGGCGGGAATGCATCGAAATGGCTGTTTCCTTCCTTTGGCGCCGAAGGCCATCTCACCCGCCAACATTTTGCGCGCGAGTTGAAAACGCTTGCTTCCGCCTGCGGCATTCCCGCAAAACGGCTAAGCCCACACGTGCTAAGGCACGCATTCGCCAGCCACTTGCTGCATAATGGCGCCGACCTTCGTGTGGTCCAAACGCTGCTCGGACACGCCGACATTTCGACGACGCAGATCTATACCCATGTGCTGGAGGAACGCCTGAAGGCGCTCGTACGCGACCTGCATCCGCTGGCGCAAAAATAGACGGGCGCCAATATGTGAAATTTGCGGCTTTGCTTGACTTACCGAAGCATACGGGTCAGTTCGTTCGTCTCGTCAACATTTTAGAGACCGATGCGCAGCTATCTCGATTTCGAAAAGCCGGTTGCGGAGCTGGAAGCCAAAATCGAGGAATTGCGCGCCATGGGCGCGACCGGCGACGCGGTCGCAATCGGTGAGGAAATCGGCCGGCTGGAGACAAGAGCCGCGGAGGCGCTGAAGGAGCTCTACAGCGACCTGACACCGTGGCAAAAGACGCAGGTCGCGCGTCACCCGCAACGGCCTCATTGTCTTGATTACATCGGAAAACTTATCACGGATTTCGTGCCGCTCGCGGGCGACCGCAAGTTCGGCGAGGACAATGCCATTGTTGCCGGGTTCGGGCGGTTCCGCGGGGAGAGCATATGCGTTCTTGGCCATGAGAAAGGCTCGGATACCGAGAGCCGGCTCAAGCACAATTTCGGCATGGCGCGCCCGGAGGGCTATCGCAAGGCCGTGCGGTTGATGGAAATGGCCGACCGCTTCGATATTCCCGTTCTGTCACTTGTCGACACGGCTGGCGCCTATCCAGGCATCGGCGCCGAGGAACGCGGCCAAGCGGAAGCAATCGCGCGCTCGACCGACGTATGCCTTTCGCTCGGCGTTCCGAATGTGGCGGTCATCCTTGGAGAAGGCGGCTCCGGCGGCGCGATTGCTCTTGCAACCGCCAGCCGCGTGCTCATGCTGGAGCATGCGATTTACAGCGTCATCTCGCCGGAAGGCGCGGCCTCGATCCTGTGGCGCGATACGACCAAGGCGCAGGAGGCTGCGACCAATCTGAAGATCACGGCACAGGACATGATCGGCTTCGGGGTCGTCGATACCGTCATTCTGGAGCCGACGGGAGGCGCTCATCGCGATCCGGCCGCCGCCATAGCAGCGACCGGCGAAGCGATCGCCAATGCGTTCAGCGAATTGCAAGGCCTCGACCGCGATACAATTCGCCGCCAACGGCGCGAGAAATTCCTCAGGATCGGCCGCGAAGGCCTTTCCTTTGGCTGAGGGCCGCCGGGCACCCAGCGCCCCGCCCGCCCTCTGCGGCCGCGCCAAAGTTCTCCACCGCAGTGCACGGAGTACGTCAATTTACCCCTGATTCACAAATACTTAGTACCTGTCCGTCCACAGTATCGAATGCCTTGCCGCCGCCACATCTTCTGGATAACGATTGTCCGATGAGGGTTCAGGTCCTCGGGGAGCGTTGCATTTGAATCGTCGACCCTTTGCCCGCGCGTTGCTGGCGTCAGCGGCTATTGCGGCAGCGATCGCGCTCGCGGGCTGCAACGCGGACAGTATCGCGCCGACGGAACGCGCGCAGGCTCCGCTTTCAGACAAGATGCTCGCCGAACTCGAGGCGAAGCACATGGACAAGGACTCCCCTATTCTGATCCGGCTTTTCAAAGAGGAATCCGAACTCGAAGTCTGGAAGAAAAATCGCGACGGCGAATACGCGCTGCTGAAAACGTACCCGATCTGCCGCTGGTCTGGCGAACTCGGTCCGAAGAAGAAGGAAGGTGACCGGCAAGCACCGGAAGGCTTCTATACGATCACGCCGGGCCAAATGAATCCGCACTCGAGTTATTATCTCGCCTTCAACACCGGCTACCCGAACGCATTCGACCGCGCGTGGGGACGCACCGGTTCAGAACTGATGGTGCACGGCGACTGTTCCTCGCGCGGCTGCTACGCCATGACGGACGAGCAGATCCGGGAAATCTATGCGCTCGCGCGCGAATCGTTTTTCGGTGGACAGAAGGCGTTCCAGTTCGAGGCCTTCCCGTTCCGAATGACGCCGCTGAACATGGCCAAGCACCGCAACAATCCGAACATGCCGTTCTGGAAGATGTTGAAGGTCGGCTATGACCATTTCGAAGTCTCGCACCAGGAGCCGAAGGTCGATGTGTGCGACAGGCGTTATGTCTTTGATGCCGTGCCGCCTGACGGATCAAACAAGCCGTTGAATTTCAGCCCGCGCGGCCCATGTCCGGTTTATCAAATTGCGAAGGAAATCGCGGAGCCGGCGCTTGAGAAGCGGCGTCAGGACGAGATCAAGATCGCCCAGTACGTTGCCGAAGGCGTCGCTACCGTCCCGATCCATACCGGCGTTGACGGCGGCATGAATCCGGTTTTTGAAGCCGAGCTTGCTTCACAAACGGACAACAACGGTCGTATCACGCTTGCCGCCGGTGGGGTCGTGCCTCCCGGATACCTGCCACGAGACAGCAAGCGCCCGCCAGCTTCGGTAACGATACCCGAGCAAACGAAAGTTGCCGATGCCGGACCTGCTCCTTCCTCAGTGCCGGCAAATGTTCCGGTCCCACCCGCGGCACCACGCGCAAAGACCGGCGAAGCGCCACAACCCAAATCGACACTCGCAAGCTTCTTCGGAAATCTGTTCGGAGGAGAGAAACAGGACGCAGCGCCGCGCGAGCCGACGGTCAGAACGGCGGCGCACAGTTCGCGCACAAAGAGCCCTCACACCAAGACTGTTGCTGCGAAGAAGGCGCATCCAACCGCCCAGCCGGCCGTGCCCGCGGAAAAAGCGATCGCGCATAACGTGCCCGAGCCGGAGTCGAAGCCGGCCGCGCCGCAAACGAAAGTTTCTTCGTCTCCGACAATCGCTCCGGTGCGAACCGCCTTTTCGGGACCGACGGCAACCGGATTGATGGCCGGTGCCCAGCCGGTACTGCCCGCCGGCAGTTTCGCCAGCCGCTGGGCTGGCCTGCGCTGAGTTGGCGCAATTCCAGCTTCGAGGCGTGCCCGTCCCGGCGCGCGATTCCATCACTTCGCTTTGAACCGCCCGCAGCATGACGTGCTTTGTTTACGTCCTCGGCACACGAACCAAAAACCGCCATCTGACCTATGTCGGATGGACCACCGATCTCGAATGCCGTCTGGCCAGGCACAATGCCGGCAAGGGTGCGCGTTCGACCCGCGGGCACGTTTGGATGCTGCTGCATTCCGAGCGATTCAAGGATAAGCGCGCCGCGATGAGTCGCGAGTGGCATCTGAAGCGAGACCGGAAATTCCGGAAACAGCTCGCTGCAATACTGCTTGCCTCCAGTGCAAAGGCGGATCGTCAGCGCCTTTGACGGTGCGGCTGTTTAATCTCTTTTCAGGCGCACCTTGCTGGCAATAGGTCCTGTATCACCTGCTTCTTCGACATACGTCACCTCGTCGCCGCGTCTCAGCGAGTCGAAGTCGCCGCTAAGCACGCTGTTACGATGGAAGTAAAGCAACGCGCCTTCCTTGGTCCTCAGAAAGCCGAAATCCTTGCCGGGCGGCAGATCGGCAACCTGCCCCAGAAATTCATGAGTCGATTCGTGTCTGATCTCCGCCTCATGATCGACAAGGCTGTCCTTGTACTTGCTTAGTCTGTGCTCGGCGATGCGGAAGGCTTCCTTGATCGCGTTGCGCAAATCGGGAGCCCTGAATTTTCGCAGCAGATGATCGGGCTCGTGCGCAACGACGATATCCTTGTGGCCGGGCAGCGAAATCTCAATGCGAACGACCGGCGGGATCGTTCCGCTTGGATTCTGGTTGCGCTGGTCCACCCGAACGCGGCACGTCGTGATGCGGTCGTAAATATCTTCCAGACGACGGATGTGGTCGCGGATCATCGCTTCGGCCGCGTCCGAACCGGCGACATTATGAAACGAAATTTCCGGAGCTATTTGCATCTCGCAGGACCCCACGCACTCGTACAACAAACGCCGGGCGTCGAGATTTGGTTGCGGCGACCAACGGGAACCCGTTGTGATGCCGTGAGTTGTGGTGCCGTGAATCGTCACATTCGCGCCGGCGCGAGATATTTTTTCTCGATCATGGCGTGAATGCCTTTTGAGCCATTGACGATTTGCGTGACGCGCAAATCGGCCGCGAGACTGCAAAGCGAATAAGCGTCTTCGCGGGAGATTCCGGCGCGTTTTGAGATCAAAGCGATCATGTTACGCAGCGCGATAATGGCTGCATCGTCGAGGTCAGGGTCAAACCCCATCGTGATCATGTGCGTCGCGGTTTCGGCCATCGGCCATTCAAGCGACAGGTCATCACGCACGTGCAGTTCGAACGTCCCGATGAGGCCGGTTTCAATTGCGTTCACGTTGACCTCGCCGTCGCCCTGGACGGCATGGCCGTCGCCCACAGAGAACAGCGCACCGTCAACCTGAATAGGCAGGTAAAGTGTGCTGCCGGCAACGAGTTCCTTGTTGTCCATATTGCCGCCATTGCGGCGCGGTGGCAGCGTGCTGATAACGCCCCACGCCGGCGGGGGCGCAACGGCCATGACGCCGAAGAACGGCCGCAACGGAATTTCCACACCCCAGGGCAGACGACCGGTCATACGGGCGCGATCGAGCGGGACATGAATCACTCGGAATTCCTTGAAATCGTCGGGCAGCGCACCGGTAAGCGGCCTGATCATGTTGTAGCCCCAGTCGTAATGGAGCTCGATTGACTTGATGCGCACTTCGAGCACTTGGCCTGCTTTGGCGCCGCGCACGGCGACAGGACCGGTGCAGATGTGTCCGGGCAAACGCGGCTGCTGATGTGCGTGGATATCTGCCAGCGCCTTTGGCAAGACAAATGGTGAGCCTTTCGGCGGCATCTGGTTCGGCACGCCCGAGACAGTCGATATCGTGACGGTTTCGCCGCTCTCGATCGTCAGCAGCGGTTTTCTTGCCGCGTCGAAATAGCCCCAGTGCACCGTTTCGAGGCCGGCATCGATACGATGCTGCATAATCGCTGCTCCTTGCACTTCAGTCGTCGCCATTTGGATAGGGCGGCATGTCCCGCAGGACGTCGAGAAACGTTTCGAATGCCTTGCTGCCCACGCGTGCCGCCCAGTCGCGCTGGAGCGCGATCATCTCTTGCTGGCAGATTTCGACGACTTTTTTGCCTTTGGCCGTGAGATACACGCGTCGGCGACCGCCCTCTTTTTCCGTTTTGCGAACCAGGTAGCCCGACTGTTCGAGCTCGGCGAGCATGTGGTTGATCGATTGCTTGGATTGATTTCCGCGTACGGCAAGCTCGCTCGGCTTAACCCCGTCCGGGAAAGGGTAGGAAAATGCAACCAGATGCGCGGCCGATATGCCCTTATAGCCGTGCCGCGTCAGCGCAGCGAGCAAGCGCTTGCGCACCGTCATGACACTCAGACGCAGCAGTGCGCCGACATAAGGAGGTCTTTGTGCGTCACGTTTCCCTTTCATGGTCACCCATTTAGCTGGTTGCGCCCTTAAGTAAAAGAACGATACTTGACTCGCAAAGTAAAAACTTTTTACCTACCGCACCGAGGTTCGCTCCAAGGGGGGGTAGGCATATGACAATTCAATCGCCGCAACTTGCCGTTAACGCCGCCGCGTCTCCAATCCCGAGGGCAGCCTGGCTCGCCCTTGTCTCCGGCTTTCTCGGCTGGACGTTCGATTCGATGGATCTCAATCTGTTTTCGCTGGTGGTTTTCCCCACGTTGGCAGAGCTCCTCGGCACGCGCGATCCGGTGGTTATCTCCGAGACATCGGGTTTGATCGTCGCGCTGAAAATTCTCGCGTGGGGCACGGGAGGGATCGTATTCGGAGTCGTGGCCGACCGCGTCGGCCGATCAAAAACGCTTGCTTTGACCATTCTGATCTACTCGGTTTTCACAGGGTTGAGTGGGTTGGCGCAGAACTGGTGGCAGCTCGCAATTTTTCAGGCTATCGCCGGTATCGGTATCGGCGGCGAATGGGCGGCCGGGGGCGCGCTGATCGCGGAGACCTGGCCGGAGCGCTACCGCGCTCGCGCCATGCTCATCATGCAGATGGGCTGGTCTTTCGGTTTCTTCGCAGCCGCACTCGTGAATTTTTGCCTGACACCGATCAGTTGGCGCTGGGCCCTTGCAGCTGGGCTGCTGCCCGCGATCGTCACGCTATTTGTGCGACAGTTCGTTCCCGAGCCGGAGCGTTGGCGGAACGTCCGCAAGAATGCTGCGATCGTAGGCGACACAGCTTGGGATACTTTCGCAACGATTTTCAAGCCTGGAATGGCGCGCCGTACCATCGTTGGAGTCTGTATTGCGGCAGCGATGATGATCGGCAGCTTCCCCGGCCTCGCCCTGATCGGTCCGTGGGTCAACAAAATCCTTGGACCCGGTCACGGCGGTGAAGCGATCCGGCACATCAGTTACACGTTCTTTCTGATCAATCTTGGTGCGATCTTTGGATATCTGGCTGTAATGTGGCTCAGCGACGCAATCGGCCGGCGCCTTACTTATTTCGTGTTCTGCGTGGCCGCATTGGCCATCACATGGATAACATTCAGAAACGGCTCAACGGTCGCGCGCCTTGAGATGCTGGCGCCGGTATATGGCTTCATCACGGTCGGAGGATTCGGAACGTTCGCGATCTACTTGCCTGAATTGTTCCCGACACGCGTGCGCGTCACCGGGCAAGGATTTTCCTACAACATGTCGCGAGTTTTGACGGCGCCCTGGCCTTATGTCGCGGGCATCCTGGTCGGGACATTTGGCTCCATCCCCTCGGCAGTCTGCGCAGTCGCGTCGCTATTGGCTGTGGGCATGATCGCGATCTGGTTTGGACCTGAAACGCGAGGAACGCCGCTCATCGACTGAGAGCGCATGCCGCAGATCAGATCTAACCATCTTGTGTTCAGGAATCGGGAATTGACATGCTGAAGCTGCCATCGCATCAACGTTACGACCATCTGAATATCTATCAGCGCAAAAATTACGATTGGCCCGGCGGGAAGCGGCTGGCCTTCTACATCGCCTGCAACATCGAGCACTTCGCGTTTCTTTCCGGACTCGGGGCCGATCCGGCGCATCGTCAAGGGCAAAACACCCGTAACTATGCCTGGCGCGACTACGGCAACCGGATCGGCCAGTGGCGGTTGTTCGAAATTCTCGACGAACTCAAGCTGCCGGCTTCAATTCTGCTCAACAGCAGCGTCTGCTACGAATATCCGGACATTGCGCAAAAAATCAAAGAGCGGGGCGACGACGTGATTTGTCACGGCCGCACCACGGCGGAATTGCACACGCCTCTATGGGAGCATGACGAAAAGCGCATCATCCAGGAATGCACGGAGATTATCGAGAAATACATCGGTGTGCGGCCGACGGGATGGATGGGCCCCGCGGCACTGGAATCCAAGGTTACACCGGATCTTCTCAAAGAATGCGGCTACACGCATCTGCTCGATTGGCCTTTCGACGACCAACCGATCTGGATGCGCACGCGATCCGGCCCGATTCTGTCAGTGCCCTACCCGAGCGAGATGAATGACTTCGGCACGTTGCTGAATCGCGACCACACCGGCCGCGAATTCGCCGACATGATCGTCGATCAATTCGAGGAAATGCTGCAACAGAGCGAAAAGGCTCCGCTGGTTTGCTCGATCTCGCTGCATGGGTTTGTGGTGGGACAGCCGTTTCGACTCCGGCCGCTGCGGCAAGCCATCGAGCATATTGCAAACCACAAGCATAAAGACCGTGTCTGGTACACGACCGCGCGCGATATCGCCAACTATTGCTTTTCCCTGCCCGACGGCATCATTCCGGGAAAATAGAATTGGAGCCGATGCCCATGCGCGCGCTTTCGATGAATCAGGCTTTGTCGGTCATTCTTGAATGTTTCAAAGAAGCCGAACGGATGAAAGCCCACGCACTCGCAGCCATCGTGCTCGACGCGGGCGGTCGCGTGAAGGCCTTTCTCAAGCAGGACGGCGCCTCGATCATGCGTTTCGAGATTGCGCGCGGAAAAGCATTTGCCGCGCTTGCGATGCACCGCTCTTCGCGAATGGTATTACAGAAGGCACGCGAGAAGCCGCTCTTCATGGATACGTTGCGCGAGCTCGCGGATGGGCCGATTTTCCTCGAAGCTGGCGGGCAGCTGATCCGCGACGAGACGGGCGAGATCGTCGGGGCAATCGGGGTGACTGGCGACGTGAATGAGGTCGACGACCTCTGTGCGATGGCAGGCATTCGTGCGGCCGGCCTCAAGTGCGATGCAGACTTCAGCGACGCCGATTGCCGCCGGCTGAACATCAAGAAAGACGCTCCCATCCGGGACCCGCGCGCGGTTTGAGAGCTCCTGTCCGCTACGGCGCTTCGTCGGCTAGGTGTAACGCCCGTGGCAGTGCTTGAATTTCTTGCCTGAGCCGCAGGGGCACGGCTCGTTACGACCCACTTTGCCCCAGCTCGTCGGATCTTTTGGATTGCGCGCCAGGGCGGCTGCCGCCGAGCCGGCAGCGGCAACGGGACCTGCGGCGGCAAGGGCCGGCTCCGGCAACCTGAAATCGCCATCGCCGTTGTTCGGGTCGACGTGATGGGCCTCCATGTAAGGCAGATTGCTCTCCTCCTCCGGAGGCTGGGTCATGACCTCGACCCGCATGAGCTGCGCCGTCACGGCTTCGCGCAGGCGCGCGACCATGGCCTCGAACAGGCTGAACGCCTCGGCCTTATACTCATTGAGCGGATCGCGCTGGCCGTAGCCGCGCAGGCCGATTACCTGACGCAGGTGTTCGAGCATCACAAGATGCTCGCGCCAGAGATGATCCAGCGTCTGCAGCAGAACCGATTTTTCGACGTAACGCATGACGTCGGGCGTCCATTTCGCCGCCTTTGCGGCCATCCATTCGTCGGCCCGACGGATGATGCGCTCGCGTACTTCTTCGTCGGCAATGCCTTCTTCCTTCGCCCACTCCTTCACCGGCAGTTCGAGCGCCAGCACGTTTTTCAACGCTTCATCAAGGCCGTCGACGTTCCACTGCTCCGGATAGGCGTTTTCCGGGATGAACTTGGCAACCAGATCGTGGATCACCTCGTGCCGCATGTCGGTGATGGTTTCATCCACGGTTTCTTCGCGCATCAGCTCGAGCCGCTGCTCGAAAATGACCTTGCGCTGGTCGTTCATCACGTTGTCGAACTTGAGCAGGTTCTTGCGGATGTCGAAGTTGCGCGCTTCGACCTTCTGCTGCGCCTTTTCAAGCGCCTTGTTGATCCACGGATGAACGATGGCTTCGTTTTCCTTCAGCCCGAGCTTCTGCAACATGCCGTCGAGCTTGCCGGAGCCGAAGATGCGCATCAGGTCGTCTTCGAGTGACAGGAAAAACTTGGAATGCCCTGGATCACCCTGTCGACCCGAGCGGCCGCGCAATTGGTTATCGATACGGCGGCTCTCGTGACGCTCGGTGCCGAGCACGTAGAGACCGCCGGCGGCAAGCGCCTTTTCTTTCAGGCGCGCGATTTGCTCCCGAATGACATCGGCCCGGGGATCGCGCATGCGCGCCGCATAATCCTCGATGTCCGCGAGCTCCTGGCGGATGCGCATGTCAGCGTTGCCACCGAGCTGAATATCGGTACCGCGACCCGCCATGTTGGTGGCAATGGTGACCGCCCCCGGAACGCCAGCCTGCGCGACGATATAGGCTTCCTGCTCGTGATAGCGCGCGTTCAGGATCGCAAACACTTTTGCCTTCGAGGCACCTTCATCACCCGAGTACAGAGCGGCAAAGGCGTTCGAGTCGGAGAAGTCGTGCTGCTCCCAGCCTTCTTTGCGCAGCATTTCGGCGAGCTGCTCTGATTTTTCGATTGAGGTCGTGCCGACCAGCACCGGCTGTCCCCGCCGCTTGCAATCCTCTATCAGCGCAATGATCGCACGGTACTTTTCCTTTGCCGTGCGGTAGACCTCGTCATCGTCATCGATGCGGATCAGCGGCATGTTGGTCGGCACTTCGAGAACTTCGAGGCCGTAGATGTCCATGAACTCGTCGGCTTCCGTCATGGCCGTGCCGGTCATGCCGGCGAGCTTCTCATACATGCGGAAGTAGTTCTGGAATGTAATCGAGGCGAGTGTCTGGTTTTCAGGCTGGATCGGCTGGTGCTCCTTGGCTTCGAGCGCCTGATGCAGTCCTTCGGAATACCGCCGGCCCGGCATCATGCGACCCGTAAATTCGTCGATGATGACGACCTCGCCATTACGGACGATGTAATCCTTGTCGCGCGTAAACAGCTTGTGCGCGCGCAGGGCCTGGTTGACGTGGTGGACGACGGAAACGTTCTCGACGTCGTAGAGCGAATGCCCCTTGAGCTGTCCTGAATCCCGCAGCCGCTGCTCCAGCTTTTCCATGCCCGCTTCGGTCAACGTCACGGTCCGCTGCTTTTCGTCGATTTCGTAGTCGGTCTTGTCGAGCGCGGGGATGTAGCTGTCGATCGTGTTGTAAAATTCGGAACGGTCGTCGAGGGGGCCCGAGATAATGAGTGGTGTGCGCGCCTCGTCGATCAGGATCGAGTCGACTTCGTCGACAATGGCGTAAACATGCCCGCGCTGGACCATATCTTCCAGGCGATACTTCATATTGTCGCGCAGATAGTCGAAGCCGAGCTCGTTATTGGTGCCGTAGGTAACGTCGCAATCGTATGACCTCTTGCGCTCTTCGTCGTCGAGCCCGTGCACGATGACACCGGTCGTGAGTCCGAGAAAGCTGTAGATCTGACCCATCCATTCGGCGTCGCGCTTGGCGAGATAATCGTTGACCGTAACGACGTGCACGCCACGGCCGGAAAGCGCGTTGAGGTAAACCGGCAAGGTTGCAACCAGCGTCTTGCCTTCGCCGGTTTTCATTTCGGCGATGCGGCCTTCGTGCAGGATCATGCCGCCGATTAACTGCACGTCAAAATGCCGCTGACCGATCGTGCGTTTGGCCGCCTCACGTACCGTCGCGAATGCCGGTACCAGCAGGTCGTCAAGCGATGCCCCGTCGGCAATTTGCTTCTTGAAAGCCGCGGTGCGCGCCCGCAATTCGTCGTCGGAAAGCTTCTCCAGTTCCTTTTCCAGCGCATTGATCGCCGCAACGCGGGGCTGATAACTGCGAATCCGCCGGTCGTTGGCGGAGCCAAACAGCTTGCGGGCGACGGCGCCGATCATAGGGAAGTCCTTACCTCAGACCTGATGGTTTACCAATATCTCGTCGGATGTCTCGCCGGCCGGGTGCTTCCGGCACTCCGCAAATGCGGCTCTTTTCGGGCAGGTTAACGCCACACGGCCTCGAAAGATGCGGCGAGTCAGGCTCGAAATGAGAAATAGGAGTCGCTCCGATTATTGTCAATTGCACGCCGAAATGGGGAGTTTTTCGCACGATCATCACGCGGAAGTCAGGCTCCAGGCACGCTGCGGCCATTGCAAAGCCACGATGGTTGGGCCACAAGACCGCCGCTTGATCAGGGCCCCACAATCCGAGGACGATACCATGTCGATTTTTCCCCTTGCCGGTTCAACGGCTTTTGTTCGGCGGGCAGGTGTCGTTCTTGCCGCCGTGTCGATGCTTACGCTGACAGCGGGGCCACTTGCCGCCCAGGATAGCAAAGGCAAGGACCCCGTGGTGGCTAAGGTGAACGGGGCGGAAATCCATGAAAGCGATCTCACGCTGATCGAGGATGAAGCCGGGCAACTCCCGCAGATGACGACGGAGGCGAAGCGCGACTACCTCATCAATTTCACGGCGGATATGCTGCTGCTGGCGCAGCAAGCCGAAAAGGAAAAGGTCGGCGATACCGATCTGTTCAAACGGCGGCTCGCATTGCTGCGAAACAAGCTGCTGATGGAGACCCTGCTGAAATATACCGGCAAGCAGGCGCTCACCGATGACGCGATGCACAAGGTCTATGACGAAGCCGTCACGCAGATGAAGCCGGAAGAAGAAGTACACGCGCGGCACATCTTGATCCGCGCCGCCGCTGGCGATGAAAAAGCAAGCAAACAGGCCGAAGACAAGATCAAGGCGATCATTGCTCGCCTTAAAAAGGGCGAGGACTTTGCCAAAGTCGCAAGCGAAACGACGGAAGATCCGTCCGGCAAGGCAAACGGCGGCGATCTCGGCTACTTCACAAAGGACCAGATGGTGCCCGAATTTGCCGAAGCCGCCTTCAAGCTGGACAAGGGCCAGATCTCCGGTCCGGTCAAAACGCAATTCGGCTGGCATGTCATTAAGGTGGAAGATAAGCGCACCAAGCCGAAGCCGACATTCGACGAGGTCAAGCCGCAGATCGAGAATTATGTCTCGCGCAAGGCGCAAGCCGAGCTCGTGACCAAGCTGCGCGCCGACGCTAAGATCGAGCGCCTTGACAAGCCGGCCGCGCCCGCGGCGCCTGAGAAGAAGTAGCTGCCGTCATTCCGGCAAAACGCGGGAAGCGTGAGAGCCGGAATCCATAACACCGGCCTTGCGATTCGATCGAAAGATTGGTGGATATGGGTTCCGACTCGCGCGAGCCATAGCACGTCGAAGACGCGCGTAAAACGCGCTGAAGGCTCGCGACCCGGAGTGATAGGCAGACGATGTCCACCATCTCCCCCCTCGCGCCCAAGCACGTGCCCGACATGCCCGCGATTGAAGGCGTGCGGCTGGCCACCGCAGAAGCCGGCATTCGCTATGCCGGGCGCACCGACGTGCTGCTGGCACTGTTCGATAAAGGCACAACGGCTGCCGGTGTGTTTACGCGCTCCAAATGCCCCTCGGCGCCCGTCGAGTGGTGTCGTGCGCATTTGAAAGGCGGCGTTGCGCGCGCGCTGGTCGTCAACTCCGGGAATGCCAACGCCTTCACAGGCAAGACTGGACGCGCAGCCACCAAACTCACCGCGGAGTTTGCAGCGAAAGCCGCTGGATGCAAGACATCGGAAGTTTTCCTGGCTTCGACCGGCGTCATCGGCGAGCCCCTCGACGCCGAGAAGTTCGAGCCCGTTATGACGGGCCTCGCACAAAGGGCGCGCCCAGGCGATTTTCTCGATGCAGCGAAGGCAATTATGACCACGGACACCTTTCCGAAGGTGGCGACCGCTCGCGCGCGCATCGGCAGGGCGACCGTTACGCTCAGCGGTATTGCCAAAGGCGCCGGAATGATCGCACCCGACATGGCGACCATGCTCTCGTTTGTTTTCACGGATGCAGCCATTGCCGCGCCCGTACTGCAGTCCCTGCTGAAAGAAGGTGTCGCCGACACTTTCAATGCGGTGACGGTCGATGGCGATACCTCCACATCGGACACGCTGATGCTGTTCGCCACCGGCAAGGCAAGAGACTGCCCCCGTATTGCGCGCGCAAGTGATCCGCGGTTGAAGGATTTTCGCAAGGCGCTGAATGCCGTGCTCGCCAACTTGTCTGAGCAGGTGGCACGCGACGGCGAAGGCGCCCGCAAGCTCATCGAAGTTACGGTCGAAGGCGCGGTGTCGAAAACGTCCGCCCGCCGTATTGCTCTCTCGATTGCGAACTCGCCGCTGGTAAAGACGGCGATCGGCGGCGAGGACGCCAACTGGGGCCGCGTCGTGATGGCGGTTGGCAAGGCAGGCGAGCCGGCCGACCGCGACAAGCTCTCGATCTGGTTCGGCGGCATCCGGGTCGCTCACCGGGGCGCGCGCGATCCGGACTATGACGAGGCCGCCGTGACCGCCCTGATGAAGAAACCCGAAATCAGCGTCAAAGTGGCTTTGGGGCTTGGCAGGGGGCGTGACCGCGTGCTGACCTGCGACCTCACAAAGGAATACATTGCCATCAACGGTGATTACCGCTCCTAACGCATGGTTAACCGTCGGCCCAAGTGGCTGCGCTTGCTCAATTGCCTTGAGCAGCCTCTTAACCATCCCACCCTATGGTCAGGATACTTGATGTGAGCGTCAAAGTCGTACTTGTGGCCGCATGCGCGCTCATTGATGCCGACAGACGCATTCTGATCGCGCAGCGTCCCGTCGGAAAGCCGATGGCCGGACTATGGGAGTTTCCCGGCGGCAAGGTCGAGGATGGCGAACGGCCTGAACAGACTCTGATCAGAGAATTGAAGGAGGAACTAGGAATAAGCGTCAGTGAGGACTGTCTCGCGCCGCTCACATTCGCAAGCCACAGCTATCCGGACTTTCACCTGCTCATGCCGCTTTATGTTTGTCGGCGCTGGCAAGGGATCGTCACCGCAAGGGAAGCGCAACAGCTCGCGTGGGTGAGGCCGAACCGGCTCCAAGAGTATGACATGCCGCCGGCGGACGTTCCGCTGGTGTCTCACTTGATGGCTTTGCTCTAGGTCGCGTTGAAATGGTTGAACAGGAACAGCCCATGACGGATTTCGCTCCGGCCGCGTGCCTGCGCAAATTTTTGCGCGATCAAACCGGCGCCACTGCCATCGAATACGCGATCATCGCCTCAGGCGTCGCTTTCGTGATCGTCGCAGTCGTCTTCCAGATCGGGACGGGCCTCAATCAGATCTTTACCAATTTGAAGCCCGGGTTCGATTAGCCGATCGACAAACGGCCACGCGTGATCGCTGCGCTTAGTTCAGGCCGATCCCCGCGTCTTTGACGACGCGATGCCAGCGCGCGATGTCCTGCTTGATGAACGCGCCGAACTCTTCGCTCGTCGTGGACACCGGAAATATCATGTGCGGGACAAGCTTTTCCTTGACGTCCGGAAGCTTGAGCACCTCTGCGACCTGCTTGTTCAAGTAGTCGATAACCGGCTTCGGCGTCCCCGCGGTCGTGTTGAGGCCAAACCAAAGCGAAAAATCCAGATTCTTCACGCCGGTTTCCGCGAACGTCGGAATATTCGGAAGCGCGTCAAGCCGCTTGTGCCCCGAGACGGCAAGAGCCCGCAGCTTTCCGCTCTTGATATGCGGCAGGACGGTTCCCGCCGGGGAAAACATCATCTGAATACGTCCTCCCAGCAGATCGACGACGGCTTGCGAGCTCCCTTTGTACGGAATGTGCCTCAGCTTGATCGAGGTTTCATGACTGAACAGCTCGGCAAACAGATGCGTCGCGGTCCCGGTCCCGGATGAACCGAATGTAAGCTCACCCGGCGTTTTCTTTGCTTCGGCAATCAGGTTCGCGACACTTGTCGGGCCGGTAGGATGCACGACCAGCAACACCGGCACTTCGCAGACCTGCGTAATGGGAGTGAGGTCCGTCGCAAAATCGAAGCTCAGCTTCTTGAAACTCGGATAAGTCGTATTTGCAATCGAACTGAGATACAGCGTGTAGCCGTCGGGTTTTGCTTTCACGACATCGGCAGCAGCGATGCTGCTTCCGGCTCCGGGCTTGTTCTCAACGATAAACGATTGACCGATGCGATCGGTCAGCTTTCTGGCAATAACGCGCGCAATGGTGTCGACCGGGGTGCCTGCCGGATATCCGGCCAGAATTGTCACATTCCGGGTCGGATAGTCGGCTGCGAAAGCGCCTGCAATCGGCAAGACGATGAACAGCAAAACGGTCCAGCATAGTCGTTTCATGTTCATGTCCTCCTCCGTTGATCGTTTCCAGGTGGTAGTGTTCGCTTGAATCAGGGGATGTATTTCTCATCCTGTAGAAAGAGATCGCGCGGCAGATCGACACCCAATCCGCGCTCTTTGCACAGCTTGTAGATGCGCGCGGCAACGGCGGTGAACTGGACCCCATCTCCTCCGAGGATCATGCCGATGATCTGGTCATCCGACGTGCGACCCGGATGTTTGCCGATCATGACCTCGCCGAGCAGCGGGACTTTGCTCCAGTCGATCTTGTCCGACGGCCGGCCTATGCGGTCCTGTCCGTGCTCAGGAATGACATCCAACCCGCCGATCGCATAGCGTTGCCAGAATGCGCCGTGCCGGTTGACGACGACGACGTCGCAACGCTCCCAGCCGGCCATCTCCAACTCCTGGTCTTTGACGCCGGTGATGAACTGGCCGGGTTCGAGCCAGTCGGCCATGACAACGGCCTGCGGAGCATTGGTCGCAGTGATGATGAAATCGGAACCCTTGACGGCATCGCGTGCGGACTCGACCGGCTCGATTGCGACCCCGGCTTCAGCCTCCCAGCGTTTGGCGAAGGCCGCACTGTTGCCGGGCGTCGGGCTATAGACCTTGATCTTGTCGAGCTTTCGCACCGCCGGCTGGCAAAGGACCTGAGCCTGCGCCTGCCATCCGGTGCCGATCAGCCCCATGATTTTTGAGTCTTTGCGCGAGAGATACTTGGTTGCGAGTGCAGCGGTGCCGGCAACCCGGAATTTCTGCAGATAGCCGTCATGGATCATCGCCAGCAGTTCGCCGGTCTTGGAGCTGTAGAGATAAATCAGGCCGCAGAACTTGCGGTCCTGTGTCCCCGGCACGCGAATTTGCCGCATCCGGTTGCCGCGCTTCACATAAGTGATGATGTCGGAATCGACCCGATCGGACGTGACGTCGAGGCTTGCAATGGCACCCGTCAGCGACGTGAACGCATGATGTGTCGGGTGACCGCCTTCGGGAAACAGGGGACCGTAATCCTTGCCGTCGCGCGGCGTGAATACCCGGTAATTCGGCGCGTTGATTGCGTCGCCGGTCGCCAGAGCGCGATGACAATGGTCGAGCGCGTCGATCACTTCGGGAACGGTCAAGACTTGCTCAACTGTTGGATTGTCGATCACCAACATTGCCGGCTCACCCCTCGGTCAATATAATCAGACGTCTGTCGATTAGCCTATTGGATTCGACAGACGTCTGTCAATCTTACCGCCAAGCGACTGATTATGAGAAAGAAACCGCGAACCAGAGAAATTGACCCGCTGCAGGGTTTGGGCGACCGGCCGGGCTTTCTGATCAGGCGCGCGCATCAAATCTCGCAGGCGGTGTTCATCGAAGAATGTGCCCGTCTCGACATCACTGCCACGCAATTCGGCGTACTGTGGATCCTGTCGCGCGCCGGAGAACTCGATCAGATCAGTATTGCGCGATTGCTGGGATTCGATCGATCGACAACCGGCCTCGTCGTCAGTCTGCTGGAAAAACGTGCGCTGATTACCCGCTTACCCAACAAGAGCGACCGCCGCCGTCACGTTTTGCGTCTGACCAAAGCCGGCGAAGACTTGAAGCGGCGCGCCGAGCCGCTGGTGGATCGCGTGCGCGTGCGCCTCGAATCCGTGTTTACGCGGCGAGAAGCAAAAATCTTTTTAAGGCTGCTCGATAAATTCACCCGCTCATTCGACGAAACAACAAGGGTCCCGCTCCGCCGTCCGAAGGGCTAGCCTTTCGAGCAGATCTGTACGGAATTTCAGTCGCCGCCAGGCTTCTCGCCGGTGGATATTTCGTGCGTTCCCAAGGCATCGGCGAGCCGCCGTGCGGCGGAGCCGGGAGGTAGCGGCTTCTGCTGGCTTTCGTGCGGCGCCCAGCCGGAGAGCCAAACGATTTCAAAGGTTGCGCGAACGCGTCCGTCGGGATCGGAGAAATTTTCGGCATATATCTCCGCCATCCGCATCAGCGTTCTACGCCTGAGCGGAACGCGCCGCCGCTCCGTTAGTGCATTTGTTGCACCCATGCGGCGCAGATCGGCCATGAGCGCAAACGCATCTGCGTAGCGCACGGTGATTCGCTCGCTGTCCGTTACAGGCAATGCGAAGCCAGCCCGCTGCAAGAGCGCACCAACCTCACGCGTGTCGGCAAACGGCGCCACGCGCGGCGAAATCCCTCCCTCGCTTTCGCTCTCCGCCGTAGCAAAGGCCTGTCGCAGCTCCGAAAGCGTGTCGCCACCAACAAGGGCTGCAAGAAACAATCCGTCCGGCCTCAGCGCGCGCCGGATTTGGATGAACGTGCCGGGCAGATCGTTGACGAATTGCAGCGCCAGAGCCGAAACGACTAGATCGAGCGAACCGTCGGCGAAGGGCAAGGCCTCCTCGTCGGCGATCACTTGCGGAAACTCGGTAAGCGAATCGACACCCTCGGAACCGACCGCAACAATTCTGGTGACGTTTCCGACGGCGATAACGGCATGCCGCACGGCATCCGTTGGCGTTCCGATATCGGCCGCACGCTCAAATGTACGCACGACGGCGGACAGACGTTCGGCCAGATCGCCCGCGACGCGATCGAGCAGGAACGTGGCAGCACCTTGCTTTCGCGCCCGCTGCCTGCGCGCGCGTAGCAGCTTTCGATCGAAGATGGTTGTATTTGCCGCCATTTGCTATTCTTCAAAGTATGGACGACTTGGCAACGGCTGGCAAAGAAAGCGGTTTTACCGGCTTCGGCAAGGCCGCCGACAGGGTGCGTAACGCGCTGCGATTGGCTCTCGATGTCGCGTTGCCGCCGCTCTGCCCGTCGTGCCGTGAACCGCTCGGTGACGGTGCGGGACTGTGTGCGGTGTGCTGGTCGAAGCTATCTCTGATTGAGCCGCCGTATTGCGCGCGGCTCGGTATCCCTTTTGTCTACGACCCGGGACCGGGCCTGCTATCCATGGAGGCGATCGCCAATCCGCCGGCCTACGACCGCGCACGCGCCGCGGTGCGCTACGATGATGTCGCGCGCGCGCTCGTGCATCGCTTCAAATACCACGACCGGCTCGATCTCGCGCCGCTCATGGGACGCTGGATGGCACGGGCGGGGCGCGAACTGATCGAAGGGGCCGACGCACTGGTACCGGTACCCCTGCATTGGCGGCGGCAATGGACGCGCCGTTTCAACCAGTCAGCCGCGCTCTCCAACGCGATTTCCGCGCTTTGCGGCATCCCGGTGCTCCATTCCGCCCTGAAACGCGTGCGGGCAACGCAACACCAGGTCGGCCTTTCTAAGGCCGCCCGCGCCGACAACGTGCAGGGAGCATTTCGCGTGGCTGGCGAGGCCAAGGCGGAGGTCGCAGGCCGCAGGCTCGTGCTGGTGGACGATGTGCTGACATCCGGCGCAACCGTCGATACCTGCGCCCGCGCCCTGCTGCGGGCCGGCGTTGCGCATGTGGACGTCCTGGTCTTCGCACGGGTTGTTAGCGGCGGGGCGCAAACCATATAACAAGCCCGAGAGACGGCGCGGAAAACATGCCTTTTATTGAAATCTACACCACCCAATATTGCCCCTATTGCGTCGCTGCCAAGGCTTTGCTCAACCGAAAGGGCGCGGCATTTACCGAGATCGATGTCGGACGCAACCGGGAGCGCAGGCAGGAAATGATGGAACGTGCGCACGGGCGCATGACGGTGCCGCAGATTTTTATCGGCTCGACCCACGTCGGCGGCAGCGACGAACTCCACGCGCTCGAGCGCGCCGGAAAGCTCGACGCGCTGCTTGCCCGCGAGGAAGCGAAACCATGAGCAGCACGACGGCCGCGACTTTCAAGGCGGCGATGATTCAGATGCGTTCCGGATTCACGCCGGCGGCCAATGTCGATGCCGCGGCGCGCCTGATCGGCGAAGCCAAATCTGCCGGCGCGGACTATGTACAGACGCCTGAAATGACCAACATTCTGGAATCGAAGCGCGACAGGCTGCTGGCGACTATCGCCGAAGAGAGTGCGGATACATCCCTCGCGACGTTCCGCGATCTGGCGCGCAAGCTTGCAATCTTCATTCACGTCGGCTCTCTGGCGATCAAGGTATCGCCTGACCGCGCCGCCAACCGCGCGTTTCTGATCGATCCGCACGGAGAGATCGTTGCACGTTACGACAAGATCCACATGTTCGATGTCGATCTCGCCGACGGCGAGAGTTATCGCGAATCGCGCACCTATCGTCCGGGCGAACTGGCCGTCTTGAGCGATCTGCCGTGGGGGCGGATCGGCCTCAGCATCTGTTATGATTTGCGTTTCCCGGCGCTTTACCGCGCATTGGCGGAAGCCGGCGCCAGTTTTCTGGCAATCCCCTCGGCCTTTACCAAACAGACCGGCGAAGCGCATTGGCACCCACTGATGCGCGCTCGTGCCATTGAGAACGGTTGCTTTGTGTTCGCCGCCGCGCAAGGCGGCAAGCACGAGAGCGGACGCGAGACCTACGGCCATTCGCTGATCGTCGATCCGTGGGGACGGATCCTCGCGGAAGCCGAGGGCGAACCGGGCGTTATCATGTCCGAGATCGATCCGGCGCAAGTGGCGGCCGCGCGTCAGCGCATTCCGTCACTGCAACACGGTCACCGCTTCGAGATCGTCGAGCCCCTGGCGGAGCCGACGCATTTGCACTTCGTGCGGGGGTCCGCATGATCCGCTACACCTTGCGATGTGACAATGACCACGCTTTCGAAAGTTGGTTTCAGGATTCGGCCGCTTTCGACAAGCAGGTGAAACGCCGGCTCCTCCGCTGCCCCATCTGCGATTCCAGCAAGATCGAAAAAGCGATCATGGCGCCCCGGCTCTCCGGCACGCGCAAAGAGACCACTGCAACCGAACCCGCCGCAGAGAGTGGCACGCCCGGCGAGGACAAGACGCCGGTCGCAATCATGTCGCCGCAGGAACGTGAGTTCCGCAAAAAGCTGCGGGAGTTGCGCGATCATCTGATAAAGAACGCCGACTATGTCGGCGCACGTTTTCCCGAAGAGGCGCGCAAGATGCACTACGGCGAGATCGAACATCGTTCGATCTATGGCGTAGCTTCACCCGAAGAAGCGAAGTCGCTGGCCGAAGAAGGTATCGAATTCCATCCGTTGCCGGTGCTGCCGGACGAGCGCAACTGAAAGTGCCCGGTCACGATTGCGTCACCGCGGCGATATTTTGCAACGTCAGCGCGGATCCCAGTCGAACACATCACCGGAGCGATCAAGCGGCGTCAGTGCATCGCCAAACGCGCCTTTAAGCTTCCGATCGATCTTCTCCGGCGTCCATCCGTCGGGATCATACATGGTCTTGATCGGGCGCGTCTGATTGAACAGGAACAGCTCGTTCTTGCGCACGGAAAAGATCTGGCCGGAGATTCCCTGAGCGCGATCGGAAGCGAGGTAGACCACAAGCGGCGCGATTTTTTCCGGTGTCATCTGCTGCATGCGTTCGACACGCGTTTTCTCGGCTTCAGTCTCGGCCGGAATTGAGCCGATCATGCGACTCCAGGCGAACGGCGCGATGCAGTTCGAGCGCACGTTGAAGCGAGCCATGTCGAGGGCGATGCCGCGCGACAGGCCGACGATGCCGAGCTTAGCCGCCATGTAGTTGGCCTGCCCGTAATTGCCGATCAGGCCCGACGTCGACGTCATGTGCACAAACGCGCCGGAATTCTGCGCGCGGAAATGGCCGGCGACAGCCCGGCTCATGTTAAACGAGCCGTTCAAGTGCACCGCGATCACGTCCGACCAATCCGACCAGCTCATTTTGTGGAAGATGCGGTCGCGCAAGATGCCGGCGTTATTGACGAGGATATCGATGCGTCCGAAAGCGTCGATCGCGGCTTCAACGATCTTATCGGCGTTCTGCGGCTCGGCAATGGAAAGCGTCGAGGCGATCGCCTTGCCGCCGTGCTTCCTGATCTCGTCGACGACTTGCTGCGCCGGACCGCTGTCCGAACCCGATCCATCGAGGCTCGCCCCGATATCGTTCACGACGACGCTTGCACCTTCGGCCGCCATTAGCAGAGCGATGCCGCGCCCAATCCCCCGCCCGGCGCCGGTGACGATGGCGACTTTTCCTTTGACGATCCCTGGCATTACTCACTCCAGCTGTCATGCCCCGCGGGGGGCGGACAGTAACCCCCGGTTTACAGCAAACATTGGAAGCCGAGAGGGCTGGATCGCCACTTGCACGGGCGATGACAGCTTTTGCTCAGCGATTACCCCCAAACTTCCTCGGCAATCTCGACGATCATCCTCAATTTCATCCACTGCTCTTCTTCCGCCAGGGCGTTGCCTTCCTCGGTGGATGCGAAGCCGCACTGCGGTGACAGGCAAAGCTGATCGAGTGAGATGTATTTCGTGGCTTCCTCGATGCGGCGCTTGATTGCGTCTTTGCTTTCGAGCCTGCCGCTCTTGGTGGTGACGAGGCCGAGCACCACGTACCGATCCTTCGGCACGAGCTTCAGCGGCTCGAAACCGCCGGCGCGCTCTGTGTCATATTCCAGGAAATAGCCGTGCACCTTGATCCGATCGAACAAAATCTCCTGCTCGGCTTCGTAGCCGCCGCTCCCCATGAACGTTGAGCGGTAGTTGCCGCGGCACAGGTGCATCGTGATCGTCATGCCCGCGGGAATATCCGACATCGCGGTGTTGATGAGATCGCCATAAAGCGGCCCGAGCTTTTCCGGATCGTCACCCCGGTCCTTCATCTGCTGGCGATATTTCGGGTCGCACAGCATGGCGATGAATACCTCATCGAGTTGCAGATAGCGGCAACCAGCATCGGCGAACGCGCGCACGGCTTTGCGATAGGCCTTGCCCAAATCCTCGAACATCGCATCGAGGCGCGGATACGACTTGGCATCGATCGGCGGCTTCGCCGGCCGGCCGTAGATGGCGGACGGCGCGGGAATCGTCATCTTGGGGGTGCGCGTCGTGTGGCTGGCCACGAACCTGAAGTGATCGAGCATCGGATGACCGGAGAATCCGATCTTGCCGGTGACCTTCACCCCTTCGTTGCGCGTATTGACGCCGGCAAACGCAACGCCCGTGTCCATCACGTGTTTGTCGACGCCGTCGAGTCCCCACAAAAAGTCGAGATGCCACCACGAGCGGCGAAATTCACCGTCGGTAACCGACTGCAGGCCGACCTCTTCCTGCTTTTTGATGATGCGCTCGATCTCGCGGTCTTCGATCTCGCGCAATGCGTCGGCCGATAGCTCGCCCCTGGCGCGCTGCGCGCGGGCCTGCTTCAGTGCGGCGGGACGCAAGAGGCTGCCGACGTGATCGGCACGAAAAGGAGGCGTGCTGCGAAGTGTCATGACATGTTTTCTGCTGTGAGGGCCGGCTTTGTCGCGACCATCTCGCTTGCGGACGGGATGGGTCCCCAAGCGCGATCACCGGGCCGGAGCCCGGTGATGAAAAATTGCGGACGTTACTTCCCCCACACCTCGTCGGCCAATTCAACGATCATGCGCAGCTTGGCCCACTGTTCTTCCTCGGCGAGCACATTGCCTTCCTCCGTTGAGGCAAAGCCGCACTGCGGTGAAAGACAGAGCTGATCGAGCGCGACGTATTTCGTCGCCTCATCAATGCGCCGCTTGATGTCGTCGCGCGGCTCAAGCCGGCCTGATTTCGATGTGACGAGACCGAGCACGACGATCTTGTTGCCCTTGGGAAGGAACCGCAGCGGCTCGAAGCCGCCGGCGCGATCGGTGTCGTATTCGAGGAAGTAGCCGTCATAGTTGCACTTCGCCAGAAGGCTTTCCGCAACCGGCTCGTATCCTCCCGACGAGATGAAGGTCGAGCGGAAGTTGCCGCGGCAGACGTGCGTGGTGATCGTCATATCGGCCGGTTTTGCTTCCAATGCCTTGTTGATCGTCCTGGTGTACGTCTCCTGCAGATGATCGACATCCAGGCCGCGGTCGCGCGCCTTCTGCAATTCCGTTTGCGAGCAAAGATAAGCCCAGGCCGTGTCGTCGAATTGCAGATAGCGGCAGCCCGCGTCGTAAAAGGCCTTGATCGCTTTCTGATAGGCAACCGCGAGATCGTCGAAAATGGCGTCGCGATTCGCGTAGGCATTTTTGTTTACGGCGTTTGGCTCAAGCCGGAAATGAAACGTCGAAGGCGCCGGAATGCACATTTTCGGCGTGACCTTGGTGTGCGCCTTCAGGAACTTGAAATGCTCGATCATCGGGTGGTTGGAGAAGCCGATCTTGCCGTTGACGCGGATCGAACGCGGCTTCGTCTGCACGCCCTGAAACTGGATGCCATGGTCGAGCTCATAAATCTCGACGTTATCGAGCATTCCGTAGAAATCGAAGTGCCACCACGAGCGGCGGAATTCGCCGTCGGTCGCGAGCTTTAGCCCGACCTCTTCCTGTTTTTTGATGATCTTCTCGATTTCCGCGTCTTCGACCTGCTTCAGCTGCGCGTCGGTGATCTCACCCTTTTCATGTTTGGCGCGCGCATCCTTGATCGGCGCGGTGCGCAGGAGACTGCCGACATGATCGGCGCGAAACGGCGGTTTTGCTCTTTGCATGATGGTCCTCCGACACGTGGGCCCGTTGCCGGGGAGGCACGGACCTTTGTTTGATTAAGCCGTAGCACGATCGCGGGATGCAAGTCCCGCGGCATCGCGCGCATAGCGGGCCGTCGCAAGCGCGCCGCCGAAAGAAAAATAATGAGGCGCAATGTCGCCAAGCCCTTCGGTTTCGGCGAGCGTCTCCAGGATCCGGTCCGGCCCGACGTGCCCGAGAAGGCCTGCGGCAGTGCCCGACATCAGTCCCTTCAACGAGGCGCCGACGCCGCAGCGCTTTGCATAACGCAGCAACGCCGGAACGCTGGTCGGGCCGGCCATGCCGACCTTGATGGGCACGTCAATTCCGCCTTTCCTCATGCGCCTCAGCCAGGCGACGATCGCGCCGGCATCGAACGAGAACTGGCTAACGATGTGAACGCGAAGGCCTGCCGCCGTTGCGGCGGCTATTTTCTGATCGAGCGCGGTTTCGATCCGGTCTGCCGGAATGCGCGGGTGAGCCTCCGGATAACCGCTTATTCCGATCTCCTCGATACCTGCCTCGCGCAGTTTTCCGCGTTGAACGATCGAGAGCGCGTCGGGGTAAGGGCCGCTGGAATCGATGTCGCCGGCGATGACAAGTAGGCGGCGCACGTCTGCCTCGCCCCGCAGGCCGCGCAAAAGCTCCTGCAGTTGTTGCGCGCCCGCAAGGCGGCGTGCCGCGAGATGCGCGACCGGTTCGAGGCCGGCCCGGCGCACGGCGGCGGCAAGCGCAACGAGTTCAGAAGTGGCCTGGGTCGCAACGGACGTGAGGTAAAGCGGCGTGGCGGGCGGAACAACACCGGCGACTTCCTCAACCTCAGCAGCTGTCGGTCTCGTCGCTTCGAGCGAAAACGCCCGCGCGAAGTTGGTCGTCTGCCGCGGCGGGAAAGTAGCCGGCATGATTTCCCGCTACTCGCGCCGCCGCGAGATCACAAACGACTCATCGTAAAACCAGAGGCCGCCATGCTCTTGCAGTACCTCACGCGTGGCGTCGATGTACCGGCGGTCGGCGTTTACATCGGATAGCCGGTCGTCCTCGACTTGCGCGACATAAATCGCGGCATTCCATGCAGCGAGCAGCGTGGAGGTGCCGATCGACGACGAGATTTCCGTCGGCAGGGTATGCATCTCGTAGCGGAACAACGAGCGCTGGTCGGAATAGGCATTGAAGTTAAGATCGCGTCCGGCAGGCCCGAGCTCCTGCTTCACCGCCTTGAGCAGATCGTGGCGGCTGTGCTGGAACGGATTGTCGTTCGGCCAGACCCGATGAATGATGTCCATGCCTGGATCGTGCCCGTAGGAATGGATCGCGATCAGGCGTCCGCCGGGCCCGAGCGCGCGAGCCAGCGGCGCCAGCACACGCTTGGCCTTGAACTCGATAGAGGCGCGCGCGCGATAAGGCTGCGATGCGATGACCAGATCATAATCCGCGGTGGTGCCACCGGGCTTCGGCACGATCTGATCGAGCAGGAAGCGGTGATCGGCACGGTAAAGAACCAGAATAACCGGCCGTTCATAAATCGGATTGCCGCTCTTTGCCGACACGCGCGCTTTCCAGTTCTCGGCCAGGAAGGGCTCGAGATCGGTGATCTGTTTCTCGAAGCTGTGCGCGGAGGAGCCCTCCATCGCGACTTCCTTCCAGACGAGGCTGGTTGCCGCGCTTAAGGATTTCACCGCCAGCCACGGCGCTTCAGCATAAGCAAGATTGGTCAGCACCACGACGGAAGCCGGATGCTCGACGAAGCGGTCGGCCAGCTTCTGTAAGGTGAGGCGAATATCTTCGAGGCTGATCTCCTTGCCGACGATATAGAACGGCATGGTCGGGAAGCGATCGTGCATCGTGCGCATCACGCGCGCGAGCACCGTGCCGTCGCCGACGCCGGCGTCGAACAGCCGCACAGCCGGCGGACGCGGATGGATGTTCGCGAGCTCGAGGCCTACCCGATTGGCGACTTCCCATTTCTCGCTGCACGTATTGACGAACAGCAAATACTTCTGGCGGTTGTCGAAGAAGCGGAAATTGCGCTGCGGGTCTTCACCCGTCTGCTGCATAGCGGACGGAAACGCTGACGGCGTCACAATTGGTAATCCTTGTGGTGTGGGAGTGCCTTCAAACAAAATTCGGCGGCGCGCCGGCGCGGTATCGGTCGAGCGCGCCATGAAGGACCGGATGCGGTCGAGTGTTTCTGTCGTAATACGTCCGCCGTTGCGCAAACGGCTCGCCAGCTTTCCGTCGTTCACCGCCCGCCGGCCGAAGGTGGATTCTGCAAGGCCGCGCTGGCGGCAAAAATCGCTGATCTCCTGAAGGATTTGCTCGTTCATGGCGACGCTTCCTCACCGGCTCTCATGGCCGTTGCGATGAAAGAACCAAGTAGCCTCAGTTTCGTCAACCACAAAAGCACATCAAAAAAGATGGGCAGCGTGGGTGGGCCATTTATGTGGAGGTAAGATCGCGTGATTTAAAGAGGTTTGGCCGACATTCCCAAGAGGAATACCACGTAAGTGCCGCGTTCTCTGTGAACCCTGCTCTTTTTTATGGGATTTTGCCCACAATAAGGGTCACAATTGTGGGCAAGCATGGACAGTGCGCGCGACACGAGAGGCAAGGCACGGCCGGTTGTCCGCCAAGCCGAAACGGCTCAAATGTCGAAGAAAACGGTCTCGTTCTCGCCCTGCACCCGGATATCGAACCGGTAGGAGGGCACATCCGCCTTCGCATCCTTGTCCTTGCCCGCAATCAGCGTCCCGCGACGCTCAGCCGGCACCATGGCGAGGATGGGATCAGAGGCGTTTGCCGCCTCATCTTCGAAATAAAGCCGCGTGTAGACCTGCCGCAGCATGCCGCGCGAGTAGATGCACACCACGATGTGCGGCGCCTGCATCTTGCCGTCAGGCCCCGGCACCGGGCCCGGCTTGATCGTATCGAAGCCAAAAGCACCATCTTTGTCGGTGGCCGAGCGGCCGAATCCTTTGAACGCGGCATTCGGCAGCGCCCGGTTGTCGCGCGGATGGGCATAGCGGCCCTGTGCGTCCGCCTGCCAGATTTCGATCATCGCATCACTGATCGGCGCGCCGTCGCCGTCCGTCACCCGGCCTTCGATATGAATACGCTGGCCGGATGTATCCGGCGTGACAAGATTGTCTCCGACTGTTTCCTTCCAGTCGTATTGCCCGTTCGGGTCCCATTTGCAGCGCCCTTTCGGCGTGAGGCCGTAGGCGAAGAAGGGTCCGACGGTTTGCGATGGCGTGATTTCAGACATTGTGAAGACCTGAGTAATGCGGGCTCGCGCGCATCAACATCCGCTCATTACCACGAAAGCGGGAATCCAGCCTTACCATGGCAACGACCTCGGTTTGCAGTCCAGGATCCCCGCTTCCGCAAGGACGAGCAGAGACTGAACGCCTGCGGCCCATGACTAATGCTTATCTGCATCCAGCGGCGTTGCTTCCCGGCCGCGCAGCACGATGTCCCAGCGGAAGCAAAGCGCCCACTCGGGAACGGTGTTCTCAAGATCGAAACTCGCGATCAAGCGATTGCGCGCTTTCTCGTCGGTTACCGAATTGAAAATCGGATCGTAGGGAAAGAGGTAGTCGCCCGGGAAATACATCTGCGTCACGAGTCGTGACAGGAATGAATGGCCGAACACGGAGAAGTGGATGTGGTTCGGCCGCCACGCGTTGTGGTGATTTCCCCACGGATAGGCACCGGGCTTCACCGTGATGAATTTGTAGTAGCCGTTCTTGTCGGTCATCGTGCGGCCGGCGCCGGTGAAATTCGGATCGAGCGGCGCCGGATGCTGATCGACGATGTGGACGTAACGACCGCAGGCATTGGCCTGCCAAATCTCGACCAGCGTGTCGGGAACAGGTCGCTTGTCCTCATCGAGCACGTATCCGTGCACAATGATGCGCTCGCCGAGCGGCTCGCCCTTGTGCTGTTTGGTGAGGTCGTTGTCGTTTTCCTCGATCGCATTGTGGCCGTAGACCGGCCCTGTCAGTTCCGACAATGTGTGCGGAATCACGATCAGCGGTTTCGAGGGCGAGCGCTTGATCGTGCTGCGATAACCCGGCGTCAGATGTTTCGGGAAGACGCTGAGACTTTCTTTCGGAAAAACGAGCGACATGGCCGTTCCCCTGATTTCCTAAACGCGTTCTAAGGCGAGCGAGACGCCTTGTCCTACACCGACGCACATCGTGGCAAGACCGAGCTTGCCATCACGGACCTGCAAGGCGTGCGCCGCCGTCATAGCGAGCCGGGCGCCTGACATGCCGAGCGGATGTCCGAGCGCAATCGCCCCGCCGTGCGGATTGACCT
This sequence comes from Pseudolabrys sp., assembly GCA_035760805.1. Lineage (GTDB taxonomy): Bacteria > Pseudomonadota > Alphaproteobacteria > Rhizobiales > Xanthobacteraceae > Pseudolabrys. The sequence continues at coordinate 46,520 of DASTSG010000001.1, forward strand.
GTTCGGCATCATCCGGCAGCCCTAGCTGGCGCAGGCAGGCAAGCGATTGCGAAGCGAAAGCCTCGTTCAATTCGATCACGTCGAAATCGCCGATCGTCTTCTCAAGCCGCGCCATCAGCTTGCGCGTCGACGGCACCGGCCCGATGCCCATGATGCGCGGCGGCACTGCCGCAGACGCCATGCCGAGAATTCGGGCGCGCGGCGTGAGGCCATGCTCTTTCACGGCTCGTTCAGAGGCGACGATCATGGCGGCGGCGCCGTCGTTGACGCCGGAGGCATTGCCGGCTGTCACCGTGCCGGGATTGCGGAACGGCGTACGGAGCTTCGCAAGCTGTTCCATCGAGGTTTCGCGCGGATGCTCGTCGCGATCGACGGTCACGACGCCGGCTTTGCCCGCCGGCACCTCCACCGGCACGATTTCATCTTTAAAAAAGCCGGCAGCAATCGCCTTTGCCGCGCGCTGCTGCGAGCGCAACGCGAATGCGTCCTGATCGGCGCGCGTAATCTGAAACTCCTCCGCAACATTTTCGCCGGTCTCCGGCATGGAATCGACACCGTATTGCTGCTTCAGCAACGGATTGATGAAGCGCCAGCCGATGGTCGTGTCGTAGATTTCGGCCTGGCGCGTGAAGGCTTCCTGCGCCTTACCCTGCACGAATGGGGCGCGTGTCATGGATTCGACGCCCCCCGCAATCGCCAGTTCCATCTCGCCGCAGCGGATCGCGCGCGCTGCGGTGCCAACGGCCTCAAGCCCCGAAGCGCAAAGCCGGTTCAGCGTCACGCCCGGCACGCTTGCGGGAAGCCCCGCGAGCAACAGCGCCATGCGCGCGACATTGCGATTGTCCTCACCGGCCTGGTTGGCGCAGCCGTAATAGACGTCGTCAACCTTCTCCCAATCGACCTTGGGATTACGCGCCATAAGCGCCTTGATCGGAATCGCCGCAAGATCGTCGGTGCGTACCTTGGCCAGCGCGCCGCCGTAGCGGCCGATCGGTGTGCGAACCGCATCGCAAAGGAAGACGTCGCGGATGCCGTTGCCCGCCATCACGCCGCCTCGCCATGCGCACGCGCCGTACGCGCGTAGAGCTCACGCAAGATTTCAAGCTCCTGCACTGTCGGCGCTTTCGTTTCGGCAACCTCGCGCGCGTATCGCACGGTCCAGCCGGCATTCTCCTGAATCTGCTCACGCGTGATGCCCGGATGGATCGAGGTGACGATCATCTCTTTCGTTTCAGGGTCGGGTTCGTAGATCGCGAGATCGGTGATGAGGCGTGTCGGGCCTTTGGTCTTCACGCCAAGCTTCTGACGGCTGTCGCCGCCGCTGCCATGACCGATCGAGGTGAAGAAATCGATCTTGTCCACGAAGCTGCGCCGGCTCTGCTTCATAATGATGAAGATTTCGCCGCACGAAATCGCAATCTCCGGCGCGCCGCCGCCTCCGGGCAGGCGCACCTTGGGCTTCTCGTACGGGCCGACCACAGTCGTGTTGAGATTGGCGAACTTGTCGATCTGCGCGCCGCCGAGAAAGCCGACCGTAATGCGGCCGCCCTGCAGCCAGTAGCGGAACATCTCCGGCACCGAAACGGTCGTCAGCGCCGTTTCACACAGTTCGCCGTCGCCGATCGACAACGGCAGTACGGAGGGTTTCGTGCCGAGCGTACCGGATTCGTAGATAAGCGTGACGTTCGGCGCGTGCGACAAACGCGCAAGGTTCGCCGCGGCGGACGGCTGGCCGATGCCGACGAAGCACACGTCGTCATCCTTGAGCGCGCGGGCCGCGGCGATGGTCATCATCTCGTTGGGTTTGTAGTCAGCCATGACCATCACTCCGCCGCCGCGGGCACCTTGCGGCTGTACTGAGCGAATGCCTCCGGACCCTTCTCCAGTACATTGGCCTTCATCCAGGCGAGAAACGAGTCCCGTTCCCGGGAAATTGCATCCCATTCCTTGTAGAAGGTGTTGTTGCGCGGATAGTAGCCCTGCGCATAGGAGGGGAACGCGCCACCCGGTACTTCCGCGATGTGGCCGACCGTCCAGTGCGGCAGGATGGTGGCGTTCAGGCTGCGCGGACCGAAATCGTCGACAATCTCTTCCACTGTTACGACCGAACGCTTCGAGGCGAGCACCGCTTCCTTCTGCACGCCGAGCACCCCTTCAATCATCACGTTGCCGGCCTTGTCGGCGCGCTGCGCGTGGATGATCGCGACATCGGGGCGATGCGCGGGGATCGCGGCAAGCTCCTCGCCGGTGAACGGACATTTCACGCGCTTGATATTCGGATTCACTTTCGGCAGGTCGCTGCCGATATAGCCGCGGAAAATCGCGCACGGCAGCCCCGCCGCTCCCGCCTCATAGGCGTTCGCCATCGCGGCGTGCGAGTGTTCGACGATTTCGAGTTTGTGCGGCCAGCCGTGTTCGATCGCGTCGCGCAAGCGGTGCAGCGAACCCACGCCCGGATTGCCGCCCCATGAAAAGATGAGCTTGTCGGCGCAGCCCATGCCGATCAGTTGGTCGTAAACGAGATCCGGAGTCATGCGGATCAGCGTCAGATGCTTGCGGCCCTGGCGGATGACTTCGTGACAGGCCGCATGCGGAATGAGATGAGTGAAGCCCTCCATCGCCACCACGTCACCGTCCTTCACGGCGGCTTTGACGGCTTCGGCAAGGGACGTAATACGCGCCATTGCGACTGCTTCCCGGTTCAGGCTGCCGTATTTACGGCTGGCGATTGACACGGTCAAATATAGATAGGTTGGCCCGACGATCTGAATGGGCATTACCGCCGCAGGGAATACTGATGGTAGACGATTTCAGCGTTCGGGATGACGACGTGCTGCTCGTGGTCGACGTGCAGAACGACTTTTGCCCCGGCGGGGCGCTCGCCGTTCCCGACGGTCACGAGGTCGTGCCCATCATCAACCGGATCGCCCAACGATTTTCCCACGTTGTCCTGACGCAGGATTGGCACCCGCGTGGGCATGGCTCGTTTGCCTCCACGCATCCGGGCAAACAGCCGTTCGAAACCATTAATGTCTCGTACGGCACGCAGATTCTTTGGCCCGACCACTGTATTCAGGCGACTTCTGGCGCCGAATTTCATCGCGATCTGGATATTCCGCACGCAGCGCTGGTCCTGCGCAAAGGCTTTCGCCCGAACATCGACTCCTATTCCGCCTTCTACGAGAACGACCACAAGACCGCGACCGGGCTTTCCGGCTACCTGCGCGAACGCGGATTCAAACGGACTTTTATCGCCGGCCTGGCATTCGATTTTTGCGTTCGCTACTCCGCCGAAGATGCGCGGCGCGAAGGCTTTGACGTTGTCGTCATCGAAAACGCTTGCCGCGGTATCGATCTCAATGGTTCAGTGGCGGAAACGCGCGCAAGCTTCGCGCGCGCGGGCATTCACGTAATGTAGCAAAGGAGCCGCGATGGAGATCAAGGGGCAGGCAGCGATTGTCACCGGCGGCGCGTCGGGACTCGGTGCCGCAACGGCCCGCGCATTGGCCGCCGCTGGGGCGAAAGTCGCAGTCTTCGATGTAAACGAAAAAGCCGCGGCCGAAATCGCGATCGACATCAACGGCATTGCCGTGACCTGCGATGTGGCGGACGAAGCGAGCGCGGAAAATGCGATCAAAAAAGCTGCCGCCGATCACGGGCCGGCACGCATTCTCATCAATTGTGCCGGCGTCGGGCCGGCGAGACGCATCGTCGGCCGCGACGGACCGCACCCGCTTGCCGACTACGAACGCGTGATCCGCATCAATCTCGTCGGAACGTTCAACATGCTGCGGCTTGCCGCCGCCGCCATGCAGCCGCTCCAACCATTCGCCGACGGCGAGCGCGGCGTGATCGTCAATACCGCATCGGTAGCCGCCTTCGAGGGACAAATCGGGCAAGCCGCTTATTCGTCATCGAAAGGCGGCGTCGCCGCGCTCACGCTGCCGGCAGCGCGCGAGTTCGCACAGTTCGGCATTCGCGTGCTGGCGATCGCGCCCGGCATTTTCGGCACGCCGATGCTGCGCGCGCTGCCGCAGGAGGCGCAGGACTCACTGGGCGCAGCCGTGCCGTTCCCGAAGCGATTGGGCGAGCCACGCGAGTTCGCGGCCCTGGTGATGCACTGCATCCGCAACAGCTATCTCAACGGCGAGGTGATCCGCCTCGATGGCGCGCTGCGCCTGGCGCCGCGATGACTGCATGCACCGCAGCGCATTCGCTCAATCCCGTTCCTGCCGTCGCGGGGACAAATGGAGACAGTGATTGCGAAAAATGACCACGCTCACCAACACCCGCACCGTGCGCATCGAATGGGGCGACTGCGACCCCGCCGGCATCATTTACTACCCGCGCTATTTCGAAATCTTCGATGCCTGCACCGCGGCGCTATTCGAGCGCGCGCTCGGCATGACCAAGTTTCAATATCTCGCCGCCTACAAATTCGTGGGCTTCCCGGTCCTCAACACGCGCGGGCGATTCATGAAGCCGACGCGCTTCGGCGACGATGTCATAGTCGAATCAAGCATCACGTTCGGCACCTCGAGCTTCGAGGTCAATCATCGCCTGAGCCTGAACGGCGAAGTCGTCGTCGAAGGCGAGGAGAAACGCGTATGGGTCGTGCGCGACGAAAGCGGCGCACTGAAATCGCAGGCAATCCCCGCCGAAGTGCGCGCGAAGTTTCGGGCCTGATTGCGAACTCAGGCGATCTCCGCAGCGATCCTTTTCAAGATTTGCAGAAATTTCTTGCGGTCGCGCGCGCCGATGATGCGATCGAGATTGCGCTCGTGCCGTTTGGCGCACCTGTTGAGACGGGCAAGCGCCTGTTCTCCATCCGCCGTCAGCACCAGACGATAGGTCCGCCGGTCGTGATCCGTCCGCTTTCGCGCCACCAGCCCGCGCCGCACCAGATCCTCAAGAACCGGCGTCAGGCTTGACTTGTCGCGCCCGCTCGCACGGCTCAGCACGGTCTGGCTGATGCCCGGATTGCACCCGATGAGCGTCAGCGTGGCGAAGCGCCCCGGCCTCTCTCCGATTTCCTTCGACAGCTTCGAAAATGCCTGAAACGCCGATTCCTGCGCCATGCGCAGATTGAAGCCGATCCATTGGGCAAGTGGACCGTAATTCACGCGTTCCCTGCCACTCCGCGCTTTCGTGTTTGCGCCCGCCATAGCCGCTCGTTGCCCGTTAACGCATTACCCTGCCTAGCAGAAAATCCCAGCCATTCCGAATACGGCGTTGCGGTCACGGCACCCCTCGGCCCGCACTATTTTCCGCAATCGCAGCCCTCGCCTGTGGCGGAACGCAACGATACAATCGGCGCTCCAATCGTTGGATATCAAACGATCGCGCGGCGGCAGGATGGAACGCTCTTTCAAGAAAGAGGTACAGGCACTGAGGCTCGGGGATGGCGACATCTTCCGCGGCGAAGGCATTCTCGCCGTGACCAAGGCACTGCTTCAATCGGGCGTTTCCTACGTCGGCGGCTACCAGGGCGCACCGGTTTCCCATCTGCTCGACGTGCTGGTCGACGCCAAGGACATTCTTGCCGAACTGGGCGTCCATCTCGAGACCTGCTCGAATGAAGCCTCGGCAGCGGCCATGCTCGGCGCCTCGATCAATTACCCGCTGCGCGGCGCCGTCACCTGGAAATCGATCGTCGGCACGAATGTCGCCGCCGACGCACTCTCCAATCTTGCTTCGCCAGGCGTCATCGGCGGCGCGATGATCATTCTCGGCGAAGACTACGGTGAAGGCGCGAGCGTCATCCAGGAGCGCTCGTATGCCTATGCGCTGAAGTCCTCGATGTGGCTGCTAGATCCGCGACCCGACTTGTCGACCATCGCGCATATCGTCGAGAAAGGTTTTGAACTCTCCGAGGCAAGCCATGCGCCGGTGATGCTCGAATTGCGCATCCGCGCCTGCCACATGACGGGAGAGTTCTTCGCGAAAAACAATCGCAAGGGCGTCGTCTCAGCGCTTGATAAATTGCCCGGCCCGCCGCGCTTCGAGTACGGCCGGCTTGCGCATCCGCCGGTAACGTTCACGCAGGAGAAGTTGAAGGTCGAAGAGCGTCTGCCCGCCGCACGCGCGTTCATTCGCGCGCACAAGCTCAACGAAATCCTCGCCGGCAGTGTCGACGATATCGGCATCATTACGATGGGCGGTTTGACGAACAGCGTGCTGCGTGCGCTCGAGCGGCTGGATCTGGCCGACGCATTCGGCGCGACGCGCGTGCCGGTGCTGGTGCTCAACGTGGTCTATCCGCTGGTGCCGGAGGAAATCATCGCATTCTGCGCCGGCAAGCGTGCGGTGCTTATCGTCGAGGAAGGCTATCCCGATTACATCGAGCAGGCGGTTAACGTCGAACTGCGCCGCGCCGACATGCAAACGCGCGTGCTCGGTAAAGGACCGCTGCCAAAAGCGGGGGAATATGCCTCGGACGTTTTGCTTAAAGGCATCGCCGATTTTATCGCGGAGACGAAGCCGAACGGCGTCAACGTGGAAACGATTTCGGCCAAAGCGAACGAACTGCTGACGCATAGAGCCAAGGCCGCAACCGCACTTAGTTCATTGCCGGCGCGGCCACCGACATTCTGCACCGGCTGCCCCGAGCGGCCTGTTTTTTCCGCCATAAAGCTGATGCAGCGGGAACTCGGCCCGACGCATATCAGCGCGGATATTGGCTGCCATGCCTTCGCAACATTCGCGCCGTTCAGCATGGGCAATTCGATCCTCGGCTACGGCATGTCGCTCGCGAGCGCAGCCGCCGTGACGCCGAACATGGAGAGGCGGCCGATCGCGGTCATGGGCGACGGCGGCTTCTGGCACAACGGAGTCATCACCGGTGTGGCGTCCAACTTGTTCAACAAAGGCGACGGCGTGCTGATCGTGATGCAGAACGGCTACGCATCCGCGACCGGCCAGCAATACATTCCGTCGAGCGTCACCGGCAAAGCAGGCGGCGCGCCCGGCATGGACATCGAGCAGACACTGCGCGCGATGGGCGTCAAGTGGCTGCGCAAGGTGCGCACTTATGGCGTGGCCAATATGGTCAGGACGTTGAAAGACGCGATGCGCAGCGCGGAGCACGGGCTGAAGGTCATCATCGCCGATGGCGAATGCCAACTTGCACGCCAACGGCGCGTGCGCGCGCAAAACGCCGAAAAGCTCAAGCGCGGCGAGCGCGTGACCCGCACCCGCTATGGCGTCGACGATGAAATTTGCACCGGCGATCATTCCTGCATTCGGTTGTCCGGCTGCCCGTCGCTGACGGTGAAGCCGTCGCCCGATCCGCTCCGTACGGATCCGGTCGCAACCGTCGTCGAGAGCTGCGTCGGATGCGGACTGTGCGGCGAGGTTGCGCACGCCGCTGTGCTGTGCCCGTCGTTTTATCGTGCCGAGATCGTGCGCAATCCGACGTGGTGGGATCGCGCGCTGTTCCGATTGCGCCAGACGGTGATCGGGTGGTTCGGTGGGGACTTCGCCGCGTCATCACAAAGCGCGAACGAAGTGAGTGAACCCGGAATCGAGAACCATGTAGCGACGTCGCATCCGGATTTCGGATCCGCCCCCTCGGACCGTCCCGGAATGACGGCTGGAAATGCCGGATCAGTTCAAAATCCAAAAAAACCGCTAAAAATTCTCATCGCTGCACTCGGTGGCGAAGGCGGCGGCGTGCTCACGAACTGGATCGTATCGGCCGCTGTCGAGGCAGGATTTCCGGTGCAATCGACCTCAATTCCTGGCGTCGCCCAGCGCACCGGTGCGACCACGTACTACATCGAAATTCTGCCGGTGCCCGCGCACAAACTTGAGGGCAAACGACCTGTGCTCGCACTAACTCCCGGTGTCGGCGACATTGATCTTGCGGCTGCGAGCGAATTGCTGGAAGCCGGCCGCCTCGTTTCAAACGGCTTTGTCACACCCGATCGCACATTTTCAATCGCCTCGCTCAGTCGCTTCTATGCCATCGACGAAAAGACCGCGATGGGCGACGGACGTTTCGACCGTGAAAAGCTGATCGCCGCGCTCAAGGATCATTCGAAGGACGCACTGCTGATCGACATGGATGCGCTGGCGAAGCAAAGCGGGTCGATGATCAACGCGGTGATGCTCGGAGCGATGGCAGGCAGCGGGCGGCTGCCGATTTCATCCGAGCTGTTCGAAGACGCGATTCGATCCGATGGAAAATCCGTCGATCAGAATTTGCTCGGCTTTCGCGCGGGCTATGAGGCTGCACGAACGAAAATCAGTCCGGCGACCCGTCAGGAAATAAAAACGCCCGCTCCAACACGAACCGAAATGCTCGAGCAAGAAGTCGCGAACGCGCTTCCCGCGGCCGCTCATCCCGTGGCGATTGAAGGCGTCCGGCGGTTGGTCGCATACCAGGGCATTCCGTATGCGCAACTTTACCTGACGCGGCTGAAGACACTCTCTGCTCTCTGTGCGCATGGTACGCTCTTGAAAGAGGTTGCGCGCCACCTCGCCGTTCGCATGTCTTACGAAGACGTGATCCGCGTGGCCGAAGCCAAGATCGCACCTGCCCGCATGCAACGTATTGCGCATGATGAGCTGCACACCAAGGGCGAGCCATTCAGCGTCCACGATTTCCTGAAACCGGGCATCGAAGAATTGTGCCAGATTCTGCCCCCATTCCTGGCACGGCCGATTTTGCGTTATTCGGCGCGCAAGGGCTGGCTGGGCCGCGTCTATTTCGGAATGGAAATCAACACGACCTCGATCTTCGGCTTTTTGCGATTCAAGCTTTTGGCGAGCCTCAAGCGATGGCGGCCGTACGGTTATCGATACGCGCAAGAGCAAAAGAGGATCGAGGCTTGGCTGGAACTGGTCGCGAAAACCGCAAGCCTGTCTCCCGATATCGCAGTCGAAGTTGCAGAGTGCGCTCGCCTCATGAAGGGGTATGGAGATACCTATGAACGCGGCGCCGCCAATTATCGTCTGATCGAAGAACGCGTGATCCTGCCCGCCTGTCACGGGCAAATCGCGCCGCAGCGCGCGGTCGACGCGATCGCCAACGCGCGCACCGCGGCACTGCTCGATCCGGAAGGAGAAAGCCTTGCCAGATGTCTTGCCGCCATCAATCCCGGGCAGGGCCTTTTAATCGCGGCTGAATAGCGCGCCCGCGCCGCGCCGTCGGTTGTAAGGCCCACATCCGTCGAGTAAAAATGCAGCACAAAAGCAATAATGCGCTGAGAGGAGGCAAACGCGCCGTTTCATTCCACTGTTCAATCATTGTACCCGTAGCGGGCATGCACCGGCATCGAGGTACCGTATGCGGATGGTGCACAAACCCACTATAAGGACAAAGAGCGCCAACGAGGCGACGTCAAACGTTGAACGAGGCAGCATCCGAATGGTCATGAACTCTTTGCCTCAGGTAAGGATCGGCCGTCGGTGCCCCGAGATGCGGTATCGAAAAGAATAACAACGGGAGGATTTAAATGCGAAAGACTCTTGCGGCTCTAACACTGGCCTTCTCGCTCGGCTTCGCATCGGCGGGCATGGCCCAACCTGTAGGTCTCGGTACCAGCCCGCAAGGTACGCTCACCTACGCAGTGGGTGCCGCCGTTGCAAAAACACTGACCGAGGTCGGTCACCTGCAGGCGCGCGTGCAGCCGTCGAGCGGCACCGGCACCATGATTCCGCTCGTCAATGACGGCGAGATCGATATCGGCTTTGCCAATACGCTTGAGCTCTACGATGCCTACCATGGCGTCGGCACGTTCAACGGCCGCAAGAATCCGAACCTGCGCACCATTGCGGTGATCTTCCCGATCAAGGTCGGCCTGTTCGTGCGCGCCGATTCCCCGATCAAGTCGATCAAGGACATGAAAGGCCATACGGTTGCTTACGGCTTCACCAGCCAGGAGATCATCAAGAAAACGGTGGACGCGATGCTCGCGACTGAAGGCTTGAGCATCAAGGACTTGAAACCCGTGATGGTACCGAACCTCGTGCGCGGCGTGGAGGCGTTTGAGAATGGCCGCGCGGACATCACGACGTTCGCACTCGGCTCCGCCAAAGTGTCCGAAGCCGATGCCGCCGTGCACGGCATCCGCTACATTTCGCTGCCGAACACCCCGGCCGCACTCAAAGGTCTAAAGAGCCAATTCCGCACGGCCTATATCGCGGAGGCCAAGCCCTCGCCGCGCTATGCGGGCGTGAAGGAGCCGATCAACATCATGCAGTACGATTACACGGTCTTTGCCAGCACAAAGGTTCCGGCCGCGCGCATCAAGGAAATCACCGACATCATCGCCACACACAAGAAGGAGCTTGGCGAAAGCCATCCGTTGTTCAAATCGCTGGATCCGGCCCGAATGTATACCGACATCGAGGTGCCCTATCACGATGGCGCCAAAGCGTATTACAAGGAAAAGGGCATCAAGGAAGCGAAGTAAGCGCCGGTAGACGAGGTTGCAATCGGATGGTCGTTACTCATTCTTCCCAAGGCGAACGGCCGCCGATTGCCGCCGAAGCGTTCTTGCGCGCACTCGCCGATCACGGCGTCGATTATTTTTTCTGCAATCCCGGTACCGACTTTCCGCCGATTGTCGAAGCTTTCAGCCGCGCAAGGAAAACGAACGCGAAAGTTCCGCGTCCGGTCCTGATTCCGCACGAGAACATCGCTGTCGCGATGGCGCACGGTGCCTACCTGATGACGGGCCACCCGCAAGCCGTGATGGTTCACGTCAATGTCGGCACCGGCAATACGCTCAACAATCTCGCCAATCTCTCGCGCGAGCGCGTCCCGCTCATTCTCGCGGCGGGGCGAACCCCCGTTACCGAAAAGGGCTTTTTCGGATCGCGCAGCCGACCCATTCATTGGGCGCAGGAAATGTTCGATCAGGCCGGCATGGTGCGCGAGCTCGTGAAGTGGGATTACGAGCTGCGAAATGCCGGCCAGATCGGGGATGTTGTTTCGCGCGCCGTGGAGGTCGCAACCGCGCAGCCGCGCGGCCCCGTTTATCTTGTGTTGCCGCGAGAGCCGCTGTCGGCCCCGCTGCCGGAGCCGGTCGCGCCGGTCAAGCCACGGCCGCAGGCATTGCCGCCTCATCCCGACCCCCGCGCCATCGCAACGCTGGCGGAATGGATCGCCACGGCCGAGCGCCCACTCATCATCAGCGCGGCGCTGCCTACAAACGCGATTAAGCCGCTCGAACAAATCGTCGAACGCTGCGCGATTCCCGTCGTGGCGCACGGCCCGCGTACGCTTTGTCTGCCGACAAGTCATCCGATGCATTTCGGCTTCGAGCCGGGCGCATTGCTGACGGATGCCGATCTGGTCATCGTGCTCGAATGTGATGTGCCCTGGATTCCGAGTTTGCAACATCCGACTGGCGGCTGCCGCGTGGCCCATATCGGGGAGGATCCTTTCTTCTCGCGCTATCCGATACGCAGCTTTCCGAGCGATCTCGCGATCCAGTCCGATCCCGCCAACGCGCTCACCGCCTTGGCGACCGCGGTCGAGCAGCGGCTGCAAATGGCGGATGCGCGCATCGCTTCCCGCCGCGGACGGTTGACGGAACGCATGCGTACGCGGCGTGCGCAACTGGCGAAAGATTCCGGACCTGCTGCGCACATTTCGCCGGAATATCTCTCGCGCGTCATCGGCGAAACTGTCGGCACCGACGCCATCATTTTCAACGAATATCCGCTGCGGCCCGATCACTGCCCACGTGAAATTCCCGGCACATTTTTCGGTCTCAGTCCGGCGGGCGGTCTCGGCTGGGGCTTCGGAGCGGCGCTTGGCGCAAAGCTTGCGGCACCCGACCGCTTCATCGTCGCGACCCTCGGCGATGGGGCCTACATGTTTACCAATCCGACCGTCGCCCATTGGGTTTCCGCCAAGTACGAACTGCCGATCCTCACGATCATCTTCAACAACGGCCTATACGGTGCCGTTCGCCGCGCCACGCTTGCGATGTTCAAGGAAAGTGCTGCCGGCGAAAACGACGGCCGCACGCTTGCCGACCTCAATCCCGCGCCGCCGTATGAAGAGCTTGCAAAGGCGCAGGGCGCGTACGCCGAGCGCGTCGAGCGACCGGCCGATCTTCCTGACGCGCTGGCGCGCGCACGCGACGCAGTGCTCATTGAACGGCGGCAGGCACTGCTTAACGTGATAACGCCTTACTGATAACAATAAAAGAAAGCGATGCCCGCGAAAATTCTCAATCCGATTCTCGTTGTTCTGAAAGCAGCCGTCGTCCTGCTCGTCATCGGCTGGATATTGGATATTCCCGGCCGGCTGCAGATCGGACTGTTTACCGAACAAATCCTGGTGGCCGTGCTCGGGCTCTCGCTGGCGATCACGTTCCTCACGTTTCCGCTTGGTCTTGGCGAAACCGGCGAGGAAGCGGTCGCCGCCAAGGTCCTTGAAAAAAGAACGGCTGCGGTCGGCATCATTGACCTGCTGCTTGCCGCCGCCGCGCTGATCAGTTGCTTTTATGTCGCCGTCCGCTATCCGCAGCTCATTGTCGAACTTGCGACACGACCTTGGTACGGGATTCTCGTTGCCTCAGTGATGGTTTTGCTGGTCTTCGAGGCAAGCCGCCGCGTCACTGGCCTGGCCCTCGTGCTCATCGTGCTGGCGCTGTGCGCACACGCGATGTTCGGTTACCTGCTACCGGCAAACTTCGCCGCGCGCCCTGTGGCTTTGAGCCGGCTCATCGTTTATCTCGGCATCGACACCAACGCGCTACTCGGCATCACCCTGCAAATCGCGGTGGTCGTGGTGGTGCCTTTCATCATCATGGGCCAGGTGTTGTCACGCTGCGGCGGCTCCGATTTTTTTGCCGATCTCGCCGCGGCGCTGATGGGCCGTTTCCGCGGCGGCGCGGCCAAAATCGCGGTAGTCGGTTCGGCTTTCTTCGGCATGATTTCCGGCAGCGCCGTCGCGAATGTGGCCAGCGTCGGAACGATTACGATTCCGCTGATGAAGCGGGCCGGTTTTCCTGGGCACATCGCGGCATCGATCGAAGCGGTAGGCTCGACCGGCGGCCAGGTTGCTCCGCCGGTGATGGGAGCAGCGGCCTTCCTGATGGCGGAATACCTGCAAGTCCCTTATGCGCACGTTATGGAAGCCGCAATCATCCCGGCCCTCCTCTATTACGCAGCATTGTTCATCCAGGTCGATCTCGAGTCGGTGAAGCTGGGAGTGCTTGGTTCACCAAGAGAAACCTTGCCGACTGTTGGATCGGTGCTGCGCAAAGGCTGGCATTTTCTCATTCCGTTCGCGGTTCTTATCGTCGGCCTGATTTGGCTCAACTGGGAGCCGGAATTTGCCGCGCTCGCAGCGACGGCGCTGATCGGCCTGCTCGCAATGATCGTGCCGCACAATGGACGGCGGATGTCGCCATTGGAGTTGCTGGATGCGGTGATTTCAGCCGGCGGCGCCGTGGTTGACATCATTGCGATCACCGCCATTGCCGGAATCCTGATCGGCGCGATGAACATCACCGGCGTTGCGTTCTCGTTAACCCAACAGTTGCTGACGATCAGCGGCGGCAGCACCGCATTGCTGCTCGTTATCACGGCCATCGCGTCGTTCATTCTCGGCCTGCCGCTGCCGACGACCGGCGTTTACATCATCCTGGCAACGCTCGCGGCGCCGGCGCTTGTCCAGGCCGGCATTCCACCGATGCAGGCGCATCTGTTTGTCCTGTTCAACGGCATTCTCGGCATGGTGACGCCACCGGTTGCTCTTGCAGCATTTGCGGCGGCGACCATCGCGAAATCGGACCAGTGGCAGACCGGCTGGACCTCAATGCGCGTGAGCTGGTGCGCATACTTTCTGCCGTTCATGTTCGTCTACACGCCGGCATTGATCATGAACGACAGCTTGCCGATGGTCCTCATGCATCTTGGCCTTGCCCTGCTCGGCATCTTTGTCGGCACCGTGGCCGTCGTCGGTTACTGCTTCGCGCCCGTGCCGTGGCCGCTCCGCATCGCCTATGCTGCAATCGCCCTTGCGCTCATCACACAGCCCACAATGTTTGCAGGCGCCGCATGGCTGATCGGCGCAGGCCTCGTACTCGGTTTAGGCGTGCTTGCGCGTGAACTGTGGTATGCCCGGCCGCAGCCCAACCCGAAGCTCGCCGCATAACGGCCAAGTCAAGAATTCCTTAAAATCGGAGACCTTCATGCGCGTCGACGCCTACACCCATTTCATTCCGCCGGCCTTTTTCGACAAGCTGGTGAGCAGCGGCTATCCGGATATCGGAAAACGCATGCGCGGCGTGCCGAGCATCTACGATCTCGATATACGCAGGAAAGTCGTCGATACGTTTCCGGACTATGGGCAGATTCTGTCGTACCCGATGCCGCCGCTGGAAAACCTCGCCAAGGGAACGCAACTCGACGAGTTCTGCAAAATCATCAACGATGGGTTTGCGGACATCTGCGCCAAGCACCGCGATCATTTCCCCGGCTGGGTGGCGCAGATTTCCCTTGCCGACGTAGATGGTGCGATCCGTGAGAGCGAGCGCGCGATCAAAAACGGTGCGCTTGGCGTGCAAATTTACACCAATATTGCTGGCAAGCCCCTCGACGAGCCAGAGTTCATACCTTTCTTTGCCGCCATGGAAAAAATCGGCAAGCCGATCTGGCTCCATCCCGTGCGCGGTGCAAACTTTGCCGACTACACGACCGAGAAAAAATCCAAATACGAAATTTGGTGGGCGCTCGGCTGGTCCTACGAAACGGCGGCAGCCATGGCCCGACTCGTATTTTCAAAAATCATGGACAATCATCCCAACCTGAAGATCATTACGCATCATTTCGGCGGTATCGTACCGATGCTGGAGGGTCGTATCGGCCCGGGCTGGGATCAGCTTGGCGCACGTACCTCCGATGAAGACTTGAGCGCTGTGCGTAATAGTCTGAAAAAGCGACCGCTCGATTATTTCAAGCATGATTTTTATACGGACACTGCCGTCTTCGGGGGCGAACCGGCGACGCGTTGCGGCTTCGCCTTTTATGATTTGGACAAGATCGTTTTCGCCTCGGACTGTCCTTTCGATCCCGAAAAGGGCACGATGTACACGCGCGAAACGCTACGCATTCTCGATGGACTGAACCTGTCAAAAGCCGACCGCGAGAAAATCGACCGCGGCAATCTCGAGCGGATTACGGGCATGAAATTTTCCACCTGACTCTCAAACGTTATGCCCTGCGAAAACGGGGCCTCCGGTACTCGCCGACCTCTTCCTCCAAGAACGGCTGTGGATACTGCATCGTCCGTTTTCGCAGATGACGCTATTTTGCATAGCGGCGGCGGCGTGCCCCATGAAACGCTCCCGGCCATCTGCTAGCGTCACCTCATGTCAGCCGCCAAACCCTTCGCCTTCTCCGAACCAGAAAGGCCGCCGCCCGCGGAGAACGAGCGCATGACACCGGCCGACGCGCCCGACGACGGGCGTGTAACGCCGGCAATGGCGCAATACGTGGAGATCAAGGCGGCCAATCCGGATTGCCTGCTGTTCTATCGGATGGGCGACTTCTACGAAATGTTCTTCGAGGACGCCGAAATCGCGTCACGCGCGCTCGGCATCGTGCTCACCAAACGCGGAAAGTATATGGGGCGTGACGTGCCGCTTTGCGGCGTACCGGTGGTCCGTGCCGATGAATATCTGCACAAGCTGATCGCACTCGGCCATCGTGTCGCTGTCTGCGAGCAGCTCGAAGATCCGGCGGAGGCAAAAAAGCGCGGCTCGAAAGCGGTCGTGCGCCGTGACGTCGTTCGTCTCGTCACGCCCGGCACCCTCACCGAAGACACACTGCTCGATGCCCGGCGCAATAACTATCTGCTGGCCATCGCGCGCACGCGGGCTTCTTCCGATGCGGCGGACAGCCATTTTGGATTGGCTTGGATCGATATCTCGACCGGCGAATTCCACGTCATCGAGACAAATCGCGCCTCCTTGCAATCCGAAGTCGCGCGGATTGATCCGGGCGAGATCATCGTTTCCGACGCCCTTTATTCCGACGCCGATCTCGCACCCTGGTTTCGCACATTGCCGGCGGTGACGCCGCTTGCCCGCGACGTGTTCGACAGCACCACGGCTGAACGGCGGCTTGCGTCGTTTTTTTCCGTCGCCACCAGCGAAGCATTCGGCACGCTGACACGACCGGAGCTTACCGCCGCCGCGGCTTGCGTGACCTACGTCGATCGTACCCAGATCGGACAGCGGCCGCCTTTATCGCCGCCATCGCATGAAAGTTCCGGCGCGACGATGGCGATCGATCAGGCAACCCGAAGCAATCTTGAGCTCATGCGCACGCTCGGTGGCGAACGCAAGGGAACGCTCCTCGACGCGATCGACCGAACCGTAACGTCCGCCGGCTCGCGACTCCTCGCGCAGCGCCTGTCGGCACCGCTGACCGATCCGGCTGCAATTGCACGAAGGCTCGACAGCGTTGCGGGTTTTCTCGACAACACGACCACGCGCATCGACACCCGGGCCCGGCTGCAAGCCGCGCCTGATCTCGCCCGCGCACTCGCGCGTCTTTCGCTCGGCCGCGGTGGGCCGCGTGACCTTGCCGCCATCCGCGATGGACTGACAGCCGCAAACGCGCTCGCGCAGCTATTGAAGTCGTTGAACGAAATTCCGGCAGAAATTCGCGACGCAGCGACGGCCTGCCGCACGCCTGATCCGGCATTTATCGACGAATTGGCGGCAGCGCTCGCGGATGAGCTGCCCGCCTTCAAGCGCGAGGGTGGCTTTGTGCGCGCCGGATACGACGTCGCGCTGGATGAGGCGCGCGCGTTGCGGGACGAATCGCGCCGCGTGATCGCCGCCTTGCAAGCGCGCTACGCGGACGAGACCGGCATCCGCACGCTGAAAATTCGTCACAACAACGTGCTGGGCTATTTCGTAGAGGTGACGGCGCAGCATGCCGACAAACTTATGGCGCCGCCGCTCAACGCCGCATTCTTTCATCGTCAGACGCTTGCCGGACAGGTGCGTTTCACCACGGGCGAGCTTGGCGAACTGGAAGCGAAGATTGCCAGCGCCGCCGAGCGCGCCCTGGGACTGGAGCTCGACGCGTTCGACCGGCTGAGCGCGGCCGTGCTCGCACAGGCGGCGGAGATCAAGCTGTGCGCCGAAGCGCTCGCGATTGTCGATGTGTCAAGCGCGCTTGCCCACCTTGCCGCCGAGCGTAACTACGTGCGTCCCCAGATCGATAGCAGCATGCAGTTCGCCATCGAAGGTGGGCGCCATCCGGTTGTCGAGCAGGCGCTGGCGCGCGACGGCACGCCGTTTATCGCCAACGATTGCGATCTTTCCCCCCCGTCCTGCGCTCCCCGGCAAGCGGAGGAGGATGAACCGGCCGGCCGCATCTGGCTGCTCACCGGCCCCAACATGGCGGGCAAGTCGACGTTCCTGCGCCAAAACGCGCTGATCGCTATCCTCGCGCAGATGGGATCGTTCGTGCCGGCAAAACAGGCGCGGATCGGTGTGGTCGATCGGCTGTTCTCGCGCGTCGGCGCGGCCGATGACATCGCGCGT
Source organism: Pseudolabrys sp. (assembly GCA_035760805.1). Taxonomy (GTDB): domain Bacteria; phylum Pseudomonadota; class Alphaproteobacteria; order Rhizobiales; family Xanthobacteraceae; genus Pseudolabrys. The sequence goes on from DASTSG010000001.1 coordinate 64,048, forward strand.
GGCCGCTCCACGTTCATGGTCGAGATGGTGGAAACTGCGGCCATTCTCAATCAGGCCGGCGAACGCTCGCTCGTTATCCTCGACGAGATCGGTCGCGGTACAGCAACGTTTGATGGTTTGTCGATCGCCTGGGCATCGATCGAGCATTTGCATGACGTGAACCGCTGCCGCGCGCTGTTCGCGACGCATTTCCACGAATTGACCGCGCTTTCCGCCCGGCTTCCACGCCTCCACAACGCGACCGTTCGCGTCAAGGAATGGCGTGGCGACGTGGTGTTCCTGCATGAAGTCGTCGACGGCGCCGCCGACCGTTCCTACGGCATTCAGGTTGCCAAACTGGCGGGGCTCCCGCCGAGCGTCATTGAGCGCGCCAAGACGGTGCTTGCCAGTCTCGAAGCCGAGGATCGCAGCACGCCGAAGGGATTCGAGGATCTGCCCCTTTTTGCGGCAGCGTCGCGCTCTCCTGCTTCCGGTTCCGAAAACGATCCTCTGGCACTTGTGACGAGCGCGCTTGCTGCGCTCAATCCGGACGACATGTCACCGCGCGAGGCGCTGGAAGCGCTTTACGCGCTGAAGGCGAAATTGGCGAAATAGCGTTCGATCGGCTGGCGCGCTATCATCGTCCCATGATGAACGTGCTGGATCGCAAGCGGCCCGCGCAACTCGAAGCACAAAGCTGGCTCGAGGCCTTCGAGCGCACATTAGGCTCGCAAAGCCCGGCCGCAGCCGCGGAATTATTCCTGCCGAACGGCCTGTGGCGCGACGTGCTGGCGTTCACCTGGAATATCGAGACCGCGAGCGGACGGGCGGAAATCGCCGCGCGCCTGCGAGCGACGATCGCGCGCACGCAGCCGAGGAATTTTCGGATTCCGCGCGAGCGCACGCCGCCGCGTTGGGTTTCGCGCGCAGGCGCGGAATGCATCGAGACGCTGTTTGCGTTCGACACGGCGTTCGGTACCGCAAATGGCGTCTTACGGCTCGTCGCCGATCCGGACGCGCCGTCGTATTTGCGTGCGTGGACGGTGAACACCAATCTGCATGAACTGAACGGCTTCGAAGAATTTCCGCCGCGCCGTGCGGAAGAAGAATCGAGCACGCGCGACTTCGGCGCAGCAAACTGGCTCGACCGTCTTAATGAGGCGCGCGCATATAAGGACCGTGATCCGGCCGTGATCGTGGTCGGCGGCGGACAGGCCGGCCTTTCAATCGCAGCGCGCCTGCACCGGCTCGGCGTCGATACGCTGATCGTGGATCGGCACCAAAGGATCGGCGACAACTGGCGCAAGCGTTATCATTCGTTGACGCTGCACAACGAGGTGCATGTCAATCACCTGCCCTACATGCCGTTTCCACCGACCTTCCCGGTCTACATTCCAAAAGACAAGCTGGCGAATTGGTTCGAAGCCTACGTCGAGGCGATGGAATTGAATTTCTGGACCGGCACCGAACTTGTGCGGGGAAGTTACGACGAGGCAAACAATTGCTGGCAGGTCACGCTGCGCCGCACTGACGGCAGTGAGCGTGTCATGAGGCCGCGCCATCTTATATTCGCGACCGGCGTCAGCAGCATTCCCGCCTACCCCACAGACGTTCCGGGGCTCGAGACATTCGGCGGCACAATGGTGCATTCCGGCGACTTCAAAAATGCCTCGCAGTGGCGCGGACGCAAAGCTCTCGTGCTCGGCACCGGCACCAGTGCGCACGATGTCGCGCAAGAGCTGCACGCGCATGGCGCCCATGTCACGATGATCCAGCGCAGCAAGACCTACGTCGTCAGCCTGCCGGAAGCGCAGAGCGTTTACGCCATCTATTCCGAGGGAATCCCGTTCGACGATTGCGATCTGCTCGCAACGTCGTTCCCTTACCCGGTGCTTCAGCGCGCGTACCAGCTTTCAACCGCCAAAAGCCGCGAGATCGACAAGCCGCTGCTCGATGCGCTGGCTGCGCGCGGCTTCAAGCTGCACTTCGGCGAAGACGACACGGGCTTCCAGATGATGTATCTGCGCCGCGGCGGCGGCTATTATTTCAACGTCGGCTGCTCCGATCTTATCATCAAGGGCGAGATCGGCTTGCTCCATTACGCGGATATCGAGACTTTTGTCGCCGAGGGTGCGCGTCTGCGCGACGGCAAACTCATTCCGGCCGAATTGCTCGTCCTCGCAACCGGCTACAAGAACCAGCAGGATACCGTGCGCCTTTATCTCGGCGATGCGATCGCGGACAAGATCGGCCCGGTGTGGAATTTCGACGAAGGCGGTGAACTGCGCAACATGTGGAAACCGACCGCGCAGCCCGGGCTGTGGTTCACCGCCGGCAGTCTCGCGCAATGCCGGATCTACTCGCGGTATCTGGCGATGCAGATCAAGGCGCGCGAAGAGGGCTTGGTACACTAGCGCGGCTACGCCGCCGGCGCAGCGCCCACAGTATTCCGTTCCATGCAATGCCGATGGAAAGCCCGATGCCGTACGACCACCACACGCCAAGCGGCACAGCGAGATAATGCACCACAATGAGGCCCAGGCTGAGGCCGATCAACGGCAACTGCACATGGGCAGCAACGCTTGCCGCCGCCGGCCCGCCGAGGCGCGGCTGGAGGATGATGAAGAACGAGCCCATCGCCACCGGAAAGAACGCGAACACGCCGGAGAAATATGAACCGATCGAATCGCTCGCCGCGGTCACCACGATCACGCATGACGTCACCAGAACGGCGCGCCACAGCAAATCGTTGCCCTCGAGCGGCACGCGCCTGACCGCGCCCTCCAGACGGAAGCGCCTGCCGGCGTAAATGGTCACGGGATAGACCACCGCATTCAGCAGCACTGCCGTCGGCATCGTCCATGCGACCAGGCGCGACAGCGCCACCGCGCAAAACCATACCAGGAATGCACCGCCGAGGCTGATCGCCAACCTTCTACGCTGCGCGAGCGCCGCATAGGTCAGCGCGAAAATCGCGCACGCTGCGTTCGAGACGAGCCCGCCAATCACACTCTGCGCGATAAAGCCCGGCGGATGCTCCGTCGCCAGAATAATCATTGCTGCGCCGCCTGCCGTCGGCAGGGAGGCGATGAGCGAACCGATGAAAGGGCCGCTGCGCTCGACCACAACCGATGCCGCGACGACGATACTCGCCGTCATTGCAATTTTCAGCAGCAGGCCCAGAACAAACGCCGACATGACTAAACCGCCAGACCTTGCTTGCGCGCAAACAGCACCGCCATGCCCCAGGTGAGCGACATGGCGAGCGCCAGCGACAGACCGACCGCGGCGCCGAACGGCTCCACAGCAAAGTGGAAAACGATCGTGCAGAGCCCAAATCCGATCAGCCCCAGCACAGCATTGGCCAGCACCGCAGCCGTCGGCTTGCCGCCGGCGCGGCGGTGCAGGATCAGAATGATGCTCGTCATCACCACCGGAAACACCGCCAGCAGGCCGCTGCCGTAAGGCCCGATGCGGAAGCTGAATGTGACGACGACACCGACCAGAACGGCGACCAGGAGCGCACGCAATCCATACTCGTACCATCGCGGCCGTAAAGCCGGCATTGGCGTATGGCGAAATGGCCTCACGAGGAAAAGTCCAACGCCGATCGCAGCCGCATTCATCGCCAACGCGAATTCAAGCGACCCGTCGTTTCCTTTCACCGCCAGCACAAGCGCAATCCATGCGGCAAAGGAACCGCCGAGGCTGACCGCGAGCGATCGTCTTTGCGCCAGGATGCAATACACCGATGCAAATACGGCGTTGACCGCGTTCATCGTCAGGCTGGCGACGGCGCTCTGCGCAAGAAAATGCACATCGTGATCGAGTGCCAGGAAAACGTAGACCGGGCCGGCGCTGATCGGCAAAGCCGTAAATAGGCCGGCCACAAGCGGGCCTGCACGCTCGGCCATGATCGTCGCCGCCAGCACGAAGCATGCGGTAATAGCCATTTTTATGATCAGGACGAGGACGAAATAAAAGTCGGGCGGCATTTTCGGCGCGGGCATGGCATGCCGACACGCCTGGCGCAAGCCGGCATCGCCTCGCGCATATCAGCTACGAGGTAGCGTTATCTCGTACGGCGCAGGTTTTACGCCGGCGTCAGCACGACGCGGCCGATGACTTTGCCGGCACGCAATTGCGCCATCACGTCATTCACCTCATCGAGCGGACGGGTTGCCACTGGAACCGGCGGCAACCCGGTCCGGCGTACCAGCTCAATGAGTTCTCTCATTTCCGGCACGCTGCCGACATACGAACCCTGGATCGTCAGCGCACGCATCGGAAGGGGCGGCAGCGAAACTGTAACGTCGCCGCCAAAAAGACCGACGATGATGTAGCGACCGCCTTTGATAAGGCTGTCGATGCCGAGCCGCGCGGTCTGCGACGAACCGACCAGATCGATCACGGCCCAGGCACCGCCATTGGTCATCTCGATGATGCGCTGCGCGGCGTCCGGCGCGCTGCCGTCGACGACGGCCTTGGCACCACCCTGTTTCGCCGCCTCGAGCTTGCCGGCATCGATATCGACAACAATGGCGCTGTGGCCGCCCATGGCCCGATGCAAGGCGAGGCACATGAGCCCAAGCCCGCCCGCGCCGATGATGACCGTAGGCTCGCTCTTGAGCGTCGGCACTTTTTTCAACGCGCCATAAGTCGTCACGCCCGAACATGCAAGCGGCGCTGCACGCTCGGGAGGGAGGTCGCCGATATCGATCAGATAACGCGGATGCGGCACCAGCAGGTAGTCGGCGTAGCCGCCGTTGCTGAACACGCCGAGGCTGCGCATGGCGCGGCAAAGGTTTTCCTCATCACGCTTGCACGGCTCGCAATGCCCGCAACCGATCCAGGGGTGCGCCAGCACGCGCGCTCCGATCTTGACGTCCTTCGCCTCCGGGCCAGCCGCGACAACCTCGCCGACATTTTCGTGACCGAGCGTTACCGGCAGCTTCATGCCGCGATCGGCAAGACTCATTCGCTTGCCGCCGCCGAGATCGAACCAGCCATCGTTGAGATGCAGATCGCTGTGGCAGACACCGGCCGCCAGTACCTTGAGCAGTACCTCGGTGCCGGCCGGCGTTGGCGTCGGCTGTTCGTTGAGTTTCAGCGGCTCGCCGCACGTGCAGACTTGGAACATACGCATGTGACCTGCTCCCGGACCGTGGCGATTTCGTCTCGGCAAAGCAAAGCACAGCCGCGTTCCGTTTTCACCACCGAAAGTTCACTATCGAAGGCGGTGACACCGCCGGTGGCTTCCGCTATCCCCTATTCCGTCATGACATCCGTCCAGGTCGAACGCGCCGGCCGGTCCGCATCGGAACATCCGCACCGGGTGTCCGCCGAGTTGATCGATATCCGTGCCCTGGCCGCAGATCTCGAAAAGCTGGGGCGCACCCACAGCGGCGGCGAGCGCGAATTGCGCATGGTGCTCGCACAACGACTGAAGGCGGCACTGGCCGAAGGCCGCAGCAAGGCCGAGCAGCTTTTGCTCAAAGACCGCCATGGACGGCGCTGCGCGGAACGCATTTGCCGGATGGAAGACGAGATCATCCGCCTGCTGTTCGACTTCGCGCGCAAGCATCTTTACCCGTCCGAGAACCCGTCCGAAGCGGAGCGCATGGCGATCATCGCCACAGGCGGCTACGGCCGCGGTCTGCAGGCGCCGGACTCGGACATCGATTTGTTGTTTCTGCTGCCTTACAAGCAAACCGCGTGGGGTGAGTCCGTTGCAGAAGCGATTCTGTATTGCCTCTGGGATACCGGGCTGAAGGTCGGCTACGCGACACGCTCAGTGGATGAATGCATCCGTCAGGCAAAAGCCGACATGACCATCCGCACCGCAATTCTCGAGGCACGATTTCTCTTCGGCGACCGTGCGCTGTTCGACGAGCTTGTCACGCGGTTTGACAGGGAGATCATGCGCAGCACTGCGGCGGAGTTCGTCGCGGCCAAGCTTGCCGAACGCGAGGAGCGCCATCGCCGCGCCGGTCAATCGCGTTATCTGGTCGAGCCTAATGTCAAGGACGGCAAAGGCGGCCTGCGCGATTTGCACACGTTGTTCTGGATCGCGAAATACGTCTTCCGTGTGCGCGAGCCTGACGAACTCATCAAGCGCGGTGTGTTCGACAGACGTGAGTATCAGCTCTTCCGGAGCTGCGAAGATTTCCTCTGGTCCGTGCGCTGCCATATGCACTTCATCACCGGCCGCGCAGAAGAACGCCTTTCATTCGACATCCAGCGCGAGATCGCCATTCGGCTCGGTTACACCGAACATCCAGGCCTGAAGGATGTCGAACGCTTCATGAAACACTACTTCCTGATCGCCAAGGACGTCGGCGATCTCACGGCCATTCTTTGTGCCGAACTCGAGGACAACCACGCCAAGAGCGTGCCGGTGCTGAGCCGCATGATGGCGCGGCTGCGTCCCATGCGCCACCGCGCGCTTTCCGAGAGCGACGACTTCGTCGTCGACAAGAACCGCCTTACGGTCGTCAATGCGGATGTTTTCAAGCGCGATCCCGTCAATCTAATCCGCATCTTTCATCTCGCGCAGAAACACAATCTTGCGTTCCATCCCGACGCACTGCGCGCAATCACCCGATCGCTCAGGCTGATCGACGCGCATTTGCGGGCGGACAAGGAAGCAAATCGTCTCTTCCTGGAAATCCTGACGTCGCAAAACGATCCGGAAACCGTGTTGCGACGGATGAATGAATCGGGCGTGCTGGGCCGCTTCATCACCGCGTTCGGCAAAATTGTCGCGATGATGCAGTTCAACATGTATCATCACTACACGGTGGACGAGCATCTGTTGCGCTGTATCGGCGTGCTTGCCGAAATCGAGCATGGGACCAACAAGGAAACCTCGCTCGCAAACGAGCTCATCCAGAAAATCCAGCCTGAGCACCGCACGGTGCTGTACGTCACCCTCTTTCTGCACGACATTGCAAAGGGCCGTCCCGAAGACCATTCGATTGCAGGCGCGCGTGTTGCCCGCCGCGTCTGCCCACGGCTCGGCTTATCGGCAGCCAGCACCGACTTGGTCGCCTGGCTGATCGAAAACCATCTGGTCATGTCGAGTGTTGCGCAATCGCGCGACCTCTCCGACCGGAAGACGATCGAGAATTTCGCAAATCTCGTGCAATCGGCAGAACGGCTCAAACTGCTGGCGATTCTGACCACCGCCGACATTCGCGCCGTCGGGCCCGGCGTATGGAACGGCTGGAAGGCCCAGCTCATCCGCACACTCTACTATGAAACCGAGCCCGTGCTGACGGGTGGTTTTTCCGAAGTCAATCGGGCGCAACGCGTTGCCATCGCGCAAGACGAGTTCAAGCAAGCCCTGCGGGATTGGCCGGCCGAGCAACTCGAAGCCTATATGGCGCGGCTTTATCCGGCCTATTGGCTCAAGGTCGATCTCCCGCACAAACTCGAACACGCGCGGTTCGTGCGGGCGGCGGAACAGGCCGGGAAGACACTTTCGACCTCAATCGGCTTCGACCGTGAGCGCGCCGTAACGGAGCTGACGGTCTTTGCGCCCGACCACCCGTGGCTGCTGTCAATCATTGCAGGCGCCTGTGCGGTCGCAGGCGCGAACATCGTCGATGCGCAAATCTATACGACGACTGATGGCCGCGCGCTCGACACGATCGCGGTCTCGCGTGAATTCGACCGTGATGAAGACGAGGAGCGGCGCGCCATAAGAATCGCCGATTCGATTGAAAAAGCACTTGCCGGGGATTTGCGCTTGCCGGACGTCGTGGCCAAGCGCGCACCGCCAAAGGGCCGCATCAGGGCTTTTGCGCTCGAGCCAGCGGTGACGATCAACAATCAGTGGTCGCACCGCTACACCATGGTCGAAGTGACAGGGCTCGACCGCCCCGGCCTGCTGTACGAACTGACCACAACGATTTCGAAACTCAATCTCAACATTACCTCGGCACACGTCGCAACCTTCGGTGAACGGGTGGTCGACGTTTTTTATGTCACGGATTTGTTGGGCGCGCAGATCACCTCGCCCATGCGACAGGCTGCTATCAAGCGCGCGCTGATTGCGCTGTTTGCCTCAAACGGCAGCGAGCCGAGAGGCGGCAAGGTCAAAGCCGAGGCCGGCTAACCTTGCGTTTTGCCTGCACAATAAGGCCGTGCGCCGAACATTTGTGATCGCTTAACGAGCCCTTAAATCGCCACCCGTAGCGTCACTCCGGGGAACCGGCATCATGGCGGCCGGCGGTCGGCGAGACGGGATGGATGGCATCCGGACGAAATAAAGGAGCGACGCGCCGGGAACCGAAGGTCGATTCGGCCGGCGATCTGCGCGTGACCGCAGCAGACCGCGCCAATCCGGCAAGCAGCGCAAACAAGCGATCACGCGGCAAAAAGCGTAGACCGCACAAAGGCTGGCGCAGCTCGCTGATCGGCCGTGCCCTTTATTGGGGCCTGGTGCTCTCGTTGTGGATCGGAATAGCCGGCATCGGCACCGTCGCCTGGATCGGCGCGCATCTGCCGCCGATTCAGTCCTTGGAAATTCCAAAACGCCCGCCATCGATTCAGATCGTCGACATCAATAACCATGTGCTTGCGACACGCGGCGACATGGGTGGGGCTGTGCTTTCACTCAAGGAATTGCCGCCTTACTTGCCCAAGGCTTTTGTCGCTATCGAAGACCGCCGCTTTTACGAACATTACGGCGTCGATCCATTCGGCATCGCGCGCGCACTTGTCGCCAACATTCTACACCGCGGGTATTCGCAAGGCGGCAGCACCATCACTCAGCAGCTCGCCAAAAATCTGTTCCTGACTCAGGAGCGCACGATCAAGCGCAAGCTGCAGGAAATGCTGCTGGCGCTCTGGCTCGAGCGCAAATTCAGCAAGCAACAGATTCTCGAGCTTTATCTTAACCGCGTCTACTTCGGCGCCGGCGCTTATGGCATCGAGCAGGCCGCTCAGCGTTACTTCGGAAAATCCGCGCGTCACGTAACCTTGGCCGAAGCGGCGTTGTTGGCAGGATTGGTCAAGTCGCCGTCGCGCCTTGCCCCGACGCGGAACTTCGATGCGGCCGAGCGGCGCGCGCGTGTCGTGCTCGCAGCAATGGCCGATCTTCACTTCATCAGTAAATCGAGTGAGAAGCTCGCGCTCGCGCGTCCGCCTAAAATCGTCGCTCAAGCCGGCAACGGTTCGGCCAACTACGTTGCCGATTGGGTCATGGACATTCTCGACGACCTGATCGGGCACGTCGACGAGGACATCGTCGTCAAAACAACCATTGATAGCGGCCTGCAGGCTGCGGCCGAAAAATCGCTGGCCGATGAAATCGCGCAAAAGGGGGCAAAGGCCGGCGTCAGCCAGGGCGCGCTGGTGGCGATGACACCGGACGGCGCTGTGCGCGCGCTGGTCGGCGGCCGCAGTTATACGGAAAGCCAATTCAATCGGGCGGTCGCGGCCAAACGTCAGCCCGGTTCGGCGTTCAAGCCTTTCGTGTACCTGACCGCACTCGAGCACGGCCTGACGCCCGATAGCGTACGCGAGGATGCGCCGATCAAGATCAAAGGCTGGCATCCAGAAAACTACGAGCACGAATATCATGGGCCGGTCACGCTGGCTAAAGCGCTGGCGCTTTCGCTCAATACCGTGTCAGTGCGGCTGACGATGGAGTTCGGACCGGCCGCCGTGATCCATACCGCGCATCGGCTGGGAATTGCATCGCAGCTCGAGCCGAATGCGTCTATCGCGCTCGGCACGTCGGAAGTATCCGTTCTCGAGCTCACCGGCGCCTATGCCTCCTTCGCAAACGGCGGCATGGCCGTGTCACCCCACGTGATTGCCCGCATTACAACGGCCGGCGGCAAAGTGCTTTACGTCCGCAGCAACCGCCCGCTCGGCCACGTTGTCGACGTACGTTACGTCAGCATGATGAACTACATGCTCCACCAGACGCTCACCATCGGCACCGCGCGCAGGGCGAGCTTGCCGGGGTGGATGGCTGCCGGCAAAACCGGCACGAGCCAGGATTTTCGCGACGCCTGGTTCATCGGCTACACGAGTCACCTCGTCGCCGGCGTGTGGCTTGGAAACGATGACGGCTCGCCGACGAAGAAAGTCACGGGCGGCAGCCTGCCAGTTGAAGTCTGGAGTCACTTTATGGTTGCGGCACATCGGGACATTCCGCCGGCAAACCTGCCGGGCATGGGCGATGATAATTTCCCGCCGCAAGGAGGCCTGTTCTCCGGCCTGACCGGTGCTTTCCATCCTGAAGAACCCATGAGGCCGCCCGCGCCCGTGCCGCAAACCACGGGCAGCGCCAGCCTCGATGGTTGGCTGCTCAACAATTTGTTCGGCCGGCGCTGACCGGCTTTGACGTCAGGCGTGCGCGGTGGCCTGCGCACGCACGCCGCGCGTGAGCAGCCACACAAGCAAAGTCGAGCATCCCATCAAGGCAACGGCTCCCGCCAGCGGCCATGCTGTTTGACCGAGCAGCACGCCAACCACTGCGCCGCAGACAGCAGCGGTCGTTTGCTGCACGAAACCTAATAATGAAGACGCCGCGCCGGCGCGCTCGGGAAACGGTGACATGGCGCCTGCGATTCCTTGCGAAAGCACCATGCCCATGCCGGCAAGATAGACGGCCATCGGAAGGACGATAAAGGCTGCCGAATTCAGACTGAATGCTACAGACGCGACCATGCCGAGGCCGCCGGCTGCGTTTGCCGCGCTGCCGATACCCGCGGTCCCATCAAGGCCGTAGCGGCCAACAAGCTTCGCCGCTAACGCGGAACCAATCATGTAGCCGATGGATCCAACCGCAAATGCAAAGCCAAAGCCGAACGGCGACAGCCCATAGAGGTTCTGCAAGACGAATGACGCGCCGGAAATCCAGGCGAACAATCCGGCGAAGCTCAAAGCAATGAGCGCAACATAAGCGAGATAGCAACGGTTACTTGCGACGACACGATAAGTTTTGAGCATGCTCGCCAACGAAACCGGGTGCTCGGAGCGCCTACCCAGCGTCTCCGGCAGCAGCCAATAGATCAATCCGATTCCGATGACGCCGGAGCCGGCCAGCAATATAAAAGTCGCCTGCCAGCCGAACGCGGTTTGCAAGGTGCCGCCGATGATCGGCGCAATCACCGGCGCGAGGGCCATGACGGAAGCCATCACCGAGAGCTCGCGTCCTGCCCGCGCGCCCGAATAGAGGTCACGCACGATGGCGCGCGCCAGCACAATGCCGCCGGAGCCGCCGATCGCCTGAAACACGCGTGCGAGGATCAGCATCTCGATCGATGTCGAAAAGGCGCAGACGAGCGTTGCTATGCCATAGAGGAATATGGCTGCGAGCAGCACAGGTTTGCGGCCGTGACGGTCGGAAAACGGACCGTAAACAATCTGCCCGATTGCAAAGCCGATCAGATAAGACGAGATCGTGAATTGCGCCTGTGCGGTCGAAGCGTCCAGCGCGCGCGCTATCGCCGGCAGTGACGGCAGATACATGTCCGTCGTAAGCGGCCCTACCGCCGTAAGCGCCGCGAGCAGCGCCGTCAGCGCGAATGTGTTGGGGCGAAGCATGAACTGATGATGTTGCGGTGAATGCGAGATGACCTACTCTGCTGCACCGATATCACCGGCGACTCCATAGCGGTGCAAATCGGCGCCTTCCGCGTCGAGCCACGCCTTGGCGCGAGCGGTTTCGGGACAGAGGCGTTCAACCAGGTGCCAAAAGCGGGGGGAGTGATTCATTTCGACCAAGTGTGCGACCTCGTGCGCGGCAAGATATTCGAGTACGAAAGGCGGCGCGAGTATCAGGCGCCATGAATACGACAAGACCCCGGTTGTCGAACATGAGCCCCAGCGGCTCGTCTGGTCGCGCACCGAGACGCGCTTTATTTTCACGCCGAGGCGGGCGGCCGCACGACGGCTCGCCTGCTCCAGTTCTCGCTTCGCTTCGCGTTTGAGAAAATCCGTAACCCGGCGGGCGATATGCGGTTTCTCGCCCGCAACGCAGAGCAGGTTTTCGCCGGCAGAACTGTTCTCGATCCAAACGGTGCCGCGCACGCCGCGCCGATGCTCAATGCGGTGAGACGCGCCGCGAAATGGGACCACCGCTCCATCGACAAACGGCGCAGGTTGCGGCAAACGGCGAAGCCGCGCCGCGATCCAGGCGCGGTGCTGTTGCGCAAAGTCGCGCGCTTCCTCCATGCTCCCGCGCAGCGGCATGGTGAGCACGACTTCGCGCGTGGATGACTGCACCCGCAATGTATAGCGGCGCGCTTGGCGGTGCCGAATGACCCGAACGAGATAGATTTTGTGGTCGAAAGCGATGTCGATCGCCTGCGGTTCGCGTGAACGGCGATAAAGCAAGGCGCGGATCGGCATGCGTTACGGCTTTCGGGAATCAGTTCCGGGCAAAATACTGCCACAATAAGTTTCTCCCGGCACGACCGTTCCCGCCGCCATAAGGCACGGAAATTACAAGCGTTGTAAGACGTGGGCCGGGGCCTCGGCCGCGAGGGTGGCGATCAGGCAGCCGGCCGACTGTCTGCAGAGCGACCTGCGCGACCATTATGCGATAGCACGAAATCGGAAATCCGCGGCGCGATCTCAGCGCGGAACCGCGAGCCGTTGAAAACGCCATAATGCCCCACCGCAGGCTGCAGATAATGCACCTTGTTTTCCTTGGGGATGTTAGGGCACAGGCGATGCGCGGCTTCCGTCTGGCCGACGCCGGAAATGTCGTCGTTCTCGCCCTCGACCGTCATCAGCGCAACGCGCTTGATCGCGGTCGAATCGACCTTCCGCCCGTAGTGGGTCATCTCGCCTTTGGGCAACGCATGACGGATGAATACGGTGTCGACCGTTTGCAGATAAAATTCGGCCGTGAGATCCATGACGGCCAGATACTCATCATAAAACTCGCGATGCTTCTGAACGGAGTCGCCGTCTCCGCGCACAAGATGCATGAACAAATTGCGATGCGCCTCGATATGACGGTCGAGATTCATGCTGACGAAGCCGTTGAGCTGCAAAAAGCCGGGGTAGACGTCGCGCATGAATCCGGGATGCGGGAACGGGACCTTTGTAATGACATGCCTGCGGAACCAGTCGAGCCCGCGCGACTCAGCAAGTTCGTTCACGGCGTTCGGACTGATGCGCGTGTCGATCGGCCCGCCCATCAGCACCATCGACAAAGGGACCAGCGGGTCATTATCCGCTTCCATCAGCGAGACGGCCGCAAGCACCGGCACCGAGGGCTGGCAAACTGCAACGACATGCACGTCTCCACCAAGTCGATGCAACATCGAGATGAGATAATCGATGTAATCGTCAAGGTCGAATTTTCCGTCCGCAAGCGGTACCATGCGCGCGTCGACCCATTCGGTGATGTAGACGTCGTGTGTCGGCAAAAAGGTTTCGACCGTCCCCCGCAAGAGCGTCGGATAGTGGCCTGACATCGGCGCAACAATCAAAAGCTTCGGTTGCGGCCGGCCTGGTTTGCGCGAGAATACGCGCTCGAAGCGCAAAAGATTGCAGAACGGACGCTGCCAAATTGTAGCAACGCGGACCGGTACGCGTTCGCCGCCTACAATGGTCGAGTCGATCCTCCACTCCGGCTTTTGATAGCGGCGCGTCGAGCGTTCGAATACTTCCGCCGCCGCGGCCATCGTCTTGCCGTAGGTCGTGTGCGATAGAGGATTTGCCGGATTCCGGAAAAACAGTTTGGTGGCATCTGCCAGCGCCCGCGACGGATTAAGCGCCGCATGCCCCATTTCGTACATCCAGTAGAGCGGCGTCGAGAGTAAGATGCCGTTCTCGCCGGAGAGCTTTGCTGCTCCGTCGAACTCGCCAATTGCCATTCGCTTAGTCCCCAGCCCCTGCTGCACTGCAGCAGACTGTCGCTTTTTGTCCATAGGGTCAACTTACAGATAAGTCGTTGGCAACGCCTTTACACTGAATAAATTGGGTTCCGCCCCTGAAAAATCGAGCCTTTTTACCTCATTCTCCCGTTTGCAACAGGGAACCGTGCTTCCGCGCGCTCTCCAGCAGCTTGAAAAAAGCAAATGATGCAGCTGCGAATAGCACCACGTTGAAGCCTAACGCCTCCAGCATCAGGTCAGTTCGGAACACGTGTTCGATGAGCAGCGCCCGCATGCCTTCGAAAACGTAGGTCGGCGGCAACGCCCAAGAGACGTATTGCAGCCAATACGGCAGCACGGCGACGGGATAGTAAACGCAGGTCAGCGGCAAGAACAAAAACATGATCGTCCAGGCAAGGCTTTCCGCGCCCATGCCGTTTCGCAGCAAGAGTCCGGCCACGAAAATGCCGACCGACCAACTCGTCAGAATCAAATTGACGAAAAACGCAGCGAGCGCGAGCCCCAGCGACCACAGATTAAATCCGAAAAATGCGATCGCCAGAAATGTCACCGGCACCATGCCGATCGACAGGCGAATAATACTCATGATCATGAGCGACGCGACGAACTCCACGGGGCGCAGCGGCGACATCATGATGTTACCGAGATTATGCGCGTACATCTCTTCGAGAAAAGAAATCGAAAAGCCGAGTTGTCCGCGAAACAAAATATCCCACAGCAGCACCGAGCCGATGAATACGCCGCCGGCGCGCGCAAAGAAGCCGGCGTTCTGAGAAACGTAAAGCTGCAAGAAACCCCACATCAACATCTGTACCGTCGGCCAATAAATGAGATCGAGAATGCGTGGCCATGAGGATCGCAACAAATACCAATAGCGTCGCACCATGGCGCTGACGCGGTTAAGCGAGAAGTTCAGGCCGATGTCGGAAGTGCTGGTCATTGTGTTAACTCAGTATCATGTCGCGTACGAACGATAGCCACGATCCGGAACGATGTTTGCATGTTGATTGCACGATATGCGTTCACTGCGCGGGCTCCCGCTGTTTGCGCCGGCCGCGTGCGACATCCAGGAAAACTTCCTCTAGCGTCTCGCGGCCGTAACGTGCGAGCAATCGATCAGGCGCAGCATCGTCTTCGATCCGCCCACGCTTCATGATGATGACGCGTTCGCACAGGCGCTCGACTTCGTTCATATTGTGCGAAGCGAGCAGGATCGTCGCGTTGCGCTCGCGACGATAATCTTCGAGCCGTGTCCGCACCCAATCGGCTGTATCGGGATCGAGTGACGCCGTCGGCTCATCGAGCAACAGCACTTCCGGCCGATTAAGCAGTGATTTGGCAAGCGAGACGCGCGTCTTCTGTCCAGCCGACAGCTTGCCCGTCTGCCGATCCAGGAATTCGCCTAGGTCGAGATCGGAAGCAAGTTGCGCGATGCGTTCGCGGATGTCCTCGACACCATAGAGCTGGGCGAAAACGGAAAGATTTTGCCGCACCGTCAGCCGCATCGGCATGTCGACGTAGGGACTCTCGAAATTCATCCGGTGCAGGACACGGTAGCGCTCTTTCGGCATCGCCGCCCCGAGGACCGCCACGTGTCCACTGGTCGGGGTGACCAACCCCATGATGATTGCGATTGTCGTGGTCTTGCCGGCACCGTTACCGCCCAGAAGTCCGGTAATCGAGCCCGGCGGAAGGCGGAAGGAAATGCCGTCGACCGCGGTCGTGCCCTTGTAGACCTTGGTTAATCGATCGACGGAAATGGCTGATTGAGCGCTGGCATCCATTAAACAAGTTCCACGTTGGCCCGGCAGATGTGACGTCCTGTTGCGCCGAGCGCAAGTGCCGGCTCATCCCGACAGCGATTTGAGCGGCTTCCGGGCGGCGTTACACTCATAGCGATGGCTCCTTTTGACCTTACCCAGAAACACCCCGGCCGCAGCGTGCGTCTCGACACGTTGGTTCGGCTGCGCTGGCTGGCCATTATCGGGCAGACCACGGCCGTACTCGTCGTTTATGCCGGTCTCGATTTTATCCTGCCGTTCTGGTCGTGCCTTGCGGTAATTGCGCTTTCGGCCTGGCTGAACATCGCGTTGCGGCTTCGCTTTCATATGACGCAGCGGCTCGATCCCGATCGCACTGCATGGTTACTTGCCTTCGATATCGGGCAGCTCGCCGTCTTACTGTTCTTGACTGGCGGCTTGCAAAATCCGTTCGCATTCCTGTTCCTCGGGCCCGTCCTGATTTCGGCCACGGCGCTGCCGCCGCGCTTCACGCTCATGCTCGGCGGGTTCGCGGTCCTGTGCACGAGCATCCTTGCGTTCGTGCACTATCCGCTTCCCTGGGATGCGGATCAGCCGCTGCAGCTGCCGCCGATCTACATATTGGGAGTTTGGCTGTCCATTCTGCTCGCCATCGGCTTCATCGGCGTTTACGCGTGGCAGATCACCGAGGAGTCGCGGCAACTCGCGGATGCGCTCGCGGCGACCGAGCTGGTACTCACACGCGAGCAGCACCTCTCGCAACTCGATGGATTGGCTGCCGCCGCCGCACACGAACTTGGCACGCCTCTGTCCACCATTTCCGTCATTGCCAAGGAACTTGAGCGTGCCATCGCGCCAGACGCGCCGCACGGAGACGACGTGCGGCTGCTGCGGGAACAGGCGACGCGGTGCCGGGATATTCTTGCGAAGCTTACAGAACTTTCATCAAGTGGCGAACCGTTCGATCGCATGCCGCTAACCGCGCTGATGGAGGAAGTCGTGGCGCCGCATCGCAACTTCGGCGTCGATATTGACGTCTCCGTGCCACGCGACCAGGCGCCGGAGCCGGTCGGTGGACGCAATCCCGCGATTCTCTACGGCCTTGGCAACCTTTTGGAAAACGCAGTGGATTTTGCGGTCGAGCGGGTGACTGTCGAAGCGACATGGAACAGTGAATTCGTCGAGGTAACGATCAGCGATGACGGCCCCGGCTTCGCGCCGGAAATCATGGATCGTATCGGCGAGCCTTACGTTACAAGTCGGCCGCATGGACAAGATGAAACAAATATCGAAGCCGGCGGCCTGGGGCTTGGATTTTTCATCGCGAAAACGCTGCTCGAACGCTCCGGCGCGACGCTCACATTTGAAAATCGGACATTTCCGGAACGCGGCGCCACAGTCAGGGTGCGTTGGCCGCGCTCCGAGTTCGAACGCCCATTAACCCTCGCTGCTACTTGAGATTGTCCCGAATGTGATTATTTTTTGTTATGCACTGGGCGTTCGCGAAGCATAGGATATTCGCAGGCCAAGGATTGGATCGGATATGGATGTGGCCATGAACGACGCCGCTGCAGCAGCGGCTGTAAAAGAAAGAATTCCCGGCGAGCGGTCGCTGCTGATTGTGGAGGACGACAAATCGTTCCTGCAACGCTTGGCAAAGGCACTCGAGTCTCGCGGGTTTATTGTGAAAACGGCGGAGTCCGTCAGCGATGGACTGCAGCAGGTCGAGCAGGATGCGCCGGCCTTCGCCATCGTCGACATGCGCCTCGCCGACGGTAACGGCCTTGACGTGATTTCGGCGCTCAAGCGCAGGCGCGCCGATGCGCGCGGCATCATTCTCACCGGCTACGGCAACATCGCAACGGCCGTTAACGCCGTGAAGCTTGGCGCCGTCGATTATCTTGCGAAGCCGGTCGATGCGGATGACGTCGTTGCGGCACTGCTTGCGATCGACAACAAGAAGATCGAACCGCCGGAAAATCCGATGTCGGCCGACCGAGTGCGGTGGGAACATATCCAGCGCATTTACGAACTGTGCGGCCGCAACGTTTCGGAAACGGCGCGTCGGCTCAACATGCATCGCCGCACGTTGCAGCGCATCCTCGCAAAACGCGCACCGCGCTGACCTCACGAAAAATCGGTGTAAGGCCCTTCAGGGTCCGCAAGCGCCTGCAGCCGTGAGGCCGCTGCGTGCGCAAAAGCCAGCATAACGGATTTGCGCGTGGCCGCCGCCAGCCGGTGCTCGGGTGCTTCACACATGATCTGCGCGCCGAAGGCGTCAGCGACGATCAAACCCGTGTCCTTCGGGAAAATCTCGCACGGGACTTCCATGCAGGTTGCGAAGAACAACCGGTCGCAATGCAAACGATAGTCCATCCACTTCTGGTCTGCGCGAAAGTCGGCGACTGAGGATTTGATTTCGACGATCCAGATTTCGCCGCCACTTCCGAGCGCCACCAGGTCGGCTCGCCGCCCGGAGGCGAGCGGAAGTTCACTGACCACGGAAAATCCATGCGCATGCAAGAGGCGCGACGTCCCGCGCGCGATTCTCAGCGCGGTTTCCGATTGACGCCCGTCAACCGGAACTTCAAGCGGCCGGGCGGAGTGCAGCATCGTCACCCCTTGACCCGCGATTCCGTTCGGCCTGCGGCACGTTCGGGAAACGCCTTCGCGAGTGCCGCGCGGTTCGCGCCGATTACGCCGCGCTCGGTGATGAGGCCCGTGACAAGGCGCGCCGGCGTGACATCAAAGCCGTAGTTCGCCGCCGCCGATCCATCCGGTACGATCTGCACGGTTTCAATCCGGCCATCCGCAGTCTTGCCGGTTATCAGCGTGACTTCATCCGCGGCGCGCTCTTCGATCGGAATTTCCGCAACGCCGTCGTTCACCGTAAAATCTATTGTCGGCGAAGGCAACGCCACATAGAACGGCACGTTGTTGTCGCGCGCGGCAAGCGCCTTCAGGTAAGTCCCGATTTTGTTGCAAACGTCGCCCTGCGCAGTCACACGATCGGTGCCAACAAAAACGATATCGACCAGCCCATGCTGCATAAGATGGCCGCCGGTATTGTCGGGAACGACGGTATGCGGAACACCGTGTCGGCCGAGCTCCCACGCGGTAAGCGAGGCTCCTTGGTTGCGCGGCCGCGTCTCATCGGCGAACACATGGACGGGGATTCCGCGGTCGTGCGCCATGTAGATCGGCGCGGTTGCCGTGCCCCAGTCCACCGTAGCAAGCCAGCCCGCATTGCAATGCGTGAGCACATTGACGCGACCGCCCTTCTTGCGCGCGGCAATTTCCTCTATCAGCTTGAGGCCGTGGCGGCCGATTGCCTGATTGATGGCGACATCCTCGTCGCAAATCTCGCCCGCCCGTCTGGATGCGGCCTCGACCCGCTCGCCGCGCGGCCGGTTGCGTACCGCCGCCATGACCTCGTCCAGCGCCCATTTCAGGTTAATCGCGGTCGGCCGCGTTGCCAGGAGCGCCGAATAGGCGTGCTCCAGATTCTCATCGGAAGCATCAGCCTGCAGTGCCAGCCACATTCCGTAAGCGGCGACTGCGCCGATCAGCGGCGCACCGCGGGTCTGCATGGTCTTAATTGCGCCCACGACGTCGTCGAGGCTCGCAAGCCGCAGCGTCACGAAGCGGTGCGGCAGTAAAGTCTGGTCGATAATGCCGACGCTTTTTCCGTCGCGCTCGACCCAAATGCTGCGCGTCTGCTTGCCGTCGATCTTCATGGCCCAACAGATAACATGTTTAACGCGCGCGCAAAGCCGGTTAGGCTGTGCCAAACACAGCCGGTTTGGGGAATGGCGCAATGACCACAGTTGATTACGAAGCGGAATATAATAACCGTGCGCGGGTTCCCGAATACCTTGACATATTTGCGCGGTGGACCCGCGAGGCGGAAGCTTACCGCAAGGCGTGTCCGGGCGCGGAATTGTCGATCTCCTACGGTCCCTCACCGCGGCAAACGATCGATATTTTTCCGGGCAAGAACGCAGCCAAAGCGCCGCTCGCGATGTTCATCCACGGAGGCTGGTGGCGCTCGCTCGAGCCCGCGATGTTCAGCCAGACGGCGATCGGCCCCAATGCACATGGCGTAACGGTCGCCGTCGTCGGCTACGATCTTGTCCCAACCGTGACGGTCGCCGCGATCATCGAGCAGATGCGGTCGGCGTGCCTCGCACTTTGGAAACGATTCGGTCAGCGGATCACGGTGTACGGCCATTCCGCCGGCGGACATCTCACCGCGTGCATGGTCGCGACCGACTGGAAAACGGTTTCTTCCGATGTCCCGCATGATCTGGTGCCCGCCGGTTATTCAATCGGCGGCGTATTCGATCTCGCGCCGCTCCTGCACATTAGCGCCAATCAGGACATCCGGCTCGATGCCCAATCCGCACGTGCCTGTTCACCGATCCATTGGCAGGTCCCGCCAGGCCGCACGTTCGATGCCGTTGCCGGTGCCCTTGAATCGAGTGAGTTTCTGCGGCAGAGCCGAGCCATCGCCGAGGCATGGAAGAATGTCGCAAAGACGCGTTACGAAGCACTTGCCGGAGCTCACCACTATACCGTGGTCGATCCCCTTGCCGATGCAAACAGCGCAATGACGAGACGCGTCGTCGAACTGGCGAAACAGACGGCCGCGCTTTGACTAAAACCAGTATCGGCGCGCGAAGCTTACCGTTAGCAGCGCGCCGACGACGACAATAAGCACCCGCACGATATTACGCGGAATGACGCGCGCGATATAGGAACCGGCGAAACCGCCGCCGATGGTGCCGGCAATTAACGCAAACGTCTGCGGCCACGCGACCGCGCCGTGCAGAATGAAGACGCAGGTCGCCGCCATTCCATTGAGGCTGGTGACGAAATTCTTGGTCACGTTGGCGGAGCGATATTCGCCGCCAGTCGCCACCGAAAATACCGCAAGAATCAACACGCCGACGCCCGCCCCGAAATAGCCTCCATAAAACGACACCGGCAGTAGCATTTTGAGGCTGCCGACATTGAATTTGATCTCGTGGCCGCGGCCGGAGGCGCGTTGGCGCAGCCATTTGCCGATACGTTCGGAATAGGCGAACAGCAAAGTCGCGAAACCGAGCAGCAGCGGTACAAAGGCCGTAAACAGTCGCTGTGGAGTCAGCAGCAGCATTATCGCTCCCAGGCCAGCGCCAACCACCGACGCAACGATCAGGCCGACGAACGCGCGGTTGAACGGTGGAAGCTGCGAACGGTCCGACAACGCGGCGACCATCGTCGCCGGCATTATGGCGATGAGGTTGCTCACCACTGACGTTTGCGGCGCAACGCCGGCCGCAATGAGGGCCGGATACGTAACGACGGCCGCGCCGCCAACGATCGACGCCATAATGCCGCCAAGCAGTCCGGCACCGATAAGAAGCGCGGTGGTAGGAATGTCCATGCAATTACAATTTCAAAAAAACGCCTGGATGCCCGTCTGCGCGCGGCCCAGGATAAGCGCGTGAATGTCGTGCGTCCCTTCGTAGGTATTCACCGTTTCCAGGTTCGCGAGCACGCGCATGACCTGATATTCCTCCGAAATGCCGTTGCCGCCGTGCATGTCGCGCGCGGTCCGTGCGATCTCCAGAGCCTTTCCGCAATTGTTGCGCTTCATCAGCGAGATTGCCGGCGGCGCGGCCTTGCCGACTTCGAGCAGGCGCCCAAGGCGCAACGCACCTTGCAGCCCCAGTGTGATCTCGGTCTGCATGTCGGCGAGCTTTTTTTGTACGAGCTGGTTGGCGGCAAGGGGGCGGCCGAACTGCTTGCGGTCGAGCACATATTGCCGCGCGGCGTGCCAGCAGAATTCCGCGGCGCCCATCGCGCCCCAGGCAATGCCGTAGCGCGCGTTGTTAAGACAACCGAACGGACCGGCGAGCCCGCTCACGTTCGGCAGCAGATTTTCTTCCGGAACGACGCAATCTTCCAGCACGATTTCGCCGGTGATCGAGCAACGCAACGAAAGCTTGCCCTCGATCTTCGGGGTGGCGAATCCGTTCGTGCCTCGTTCGACGAGGAAGCCGCGGATTTTGCCGTCAAGCTTGGCCCATACGACGGCAACGTCTGCGACCGGCGCATTCGAAATCCACGTTTTCGAACCGTTGAGCTTATAGCCACCGGAAACTTTTTCCGCGCGCGTGACCATCGAGCCAGGATCGGACCCGTGGTCGGGCTCGGTCAGGCCGAAGCATCCGATAATCGCGCCGGTCGCAAGCCCGGGCAGATATTTGCGCCGTTGCGCCTCGGTCCCGTAGGCGTAGATCGGATACATCACCAGCGACGACTGCACCGACATTGACGACCGATACCCGGAATCGATGCGCTCCAACTCGCGCGTGATCAGGCCGTAAGCGACGTAGCCCAAACCCGCGCCGCCGTACTCTTCAGGAATCGTCGGGCCGAGCAGGCCGAGCGTACCCATTTGCGGAATCAGATCGGGATCATACTTTTCTTCCCGGTACGCTTCGATCACACGCGGCACCAAATAGTCCCGCGCGAAGGCGCGCGCCGTGTCGCGCACCATGCGCTCTTCCTCGGTGAGTTGATCCTCGAGGTCGAATGGATCATCCCATTTGAAGGGCGCGTCCTTGAGCGCAGCGGGCTTGGACTCGTGTATTTCGGCCGCTTGCGGCATCGGAACCTCCTCCTGACCTCATTATGTCGATTATAGCCGCTCGCAATACGCCGCAAGAGCCGCATTTCCGAATCGTCCGGGATCAGCGGAAAGATGCGATCGTCGTCAGCCGGCATTGAGCTTCGCTGTGGTCCTAACCCGTCACTCCAAATTCCGAGATTCAGGCGATCAGAGCGCGTCCGAAACCTGCTCCTTTGCCATCATTTCATTTATAACGGTGCGCGCTTTCGTGACCTGATCGATGTGTGTTTTGGCCACGGAATTTTCGGCAAGGAACCGTCGGAAGTCCGCAGCGCTCAGGACGAGGAGCTGACAATAGCTCATTGCGATAACGTCCGCTGTCCGCGGCCGGCCGGCCAGGAGGGCCATCTCGCCAAAGAAATCACCGCGCCCAAGTCGCACTTTTTTCTTGGGAAGAACGACCTCCACGGCGCCCGACGAAATGAAAAATACATGAGTGCCGCGCTCACCTCGCCGAATGATCTTTTCGTCGGGTAACGCGAGACGCGGCCGAAACAGGCGAGCCAGCGCGTGGATTTCGGCATCACCCAGGCCGCGAAACATTTCAAAACGCCTGATGAGTTCGTCGGTTCTCAAGCCGAGATCGAGCGGGCGCAGATCGCCAGTATTGCGGCGCTCGGCAGCATGCTCGCGCTCGAGCGCGCCGTAAATTTCACCCCCTATGAGGCCTTCATCACGCAACTGGCGGAAAAGCGAAACCTCCAGCTTCAGGCTGGCCTGCCTGAGGAAATATCGCTCAAGCCCTGCCGCGTATTCGGGGTATTGCAAGCGCAGCGCTTCGAGCGCACGCGTGATGGCCGCAACACGTAAAGCAAGCACTTCCTCGAGCACGTGCGTAACGCTTATACCCACAAGCGGCGTCAAACGATGCTTGTTGAAGCGCACGAGTTCTTTCAGCGTAAGTCCGCACACAAGCAAAATCTCGAATCGCATCGAGATCTGCCGTCGGAGAAAGTATTCCACCGCAAAGCGACGGTGGAGGAAGTGCGCAAAGCGAAATGCCGGCGAATACGCAAGCAAACGCGATGCGATGCGATTATAGCCGGCTTGCCCTTCCGCCTTCGTAGCGTCGAGGACAAGATTTGTATGATGCAGGAGACGCTCGATAGCGGCGGTCGAGACACTATGCTGGGCGTGATGGCCAAGAATAATCCTGCGCTCGCGATTCGTAAGGGCAATCAGCCCGACAGCGATGCGGTCCTGATCCGAGATTAAATGTTCGAGTTCGGATTTTTCGGCATCCTGCCTCTCGTCCAGTTTGGCGACGACGGCATCGCTAACGGCAGCTGGCAGCTCGAATTCGCGAGATGTTTTTGCAATCGCGTCTCGAACCTCCGCAAGCGTCAGCGCCACGATTTTATTGCGCAGCAACTGGTTGAGCGGCGAGAGACGATCGAGCTTGAGGAAGTGCATCACAGGCCGGAGCGTCAGGCCATTAACGACCAGGGTGAAACCCACGAAGCCCGTGGCCAACACGGCAACCAGCCCCTGAGTAGACGTATCGATGCGATGATTCTCGGTCACTGCGAGCGCCAGCGCCAAGGTGACGGCGCCACGCAGTCCGCCCCAGGTGATCGCCCATTTGTAGGCGGCATCGACATGCCGGCTCAGTTGCAAGGCGCTCAAAATCGGCAGAAGGCCAAACAGCACCGCTGCACGCGCCGCAAACGCACCGATGATCACCAGGCCGAGAAGCCAAAGGTCACGCGGATGGACAGTTGACAACAGCCTCGGCACAAGCAGCGAGGCCATGATGAAGATGAGCGAGCCTGCCCAAAAGCCGATCTGCTCCCAAACTTCCTCCAGATAGTTCCAGTTTTCCGGATTGAGCCGGGTGCGACCTACAGCGCCGGCCGTCAGCCCCGCGCTTACCACGGCAACGACGCCGGACACTCCGAACAGCTCTTCACCCGAAAGATACATAAGATAGGGGAGAGCGAGTATGAGCGTGACCTCGGCGGACTTCGCGCCGCCAAGAAGAGGAGCAAACACACCGAATGCGCGTCCTCCGATGATCCCCAGCAAAACGCCGCCGCCGAAGCTCACGAACATCTCGACTGCCGCCGCTGCGAGGTGTGGCCGGCTGCCCGTGGCAAGTATCTCAACCAAAGTCGTGAACAGGACAATCGCCGCCGCGTCGTTAAGCAGGCTTTCGCCTTCGACAAGCCGCACGAGCCGCGCCGGGACGCCAAGGTCACGAAAGATGCTTACTACCGCCGCCGGGTCAGTGGTCGCAACGATCGAGCCGATGAGAAGCGCCACGGTCAGCGGCACGCCTCCGACAATAGAGAGCGTGAATCCGATACCTGCCGCAGCAACGAAAACAGCAACCACAGCAAGCGTGAGGATCGGCGCCGCATCCTCCACAAGCTCGCGGACGTCGATGGTCAATGCTGCATGGAAAAGCAGCAGCGGCAGGAAGACGACCAGAAAGACCGTCGCGTTAACCGGTAATTTGGCGAGCGGCTCGACGATATGATGGAATTCATCGGTCAGCGGCGAGTAGAACAGAAACGAGGCAACGCCCGCGATCGCTGCGCCGACGATGGCAAGCAAGACCGTGTACGGAAGATGCAGGC
Organism: Pseudolabrys sp.; assembly: GCA_035760805.1. Taxonomy (GTDB): domain Bacteria; phylum Pseudomonadota; class Alphaproteobacteria; order Rhizobiales; family Xanthobacteraceae; genus Pseudolabrys. Next base: position 88,916 of record DASTSG010000001.1, read on the forward strand.
GTTCGGCGGCGGGCTGGGCAAAGCTGATGAGAATCAGCAATCCCGCAACCAGCGCAGTAAGTAGCGAAATACTCAGCACACCCCAAGGTCCCGTCCCTTTTCAGCTTCAAAGTATCGTCGATAAAACGATTAAAAAACAAGCACCTGACCTGTTCGCGCAAAACGCCTCTAGACCTCGTGGTCGGGGAGTGGGGCAAAATGCCCCCCTTCAAAACGCCTGCGGCGGCGGGAAATGGCGGCTGAATAGCTCACGCAAACAAAAAACCGCCGGCTGCAAGCCGGCGGTTTTCACGTCCGGAGCGCGGCTCAATCAGATCGCCATCTTGAGCTCTTTGGAGGCGCGGAAGGCCACCTTCTTGCTGGCCTTGATCTTGATTGCCTCACCGGTTGCAGGGTTGCGGCCCATGCGCGCGGCACGCCGGCGTACCTGCAAGATGCCGAGTCCGACGATCTTCACGCGCTCCCCTTTCTTGAGGTGCTTGGTAATCATCGCGACGAGATCGTTGAGCATTTCCTGACCTTGTTTCTTGGTCAGCTGATGTTCCTCCGCCAGAGTATTGGCGAGATGCTTCAAGGTAATGGGTTTGGATTTGGCCGGCGAAGCGGCTTTAGCTGCCATAGTCTTGCTCCTGAGCGCACAATGCGCTGCGAGGCAAGAGCTATGAGATTCGCGATTTGCCGCCAATAGCTTTCTCAACTGGACGCGCAGGGCATCCCCTTAAAAAAGCGCGCAAAAGCGGGCCGAAAAACCCGACGTCACGCTGCGGCAAGAGCCGTTGCCGCTCACCCGGTCATGGTCTATTTCTAACAGCCTGGCGCCCGTAGCTCAGCTGGATAGAGCGTTGCCCTCCGAAGGCAAAGGTCAGAGGTTCGAATCCCCTCGGGCGCGCCACTCCTTCATTTGCGTTCATCTGTTCGATGTGTGCCCGCCAAGTCCTGCCAGGACCCTTGGCAGAAGATAATGAGCCACGATGGCGTGACCTTTGACGGTCCAGTGGTGACCATCGTCGCGCTGGGCGAGGGCCCCGGGAATGCGCTTGAATTCCCGGTGCTTCAGAACGAAGAACGCGATGTGACGAGCACGGAGTCGAGCCTCTATCTTGTACATGCAGCTACGTTCTTCTGCCTTTGAGACTCCGCTTTTCTTGTCATTGCCGTACGACGGTAACACGATGACCATCCGTGTTCCTTCGGGCACTGTTGAGTCCAGGCGGACTAGCATTTCACAGGTGTTTTCGCGGGGGATTCCCGCATTTACGACATGTGCGTCGACTCCTCGCGCCCGCAGCAAGGTCTCGAGCTGCGCCGGGAACGCCTCGTTCGGCTCAACGCCGCCGGTGTTTCGTCGTCCGGTTCCATGCCCGTAGACATTATCCGCTCCGATCGCAACGATAAGCGCAGGCTTTGCATGCGCCTCGCCGAAAATTGCCAGCGAGCCTGTTAGCAAGCCGACCACGAGCGCTTGGGTGTAGAACCGCTGAGGTTTTGAGCCCACTGATCGTCCCCGGATTCCGGGTCGCGTCTCAACAGTTTTACTTTATCATCAGTCGCGATCAAGCTCACTGGCCGCAATCGGCCGCCGAACCATCCTCGAAATAAGGCGTTGATCTACGATACTTAAGTTGATCTACGACACTTAAATGAGGCGGTCATGAAATTCGTCGCGCTCACAGGGAGCCTGTTGGCTCTTGTGATGGCTTCCAGCGCTCACGCTCAGTCAGCCAATAATGGCCGCTGGTGCCTTTCGGAACGCCACGTAGGCCCGGACGTCAATTGCTCGTTTCAAACGTTCGCGCAGTGCCAAGCGTCAAAAACAAGTCCACAAGACACCTGCTCGCGCAATCCGCGGCGGGACATGCGGCGGAGACATTAAATCTCGCTGGAAGAACTTGCCGGCCTCACGCGGGCAAGGGCCGACCGTACGCGTCCGGCCATGCGCCACAGCGTGGGCGTTTGTTTGATGAGGCGCTTCAGTTCGCCGAGCGCCCATAGCCATGCGGCGGCGAGCGCGCCGCGAAACGTCACCGGCGCCAGGTGATCGAACAAGACGAGTCGCGCATCGCACCAATCGCGCTTGTAGGGTTCGTCGCCAATCGTAAAGTCAAACGTTTTGCAGCCGTACTCGATCGCAAAGCGAAGCAATTCATGCAGGTGCGCGGCGCCCGGGCCGTATTTCGCGGCGTCCCCCCCGTCGTAGCTCGCCAACAGATGATAATAAGTGCCGCGAAAGATCAGGCCGAGATTGGTGGCGGCGGGCCGTTCACCCACATCGAGCCTGCCGATGTGGACTATTGGATTCATGGCAGGATCGATCGCGAGGGCATGATAGAAGTCACGGTGGCCGGGGCGTTCGAAAATATTCGAAACCCCCATTGCGGCGAATGCCTTTGATTTCTGCTTGATCAGAATGGCGAGCGTAGCAGCGCGATCCTCTGCACCTGTTTGAGCGGCAAAGCGTACCGTGCCCAATTCATCGAGCCGCTTGCGCTTTGTCCGGTCGCGCCGCCGCGTCGTCGCCGAACGTTTGGCTTTGTAGAACGAATCCCAATCTTTGGTGAGCTCGGTTCGGTAAGCGCCGGTTGGGTGTTGACGCGTCCATAACGAGACAAACGGATTGCGCTGCGAGCCGATATTGCCCTGCATTTTATCGAGGTGCACGACATCGAAGCCAAACTTTGAATGGTCCTGCAGGCGATGCATGACCTCGCGCCACAGGACGATAAACCGATCGCCGTCGATGCAATCTGCAAAGCGTGGCGCCAACAATGGGCCGTTATAATCGCCGAGATCTGCGCCGAGCCACGTCAGTTGCCGCACAAAACCGCGCTTCTCGACCGCGAGTGCAAAGATGAACAGCAATTGGCCATCAGCATCGCGGCCCGCGACGATTGCAGGTATGACGCTGCGCGGTTCGCCGACGTGACGCTGCCATGTACTGAGCCACTCGAAACTTTGAAAGACGGTGCCGTCAGCCACCTGCTCGAAGGCACGCCATTCGGCTTCTATGGAAGAAAGATCGTCATAAACGGAAAGACTGATACTCGTGCCGTTCGCCCTTGCGCGTCTGGCCGCTGTACCGCCACGCGGCAAAGGCATAAAGGGCGCCTCAAGTCGGTCGCGCGCCGCTACGCCAGATCGGATTGGGGCATCTGCGCCTCGCATTTTCACCGTGCACGTTTTTTTGGATTCTTACTGAGTTCGTTTGCTATTGCGGCGGAGAAAATGCGATGAACGTTTAATTGGCGCTTGCACTCTGATCAGAATTTTGTCGTTCGGCGCGGATCGCTTTCCGGCAGCTTTTCGAAACGGTCGCTGGTAACAAGCCCGAAAACAAATCGGGTCCGGTGATGCAGAAGATCCGGATAAAAACCGGCGCGCTGACAGCCTTTCAGCGACGGAATATTGTCGATGTCCACGAACGTCAGCACATGCCGCGCGCCCAAATTGCTACCGTGCTCCGCGATCAGGGCCATCGCCGCGGACATGATACCGAGGCCGCGGTATCGGGGTGGCGTATAGGCGTTCTCCAGCAACGCCTGATGTGGTTCGAGCGTCGGAAATCCGCCGAGACTGCGAATGAACTCGTTGTCCCGCGCCCCGAACAACCACTGCACATAGCAAGGCGTATCGTTGCGCGTATCGACGGCTACAAATCCACCGCGCGGATTTTTCTCCACGAAAGCAAGCCGCCATGCGACCTGCAATCTTTCTTCGATGCTTTGGCTTGAGTCCGTCGCAAACAGCAACGGCAAGTCGTCATTTTGCAGCGGGCGGACGATGATCGGAATCTTTGCATTCGGCTTTTGCAGCGGCTGCGCCAGATCGCGACAAAGACCGTATCGGGTGAACTCCGCGCGCAAGCCCAGCCGGAGTTTGCCAGCCATCCTGGTTTGGAGCAAAGCCAACCGGCTCTGAAAGCTCGCGCCGACATGGCGTTGCAGATGTGTTGCTTCCGCTGTCATGGCCGTATTCCTAAATCGGGCCGTTTTATGCATCCTCGTTTGCGACGACGTCCGTCCAGTCTTGCGCCTTCTCCTGTTCCACAGCGCGGAGTCGTAATTTTGTGGCGAGCTTCGGCCTCGACAACGTCACCCGGCAGCGAGAAGATATCGCGCGCTTAAGCTATACGCCGCATTCCAAATGACGATACTCAACAAAGCCGTGAACATTGCGACAATTTGAAATGAAGTTAACGGGCTCTAAGCAAACAGGAACGCACGAGACGCCGGCCGGGCCGCTGAGGCATTTGCGCTATCGTTAACGACCGGCTGCGACCTCGAAAGGAGACGGAAGAATGCCACTATCACGCCGCACGCTGATCAAATCGCTCGCCCTTGCGCCGGCCGCAACGATGCTGCCGCGCGCAGCATTCGCGGCCTATCCTGACCGGCCGATTCACCTTGTCGTTCCATTCGCGCCGGGTGGTAACGCCGACATCGTTGGCAGGCTGGTCGGCCAAGGAATGTCGGAGGTGCTCAAGCAGAGCGTCGTGGTGGACAATCGAGGAGGTGCCGGCGGCAGTATCGGGGCCGAAGTGGTCGCGCACGCGACGCCTGACGGCTATACGCTGCTTGTCGGCTCAAATGGGCCGCTTACCGTCAATCCGTTCGTGCAAGCGAAGATGAGCTACGACCCGCTCAAGGATTTGACGCCGGTCGCACTCACGAGCTACGTGCCGCACGTCATCATCGTCACCAATTCGCTTCCTGCAAAAACGATTCCCGAACTGATCGCGCTGTCGCAAAAGCAGCAAGTGAGCATCGCGACCAGCGGCGTCGGCAGCGCCACGCACATGACGCTCGCGCGCTTCAACGCGCAGACCGGCGCCAAGCTCGTGCACGTGCCCTACCGCAGCGGCGGCTCGCTGCTGCCGGATTTGATCAGTGGCCACATCCAGGCGGCGATGACGGAATTCTCCACCGCGCTGCCGCAGCACAAAGGCGGCAAGGCGCGCATCGTCGGCATCGCGGCGGTGAAGCGCTCGAAGCTCGCGCCGGAAGTGCCGACCATGATCGAAGGCGGGGTCAAGGACTTCGTGGCGTCGAGTTACATCGGCATCGTCGCGCCCGCGCACACGCCCCAGGACGTCGTTGCAAAATTGCAAGCATCCGTGGTCAAGACGCTGAGCGGCAATTCGGCCTCTGCCGAGAAGTTGCGCAACATGGGCTCGGAAATTGCAACGGCGGATCAGATGACGCCCGAAGGGTTCGGCAAATTCATCCATTCCGAATACGAACATTCGCGCGAGGCGGCGAAGCTTGCAGGCCTGAAACCGCGATGAGCGCCTCGCGGCTTCCGCGCGGCGCGTGCGACTGTCACTGTCATGTGTTCGGGCCGGCGGCGCGTTTTCCTTATGCGGAGCCGCGCAGCTACACGCCCGAGGACGCGCCCCTTGAATCCTATCTCGCGCTGCTCGACCGGCTCGGCTTCGACCGCGGCGTCATCGTGCAGCCGAGCGCCTATGGCCGCGACAATCGCGCAACGCTCGATGCCCTGACGCGCGAGCCGAAGCGGCTGCGCGGTGTCGCGGTCGGCGGCGCGGAGTTGAATGCCGCGAAGCTGAAAGAGTGGCACGCCGCGGGCGTGCGCGGCTTGCGCGCCAATGAGTTCCGCCGCGACGGCAAGCCATTCTATCAAAACGGCGTAAGACTTTCTGAAATCGAACCGCTTTTTTCCGCCATGGCGGATCTCGGCTGGCATTTGCAGCTCTGGCTCGACACGCGCGATTTGCCGGAGATGCTGCCGGCGCTCGCGCGCGTGCCCGTGCCGATCGTGATCGATCACATGGGCCGCATGGAGCATCATCACGGTGTCAATCATCCGGGCTTTCAGGCGCTGCTGCGCGGCGTGAGTGAAGGAAAGTTCTGGGCGAAGTTATCCGGCACCTATCGGCTCGGCGCGACGGCGCCCGATTATCGCGAGGCCAAGCCGTTTCACGATGCGCTCGTTGCCGCCAATCCGGGCAATCTCGTTTGGGGAACGGA
>DASTSG010000002.1:0-180027 GCA_035760805.1 Pseudolabrys sp.
TTTTTTTTGCAGCGGCGGCTGTAACGCCCGCGATGCTGCCGTTCCATCGTCCGCCGCGCAACCGGCAGGCCGAGGGGCATTCGCTATTGCCGCCCAAAAAGATATATTGTAAATATATCTAAAGGCGACCGGCCATGCGAATGCGCACAATCCTGGCCACTGACGAATTCATTGATCTCGCTCAAATCCTGCCGCGCACGCGTCGGGCAAGGTGGCTTTCGGCCCGGCTCCGGGCTGGCAATACGGGATCGCCGGTAATTCCGGCCGGCGAACGAAAACGGCAAAGACAATATGGTTTCGCAGCTTACGAAGAATGAGCGGCAGCTCGCCCTTCTGATCGGCATCGCGTTGGCCATCTGTGGTTTGGTGATTGCTGCCGCAGGCCACCGCGATCCGATCGGCGTCCATGGCTTCATCATTCTTGCGTTCGGCATCGGGACGGTCTTCCTCGTCCTCTCCGGCTACTACACGCCCGAACCGCGCCAGGAGCGGCTCGCACATTCCTACTACGATGATCCTGTCAAAGCGGGCATCGTTCTGGCGATGATCTGGGCAGTCTTCGCCATGTTTGTCGGCGATTGGGTGGCCTGGCTGCTGGCTTATCCCGAAATGACATTCGACGCCGCTTGGGCCACTTTCGGGCGCCTACGGCCGATTCATACGACCGGCGTCATCTTCGGCTTCGGTGGCAATGCGCTGATCGCCACTTCCTTTCATGTCATGCAGCGGACGTCTCGCGCACGACTGCCGGATCAGCTCAGTCCATGGTTCGTGCTCATTGGCTACAATCTTTTCTGCCTGCTCGCCGTCAGCGGTTACCTGATCGGTATCACGCAGTCGAAGGAATATGCCGAGCCGGAATGGTACGCCGACATCTGGCTGGTGATCGTCTGGGTTACCTATCTGGTGCTCTATTTGCGCACGCTTGCGCGCCGGCGCGAACCGCACATCTACGTCGCCAACTGGTACTACCTGGCATTCATCCTGGTCGTGGCGATGCTCCACATCCTCAACAACCTTGCGCTGCCGGTTTCGTTTGGAAGCGCGAAGAGCTTCCCGATCTTTGCCGGCGTTCAGGATGCGATGGTGCAATGGTGGTACGGCCACAACGCCGTGGCCTTTTTCCTGACCGCCGGTTTCCTCGGGATGCTGTACTATTACCTGCCGAAGCGCGCCGGCCGTCCCATTTATTCCTACCGTATGTCGATCATCGGTTTCTGGGGCATCACCTTCTTCTATATTTGGGTCGGCTCGCACCACCTTCATTACACGGCGCTGCCGCAATGGGTGCAGACACTCGGCATGACGTTTTCCGTCATGCTGCTGGTGCCGTCGTGGATCGCCGCTGCGAACGCCCTGCTGACGCTGAACGGTGCATGGTACAAGGTGCGCGACGACGCCACGTTGCGCTTCATGATGGTTGCCGCCGTGTTCTACGGCTTGTCGACCTTCGAGGGTTCTTTCCTCGCAATCCGTCCGGTGAATTCGCTTTCTCACTACACCGATTGGACCATCGCCCATGTCCATGCCGGCACACTCGGCTGGAATTCGATGATCATCTTCGGCGCGATCTACTATCTTGTGCCGCAATTGTGGAAACGCGGGCAGATGTTTTCGCCGGCGTTGGTGGAGGTTCATTTCTGGCTCGCGATAGCCGGAGCCTTCATCTACGTCTTCGCGATGTGGAACTCTGGCATCATCCAGGGCCTGATGTGGCGCACGTATAATGACAGCGGCACGCTCGCTTATTCCTTCATCGACTCCCTTGTCGCCATGCATCCCTATTACATCGCGCGAGCGGTGGGAGGCGCGCTGTTCCTCATGGGAGCGACGATCGGCCTTTACAATGTTTGGATGACGATCCGCGTCAGACCAGTCCTTGCGCAACAGCCGATCGGAGAGCAGCCGGCCGTTGCACTGGCGTCCCAGAGTCCATTGCGCACCCGGGAATGAGCCGCCATGTTCCAGATTCACTATAGGCTTGAGCGCTACTCCATCGGCCTTGTGCTCGCGATCATTCTCGTAGCCAGTATCGGCAGCGCGGTCGAAATCGCGCCGCTCTTCACCATCGACGAGACGGTGGAGAAGGCGCCGGACATGCGCGTTTACACGCCGCTCGAGCTTGCCGGGCGCAACATCTACATCCGTGAAGGCTGCTACGCCTGTCACTCACAGATGATCCGCACGCTGCGCGATGAGGTGGAGCGCTACGGTCCCTATTCGCTCGCCGTCGAGTCGCAGTACGACCATCCGATGCTGTGGGGCTCGAAGCGCACCGGCCCTGATCTCGCCCGTGTCGGCGGAAAATACTCCGACGACTGGCATGTCATGCATCTCAATAATCCGCGCGATGTCGTGCCGGAGTCGGTGATGCCGGCCTATCGCTTCCTCAAGGAAACGGAGCTGCGCACCGACGACCTATCCCAGCAGCTCGCGACGCTTAAGAAACTCGGCGTGCCCTATACGGACGAAATGGTCGGGAATGCAGAGAGCGATGCTTACGGCCAGGCAACGCCGGACAGTGCACAAGCGGAGGGCGTCAAGACTCGCTACGGGGAGGCGACCAACGTTCGAACCTTCGACGGCGCGTCAGGCTTCGTCAGCGAGATGGACGCTCTTGTCGCGTATCTTCAGATACTCGGCCGCCTGACGGACGTTGCCTACAAGCCGCATCAAGCAGCGGAAGCGAAACAATGATGGGGCTCAATCACGAAATCCTCGTCGGCTTCGCCAAATCGTGGGGTCTCTTCTACCTCATCGCGATGGCAATCGGTGTACTCGCCTACACATTCTGGCCGGGCAGCAGCAGGCGTTTCGATCGTGCGGCCAACAGCATTATGGATGATGAGAAGGGGCCATGCGTGTGAACAAACGCGATCCCTACACCGGCCACGCCACAACGGGGCATGAGTGGAACGACATCACGGAGCTCAACACGCGGGTGCCCAGACCAGTCTGGCTCTTCTTGATTGGGACTGTGCTTTTCTCGATCGTCTACTGGATTCTGATGCCTGCCTGGCCGTTGGGTAAGACTTATACCAAGGGCCTGCTCGGCGCCGATGTGCGCCGGGAGGTGGCAGAGGGGCTGCGCGACGCGGCTCTCCAGCGTTCAGCATGGACGACCCGACTCGAGAAAGAGGATTTCGGCGCGATCCTGGCGGACAGCAGCCTCATGAAAAACGTGCGCGAGACAGGGCACGCCTTGTTCGGCAACAACTGTGCCGTCTGCCATGGAATAAACGCTACCGGCGGTCCGGGCTTTCCCAATCTCGTCGACGACGCTTGGCTGTGGGGCGGGACACCGGACGCGGTGTTCAAGACTATTCGTGTTGGCGTCAATTCCGATCATCCGGACAGCCGCACGTCGCAAATGCCGGCTTTCGGCCGCGACAAAATTCTGGACCGCCAGGCAATCCTCAATGTTGTCACCTATGTGCGCTCCCTCTCCAGTCCAGTGAGTGGACCTGAGGCACAAAATGCCGCTGCGGGACGAGAGGTCTTTGCGGCCAATTGCAGCGCCTGCCATGGCGCGGACGCCAAGGGCAGCAAGGATGTGGGCGCGCCCAATCTCACCGACAATTTCTGGCTCTATGGGGGCGACGAGGAGTCGATCTATCGCACGGTGTGGGGCGGTCGTCAGGGACGCATGCCGAGCTGGGAAAAGCGGCTTACCGAGACCGACCGAAAAATTCTTACGCTGTATCTTCTTGATCGCAAGCGGGAGGCGCCATGACGCTGCCGATGCGAAAACGCCTCATAATTAGCTTCGTCATTATCTTCGGGCTCGGCCTTTTTGCGGCAGCCAATGTGCATCTCGTGCGGGCTTCCCTTGTCTCGCAACCAGACTGCGTGCCGCATCTGAAGGCCCCGGGAGAGAACGGCCGCTTCCGCGCCGCGCAACCGTCCTGCTGAAAGGAAGTGATTAGCAATGGCAGCGACGAATGACATCGACGGCCTTCCCCCTGTTGTCGCGCCTGTCGGCGCCACAAGGACTGACTGGCGCCGCGACGTGCGGCCGGCAGCCGCCTTCTATTGGCTCAAGGCCGGCTGGCGTGATTTCGCTACACGACTTGGTCTCAGTTTAGCGTACGGCATTTTCGTCTTCGCGATTTCAATCCTCATTGTGGGCGGGCTGCTCCGTTTCGGTCACGACTACATCCTCTTCCCGGCGCTATCGGGCTTCCTTGTGGCTGGCCCCCTGATCGCAACCGGTCTGTATGAGAAGAGCCGGCGGCTTGCCGAGGGCTTACCGGTCAGCCTCGCGAACATGATGTTCGTGAGGGCCAGATCCAATGGCCAGATTCTGTTTGTCGGCATTCTGCTGTGCATGCTGGTGCTTCTCTGGATGCGCGCCGCCATCTTTCTTTATGCGATCTTCTTCGGGCTTCTGCCTTTTCCCGGTTTGAACGATATCGTCGGCATCCTGATCGGCACGCCGAGAGGATGGGCGCTTATCGTCGTCGGCAGTTTCGTCGGCGGTCTGTTTGCTGCCTTTTCCTTCGCGATCAGCGTCTTCGCGATTCCCATGCTTCTCGCCGAACGCACCGATGCGTTGACAGCCATGGGGCAGAGCATGGCGCTTGTCTGGAACAATCGGCCGGTGATGCTGACCTGGGGCGCTATCGTTACCGGTCTTTCCGCGCTGAGCATAGCGACCGGATTGATCGGGCTGATCGTCATCTTTCCAGTGCTCGGACATGCGACGTGGCATGCCTATTCGGCGATGCGCTGGAAAACGGACAAGACAGGCGGGGAGCTTCACGTCGATGGTTGATCGAGTGCCGTCATGAACTGCTGCTCTCCCGCTGCGGAGACGGTCACGCGGAGCGAAGCGACACGGGATGGCGTTCCCGCCCGCGAAGAAATCCTCCTTGCGAGTCCCATCGTCAGCGAGAGCCTGCGCCAGACGGAGCTGTCGGTTCCCTCAATCCATTGCGGCGGTTGTATCCGGGCGATCGAGGGTGCGCTCAACCGGCTCGATGGTGTGATCGAAGCGCGCGTTAATCTGACGACCAGGCGCGTCACCGTACGTTGGCGTACGGGAGCCGGTGTACCACCGCTTACTGAGACGCTTGCAGAACTTGGCTATCAGGCGCATCTCGCCGAGCCCGTCACCGATCGTTCGGACAAGACACTGGCGGAGCTGGTCCGGGCGCTTGCGGTGTCCGGTTTCGCTGCGGCCAATATCATGGCTCTCTCGGTCGCGGTGTGGTCGGGGGCCGGAGAGGAGACCAGGAGCATCTTCCATTGGCTGTCTGCCCTTATTGCGCTGCCGGCACTGGTCTATTCCGGGCGCGTCTTCTATCGCTCCGCTTGGACAGCGCTCAGGCACGGCCGCACGAATATGGACGTGCCGATCTCGATTGGTGTGCTGCTCGCCTTCGGGATGAGCCTCTACGACACGCTTCATCACGGGCCGCATGCTTATTTTGATGCGTCGGTCATGCTGCTCTTCTTCCTTCTCGTGGGCCGCACGCTCGACCATCTGATGCGCGAAAAGGCGCGTGCTGCGATCAAGGGACTTGCTCGACTTGCCCCGCGCGGCGCGATGGTGGAGCGTGCTGATGGGACGCTAAGCTATCTGCCGATTACGGACATCGAGCCTGGCATGACCGTGTTGCTGGCGGCCGGTGAGCGGGTGCCGGTCGATGCGCGCGTTCAAGCGGGCACATCGGATCTCGACTGTTCGCTCGTGAGCGGCGAAAGCGCTCCGCGTCCGGTGACGCCCGGCGACGCGATTGAAGCGGGCACGCTCAATCTCACTGGTCCGCTCCGGCTCGGGGCTACAGCCGCTGCCAAGGACTCGTTCTTGGCAGAGATGGTCCGTCTCATGGCGGCCGCGGAAGCCGGGCGTACGGGGTATCGCAGGATCGCCGATCGAGCGGCCCAACTCTATGCTCCGGCCGTCCACATGACGGCGTTCCTGAGCTTCCTCGGTTGGGCCGCGGCAAGCGGTGACATCCACCGGGCCGTGACGATTGCCGTCGCCGTTTTGATCATCACCTGCCCGTGCGCGCTCGGCCTTGCGGTGCCAATCGTCCAGGTCGTTGCCGCCCGCCGACTTTTCGAGCATGGAATCATGGTCAAGGACGGCACTGGCCTGGAGCGCCTTGCCGAAGTCGACACCGTCGTCTTCGACAAGACCGGCACCCTGACACTCGGGCGGCCAATCCTGCGAAACCACGACCGCAGCGCCGCTGCCGATCTGGCCCTTGCTGCCGCTCTCGCCGCCCATTCACGGCATCCATATGCGCGCGCCCTCGTGGACGCACACGTTGGGTGCGGCCCGGCCGCAGTTACTTTCGATCGCATCGCCGAACGTCCGGGATGCGGCATCGAAGCGGTTTCGCCGGCCGGCACATTTCGCCTCGGCCGTGCCGACTGGGCGCTGCGAAATCCCGGTGCGATGGCTATCGCTCTGGAGGGCCCAAGCTCGATTCTTTCGAAAGACGGCGAACTGGTCGCTACGTTTACCTTCGACGATCCCGTTCGCCCGGACGCTCGAGAAACCATCACCGCCTTGAAGAGGCGCGGTCTCGCCGTCGAAATCCTTTCCGGCGATCACGCCGCCGCGGTCGAGCGGTTGGCGCGCGACATTGATATCGAACACTTCAAAGCAGGGATGCTGCCGCGTGAGAAGGCGGACCATTTGGCCGCGCTTGCCGCTGTTCGCCGCAAGGTGCTCATGGTGGGTGACGGCCTGAATGACGCCCCCGCGCTTGCTGCGGCACATGTGTCGATGGCGCCGTCGAGTGGCGCCGATGTCGGACGCAACGCGGCCGATTTTGTTTTCCTGCGCGACAGTCTGGGCGCCGTGCCTCTCGCGCTTGCGGTCGCGCGTCGTGCAAACCGGCTCGTCCATCAGAACTTTGCGCTCGCCGTCCTTTACAACGCGATCGCGCTGCCGTTCGCGGTTGCCGGGTTTGTCACGCCGCTTGTTGCCGCGCTCGCGATGTCCACTTCGTCGATCCTCGTCGTCGCCAACGCTTTGCGGCTCAATCTCGATACGCGCGCACAACAGCGTCCGGCCGCGGAACGCAAGCGCACCGGCCGACAAGAGGCACCCGCACTGGGAGTGCCCGGATGAGAGTGCTCGCCTATCTCATTCCGCTGTCGCTGTGTCTCGGCGGGGTGGGGCTTGCTGCATTCCTTTGGTCGCTCAAGAGCGGTCAGTATGACGATCTAGACGGCGCCGCGGAGCGCGTCCTGTTCGATGACGACGACAGGCCATTGACGTCTGGCCAGGAGGAAGGAGCGGCCTCGCCGGAGGCGAGGTGAGGGGCGAGCATGTTGCCTTCGCGGTCCGTGATGCAAAGGACAAAGGCGTCCCTGGACATGTCGATGAGCTTTCCGAGCATTGCCGGTAATGCCGTGCGATGCGGTGCGGTACGAAATCACCTTCATTGTTCCAGAGATTTCAACTTTAGACCGCTGCCGCGGAAGGTTTTTTAGCCGGCGCAAATTCCAGATTTTCGATGCGAATAACTTGTTGCACCGCAGCGTTACACACGAGCGGCTCGCAACGCGGTTCCGCAATTGATCCGTAGATAATTATGTATAATCGTGGTTGTATAGGCTATCGATAAGCAAGACCGCCTAACGGGTCTTTCTTACGAGCCCGGACCTACGAGAAAAAACAACAGCGGGAGGATTTGAATGCCATCATTCGCACGAGGTTTAAGTCTTGGCGTTGCCATTTGTTTCGGCGGTGCTGCGGCGCTGAGCGCGCCTGCCCACGCGTGGGAGCCGACCCATCCGATCGAGATCGTCGTTCCAGCAGGGACGGGCGGTGGGGCCGACCAGATGGCGCGCGCGGTGCAAGGCATCGTCACCAAGCACAAGCTGTCGAAGCAATCCGTCGTCGTCATCAACAAATCCGGCGGCGCGGGCGGCGAGGGATTCCTCGACGTGAAGAACTCCAAGGGCGACGCGCACAAGCTCATCATCACCCTGTCCAACTTGTTCACGACCCCGCTTGCCACCGGCATTCCTTTCAACTGGAAGGATTTGACTCCGGTCGCGATGATGGCGCTCGACGAATTCGTTCTCTGGGTGAACGCGGACGAGCCGTACAAAACGGCAAAGGACTATATCGCAGCGATCAAGGCCGCGCCCGACGGTCACTTCAAGATGGGCGGCACAGGCTCAAAGCAGGAAGATCAGATCATTACCGTCGCGCTTGAGAAGGCGACCGGCAAGAAAATGACCTACATTCCTTACAAAGGTGGTGGCACGGTCGCTGTTCAACTCGTCGGTAATCACATCAATTCGTCAGTGAACAATCCGATTGAGGCGGTGGCGCACTGGCGCGCCGGCAAGCTGCGTCCGCTGTGCGTGTTTGACAGCAAGAAACTCGATTACCACGACAAGATCGCCGGCGACATGTCGTGGAGCGACATCCCAACCTGCAAGTCGCAAGGCATCAACGTCGAATATCTGATGCTGCGCGGCTTCTTCATGCCGCCGGGTGTGACGAAGGAGGAGGTTGCCTACTACGTCGACCTGATGAAGAAAGTTCGCGAGACACCCGAGTGGAAAAAGCTGATGAACGACGGCGCGTTCAATCAGACATTCATGAGCGGCGACAAGTTCGTGAAATGGGTCGCCGATGCTGAAAAGCTGCATGAAGGTCTGATGAAGTCGGCCGGCTTCCTCGCCAAGAAATAATCAACAACCACCTGAGCTGCGGCGGTCATTCCGCCGCAGCTTTTTTGGGGAGCCACATGAGCGAAAACGTCCACGAAGGCGCGGGAAGCGGCCCTTCACACCGCAGTGTCGAGATCGGTGTTGCTGTCGCGATGGCGGTGCTCGCGCTGATCGCGATTTACGGAAGCCTGCAAAACGGCGTGGGATGGGGATCGGACGGCCCGCGGGCCGGATTTTTTCCGTTCTATGTCGCACTCATTGTGCTGTTCTCATGCGTGATGAATCTGGCGACGGTGATCCGCCGGATGGACAAGACGAAGCTTTTCGCCGACTGGGGACAACTCCGGCAAGTCTTCTCGGTGATCGTGCCGACCGCCGTTTACGTGGGGCTGGTCCCGTATATCGGCATCTATGTTTCATCGGCGTTGTTGATTGCGGTGTTTATGCGATGGTTTGGTCGCTATAACTGGCCTCTCGTCGCTTTCATTGCGATCGTTGTGCCCGTCCTGACCTTCATAACCTTCGAGATCTGGTTTCTCGTGCCGCTGCCAAAAGGGCCGCTTGAGAATTGGTTGGGATACTGAAAACGGCGATGGCGCGCGAAGCGCTGCCGATCCGGCGATAATCACGAGACGCGGACATGCTCCAGGACATTGCCAATCTTTTCCACGGGTTCGCAGTTGTTGCGCAGCCGTTCAACTTCCTGCTGATGGTGATCGGAATCGTGCTCGGCGTCATCGTCGGCGTGCTTCCGGGCCTCGGCGGCGCGAATGGCATCGCGATCCTTCTTCCCCTCACGTTCTCGATGTCACCCACGTCGGCCATTATCATGCTCTCCTGCATCTATTGGGGAGCCTTGTTCGGCGGCGCGATTACGTCGATCTTGTTCAATATTCCAGGCGAACCATGGTCGGTAGCCACAACCTTCGACGGCTATCCGATGGCGCAAAAGGGTCATGCCGGCGAAGCGCTCACCGCGGCATTTACTTCGTCCTTCGTCGGCGCCTTGTTTGCCGTCATTGTCATCACGCTCGTTGCCCCGCTGGTTGCGAGCTTTGCGCTGCGATTCGGCCCGCCGGAAATCTTTTCAGTCTATTTCCTCGCGTTTTGCAGTTTCGTCGGTTTGAGCAAGGAGCCGCCTTTTAAGACAATCGCGTCGATGATGCTGGGCTTCGGCCTCGGTGCAGTCGGGCTTGACCAGGTCACCGGTCAACTGCGGATGACGTTCGGCTTTCCCGAGATGCTCAACGGCTTTGATTTCCTGATCGCGGTTATCGGCCTCTTCGGCATTGGCGAAATCCTGCTGACGATGGAAGAGGGCCTGAGTTTTCGTGGCACGGCGGCCAAACTGAATCCGAAGGTCGTTTTCCAGACCTGGAAGACGCTGCCCAAGTTCTGGCTGCTTTCGCTTCGCTCCTGCCTGATCGGTTGCTGGATGGGCATCAGCCCCGCCGGCGCCACCCCTGCGTCCTTTATGAGCTACGGCATTGCCAAGCGCATTTCGAAGCGCGGGCACTTGTTCGGAACCGGTGAAATTGAGGGCGTCGTGGCGCCTGAAACCGCGGCGCATGCTGCCGGCACCTCTGCGCTGCTGCCGATGATCTCGCTTGGCGTGCCTGGCTCGCCGACGGCGGCGGTTCTGCTGGGAGGCTTGCTGATCTGGGGTTTGCAGCCCGGTCCGCTGCTCTTCGTTGAGCAAAAGGATTTTGTGTGGGGCCTGATTGCCAGCATGTACATGGGCAACATCGTCGGCCTTCTGATCGTGCTGACATGCGTGCCGCTGTTCGCGTCAATTTTGAAAATCCCGTTCAGTGTCATCGCGCCGATCATCATGGTGTTCTGCGCGATCGGCGCCTACACCGTCCACAACAACACGTTCGATGTCGTGATGATGGTTGTGTTCGGCATCGCCGGCTACTTCATGAAAAAGACCAATTATCCTCTGGCGCCGATGGTTCTCGCCATCGTGTTGGGCGACAAGGCTGAGGAAGCCTTCCGTCAGTCGCTGCTGGCCTCACAGGGTAGCCTCAGCGTGTTCTGGTCGAATGGTTTGGTCAGCACAATTATGACGCTCGGCCTGATTGCGCTGTTCTGGTCGCAAATTCAAAGCGGCTGGAATTGGCTGCGTGGAGCGAACAAAGGATTGCGCCCCGCCGCGTAGTTGCTTGGTGGGGGCTCCGCCGGTGGCGGGGTTGCGCTTTGATCGGGAACTGGAATATTGTATACCAGAGATGATTAAGCCAGATCAGCCTGCTCGCCGCACGCGTGCGCGCGACCGCAACGGAGCGCCATCGGCTCAGCCGGACGCCACCCTGCAGCCTGCGCTCGCGCCGATCGACACCGCGTCCAGCTTCAAGCACAAGGCCTACGTGGCGCTCAAGAATGCCATCGTGGCAATGGACATCTACCGCAGCCGCAGCGACATCCGACTCGACGAGCGAAAGCTTGCGCAGGACTTCGGCATCAGCCGCACGCCCGTACGCGAGGCCATGGCGCAGCTCGAAAGCGAAGGCTTCGTGCGTTCAGTGCCGAGGCGCGGCATCTACGTCGTCCGCAAGACCAAGCGCGAAGTCATCGAATTGATCACCGCCTGGGCCGCGCTCGAGAGCATGGCGGCGCGGCTGATCACCCAGAACGCAATTGACGCCGATATTGCCTCGTTGCGCCGCATGTTCACGACCTTTGAAAGAGGGGCTTTGCGAGCGCACCTGGACGAATATTCGGAAGTCAACATCGAGTTTCATCAATCGATCATTCGCATGAGCGGCAACCGCGTGCTGATCGACATGGCGGAAAACCTGTTCACGCACATGCGCATGATCCGCCGCAAGACGATTGTCGAAAAGGATCGTGTCGATCGATCGATCCGGGATCACATCAGCATCATCGAAGCGCTCGAAAAGCGCGACACCGCGCGCGCCGAGCAACTCGTGCGCGACCACGCGCTCGGCCTTGCCGAGCACGTCGAAAAATATGCCGACTACCTGGACTGACGATGCCGCATTTTTTCATCAAGCTTGTCGCACCGCGTCCGTCATTTTCGGAGGACATGAGCGATGACGAAAGACGGATAATGCAAGAGCACGTCGACTACTGGAAAGCGAGGCTGGACCGCGGCGACGTCGTCGTATTTGGACCTGTTCTTGATCCGGCTGGGTCTTTCGGAATGGGCGTGATTTCGGCCGCGGATGAGACCGGTGCGCGCGCATTTGCCGAGAACGATCCGGCAGTGAAATCGAACTGCGGCTTCAAGTGCGAGATTCATGTGATGCGCGCGATCACGCGCGAAACCGTCAACTAATTACTGGAGGACTTCGATGGCTGACGCAGCGGTCAAAGAAAAAAGCGCGAATACAGATACAGCCGAATCGGAGCGGCAGCTGACCGACGGTTTTCATCTCATCATCGACGCGCTCAAGCTCAACGGTGTCAAGACAATCTATGACGTGCCAGGCATTCCTGTTTCGGATTTCCTGCGCATGGCGCAAGCTGAAGGTATTCGCGTCATCTCGTTCCGGCACGAGCAGAACGCCGGCAATGCCGCGGCGATCGCAGGCTTTCTGACCAAAAGCCCGGGCATTTGCGTCACCGTCTCGGCGCCAGGCTTTCTCAATGGTCTGACGGCGCTGGCCAATGCGACGACCAACTGTTTTCCGATGATCCTGATCTCAGGCTCGTCCGAGCGGGAGATCGTCGATCTCCAGCAAGGCGACTACGAGGAGATGGATCAGCTTGCCATTGCCAAGCCGCTCTGCAAGGCGGCCTTTCGCGTGCTGCACGCCGCCGACATCGGCATTGGCGTCGCGCGCGCCATTCGCGCCGCGGTCTCGGGCCGTCCGGGCGGCGTCTACCTCGATCTGCCTGCCAAGTTGTTTGGCCAAGTGATGGATGCAGAGCAGGGTAAGAAATCGCTGGTCAAAGTAATCGATCCGGCGCCCGCGCAAATTCCGTCGCCGGAGTCGATCAAGCGGGCGCTCGATGTTTTCAAGGGCGCCAAAAAGCCGCTGATCATTCTCGGCAAGGGCGCTGCCTATGCGCAAGCCGATGACGCAATTCGAAACCTGGTCGAAAAGAGCGGCGCTCCTTTCCTGCCGATGAGCATGGCGAAAGGGCTTCTTCCTGACACGCATCCGCAATGCGCGGGTGCGGCGCGCTCTACTGTCCTGAGAGACTCCGATGTCGTCATGCTTGTCGGTGCGCGGCTCAACTGGCTGCTGTCGCACGGCAAGGGCAAGACCTGGGGCCAGGGGCCGAAGAAGTTCATCCAGATCGATATCGAACCGAAGGAGATGGACTCCAACGTCGAAATCGCGGCGCCTGTTGTAGGTGACATCGGCTCCTGCGTGACGGCGTTGTTGCAGGGCATGGGCGCAAACTGGCCGACGCCGCCGGCGGATTGGCTTGCGGCCGTCAAGGCGAAGAAGGAAGAGAATATCGCCAAGATGGCGCCGCGGCTGATGAACAACAATACGCCGATGGATTTCCATGGCGCGCTCGGCGCCTTGCGCACCGTCATCAAGGAGCGGCCGGACGCCATTCTGGTCAACGAAGGCGCCAACACGCTCGATCTCGCACGCGGCGTCATCGACATGTATCAGCCGCGCAAGCGGCTCGATGTCGGCACCTGGGGTGTCATGGGCATCGGAATGGGCTTTGCTATCGCGGCGGCGGTCGAGACGGGCAAGCCTGTTCTCGCGGTGGAAGGCGACAGCGCCTTCGGCTTCTCCGGCATGGAGGTAGAGACCATTTGCCGGTACAACCTCCCTGTCTGCATCGTCATCTTCAACAACAACGGCATCTATCGCGGCACCGACGTCAACCCGACCGGCGGTCCCGACGCTGCGCCCATGGTGTTCGTCAAGGACGCGCGCTACGAAAAAATAATGGAAGCGTTCGGCGGCGCCGGCGTTCGCGTGACGACGCCGGATGAGCTCAAGCGCGCCGTCGATGCGGCGATGGACTCCGGCAAGCCAACTCTCATCAACGCGATGATCGATCCTGCCGCCGGCAGCGAGAGCGGCCGCATCGGCAATCTCAATCCGCAAAGCGCGCTCAAAAAGAAATAGTTTTATATGGACACGATCTGGAGGATCTGAAATGGCCAAAAGGAAATTGAAGAAGAAGGCGAGGGCCGCCAAAGCGAAGAGCACGGCCAAAAAATCCGCCCGAAAGGTCGTGAAGCTTGCAAGACCCGCGAAGCGCACAAAAACGTCGAACGGCAACGGCGCGCGGTTGCCGAAGATTTCCACCAAGCCTTACGGCAAGGACGGAAAAGCATTGACCGGCGTCCGCGTTCTCGACTTCACACACGTGCAATCCGGCCCGACGTGCACGCAGCTGCTCGCCTGGTTCGGCGCGGATGTAATCAAGGTCGAGCGCCCGGGCACGGGGGATATTACGCGCGGACAATTGAACGATGTACCGGGCGCGGATTCGCTTTACTTCACAATGCTCAATCACAACAAGCGGTCGATCACGATCGATTCGAAGCACCCCCAAGGCAAGCGGGTGCTCGATGAGTTGATCAAGAAATGTGATGTGCTGGTGGAGAATTTTGCGCCCGGTGCGCTCGATCGCATGGGGCTGACCTGGGAGCACATCCACAAGGTCAATCCCCGTATGATCGTTGCCTCGGTGAAAGGCTTCGGCCCCGGCCCATACGAGGACTGCAAGGTTTACGAGAACGTGGCTCAGTGCACGGGCGGTGCGGCGTCAACGACAGGTTTCCGCGACGGGCCGCCGCTGGTCACCGGCGCTCAGATCGGCGACAGCGGCACCGGACTTCATTTGGCCTTGGGCATTGTCGCAGCGCTTTATCAGCGCACGCGCACGGGGCGCGGTCAGAAGGTTCTCGCCGCGATGCAGGACGGTGTGCTCAATCTCTGCCGCGTGAAGCTGCGCGACCAGCAACGCCTGAAAGCGGGACCGCTTACCGAATACAGCCAATACAGCGAAGGTATTCCGTTCGGCGATGCGACCCCGCGTGCGGGCAACGACTCCGGCGGCGGGCAACCCGGCTGGATTCTGAAATGCAAAGGCTGGGAAACCGATCCCAACGCCTACATCTACTTCATTACGCAGGCGCCGGTCTGGGGCGCGATCTGCGATCTGATCGGTGAGCCGACGTGGAAGACTGATCCGGAATACGCCACGCCAAAAGCGCGCCTGCCGAAGCTCAAGAAGATTTTTGAGCGCATTGAGCAGTGGACCATGACCAAAACGAAGTTCGAGGTCATGAAGCTGTGCAATGAGGTGGACATCCCGTGCGGCCCGATCCTGTCGATGAAGGAACTCGCTGAGGATGAATCGCTGCGCAAAACCGGCACGATCGTCGAAGTCGATCATCCGACTCGCGGCAGGTACCTGACCGTCGGCAATCCGATCAAGCTGTCGGATTCGATTTCGGAGGTGAAGCGCTCACCGCTTCTGGGCGAGCATACAGATGAAATTCTGAGAGACGTGCTCGGCCTCAAGCCCAGTGTGATTGGCGAAATCAAGAGCTCAGGCGCGCTCGGCGCGCCGCAGAAGGAAGAGAAAGCGGCCTAGCAGCGGTGGTCCTCGCAAAAGCGGGGACCCTGTTCTTACGGCCCTGAATGTCCGCTTGCGCGGGCATGAGCGGATGAAGGAGGAATTCCAGAATGCGTATTGTAGTTCACGGCCAGCAGGCCTTCGGCAAGGCCGTGCTCGAGGCCCTGCTCAAACGCGGCGATAACGTCATTGCGGTTTATGTCGCGCCCGAAAAGGAGGGAGCCAAGGCGGATCCCCTGAAGGAAGCGGCGCTCGCGGCGAAGCTGCCGGTCTATCAGCCCGCGTCCTACAAGGATCCGAAAGTGTGGGAGGAATTCAAAGCGCTCAACCCTGACCTTCAGGTCATGGCATTTGTCACATTGTTCGTGCCCGAAGAATTCCTGAATATTCCGACCCACGGCTCCATCCAGTACCATCCTTCATTGCTGCCCGCCTACCGTGGCGCCAGCGCGATCAATTGGCCGATCATCAAAGGCGAGAAGGAGACCGGCCTCTCGATCTTCTGGCCCGACAACGGGCTCGATACGGGCGATATTCTGCTCCAGAAGAAAACGCCGATCAGCGACACCGATACGCTCGGATCGGTCTATTTCGACCGCCTGTTTCCCATGGGCGTCGAGGCAATGCTTGAGTCGGTTGATCTGGTGAAGGCCGGCAAGGCACCGCGCATCAAGCAGGACGAGAGCAAGGCGACTTACGAAGGCCGTTGCGGCTCGGGCAATGCTCGCATCGATTGGGGCAAGCCCTGGGAACAGATCGATCGGCTGATCCGCGGCTGCAATCCGTCACCCGGCGCCTGGACGACGTTGAATGGTCAGACGCTGAAGATTTTCGATGCCAAGCCGTTGCCGGCGAAAGATCCTAAGGGGATCGGCGGCAAGCTCGGCGAAATCGTCGCGGTCGACTCCGACGGCTTTACGGTGGTTTGCGCCGATGGCCGCTTCAAGGTTACTCGTGTTCAACCAGCCGATGGAAAGAAGATCGGTGCGGGCGAATGGGCGACGTCCGTCAACCTTCAGGTGAAAACACAATTCGCGTAATGCACAGGTCCGTCCGGCGCCGCCGGTTATCCTCACATTAGTATTCCCGCTTCATTAGGCGGGAATATCGGCGCAAGGTCTGATACGACGACAACGATTTCCGTTCACACTAACCCTTTGGATTTGTCCCCATGCCTGCTTCGCAACACCAGAATCCGAAATCCGACATCGAAATTTCGCAGACCGCCAAGAAGCGGCCGATCCTTGATATCGCCAGGGAGAAGCTCGGCATCGCGCCGGAAAATCTCGAACCCTACGGCCACTACAAGGCCAAGGTCTCGATGGATTACATCAAGACTCTCAAGGACAAGAAGAACGGCAAGCTCATTCTGGTGACGGCGATCTCGCCGACGCCGGCAGGCGAAGGAAAAACGACGACCACCGTCGGGCTTACCGATGCGCTCAACCACATCGGCAAGAAAGCGATGTTGTGCCTGCGCGAGCCGAGCGTCGGCCCGTCGTTTGGCATGAAAGGCGGTGCTGCCGGCGGCGGCTACGCGCAAGTCGTGCCGATGGAAGACATCAATCTGCATTTCACCGGCGATTTTCATGCCATCACGGCGGCAAACAACCTGCTCGCCGCAATGCTCGACAACCACATCTATTGGGGCAACGCACTCAATATCGATCAACGCCGCGTGAGCTGGCGCCGCGTCATGGACATGAATGACCGCGCGCTGCGGCGGATCGTGTCCTCGCTCGGGGGCGTTGCCAACGGTTTTCCGCGCGAAGACGGCTTCGACATCACGGTCGCTTCCGAGGTGATGGCAATCTTCTGCCTCGCGCGCGATCTCGACGATCTCAAACAGCGTCTCGGAAATATCGTCGTCGGCTACACGCGCGACCGCAAGCCGGTGCGCGCGCGCGACCTCAAGGCCAATGGCGCCATGACCGCGCTGCTCAAGGATGCGCTGGCACCGAATCTGGTGCAGACACTGGAAGGCACGCCCGCCTTCATCCATGGGGGTCCTTTCGCGAACATCGCGCACGGCTGCAATTCCGTGATGGCGACGACAACGGCGCTCAAGCTTGCCGACTACGTGGTGACCGAGGCCGGTTTCGGGGCCGATCTGGGCGCCGAGAAGTTCATCGATATCAAGTGCCGCAAGACGGGCCTGGCGCCGGATTGCGTTGTTTTGGTCGCCACCATCCGTGCGCTGAAGATGCACGGCGGAGTTAAGAAGGAAGACCTGAAGGCAGAAAACCTCAAGGCGCTCGAGGCCGGCATTGCCAACTTGCAACGTCACGTCGAGAACGTGCAGAAGTTCGGATTGCCGGCGGTGGTCTCGATCAACCGCTTCTCCGCCGATACCGAGGCCGAAATCGCGCTGGTGAAGGAGAAGTGCAAGGCGCTCGGCGTCGAGGCGTTGATGGCCGACCATTGGGCGATGGGCGGCGAGGGCGCAGTCGATGTCGCCAACGCGGTCGTCAAGGTCATCGACGAGAAGAAAGCGAAGCTTAAGTTCCTCTATCCCGACGATATGCCGCTGCTTGAGAAGGTGCGCACCATTGCCAGGGAGCTCTACCGCGCGAAAGACGTCAGCGCCGACAAGGCGGTCCGTGATCAGCTCGCCACTTTCGAGGCGATGGGATACAGCAAGGCGCCCGTCTGCATGGCGAAAACACAGTACAGCTTTTCGACCAACCCCGATCTCAAGGGTGCGCCGACGGATTTCGTCATTCCCATCCGCGAGGTGCGGCTCTCGGCGGGCGCCGAGTTCGTCGTGGTGATCTGCGGCGAAATTCTCACCATGCCGGGACTGCCGAAGGTGCCGTCAGCCGAATCGATCGACGTGAATGCGCAGGGCCAGATCGTCGGATTGTTCTGATCCGTCGAACACGCTGGACGACAAACAAAGGGCAGCTTCGGCTGCCCTTTTTGCTTGGCGAAAGACGAGGCGTCTATCACCGCGCGTCACCTGCCGCCCAAGCACGCGAACAATGCACACGAATGGGGACGCAAATAAAAGCGCCGCCTTCCCGGGGAAGGCGGCGCTCGCATCTTTTTGACCAGGACTACTGGAAAAGCTTCATTGCATTGACGAGTGTCTGCAATACGCCAAGCACGAGCGGAATGCCGACGAAGGCCCAGGCAAGCACGAGATGCGTGGTGGTGGTGCCTTCTTCATTTGCTGTTGCCATGTGATCAATCCTCCCTTTATGCCCGAGCACCGGCAGCGCGAGCTTCGGCGGCGTTCTCGGCATCGCTTTCCTTCATGTGGAAGCGTGCATCGACCGCCTTGACGAAGAAGTTGCAAATGAAGCCGATAACCAGGAGCCCGGCCATGATGTACATGGTGTTGTTATAGGCCTGCGCTTTCGGCACGCCGTGCGTGATGTTGTACGCACGGAGGTAGTTGACGATCACCGGGCCGAAGATACCCGCCATCGACCATGCCGTCAGCAACATGCCGTGAATGGCGCCGACGTACCGCGTCCCGAACATGTCCTTGAGATAGGCGGGCACTGTGGAGAATCCGCCGCCGTACATGCTGATGATGATCAGGAACGCGCAGACGAATCCGGCCACGCTGCCGATCGAGCCCGTATAAGGCACGAGGCAGTAGAGGACGAAGCCGAGCACCATGAAGACGAAGTAGGTGTTACGCCGGCCGATGTAGTCGGAGACCGTCGCCCAGCAGAAACGTCCACCCATGTTGAAGAGACTCATCAAACCGACGAAGCCAGCGGCTGCCACCGGAGTGATGTGACCAGGGAACATCTCCTGACTCATGGCGGAAGCTTGCCCCAGCACGCCAATGCCGGCCGTCACGTTCAGACAGAGCACCCACCAGATCAGCCAGAATTGAGGTGTCTTCAGTGCGTCGTAGACGAAGACGTTGTTCGCGGTGATGAGCTTCTGCGATTGCACTGGCGGGACGTAGCCTTCCGGCTTCCAGCCTGGTGCGGGTACACGCACGATGATCGACCCGACAACCATGAAGAAGAAGTAGACGATGCCGAGCACGATGAATGTTTCAGCAACGCCGATATGCGTGGCGGTGGTGAACCGGGCGAGCAGCCAGACGGAGAGCGGTGCGGCAATGAACGCGCCGCCGCCGAATCCCATGATGGCCATGCCGGTCGCCATTCCCGGTCGGTCCGGGAACCACTTGATCAGCGTGGACACGGGCGAAATGTAGCCGATGCCAAGCCCGCATCCGCCGATCACGCCGTAGCCGAGATAGATAATCCACAGGGCGTGAGCATACACGCCGATCGCGGAGAGGAAGAATCCGCCCGCCCAGCAGCAAGCTGCCGTAAACATGGCACGCCGCGGCCCGCCTTCCTCAACCCAGCGGCCGAATACGGCCGACGAGGCTCCGAGAAAGAAGATCGCCAGGGAGAAAATCCAGCCCAGCTGTGTGAGTTTCCAGTCATCCGGTGTCTGGTGGGTTATGCCGATCAATTTCGTCATCGGCAGATTGAATACGCTGAACGCGTAGGCCTGACCGATGCAGAGATGCACGCACAAAGCTGCGGGCGGCACCATCCAGCGGCTAAAGCCAGGTTTTGCGACCGTGTTCTCCCGGTCGAAGAATGACATCAAAGCCATCGTACGTTTTCTCCCCTAGTCTGGATGCGTCTTCGGCACCACCTTATGAGAATTATACGCACTGCCAGCAGAAAATGGCGGCAAGGTATCATCAAGGCGCCAAACGCAATCGTATCATTGTAATCTGTAATGATGACTCGCGAGAGGTAAGATCGTATCCACGGGAATCGGTTACAGATCCCGTAGAGGCAACGCGCGAACTTCAGTCATCAGGGCGGTAATGAGCGGAGACATTGGATATCGCTCGGATACGACCAGTCCCACCGTGTGCGTAAGATCGGGTTCGGTGATCGGAATTGCCCGCCAGATATCCCCTAGATTTGTCGTCGCCAGCGCGGAATTCGGTACGATTGTCGCCAATCGTCCAAACCGAACACACGCAATCAGCGCTGCGAACGAATCAGACTCCATCACTGGCCTTGGTTCTGCGCCTACTCTGCGCAGCGCGCCGTCGACGATCCGACGGTTCTGCAGATCGCGGTCGAGGAGGCAGAGTGGTACCTCGCTCACCTGTGCCCAGGTCACGCGGTCGGCATAACCGAGCGGTCCGTCTGGCGTGGTCAGCAACACATAGCGCTCGCGATAGAGGGGTACGGCGCTCACATCGCCAATCGGTTCATTCGTCAAATAGGTGACGCCGACATCAGCCTCGCGCTGATGGAGAAGATTGAGCAAAGCGTCTGACGGGCGCCCGATGACAGAAAAACGAACGCCGGGGTGCTGTTCCTGAAAAGGGATCGTCAGCTTTGCGATCATCGGCAGCGCAGAGGGAATAGCCGCAATACGCAGACACGTATCGGCACCGCCGTTGAAATGAAGAATATCCTGTCGCATCGCATGCGCATCACCGACGAGGCGCCGCGCCCATATGAGTACGCGCTCACCTTCGGGCGTGAAACCCTGAAAGCGCGACGATCGCTTCACCAGCGGCACATTGAGCATCTCTTCGAGGCTGCGAATTCCGAGCGACAGGGTGGGCTGCGCGACGCCGCAGCTTTCAGCTGCGCGGCCAAAATGCTGTTCGCGTGACAACGCGATCATGAATTCGAGTTTCTCTAACATCAGGCCCGCCTGCTTTCGCTCCGCTCGTCTGCAACTACGATGTCGCGTGGGACGAAGTGACGCAGCATGCGCGATCGGATCGCGGCAGCGACCATTTTTTTATCCGCGGCCATTACAACAGCAGCCTGTATGAGGCTTCAGGCGTTTGCCTGTTGCGTGCCGACAGTATCCTTGGGCCACTGGTCCCATTCGTCTTACCGCCCTCCCACGAGCTCCCCGGACAGTGAATGGAAATGTACCAAAAACGCGATCGGGCGATAGATATTTTCTATCCTTTAACCTCAAGAAGGGCTTGCATATTTTGCGTTTGGAGGCTTTCTGAGGTAGGGAGGCCACGAATATGACTCTAAGTGCAGATGTTGCTGAGGCTCCGAAGGGCCCAGCCAAAGCCGGCCGCCGGCGGCCGCCGCGAACCCCCAAGGGACGCCAACTCGACATTGCCGCGGTTGAGGAAGTGCGGGCGCTGCTCACGGGTAGATCCCGCCGGCGCGACCTGCTGATCGAGCATCTTCATCTCATCCAGGATCACTTCGGTTATCTGTCGGCTCCGCATCTGGCGGCGCTCGCTGCGGAAATGAAGCTGGCGCTTACCGAAGTCTATGAGGTCGCGACCTTTTATTCGCACTTCGACGTGGTGAAGGAAGGAGAGACACCGCCTCCGCCGATCACCGTCCGGGTATGCGACTCGCTGTCCTGCGCGATGGCTGGCGCCGAAAAGTTACTGAAGGAGCTGCCGGGCAAGCTCGGCAAAGACGTGCGCGTTGTACGTGCGCCGTGCATGGGCGCCTGTGACCGCGCGCCGGTCTGCGCGATCGGTCACGTCCAGACATTCCAAGCCACGCCCGAAAGTGTCGCGGCCGCAGTCAAGGCGAAGCCGCACGCGCGTGCCTGGGACAAGCACGTCGATCTTGCCGCTTATCAAAAGGCGGGCGGCTATTCGCTGCTGAAGAGCTGCCTCGACGGCAAGCGCACGCGCGACGAGCTCATCAAGATCGTTAGTGATGCAGGGCTACGCGGTCTTGGCGGCGCAGGATTCCCAACCGGCCGCAAGTGGTCGCTGGTGCGCGCAGAGCCTGCACCGCGCATGTTTGCGGTCAATGCCGATGAGGGCGAACCGGGCACATTCAAGGATCGCTATTATCTCGAACGTGATCCGCATCGATTCATCGAAGGAATGCTGATCGCTGCATGGGTCGTCGAGGCGGCCGAAACCTACGTCTATATCCGTGACGAGTATCCCGAACTGCGGCTGATGCTTGCTCAGGAATTTGCAAAGGTTGAGAGCGCGGGCCTGTCGCCGCATACGCGATTGCATATACGGCGCGGCGCCGGCGCCTACATCTGCGGCGAAGAATCCGCGATGATCGAATCGATCGAAGGCAAGCGCGGATTGCCCCGGCATCGTCCCCCGTATGTGGCGCAAGTCGGCTTATTTGGCCGCCCGACGCTTGAACAGAACGTCGAGACCTTGTTCTGGATCAGGGATATCGTCGAGAAAGGTGTCGAGTGGGCAACGTCGCAAGGCCGTCACGATCGCAAAGGCTTTCGTAGCTTCTCCGTGTCAGGTCACGTCAAGAATCCGGGCGTGAAGCTCGCTCCGGCCGGGATAACGGCACGCGAACTGATCGACGAGTTCTGCGGCGGCATGGCCGATGGCCACACCTTTGTCGGATACCTCCCGGGCGGGGCGTCAGGTGGTATCCTGCCGGCCTCGATGGCTGACCTGCCGCTCGATTTCGGGACACTCGAGAAATACGGCTGCTTTGTAGGGTCGCACGCCGTTGTGATCCTGTCCGACAAGGACGATATGAAAGCGGTCGCGTTGAACTTGATGAAGTTCTTCGAAGATGAAAGCTGCGGCCAGTGCACGCCGTGCCGCGTCGGTACGGAAAAAGCTGTGAAGCTGATGGAGCAGGGCCCGTGGAATCAGGACTTATTGGTCGAGCTCTCTGCTGCGATGCGGGATGCGTCGATTTGTGGTCTCGGGCAGGCGGCATCGAACCCGCTGATCTGCGTGCTAAAGTATTTTCCGGAAGAACTGACGAAGCCGCTACGAACCTGGTGAACCATGCCTGATACGAACGGACAACGACCGGCCGGTTACGGTCACGATCAGAAGGGTGCGGAGGGCGGCACGACAAAACACGCCGGGTTGCCGGGGGCGACGCCGACCGGCCCCATGGATAAGGTGGAAGGCGAAGGCCGCGGGCCCAAGACCATTACGTTCACCCTCGACGGTAAAGAAGTTCAGGCCCGCCGGGGTGAAACCATCTGGCAGGTCGCAAACCGCCATGGCATCGAAATTCCGCACCTTTGCTATTCGCCGGAGCCTGGTTACCGCGCCGACGGCAATTGCCGCGCCTGCATGGTTGAGATCGAAGGCGAGCGTGTGCTGGCGGCGAGCTGCATCCGCACGCCGACCGACGGCATGAAGGTCAAGGTTGCGTCCGACCGCGCGAAGAGCGCACGCAAGATGATCTTCGACTTGCTGATGACCGATCAGCCCAAGCGCGAAACTGCGCGCGATCCGCAGTCGAAGTTCTGGAACTGGGCTGAAAAAATGGGCGTGTCGGTCGGCCGCTTCCCTCAGCGCGAAAAGATGCCGGCGCCGGACGGAAGCCATCCGGCAATGGCTGTCAATCTTGACGCCTGCATCCATTGCAATCTGTGCGTTCGCGCCTGCCGCGAGGTGCAAGTCAACGACGTGATCGGCATGGCCGGTCGCGGCCACCTCGAAAAGATCGTGTTCGATTTCGATGACCCGATGGGTCAATCGACTTGCGTCGCGTGCGGTGAATGCGTGCAGGCCTGCCCGACCGGAGCGTTGATGTCCGCAACCGTCATGGATGCGAGCAAAACGGTGCGCACCGAATTCGCTGACCGCGAGGTGCATAGCGTCTGCCCGTATTGCGGAGTCGGTTGTCAGCTCACGTACCACATCAAGAATGACAAGCTGCTCTACGTAACCGGGCGTAACGGCCCGTCCAACCAGAACAGGCTGTGCGTCAAAGGCCGCTTCGGCTTCGATTATGTCACCAATCCGCAGCGCCTGATGCATCCGATGATCCGCAAGGACGGCGTGCCGAAAGTGCCGCACGAGCAAATCGACCCGATGAATCCGTGGACGCACTTTCGCAAGGCGACGTGGGAAGAGGCGCTCGATCGCGCGGCCGCCGGTCTCAAGAAAATCCGCGATCGCGACGGCCCAAAAGCGCTCGCCGGTTTCGGCTCGGCGAAGTGCACGAATGAAGAGGCGTATCTGTTCCAGAAGCTGGTGCGTGCCGGTTTCGGTACCAACAACGTCGACCATTGCACGCGGCTGTGTCACGCGTCCTCGGTTGCGGCGTTGCTTGAATGCGTCGGATCCGGTGCGGTGTCGGCCTCTTTCAACGAGTGCAAGAACTCCGACGTCATCATCGTCATCGGCGCCAACCCGACCGAGAACCATCCGGTCGCCGCGACCTTTTTCAAGCAGGCAGCCAAGCGCGGCGCCAAGCTGATCATTATGGATCCGCGCGGACAGGCGCTTAAGCGTCACGCGTGGAAAATGCTCCAGTTCAAGAATGGGGCGGACGTGGCGATGCTCAACGCCATGCTCAACGTGATCGTCACTGAAAAGCTCTACGACCAGCAATACGTGCAGACGTACGTCGAGGGCTTCGGTCCGTTTGCGGAAAGCATCAAGGACTTCACGCCGGAGGAAATGGAGCCGATCTGCGGCATCCCGGCCGATACGCTGCGTGAGGTCGCGCGTACTTACGCGCGCGCGCACTCTGCCATCATCTTCTGGGGCATGGGCGTCTCGCAGCACACGCACGGCACGGACAACGCGCGCTGCCTGATCGCGCTGTCGCTGATCACCGGCCAGATCGGCCGGCCCGGTACGGGTTTGCATCCCTTGCGGGGGCAGAACAACGTGCAGGGCGCATCGGACGCCGGGCTGATCCCGATGTTCTTCCCCGACTACAAGTCGGTCGAGAAGCCGGAATTCCGCGAGAAGGCGGAGAAGCTTTGGAAGGTGCAGCTCGACCCCAAGGAAGGCCTGACCGTGGTCGAAATCATGACCGCGATTCATGAAAACGTCATCAAGGGCATGTACATCCTCGGCGAAAATCCGGCGATGTCCGATCCGGACTTGAATCACGCGCGGCAAGCTCTTGCGCACCTCGAACATCTTGTTGTGCAGGATCTCTTCCTCACGGAGACTGCGGTCTATGCCGACGTCATTCTGCCGGCCTCGGCCTGGCCGGAGAAGGATGGCACGGTGACCAACACCAACCGTCAGGTGCAGATGGGCCGTCAGGCACTGCCATTGCCCGGCGAGGCCAAGCCCGACTGGTGGATCACGCAGGAGATCGGCCGCCGCATCGGCATGGAGCTGAACTACACGCATCCGCGCGATATCTTCGCGGAGATGAGTCTGCTGATGCCCTCGCTCAACAACATTCCGTGGGAACGGGTCGAGCGTGAAAGCTCGGTTACCTATCCGGCGGAGGCGCTCGACAAGCCGGGCAAGGATGTGGTGTTCGACAAAGGCTTCCCGCGTCCAGGCGGGTTCGGAAAGCTCGTCGCGGCGAAATTGCAGCCGCCCGACGAGACGCCGGATGACGAATATCCGTTCATTCTTACGACCGGACGAATGCTTGAACATTGGCACACCGGCGCCATGACACGCCGCGCCAGCGTGCTCGATGCTCTCGAGCCAGGACCAACTGCCGCGGTGTCGCGCGGCACATTGGCCAAGCTCGGCATCCAGGCGGGCGACATGGTACGGGTGTCGACACGGCGCGGGACCGTCGAACTCGCCTCGCGACAGGATGATGCGGTGCCGGATGGGGTCGTCTTCATTCCATTCGCATTCTTCGAGGCTGCGGCAAACAAGCTGACCAATCCCGCACTCGATCCGTTCGGGAAAATTCCGGAATTCAAGTTCTGTGCCGCGCGCGTCGAGGCAATCTCGGCGCAAAGGGAAGCCGCGGAGTAGTTTTCGTCAGACAAAAATGAAAATGGCCGGGCTTGTCCCGGCCATTTGCATTTGCATTTGCATTTCAAATAATCATCAATGCAGTGTCGGGCTTTCCTCGCTCACGACGCGCAATTCCATCCGCCCGATGATTTCTCTGCGCAGATTTTCGGATGCACGCAACGCTTCCTGCGTCTGCATCCATGTGGTTCTGTTCGATCCGAGGAGCACAGTGCCGCCGATCGTCGCCGCGAGTGCGGCAACCACGGGCGCGGGCGAAAAGCGGATTACGCCGGCGAGCGTCAACGCAATCCAGACGGCGCCTGCCGCGATCATAAATTTCGCAGCAAGTGAAATCTTGTTGCAGCGTTCGATCTGATCGGTCAGCTCTTCGATGCGGGCCTCGACAAGGGCGATCTCGTCGTGCAAATCGACGCCTGTTGTGCCGATCGTCACTTCCTTCCAGCCTTTGCTGCTTTCGTGGCTGTTTCGAGAAATCCATGCGACAGCGCGTGGTAAATGCCTTCGGGCGCAATCAGCCGCGATGTGGCATAGCCGATCAGCGCCGCTGCCATTAAAGGCACGACCATTGCGTGGCTGTCGGTCATTTCGGTAACGATGACGAAAGCAGTGATCGGCGCCTGCACCACGCCTGAGAAATACGCCACCATACCAAGCAGGATGATTGCTCCAGTCGGTGCAAGCGGGAACAGGCGCGCCACGCTGGCGCCGATACCGGCGCCGACGGCAAGCGACGGCGAAAAGATGCCGCCCGGAATGCCGCTGATCGTCGACAGGGCAGTGGCGGCCAGCTTCAGCAGGCCGAAGCCCAATGGCAGCGGCGTGCCGCCTTCAAGGGCTGCTTTCACCTGCGTATATCCTGTGCCGTAGATCATGTCGCCGGAGGCAAGGCCGCATAGTGCGACTCCAAGGCCGCATGCGATAGCGAGACCAAGCCGGTGTCGTTTGATCCCCGCGCCGAACTTCCCGGGCAGCCCGCGCGCGATCATCACCACAAAGCGGCTGAATAGCCCTCCGAGCACCCCGCCTGCGATGCCGCACAACGGAATGGAAAGCCAGTCGACGCCATTGCGCAGCATCGCCGCGGTCGTGCCGAAATAAGTGTAGTTACCGACGATCGCGAGCGAGGTCAGGCCGGCGGCAATTACGGTGGCGATCACGAGTCCGCTGGTGCGTGTCTCGAAGGTGCGGCTCATCTCTTCGATGCCGAACACAATCCCGGCCAGCGGCGTGTTGAAGGCGGCAGCGACACCCGCGGCGGAGCCGGCCAAAATCAACCCCGGCTGCCGGCGGGGAGACATGAGTCCGATCGCGAACATGATCGAGGCGCCGACTTGCACTGTCGGCCCTTCGCGGCCGGCCGAGGCTCCGCACAGCAGGCCAAACAGAGTGAGCAGAACCTTTCCGATCGCGATGCGCGCCGAAACCAGCCGTCCGCGCGCCGCGGGATCTTTGAGCTGCCTTGCCGCGATCGCCTGCGGGATGCCGCTGCCTTGCGAATTGGGAAAGAAGCGATTGGTGAAAAAAACCGTCAGCGCAAATCCGATCGGCGTCACCACAAACGCAGCGTAGTGCCACTTGGCGAGTAGCGTAACGAACGCGAGCTGGGCCTCGTTGGCGAGCAACGCCAGCACGACTGCTGCAGCGCCTACGGCCAGGCCGCCAAGCACAAACGTTGCGCGCTGCCGCCAGCGCGCCGACGTCACTCTGACGATACGTTTGCTGCGGCTTGTAATGAACTCCGTCATGGACGTCGGTGGGGGAAACGCGCGTTGGACCAAAGGTGACCGCAAGCGATCGATAGATAAGATAGAAGAGAGGCCGACGTCACCCTGGTTTTGGGTTCTTGAAATAGGGTTCGACCGTTCCGTTGAGTTTGATCGTCAGAGGATTGCCATGACGATCCTTCGCATTGCCGGCGGCAACGCGAATCCAGCCCTCGCTGACGCAATATTCCTCGACATTGGTCTTCTCGACGCCCTTGAAGCGAACGCCGATGTCTCGCGCCAGCACGTCCGCGTCATAGAACGGGCTGCGGAGGTTCGAAGAGAGGCGGTCGGGAGGCGCATCGGTCATGGCGCCATCCTTTTGGCCGCATCATCGTCATGCGGTCAAGACGGCTGACGGAACTGCCTCTATTCCCGCGTGTTTTCATTCCAGTGACAACAACCAGGAGAATATGCCGACATGGCACGCAGATATTCGCGCAGTGCGTCAAAGGACGTGAAGCGCGCGATGCACAAGCGCAAACGTGGAACGCTCAAGCGCGGCAAAAAGGGCCGGGGCGGCAAAGTGAAGAGTCGGAAACAGGCGATTGCAATCGGGCTGTCCGAGGCTCGCAAGAAGGGCAAGAAGGTGCCCCGCAAGCGCAAGTCGCGCCGCTAAGCTGGTGGAATGACGGGAAAAACCGCCAGCGGCAAAGTAGCGCTTTTTCTATCGGATGAAATAGAATAGGGCATGGGTAAAGGGGAGGAGCCGCCCATGCGCCTTTTTCGAACAGCCGTCATTGTCGCGGCCGTAGCAGCTGTACCCTTTGTGCAGGCGGTCGCGCAGAGCGACCCTGACAACCATTTGAGTCCCGAGCAGCGCGCGGCCAAGAAGTACAAGCAGGTCAATCAGGCCTACGAGCAAGCGATCAGGAACACCACGCCGATCCACAAAGAGGCGCCGCTGAACGACCCGTGGGCCAACATGCGTGCGCCGGCCTCCAACACGGCCAGGCGCTGACGCGGCCGCATTGACATCGACAATCAAACCGGCAGTGCCGCCGCTCGTCGGCGGCGGTCTTAGGGTGCGTGCCGTACCGACGTTATTCGTGCTCTCCCCGTAATCCGGATATGCTATGAGGATCGCCTGCTTGCGACAGCGAGGTTGAATGTCACTCGTCCTTGATCACGCCGCCATGTCACCGCCAGTTCGCCATGACTGGACGCGCGAGGACGTGCGGGCGCTGTTCGAATTGCCGTTTCCGGAACTCGTTTTCCGCGCCGCGCAAGTGCACCGGGAGAATTTCGATCCTACCGAAGTGCAAATCTCGACATTGCTTTCGATCAAGACGGGCGGTTGTCCTGAGGATTGCGCCTATTGTCCGCAATCTGTGCATTACGAGACCGGCGTCAGGGCCGAAAAGCTGATGAGCATCGACGCGGTGCTGTCGGAGGCGCGGATGGCGAAAGCGGGCGGCGCTTCGCGTTTCTGCATGGGTGCGGCCTGGCGCTCGCCCAAGGACCGTGACCTCGAAAAAGTCTGCGCGATGGTCGAAGGCGTGAAGGCGCTTGGGCTCGAAACCTGCGTCACACTCGGTATGTTGAACGCCGAGCAGGCGCGGCGGCTGAAACAATCGGGGCTCGACTACTACAACCACAATCTTGATACGTCACCGGAGTATTATGGCGAAATCATCACCACGCGCACCTATCAGGACCGCCTCGATACGCTTGCGCACGTGCGCGACGCCGGCATCAACGTCTGCTGCGGCGGCATCGTGGGAATGGGCGAAAGTCTTGAGGATCGCGTCGGCATGATCGCGACGCTTGCAAGTCTGCCTGTACATCCGGAAAGCGTGCCGATTAACATGTTGATGCACGTCGACGGGACGCCGCTTGCGCAAAGCAGGAAGCTCGACCCGCTGGATTTCGTGCGTACCATTGCAGTTGCGCGCGTCTGCATGCCGGCGTCGGTTGTACGGCTATCCGCCGGGCGCGAAGACATGAGTGATGAGATGCAAGCACTGTGCTTTCTCGCGGGCGCCAATTCGATCTTTTATGGCCCCAAGTTGCTCACGACAGCCAATCCCGATCGCGATCGCGACAGGACCTTGCTGAACAAACTCGGCATGCGGCCGATGGAGTAGAACGGGTTCAAGCGTGCCGCACAGAATGCCGCGGTGTCACGAGAAGCTTCTTACGACCGCGAGACCCGCGAATAGAGCGCCGATCGACAACGCCATCGAGAGCAGCACATACGCCGCCGCCATCCCGATCTCGCCGCGCTCGTAGAGCACCGCGGTGTCCAGCGAAAAGGTCGAAAAGGTCGTATAGCCGCCAAGGATCCCGGTGGTGAGAAACAGCCGCATGTGCTGCGGTATATCGCTCTTGAAGGCGAAGGTCGCCACGAGCAGCCCCATCACCAATGAGCCGGTCACGTTCTCGAACAGGGTTGCGCAAGGGAAGGCCGTGCCGACTGCGCGGGCGAACACCACGTTGAAGCCGTGCCGGAGGGCCGCCCCGACGCCGCCGCCGGCAAAAACAATCAAATAATTCATTCGTCGCCTCATCTTGGTTTACGCGGGCAACAAAAAAGCCGCCCGCGGCGGCTTGGACGGAATCCTACCGCTGGTTGACGCGGTAGGAGTCATCAGCCCATTCGGCTCCAGGCCGTAGGGCGGTTATCGGAGGAACCCCATCTCCATCGCCGCGGAAACTAGCGCGGATTGCAAAAGCAGCCAAATGTTATAATGTAACATAACGCGGAAGCGGCGCGTTTTTGCATGGCGCATCAGCATCATCACTCGGGTCACGCCCATCCACCGGCTGTCGTTTCGCCGTCGCTGCTTCGGGCCTCGGTCTGGTCACGGCTGTGTTGGGCAGTGGCACTGAGCGGCACGCTGTGGCTGGCTGTATGGTGGGCGGGCAATTGAAGGAAGATAGCGGGTGGCTGCGCAGATCGAGTTTAACAACTTGACGCTTGGTTATGAACGCCACCCCGCGGTGCATCATCTGAATGGGGTGATCGAGGAGGGCGCGCTGCTTGCGGTTGTCGGCCCCAACGGTGCCGGCAAGTCTACTTTGTTCAAAGGCATTGTCGGGTCCATCAAGCCGCTTGCGGGCGCTATTGCGCTCGGCGGCGTCAGCCGGCGCGAGATCGCCTACATGCCGCAGGTCGCCGAAATCGACCGCAGCTTTCCGATAACCGTCTACGACATGATCGCCATGGGCCTGTGGAGGCGCGCCGGCGCGTTCGGCAGCGTCGGCGGAAAGCTTCATGAAAAGATCGAAGAGGCGATCGCCTCCGTCGGATTGACGGGCTTCGAATCGCGCGCGATCGGCGGCCTCTCCGGCGGACAATTTCAGCGCATGTTGTTTGCGCGCCTGTTGTTGCAGGACGCACGCATCGTCGTGCTCGACGAGCCTTTTAACGCTGTCGATAGCAAGACCGTGGAGGAGTTACTCGGGCTCATCCACCGCTGGCACAGTGAGAAACGCACGATCCTTGCAGCTCTGCATGACATCGGCCTGGTGAGGGAGAACTTTCCGCAGACCCTGTTATTGGCGCGTGAACCGGTCGCCTGGGGAGAAACAGGCGCCGTGCTCACGGCTGCCAACCTGCGCAAAGCGCGGCAGATGTGCGAAGCCTTTGACGAAGAAGCGCAGGAATGCGTCGAAACGCGCGCTGCCTGATATGCTGAATTACGTTTTAGCTGAACCGCTCGGCGATCCGGATGTGCGGCATTCGCTCGTTGCCGTTCTGGCGCTTTCGCTAAGCGCTGCCCCCGTCGGCGTATTCCTGATGCTGAGGCGGATGAGCCTGGTCGGCGACGCGGTGTCGCATGCGATCCTGCCGGGAGTCGCAGTCGGCTTCCTGGCCGGCGGTCTGAGCATCATTACAATGACGATCGGCGGCATTGTCGCCGGTATTGCCGTCGCGCTTTTGTCCGGCCTCATTACCCGCATGACCGAAATACAAGAAGACGCGTCGCTTGCCGTATTTCTCCTGCTTTCGCTTGCTCTCGGCATCGTTATCGTCACCATCAACGGCATCGATGCCGCTCGGCTGATGGACTTTTTGTTCGGCGAGGCCGAAGCAAAAATGAGCGCAGAGAAATTGCTGGTGATCGCAGCGAATACGACGATCAGCCTGGTCGCGCTTGCGTTGGTCTACCGGCCGCTCGTCCTGGAGTGTGTCGATCCGCATTTCCTGCGGTCGGTCAGTCCGGCCGGCGGCATGGCGCACTTTGTATTCCTGGGCGTGCTGGTGCTCAATCTTGTCAGCGGATTTCACGCGCTGGGCACCTTGCTGGGAGTCGGGATCATGATTGTCCCGGCGGCGATCAGCCGCTTTTGGGTGCGCGATGTCAGTGGGCTGGTCGCGGTTTCCGCCGGAAGCGCGCTCGTGTCCGGCATTGCCGGGATGCTGATGTCATTTTACACGCACGTGCCGGCGGGGCCGGCGGTCACACTGGTGGCCGGCGCTCTTTATTGCGCCTCCGTCGTATTCGGCCCGGTGGGCGGGCTACTTTGGCGGTGGGTTTCCGGCCGCCATCTCGAGGCCTGATGTCCGCTTCCGTTTTTGCACCGCGATGAATATATCTGGATTTCATCCCCCGGAGTTCTTATGACCACCCAGTCCGAAAAAATTCCCGTTACGGTGCTCACCGGCTATCTCGGTGCCGGCAAAACGACGCTGCTGAACCGCATTTTATCCGAACCGCACGGCAAGAAATTTGCCGTCATCGTCAACGAGTTCGGCGAAATCGGTATCGACAACGAACTTGTCGTCAACGCCGACGAAGAAATTTTCGAGATGAACAACGGCTGTATTTGCTGCACGGTACGCGGCGACCTCGTGCGCATCATTGACGGACTGATGCGGCGCAAGGGGAAGTTCGACGCGATCATCGTGGAGACGACCGGCCTTGCCGATCCGGCGCCCGTTGCACAGACGTTTTTCATCGACGAGCAGGTCGGCGCCAAAACCAAGCTTGATGCCGTCGTCACAGTGGCAGATGCCAAGTGGTTGAATGATCGTCTGAAGGACGCGCCGGAGGCAAAAAACCAGATTGCTTTTGCCGATGTAATCATCGTCAACAAAACCGATCTGGTGACGCCGGACGAGCTTGCCGATGTCGAAGCGCACATTCGTGCGATCAATCCCTACGCAAAGCTGCACCGGACCGAGCGCGGCAAGGTCAAGATCGATGAGGTGCTCGGCCGCAACGCCTTCGACCTCGACCGCATCCTCGACATCGAGCCGCAATTTTTGCATGAGGACGATCATGAGCATCATCACCACGATGGCGATCATCATCACCATCACGGCAATGGCCACGATCACGATAGCCATGGCCACGGTCTCAAGCACTACCACGACGAAGACATGCAGTCGGTCGCGCTGCGCACCGACAAGGCATTAAGTCCAGACAAGTTTTTTCCGTGGGTGCAGGAACTTGTCGCGAAGGAAGGGCCGAACATTCTGCGTTGCAAGGGCATTCTCTCGTTCAAGGACGACCCGCAGCGTTTTGTGTTCCAGGGCGTGCATATGATCCTCGATGGTGATCACCAGCGGCCGTGGAAGGAAGGCGAACCGCGCGACAGCCGCATTGTCTTTATCGGCCGCAATTTGCCGGAAGATAAGATCCGGCAAGGTTTTGAAGCCTGTATCGCCTGATTTAATCTGGCTCATGCCAAGGGGCGTTTGCAAAGCGCGTCTCGCGGTGCGGAGCCGCCTTATCGTTCGCGACGCAGCCTTTGGCTGCTTCTCAGCATGCGGCGGAGAGAGATTGTGACCGATAGCCGCCTGTCCATGCCCTCCGTGACCGACAGGGTTCGTCCCGTCCGTACGGACGCGCCGGTCGTCGCCGTTCATTTCCTCAAATCGACGCCGGTATTCGTGCTCGGCGAACAGGAATTGCTGTTTGCGGATGAAGCGAACGAGCGGCGCATTGCCGTACATGGCGGCGCGATCCTCGACAGTGCGGCCGATGGAGAGCGCATCGTAAGTGGCGGCGATGACGGCAAAGTGGTCGCGACCGGCCCTGATGGAATCCCTCAAACGTTGGCCGCCGACGCAAAGAAACGCTGGATCGATCACGTCGCGTTCGGGCCCGAGGGGGCCATTGCCTGGTCCGCCGGCAAGACAGCGTTTGTCCGTACGGGGAAAGGAGATGAACGCACGATTGAGGCGCCGTCGACCGTTGCCGGTCTTGCGTTTGCGCCAAAGGGGTTCCGCGTCGCGATTGCGCACTACAACGGCGTGACACTCTGGTTTCCCAACGCCACCGGTGCAACTCCGGAAAAGCTGGAATGGAAAGGCTCGCACCTCAGTGTCGCCTTCAGCCCCGACGGCAAATTTCTTGTCACCACGATGCAGGAACCGATGCTTCACGGCTGGCGCCTCGCCGACGGCAAGCACATGCGCATGTCCGGCTATTCTGCGCGTGTGCGGTCACTCGGCTGGACCGCCGGCGGCGC
This sequence comes from Pseudolabrys sp., assembly GCA_035760805.1. Classification (GTDB taxonomy): domain Bacteria; phylum Pseudomonadota; class Alphaproteobacteria; order Rhizobiales; family Xanthobacteraceae; genus Pseudolabrys. Next base: position 34,006 of record DASTSG010000002.1, read on the forward strand.
CTTTCTCGCCACCTCCGGTTCGGAGCAAATTATCCTGTGGCCCTATGAAGGAAAGGACGGTCCGATGGGCAAGCAGCCCCGGCTGCTCGCACCATCGCCCTCTCGGGTATCGGTCGTCGCCTGTCATCCGGCGCAGCCGATCGTCGCGGCCGGTTTCGCCGACGGCATGGTGCTGCTGGTGCGCGTCGAAGATGGCGCCGAAATTCTCGCGCGCCGTCCAGGCGAAGCGCCAGTCACCGCGCTCGGCTGGGACGCGAGGGGCATGACACTGGCGTTCGGGACCGAGGCGGGTGAAGCGGGAGTTTTGCCGCTCTGATGGCGGCGCAAGCGAAACGGGCGGCCTTGAGAGCCGCCCGTTTGATTGTCCGATCGCTAGGCCGCCAATGCAGGCGGAGAGGTATCGAGCACGTAAGACTTGAGCGGCGGATAGCCGTTGAAGCCCACGGACGAATACGTCGAGGTGTAGGCCCCCGCCGCCTCGATCAGCACCTTGTCGCCGATCGCAAGCGACACCGGCAGCGGGTAGGGCGTCTTCTCGTAGAGGACGTCTACCGAGTCGCAGGTTGGCCCCGCCACGATGCACGGCCCGGTTTCGTCGCGGTCACGGCGCGTCCGAATCGGGTAGCGGATCGACTCGCCGATCGTTTCAGCCAGGCCGTGGAATTTGCCGATGTCGAGATAGACCCAGCGCGTGTCATCTTCCGGGCTGCGCTTGGCGATCAGCACGACCTCGGCCTCGATCACGCCGGCGTTGCCGACGAGACCGCGGCCCGGCTCGACGATCGTCTCCGGCAAGCGGTTGCCGAAATGCCGGCGCAGCGATTTGAAGATCGCCTTCCCGTAGCTTTCGAGCTTGGGCGTCTTGCGCAGATACTTCGCCGGAAATCCGCCGCCGAGATTAACCATGGCGAGGTTGATCCCCCGTTCGGCACAGGTCCGGAAGATTGCTGCGGTCGAAGCGAGCGCGCGATCCCAAGCCTCCACGTTGTGCTGCTGCGAGCCGACGTGAAATGAGATGCCATGCGCGACCAGGCCCAGCTTGTGGGCATGTTCGAGGATATCGGGAGCGTAGTCGGGCTCGCAGCCGAACTTGCGCGACAGCGGCCATTCGGCGCCGGTGCCGTCGCAATGGATACGACAAATCACGCGGCTGCCGGGCGCGGCTCGCGCGATCTTTTCGACCTCGGCCTCGCAATCGACGGCAAACATCGTTACGCCGAGCTTAAACGCGGCTTCAATCTCCCGCTCTTTTTTGATGGTGTTGCCGTAAGAGATGCGGTCCGGCGTGCAGCCGGCCGCCAGCACCGCCTCGGTTTCGCTGATCGAGGCGACGTCAAAGCACGAGCCGAGCTTCGTCAGCAACGCGAGGATCTCGGGCTGCGGGTTCGCCTTCACGGCGTAGTACACGCGCGTGTCGGGCAGGCATTTGGCGAAAGCCGAGTAGTTGTCGCGGACGACGTCAAGATCGAGGACCAGGCAAGGGCCGTCCTCTTTGCGGTTCTTAAGGAACTCGCGAATACGATCCGTCATCTCTCATGTTTCCCCTCAATCGTCAGCGGCCACGCGCCGCTGTCCTCGAGCTATGAATGCGATTGACCGAACCGACGAATGCGTCTGTCGATCTCCACATCCGATTGCTGCTTTGGGTTGGTTTGGGGATGGCCCCCGCTCCGCGCCTCCGCAAGATGGACAAGCCTCTTCGGTGTCCCCGGCATTCGCGCCGGCAGTCCCAAAAAAGCCCGATCCGTCGTTGCTTTAAGCCGCGTCCCCCGTTGAGCGCGGGGTGCGCCGGTTTCGCCTCCGGCTGTCGATCGCATCGGCATCCCATCGGACACCTAGCAAGGAAGAGTTCTCTCTTCCGTAGGCGGCTGCTCGGCCTCTTGTCCGAACCCCACCGATCGACACACGGCCACAGGCACGTGCGAAATTGGGCAACTGCCGAAATAGTCCATTCGCGCAGGAATGCAAGCGAATTAGTTCGCGCAAGGCAAAATGATCCTTAACTTTTTCTGAGAAGCGGCGCGGCTGCTTCGCTCGCGTGAGCCTATTCGGTGAACGGCTCGATACGGTGCGCGTTGCGGACGAATTGCACCATAATCGCGGCACCGCAGATCATCAGGAGGATGTCAAGAATGCGGGCGCCGAGAGGTCCGAGGTTGAACAGAGTGGCGATCGCCCAGCTGCCCGCGAAGGCAGCGCCGAACACCTCCGCGCCGATCAGAATGGCGGCGCTGATGACGGTGACGGCGTTCAGCCAAACGATACGGCGGCCCTTCAACAAAGCATTTCTCCTCTGTTCTTGCGGCACTCAAGCCTAATCCGTCCACCGGATCAAGTCCGCCGGTCGCGGCATGACAATTTTCCAATTCCTGACTAGATAGGCGGGCATGACATCCGCAGCCTCTGCTTCCACAAATCCTCTGTTGAGCGAATGGACCGCCGATTTCGGCCTCCCGCCGTTTGCCGAAATCAGACCGGAACAGTTCCGGCCCGCCTTCGATCAGGCCCTCGCCTCTCACCGGGCAGAGATCGGTTCCATCACGGAGGATAGGGCGGCCCCGACGTTCGCAAACACCATTGAGGCCCTGGAGCGCAGCGGGCAGGAGCTCGAACGTGTCTCCAATCTTTTTTACGTGCTTGCCGGGGCCGATACGAACGAGACAATCGAGGAAATCGAGCGCGAGATCGCGCCCGTACTCGCGCGCCATCACGACGCGATCTATCTCAACGCCGAGCTGTTTCGCCGGATAAACCACCTCTACGCCGAGCGTAATTCCCTCGGGCTTTCCCCTGAGCAACTGCGTGTGCTCGAACGCTATCACACCCGGTTCACGCGCGCGGGCGCAGCGCTCGGGAAGGAGGCGCAGAAGCGGCTTGCCGAAATCAACGAGCGGCTCGCAAGTCTCGGCACACAATTCAGTCAGAACGTGCTGGCGGACGAAAAATCCTATGCGCTCGTCCTAGAGGAGTCCGATCTCGCCGGTCTGCCGGACTTCGCCGTTGCCGACGCGCGCGCGGCTGCAGAGGAACGGGGCCGCAAGGGCAAGTTTGTCATTACGCTGGCACGATCATCGGTCGAGGCATTCTTGCAGTTTTCTTCCCGCCGCGACCTGCGCGAAAAGGTATTCACAGCTTGGATCATGCGGGGGCAAAGCGGCGGCACAACCGATAACCGCGCGATCATCGCAGAAATGATAAAGCTGCGCGCCGAACGCGCGAAGCTTCTCGGCTACGATACGTACGCCGATTATCGGCTTTCCGATCAGATGGCGAAGACGCCTTCCGCTGCGCGCAAGCTACTCGAGGAGGTGTGGGCTCGAGCTCTGTCGAAAGCGGCATCCGAGCGCAAGGCCCTGCAAGAAATGATCGCGCAAGAAGGCGGCAATTTCGCACTGGCACCGTGGGATTGGCGTTATTACGCCGAGAAGCTACGCAAGGCGAAATACGATCTCAATGAATCGGAGATCAAACCGTACTTGCAACTCGACCGGATCATCGAGGCCGCATTCGAGACCGCCCGGCGATTGTTTGGTCTTTCGTTCAATGCCGTCAACGTTCCGCTTTATCATCCCGACGCGCGCGCATGGGAGGTGACGGATGCGGCTGGCCGGCATGTCGGTCTCTTCATTGGCGACTATTTTGCGCGCGCGTCGAAGCACAGCGGCGCCTGGATGACATCACTGCGCGACCAGCAGAAGCTCTCCGGCGTCGTGACGCCGGTGATCGTGAATGTCTGCAATTTCTCCAAGCCTGCCTCGGGCGAACCCGCGCTTCTGTCGCTCGACGACGCGCGAACGCTCTTCCACGAATTTGGCCATGCGCTGCACGGACTTTTGTCGAACGTCACCTATCCGCTGCTCGCCGGGACGGCCGTGCCGAGCGATTTCGTCGAATTACCGTCGCAACTCTACGAGCACTGGCTGGAGGTACCGGAGATTTTGAAGAAATACGCGCGCCACGCCCAAACCGGAGAGCCGATGCCGCAGGCTCTGCTCGATCGCGTGCTCGCGACGCGCACGTTCAATCAGGGATTTATGACGGTCGAATATACGGCCTGCGCACTGGTGGATCTCGATCTGCACGGCCTCGAAGAGCCCCGCGTAATCGACGTTGTTGAGTTCGAAAAGCAGAGCCTCGCGCGCATCGGGATGCCGGCGGAAATCGCGATGCGCCACCGTACCCCGCATTTCGGGCACCTGTTTTCCGGTGGCGGCTACGCGGCGGGTTATTATTCCTATATGTGGTCGGAAGTGCTCGATGCCGATGCGTTCGAGGCGTTCGAGGAGACCGGCAACGCCTTCGATCCGGCGACTGCGCAACGGCTGCGTGATTTCGTCTATAGTGCGGGTAATCTGCGCGACCCGGCCGAGGCCTATAAATCGTTTCGCGGCCGACTGCCGACGCCGGATGCGTTATTGAGAAAGCGGGGGCTTGTGGATGCTGAGGGTGGTTAGCGCGGTGCGGGCACCGCGCGCTTTCTTCATCTTTCCCCGAGGAGAAAAGGGTGTCCCGCAGTGCGCGGGGCTTGGGCTTCAATTCGAGGCGTACATCCAGTGAGCCTTTACACTGCAGGACACCGTCGCGGCGTCGTCTGCGCGCCGCATGCGGCGACCGTCGAGGACGGTCGTCATATCCTCGCCGAAGGCGGCAATGCGATCGAGGCGATGATCGCGATGGCGGCATCGATTGCCGCCACGTACCCGCATATGAATCACATTGGCGGCGACGGCTTCTGGCTGATCCGCGAACGAAACGGACGCGTGCGCGCGCTCATGGGCGCCGGATGCGCCGGCAGCAAGGCGACTGCGCGGCTTTACCGGGACGCCGGTCACGATGCGATCCCGGCGCGTGGGCCGCTCGCGGCACTCACCGTGCCGGGTGCAGTCGCGGCCTGGATGCTGGCGCAGGAGGCCGCGAAGGCGAACGGAGGCAAGCTGCCGCTCGATCTGTTGCTGGCGCCGGCGATCAAACACGCGCGCGACGGCTACGCCGTGACGCGAAGCCAGGCGCGGCTGACCGCGGAAAAGCTGCCGGAGATGAAGGAGGCCGTCGGCTTCGCCGATGCATTCCTGATCGAGGGCAAGGTGCCGGAAGTCGGCGCGCGCATCAAGCAGACGGCGCTCGCCAATACGCTTGAGCAACTCGCCCGCGCGGGACTTCAGGATTTCTATCGCGGCGACGTCGGTCGCGAGATTGCCGCCGATCTCGATCGCATCGGCAGCCCTGTGACGCGCGGCGATCTGGAAAGTTTCCGAGCCTGGGTTGCCGAACCGCTCAGCGTACGCATCAGTTCCGGCACGATCTACAACGCGCCGCCGCCGACGCAGGGGCTGGCATCACTCATCATTCTCGCGCTGTTCGATCGGCTGCGCGTAAGCGAAGCCGAAACGTTCCAGCACGTGCATGGCATCATCGAAGCAACGAAGCGCGCCTTTCGCGTGCGCGACCGTGTCATCTGCGATCCGGACCGTATCACCGACGATCTCAGCCGATACCTCTCGCCGGCGTTTCTCGACTCCGAGGTAACGAAGATCGATCCGAACAAGGCGGCCAGGTGGCCCCAGCCTTACGGTGAAGGCGACACGATCTGGATGGGCGCGGCTGACGCGACCGGATTGGTCGTCTCCTACATCCAATCGCTTTACTGGGAGTTCGGCTCCGGCTGCGTGCTACCGGCGACCGGCGTCCTGATGCAAAATCGCGGTGCGAGTTTTTCGCTCGATCCGAAAGCCGTGAACGCGCTTGAGCCCGGGCGGCGCCCGTTTCACACGCTCAATCCGGCGCTTGCAGACCTCGATGACGGACGTGTCATGGCTTACGGCACCATGGGCGGTGACGGCCAGCCGCAAAGCCAGGCGGCGGTGTTCACGCGTCACGTTATCTTTCGTCAGCCACTCGACAAGGCGCTCGATGCCCCGCGCTGGCTGCTCGGCCGCACGTGGGGGTCAACGATTACCAACCTGCGCATGGAATCGCGCTTCGACGGTACTCTGATCGACCGGTTGATGTCGGCTGGACACGATGTCGATGTGCTGAGTGAAGCTTATTCCGACACCATGGGCCATGCCGGTGCTGTGGTGCTGCACCCGAACGGCATGCTGGAAGGCGGTCACGATCCACGCGCCGATGGGGGCGCTGCGGGCGTCTAGCGCGCGTTTGTGTCGGACCGAAGCGCGCCGGAAGGCAATCAGACGAAATCGTCTTCGCGCAGCACGATCGGCCTTCCGTGCGGCGTACGTTCGCAGGCGCGGTCCCAGGCATCGCGATAGCGGCGCAGCATCTCGCTCGTGGTTACGCCTTTGGCGGCGATAATTCTTTCCAGCGCATTGAGCCAGTGCAGATAGTAGGTCTCGCCGGTGTCAGGATCGCCCGCCGCTTGCGCGCGCTTGATCTCGGCGCCGAGCGTGTCGGCCCATTCTTTCCAGGTAAACAGGCCGCGATCATGCAACGCCAGCGCCATGGCGAACGCCTGCGCTTCCCACGGCTCCCTGAAGACCGGTCCGTCGCCGTCGCGCGGCACGCCCGGGATCGATGTTGCCGCTATCTTCGCGCGCTCCCGATCCATCAGGCGCGCTCCAGATAAGGCTCAAAAGCCTCAATCGATACCTTCAGCTTCGGATCCGCGTCATCGCCCCAAAGGTCGCGGCCGGAAAACACGACGGTGTACAACCACTGCGGATTTTCACCTTCGCCGCGCGCGTTGGTGTCGGGGAACACGTGACAGCCGTTGATGCGCTCAACCGTGCCGATATGACCACGCGCGTAGCGCGGCAGGCGCGTGTGCGTTACCGGGTTGATATTCTTTGTCCGTACGCGGTTGCCGACCGCAAACGCCGGCGAGGCCGTCGGCGCGCGGCTGAAGCTGCCGCGCGTCATCACGCGTTGAACGTCGTTCATGGAAAATTTGCCCCGCTTGAGCGGCGGGCTTGGCCGCAAGGAATGGCCGGCCTCGATTTCATCTCCGTCGATCATGCCGCGGTCGAGCATCGACTGCTGCAGCGCGAGGAACCATTTCTTATAGTAGGAGCTCTCCAGATAAACGACCGGCGGTAGCGATTCGCGCGAGAAGCGTTGCATGTCGATGTTGATGCCGCCGTTCGCGCCAATCGCGCGTACCATCGCCATCACGCGGCCCTCCCATTCGTGATGGAAGGGCGGCTCGTTCTTCTCGATTTCGACTTTGCCGAAACCATCCATGCCGCCCATGTCGTGAACGCCGTTCATTTCACCTTCACCTTGGGGTCGGGCAAGCCCGTCCCGATCATGCTGTCGCGCGTGACGATCTCGGCAAGCTGCTCCTCGCTCCAGCCTTCGGTGCCGGCGGGGCGCATCGGCACGACGAGGAATCGCGTCTCAGCAGTCGAATCCCATACGCGGATTTCGGTATCCTTGGGCAACGTGACGCCGAAGTCAGCGAGCACGCCGCGTGGGTCCTTCACCGCGCGAGAACGATAGGGCGCTGCCTTGTACCAGACCGGCGGCAGGCCGAGCATTTCCCACGGATAGCAGGAGCATAGCGTGCACACGACCATGTTGTGCCGCTTCGGGGTGTTCTCGACGGCGATCAGGTGGTCGCCCACGCGGCTGACGTGGCCAAGCGTCGCAACCGCCTTGGAAGCATCCTCCAGCAGTGCCTTCTTGAAGTCCGGGTCGGTCCAGGCCCTGGCGACAACGCGCGCGCCGTTGCGCGGGCCGATCTTGGTCTCGTAGGCCTCGACGATGGCATCGAGTGCCGCCGGATCGACGTAACCCTTTTCGGTCAGGATCGTTTCCAGCGCCCGCACCCGCAACTGAGTTTCGGACAGCTCGGAATGATCGTGGTCATGATGGTGATGGTCTGACATGCTTCCCATTATACGCGAAAGATGGCCGTTTGTGCCATTATCGACGCCATGAGATTCATGCATATGGGCCGCATTGCTGACGGTATCGATCGCCTGACAACCGCAGTTGGGCGCGCTGTGGCGTGGCTTATCCTGTTTGTGGTGCTGGTGCAGTTTGGGCTCGTGGCGGCGCGTTATGCGTTTTCAATTGGATCGATCAAGCTTTCCGAAAGCGTCATCTATGCGCACGCCACACTGTTCATGCTGGCGGCGGCCTGGACGTTGAATGCCGGCGGTCACGTGCGCGTCGACATTTTCTATGCGGAGGCTTCGCCGCGCACGAAGGCGTGGATCGATCTCGCGGGGTCATTGCTTTTGCTTCTTCCGTTTGCGCTGGCGCTACTGTGGCTGTCGGTCCCGTTTGCGCAACGGTCGTGGGCCATCCTCGAGCGTTCGCAGGAAACGAGCGGCCTGCCTGCAGTTTTTTTGCTCAAAACGCTGATCCCGCTGTTTGCTGCGATGCTGGTATTGCAGGGTCTCTCGCAGACCATCAAAGCGGTCGATGTGCTCAAGCGCCAGCGCGTCCCATGAATCGCAAGGCGTGCAGCGATCGCATCTCCCTCCCCCTTTGTGGGGGAGGGTCGGGCAGCGGGGTCCATGCTTTCTGCATATTTTGGCGACGACCCCCCTCCCGACCGCCTTCGCTTGCGCTGCGGCGGTCGACCTCTCCCACAAGGGAGGAGGTAAAAAATCCTCCGGGCGGTGACGATGGCCACCGCTGAAATCTTTGCCGTCCTCCTGGTCGTCGCTGTCTGCGTCGTGCTGATGGCCGGCTATCCGGTCGCACTGACGCTCGGCGGCGTTTCGCTCGCCTTTGCGCTTGTCGGCCATTTCGCCGGCCTGATGGACATCGGCATCCTCGGCGCGCTGCCGGAGCGCATCTACGGCATCATGGTGAATGAGGTGCTGCTGGCGATCCCGATGTTCATCTTCATGGGCGTGATGCTCGAGCGCTCGCGCGTCGCGGAAGAGTTGCTCGAGACGATGGGCCGAATGTTCGGCAGCTTGCGTGGCGGGCTCGGCATCTCGGTGGTGATCGTCGGCGCGATGCTTGCAGCCGCAAAAGGCGTAGTCGGCGCGACAACGGTCGCCATGGGCCTGATTGTGCTGCCGGCGATGCTGCGCTTCGGCTACGACAAGCGGCTTGCAGCCGGAACGGTGGCCGCGACTTCGACGCTCGCGCAGATTTTTCCGCCGGCCACCGTACTGGTGCTGCTCGGCGATCAGATCGGCAACGCTTACCAGGCCTCGCAATTGTCGCAGGGCATCTTCGCGCCGCGTTCGGTGACGGTGAGCGATTTGTTTGCCGGTGCGCTGGTGCCCGGTTTTGCACTCGTCGCGCTGTATCTGATTTACTTGATTGCAGTCGCGATCCTGTGGCCGAAGAAGGCACCGGCGTTGCCTCCCGATCCGCATGCGCCGCGCGGCATCAAACTCGCAAGCCGGCTTGTTGCGGTGTTGATTGCGCCTTTGCTCCTCATCTTCGCGGTGCTCGGCTCGATCCTCGGCGGCATCGCAACACCCACGGAAGCAGCCTCAATCGGCGCGGTAGGGGCGTTGCTGCTCGCCGTGCGCAAAGCCGGCGTGCGCGGCTTGTTGCTTCCGGTGATCGAGAAGACAACGCAAATCACCAGCATGATTTTCGTCATCCTGATCGGAGCGACGATGTTCAGCCTCGTTTTCCGCGCACTCGGCGGTGATATCATGGTCGAGCGCGCGCTCACAAACCTGCCAGGCGGTGTAAACGGCGCGCTGCTCGCTGTGATGCTCGCGATGTTCCTGCTCGGTTTCGTGATGGATGCATTCGAGATCATTTTCGTGGTGGTGCCCATCGTAGCCCCGCCGCTTCTCAAGATGCCCGGCGTTGATCCGGTCTGGCTTGGCATCCTGATGGCGGTGAACCTGCAGACCTCCTACATGCACCCGCCGCTCGGGCCGACGCTGTTTTATCTGCGCGGCGTGGCGCCGCCTGAAATCACGACACGACACATCTATGTCGGAATCATTCCCTTCGTGCTGATCCAGCTTTTTGCGCTCATCGTGCTCTGGTTCGTGCCGGGGCTTGCGACCGCGCTGCCGCATGCGCTTTATGGGCATTAAGGGGGCAGTGCATGACCAAAGCCGCCACGCTTTTCGATCTCACCGGGCGCATCGCGCTGGTGACCGGCGCATCGAGCGGCCTGGGCATGCAGTTCGCCCGCGCGCTCGCTGACAACGGCGCGGTGGTCGCCTTGGTGGCTCGGCGGCTGGATCGGTTGAAGGCGCTGCAACAGGAAATCGAAAGCAACGGCGGCAAGGCGCTTGCGATCGAGGCGGACGTGACCGACCGTGCTGCTATGAAAAACGCGTTCGACGCCGTGGAAAGGGTGTTCGGTACCGTCACCATTCTGGTCAACAACGCGGGCATCGCGCAGTCGGCACGCCGCGCGATCGAAGTCTCGGCTGACGAATGGCGCAAGGTGCTCAGCGTCGATCTGGACGCGGTCTTCTACAATGCGCAGGAAGCCGCGCGTCGCATGCTGGCGGCGAACGAGAGAGGTTCGATCGTCAACATTGCGTCAGTGCTCGGACTCGGCGTGGCAAAGGGTGTCGCCGCCTACGCGGTGTCGAAGGCGGCCGTCATTCAAACGACGAAGGTGCTGGCGGTCGAGCTTGCTTTCAAGGGCGTGCGCGTCAATGCCATCGCGCCCGGATGGTTCGTGACCGAAATCAACGACGATTATTTGATGGGCGAAGCTGGCGACAAGCTCAAGCGCGACATTCCGATGGGGCGTTTCGGAGAACAGGGCGATCTCGACGGTGCGCTGCTGTTGCTCGCTTCCGAGGCTGGACGCTACATCACAGGCGCGACCATCGTGGTCGACGGTGGGCAGGTCGTGCAGATAAAAGGCTGATCATGGATTTCACGCTGTCCCCCGAAATTGAAGACCTCCGCTTGCGGGTGCGTGCTTTCGTCGAGGAGCACGTGCTGCCGCTCGAATCCGATCCGGCAAATTTCTCCGAGCACGAGAACATTCCGGAAGGGCGGCTCGCCGCCGTGCGCGAAAAGGCGAAGAAGGCAGGCCTGTGGGCGCCGCAAAGCCCAAAGGAATACGGCGGCATGGACCTGCCGATGGTCGCGTGGGCGGCAATCTACGAAGAGGCGGCGCGCTCCCTGTTCGGTCCGCTCGCGATCAACTGCATGGCACCGGACGACGGCAACATGAACGTGCTCAAGCTCGTCGGCACGCAGGCGCAAAAAGACAAATGGTTGAAGCCGATTGTCGAGGGGAACGTGCGCTCGTCGTTCGCAATGACCGAGCCTGCGCCTGGCGGGGGCTCCGATCCGTCGATGATCCGGACGAAAGCCGAGAAGAAGGGCGACAAATACGTCATCACCGGCCGCAAGTGGTTCATCACCGGCGCGGACGGCGCCGCGCATTTCATCCTCATCGCGCGCACGTCGAATGACAAACGCCGAGGGCTTACAGCCTTTCTCTTTCACAAGGATCAGCCCGGGTGGCACATCGTGCGCCGCATCCCGATCCTCGGCCCGGAAGAGCACGGCGGCCATTGCGAGCTCGAATTCAATGGCCTCGAAGTGCCGCGCGAGAATGTACTGATGGAGGAGGGAGACGGGCTCAAGCTCTGCCAAATACGGCTGGGCCCTGCGCGCCTGACGCATTGCATGCGATGGCTTGGGCAGGCGAAGCGCTGCATGGAGATTGCGCAAGCCTACGTCGAGAGCCGCGAGGGCTTCGGCATGAAACTTGCCGACCGGGAGAGTGTGCAGATCAAGCTCGGCGAAGTCGCGCAACAGATCCAGATCGGCCGCTTGCTGACGATGCACGCCGCCTGGATGCTTGATCAGGGCGGCCGCGCCCGCAAGGAAGTGTCGATGGCGAAAGTCCATGTCGCGGACACGCTGCACAAGGCGGCCGATGTCGCGATCCAGCTGCAGGGCGCACGCGGCTTCTCCAAGGACACAATCGTCGAATGGATTTACCGCGCGGCGCGTTCGGCGCGGCTGGTCGACGGCGCGAGCGAAGTGCACATGATGGTGCTGGCGCGCTTCATGCGCGAGGAAGGCCGCGACTTCTGGCAGTGGGGACCGGGCGAGGGCCGCAGGAATGAGCGATAACAGGGATCCCCGCTTTCGCGGGCGAGCCTAATCCTTGCAGCTCACCTCAATGTCCACACGGCGGTTTGCCCGCTGCCCGGTGTTGTCCTTGGTCCAAATTTTCAGCCGCCGCTCGCCCCAGGCCGCGTCGCTGACTTTCACCCCCTGGTCGGCAAAGGCCGCTCTCAACTTCGCACTGACCTCTTCGGCTCGTTGTTTAGAAAGCTGAAGATTGCGGGAGTCCCCGCCGAGCGTATCGGCATAACCTTCGACCCCGATCGTGCAGTTCTTTCGGTCTTTCAGTAATGGCTTCAATCTCTCGATGATCGCGGCTGTCTGCCCATTGTCGTCCAGACTTCCAACCCTCTCGTAATTGACGGTCATCATCGGAATTGAACCCGGAGCCGGCGCGTGCGGCGAAGACACGTAAATCACGGCAAGATCTTCGCCTGCCGAAGCCGACGAAGGCTGCGCGTTAGCTTGTTTGATCTTGTCGGAAAGATCTGCAACCGCCTTCGACAGCATGGCTTGCGAGGATGCGATGCCGCTGATCTCGCCTTTCAAGGCATCGATCGCGGCGGCGTGCCCTTTCGCGCTTTCGATTTGAGCTATTTGCGTTTCGATTTTTTCGATCTTTGCACCAAGCGCAGCAAGGCCCGACTTGATACCGTCGGCGGCATCCGCCTTTTTCGTATCGGCCAATACTTTCTCGATTTTCGTGTTGAGCGAGGCAAGGTCGGATTTAATGGCTTCTGCAGCGCCGGCCTTTTGCGTATCGCCCGATATTGCCGCGTTCGTCTTCTCGATTTTCATGCCAAGTGATCCGATGGCCGGCAGAATAACGCTCTTGATCTGCGCGAGCGCATTGTTTGCGTCCGTCGTCTCCGCGCTCCGCTGCGTTCGGGCGCTTTGGTCAGTGAGCTTGTCGATTTTGCTATCGATTGTTGCAAATCGGGCGTCGATCGCTTTTTTAAGCTTCGGGTACGCGACGAGGTAACCGTATGACGGTACCGCAATTGCAACCGCAGCCGCGCACGTTGCGCACACCGCGATCCATCCCAATAATGCCTTTTCCGATTTCATCCCTTCTCCCCCCACCCGCGGTATGCTTTTTGGTATTAATCGGGCTTGTAATGTGGGAATGCTATTCCCGCCCGTCGATTTGGATCAAGGGCTAATGAGGGTTGGGAGTGTGTGCTCCCAGCAATACCCAAGACGGAACACAGGCCACAAATGACCGAAAGGATTCAAATCCGCATGGGCGGCTACGGCCCGCCGTCAACGGGATTTTCCAAGGCTCTCAAGTTTATCGGCGATAAGCTTGCAGCCGGTTTCGGCAGCCGCGTCGAGGTAAAGTACGTCTGGAATATCATGGACTTCGGCTACAGGGCCGAAGAGATTATGTGGCTTGTCGAAAGCGGCATTCTTTCACTCGGCTATCAGTCGTCGAGCTACCTGACCGACCGCGTGCCCGAGCTAGGCTTCGTCGATTTGCCGTTCCTGTTCTCGAGCAATGCGCAGGCGCGCTCCGCGATGGACGGAGCGCTCGGTGCTCTGCTCGCGCGCAAGATTGAGGAGAAATACAACTTCCGGATACTCGGCTGGTTCGAGAATGGCTTTCGCCACATCTCGAACCGGTTGCGGCCGATTCACACGCCCGCCGATTTGAAGGGAATGAAAATTCGCGTGCTGCCCAGCGAAATTCAGCGTCGCACGTTTGAATTGCTCGGTGCCGACGCGATGCGCATGGACCTGACCGAAGCGATTGCGATGATCAAGGCCGGCACGCTCGATGCACAGGAGAATCCATTGGCCAATACCGCAACCTATGGCGTGCACAAGTTTCACAAATATCACACACTCACAAACCATTTCTATATTTCACGACCGGTCTTTCTCAATCGCGATGCGTTCGATTCATGGCCACAGGATTTGCAAGATGCCATGCACGAGGCTGTGCAGGCATCTGTCGTTTATCAACGCAAGCTTGCGGAAGAAGAGCATGGACGATCGCGAACAGTGATCGAATCGGAAGGCTGCGTGTTCAATGCATTGACGACGGACCAACACGCAAAATTTGCAGCCGCCGTACAGCCGCTCGTCGCGGATGCGCGAAAAATGTATGGCGACAAGATGTTTGCCCTGGTGCCCCCTGCGTGATTGGCTGCGCGCGGCATGCGCTTAACGTTTGCAAAAGCTTAACGCGGCTGCTGCAATTGCACAGTTTACGCCCCTGAAACGAGTCACCTGTAGAGGACTGAGCACGGTCTTCTCAGTCGGGTAGCGGTGCCGCCTTCCATGAATGAACCTTCGCGTCCGATTGCGCTCGCGGTCCGCAATCTCAGCAAGCGTTTCGACCGTCCCGCCGTCGATGCGCTAGACCTCACCATCTACGGTGGCGAGTTTTATTCACTGCTCGGACCCAACGGCGCCGGCAAGACGACAACGTTGCGCATGGTGGCCGGTCTGCTGCGGCCGGACTCCGGATCGATCCTCGTGAACGGTACGATTGATGCGCTCGCCGACCCGGTATCCGCCAAGCAGGTTATGGCTTGGGTGTCCGATGAGCCGATGATTTATGAGAAACTGACGCCGTTTGAGTATCTCGAGTTCGTTGCCGGGCTCTGGGGTATGGACCCCGCCAGCGCCGAGAAGCGCGCGCAAGAACTGTTCGGCTGGCTGGGCCTCGCGCCGCATGCGCACGAGCGCTGCGAATCCTTCTCGAAAGGGATGCGGCAGAAGGTGGCGCTCGCGGGCGCACTCGTCCACGATCCGAAACTCATCATCCTCGACGAGCCGCTCACCGGGCTCGATGCAGGCTCTGCGCGTCAAGTCAAAAACGTGCTGCGCGAGCGGGTACGTGCCGGCGGCACCGTCATTATGACAACGCACATTCTGGAGGTTGCCGAGCGCATGGCGGACCGTATCGGCGTCATCGCTGGCGGCAGGCTGATTGCCGAGGGCACGCTTGATGAGCTGCGCCGGCAGACGGGTACGACCGCGACCACGCTCGAAGATACGTTTCTGACTCTTGTTGCCGAGCAGGCCGCGTGAATCATTCCGCCACATTGATTTGGCTCGCCGGGCACGAACTGCGACTCGGTTGGCGCGATTGGGTTTCGCTGATGACGGCCGGACGGCGAACTCGCATCCGTACGGCGACTGTGGCGCTGATTGTCTTTGCGCTCGTCATGCATTTCATCGCGTATACCATGGTATTCCGCTACGCGAACGCAGGCGTCTATCCCGACAAGGCGACGCTGGTCGTGGTCAGCGGCACCATGCTGCTGTCGTGGTCGCTGCTGCTTTCTCAAGCGATGGAGTCGGTCACGCGTGCGTTCTACACGCGCTCCGACCTGGACCTGATCCTCACCTCGCCGTTTTCGGCGCGCAAGGTTTTTGCGGTGCGCATGGTGCGCATTGCCGCGTCCGTCACAGCGATTGCAATGCTTCTCGCCGCGCCTTTCATCAATGTGCTCGCCCTCTTCGGCGGTATCCGCTGGTTTGCCGCCTATGGCGCAGTCGCGGCAATGGGCGCGGTGGCAGCCGCCTTTGCGGTCGTGTTGACGATCGCGCTCTTCCGCACGATCGGCGCCAAACGCACGCGCCTCATCGCGCAAATCGTGGCGGCTGTGATCGGAGCCGCTTTCGTCATCGGATTACAAATTTGTGCCATCGTTTCGTTCGGCACATTGTCGCGCTTCGCTCCGTTGCAATCGGAATGGCTGATCGCGCATGCGCCGGAAGCGAGCAACGCTCTATGGTTGCCGGCGCGGGCTGTGCTGGGCGACGGCGGGGCGCTCGTGCTTGTTGCCGGGATCAGCTTTGCATTGCTGTGCATATCGATCCTGACCTTTGCCGGTTCGTTTGGCGAGCATGCGATCGCAGCGGCCGGCGTGTCGAACACGGTCGTTCGTCAGGCGCGCTGGCAAGGATTTCGCCGCCGTTCGCCGCAGCGTGTGTTGCGGCGGAAGGAATGGATACTGCTGCTGCGCGATCCATGGCTGATGTCCCAGACCTTGATGCAGGTGCTCTATTTGCTGCCGCCGGCGATCATGTTGTGGCGCGGCTTTCGCGAAGGCATCGGCGCTTCGGTCGTGCTGGTGCCGGTGCTTGTAATGGCAGCCGGCCAGCTTGCCGGCGGGCTCGCGTGGCTTTCGATCTCGGGTGAGGATGCCCCCGATCTCGTGTCGACGGCGCCCGTCACAAGCCGGCGAATTATTGCCGCGAAAATCGAGGCGGTCGCCGGCGCGATCGGATTGATCTTTGCGCCGCTCATTCTCGGACTGGGGCTTGTCGCTCCCGCGGCAGCGCTCATCTCCGCGGCAGGCGTACTTGTTGCGACCGCATCGGCCACATTAATCCAGCTTTGCTTCAGGGTGCAGGCGCGCCGGAGCCATTTCCGCCGTCGCCAGACGTCATCGCGAATCGCGACATTTGCCGAGGCTTTTTCGTCGATCAGCTGGGCCGGCACCGCGGCACTTGTGGCGGCGGGCACGTGGCTGGCGATCTTTCCGGCCGTGATCGCAATAGCGATTCTCGCCGGCGTGCGCGCGATCAGCCCGCGACAGTGAGCGGGCGCATTCGGCCACGCGTCTTGCTTTGCTGGAACACAAGCGTTCCGATGATGACCAGATTGAGTAGATTGGCCGCGACGCCGGCGGCAAAGGCCGGCGCATAATAGCCGAAGTGGTCATAAAGCAATCCGCCGAGCCAGCCGCCGCTAGCCATGCCGATCGCGCTCGATCCGAGCAATGCCGGAATGCGCCACGCCGCTTCCGAAGCTGAAAACAATTCGCGCGTTGCCAGCACGTAAGCCGGAATGATGCCGGAAAATCCGAGCCCGAAAGCGGCAGCGACGGTAAACAAGGCCACTTCGTTGCTTGTGAACACGAACATCAGCATCGCCGAGCATTGCCAGGCCGATCCGATCAGCACCGTGGCGAGGCCGCCGATACGATCGGAGATGTAACCCCACATCTGCCGGCTGACGAACGCGGTGCCAAGCAATGTCGACAAGGCGGCGGCCCCGAGCGTCTTGCTGATGCCGATGTCACCACAAAATGCAACGAGGTGGACCTGCGGCATCGCCATCGGCACGCAGCACAGAGCGATCGCAAAGCACATCATGACGAAAACGACACGCGGAGGCCAGCCGAGCACAGTCGGTTTCGCTTGTCCGGGCGCGGGAGCGGGAGCAGGCGAAATGACCTCTGGCGGCCTGCGCATATAGATCACCGCGAACGGGAGGACGACGGCCACCTCGAAGACCGCGTAGATGAGCATCGCCTCGCGCCAACCGAAATGCGCAATCACGCGTTCGAAAACAGGTGGCCAAATCGAGCCGGCGAGATAGCTACCGCTCGAAATCAGCGCCAAGGCCGATCCGCGCCGGCGGTCGAACCAGCGGCTGACGTAGATGTACATCGGCGCGTTGATGGCGCCGAGGCCGAAAAGTCCGATAAACACACTATGGCCGATAAGCAGGGGCCAAGGCGGCCCGAGCGTGGAGATCGCAAGCCCCGCGGCAATCATTGTCGAGCCGCATACGACGCTCCAGCGGGCGCCGAAGCGGTCGGCCACTTGCCCCATGATCAATCCGCCGGCGCCCGAGCCCAACCAGACCAGCGAGCTTGCAAGCGCCGGAATCGACCGCGAACCACCAAGCTCGGCGGCGATATCCTTCAGTGCCACCGCGGTCATCCATGCGCCGCCAAAACACATCATCATCGCCAGAAGCGCGACGGAGGCGACCAACCACGATTCACGGGTTTCAATTGAAGGAGGGGTAGACTGCAACATGACCTGTGTTCCGCTGCCTCTATTGCAGAGCCTGACCGGTTTGACCACCACGCATTACGCCGGACAGGTCCGCATGCTGCATTGCGCCAAAGTTCGCCGCCGCACTTCCACAGGACATTTCATGTTGCGGCGGCCGTGAATTGCGAAATTGATCGCATCGCGTTGAAGTGACAGTATTTCCTCATGGTTCGCGGTTTCAAAACCAGCCGCCGCTCGCTATATGAATAAACTGAGCGGCCGCCACCCATCGGCCGGTGCGGTATCCGCTGAAGGGCAGCCATGACGCTTCGCGCTGTCAATCTTGAAGACAAGTACGACCTATCGCAGACGCGTGTCCTGGTGACCGGCTATCAGGCCCTGATCCGCGCATGCCTGATGCAGAAGGAACGGGATCGTCTGGCCGGCCTTAACACCGCGGGATACCTCACCGGCTATCGTGGCTCACCACTCGGCGGGCTGGACCAGCAGTTCATGCGTGCCGCGCGTCATCTCTCCGCCGCCGATATCGTGTTCCAGCCGGGGATCAACGAAGAGCTTGCGGCGACCGCATTGTGGGGAACGCAGCAGGCCGAATTGCGTGGCGAGGGCAAATTCGACGGTGTATTCGGCCTCTGGTACGGCAAGGGTCCCGGCGTCGATCGTTCAGGTGACGTATTTCGCCACGCCAATTTCGCGGGCACGTCGAAGCACGGCGGCGTCATCGCGCTGATGGGCGATGACCACACGGCTGAATCCTCGACCACCGCCCATCAGTCCGAATTCCATTTCGTCGATGTGATGATGCCGATTCTGAATCCTGCCGGCGTGCAGGAGATCATCGATTACGCGCTCTACGGCTGGTCGATGTCGCGCTTTACCGGCGCGTGGACGGCACTCAAATGCATGCACGAGACGGTGGAATCGACCGGCGTCGTAGACGCGGGTCTCGATCGCATCAGGATCGTGACGCCCGACGATTTCCGCATGCCGGATGGTGGACTCAATATCCGCTTGCACGACACGATTCTCGGCCAGGAAGCGCGCCTGCACGATTACAAGCGCGATGCAATGCTTGCCTTCGTGCGCGCCAACAAGCTCAACCGGATTGTGACCTCGGGCGGCTTCAATCCGAAAGTCGGCGTGGTTACGACCGGTAAAGCCTATCTCGATGTGCGGCAGGCGTTCGACGAGCTCGGCATCGACGAACTGAAGGCGAACCGGCTCGGGCTGCGCCTTTTCAAAATCGGATGTCCGTGGCCCATCCCGCGGCAGGATCTGGTGGATTTCGCCAATGGCCTCGATCTCATCATCGTCGTCGAGGAAAAGCGCTCGCTCATCGAAGTCCAGGTGCGCGAGGAGCTTTACGGCACGGCCAATCAGCCTGTGTGCATCGGCAAGAAAGATGAGCAGGGCAATTGGCTGTTCCCGGTGAAAGGCGCGCTCGATCCGAATGACGTCGCCATCTGCATCGGCGAGCGGCTCCTGCGGTACGGGCAAAACGATGAACTGGCGGCGAATGTTGCCCGCCTGAAAGCTGCACAGCGCGCGCTTACCGAAACCGCCGACGTCGCCCAACGCATCCCTTATTTCTGTTCCGGCTGCCCGCACAACACCTCGACGCGGGTCCCGGATGGAAGCCGTGCCTATGCCGGCATCGGGTGCCATTACATGGCGCAATGGATGGACCGCAATACACTCGGGTTCACGCAAATGGGCGGCGAGGGCGCCAACTGGATCGGCGAGGCGCCGTTCTCAAATCGCGAGCACGTTTTCCAGAATCTAGGCGACGGCACCTACAATCATTCTGGTTATCTTGCCATTCGTGCTGCCATCGCGTCCGGCACGACGATGACCTACAAGATTCTGTTTAACGATGCCGTTGCGATGACAGGCGGCCAGGCGAACGACGGCGGGCTCACAGTGCCGCAAATCGCGCGGCAGGTTGCAGCCGAAGGCGCCAAGCGTGTCGTGGTCGTCAGCGACGAGCCGTGGAAATATGCCAAGGACACCGACTGGCCGCGTGGTCTTACGATCCACCACCGCGACGAACTCGACCGCGTCCAGCGCGAGCTGCGCGCTATACCCGGCGTCACGGTGCTGATTTACGATCAGACCTGCGCCGCCGAGAAGCGCCGCCGGCGCAAGCGCGGCACTTTTCCCGATCCCGACAAGCGCGTCGTCATCAATGATCTCGTCTGCGAGGGCTGCGGCGACTGCGGCGTCAAATCGAATTGCGTGTCGGTGCAGCCGCTCGAAACCGAGTGGGGCCGCAAGCGGACAATCGATCAATCGAGTTGCAATAAAGATTACTCCTGCCTCAAGGGCTTCTGCCCATCCTTCGTGACCGTGCACGGCGCAAAGCTGAAAAAGGGCGACAGTGTCGCGGAGCCGCCAGATTGGACGCCGCTTCCGGTGCCGGCCACACCGCTCCTCAACCACCCCTACAGCATCATCGTTACTGGCGTCGGTGGCACCGGCGTTGTCACGCTCGGCGCGATCATCGGCATGGCTGCCCATCTTGAGGGCAAGGGCGTCGGCGTTCTCGACATGGCGGGCCTCGCACAAAAGGGTGGGGCGGTTTACAGCTACATCCGGATTGCCAATAGCTTCGATAATATTCACGCCATTCGCGTCGCAGCCGGCGGTGCTGACCTCGTGCTTGGCGGCGACATTGTTGTCGTCGGCAACAAGAAGGTCCTGAGCGCAATGAAGCCGGGCACGCAGGTGGTGGTGAACACGGCCGAGTTCCTGCCCGGCGATTTTACGCGCAACGCGGACTATTCGCTACCGATCGAGCGCCTTAGGCGCGCGATCATCGGAGCGGCTGGGCGTGAGGGCGCGCATTTTGTCGATGCCGGACGCCTTGCCACGGCGCTGCTCGGTCAATCGATCGGCGCCAATATGTTCATGCTCGGTTACGCCTATCAAACCGGCGCGTTGCCTCTTTCGGCGGAAGCGATCGAGAAGGCGATCGAGATGAACGGCGAGGCCGTGCCGATGAATATCTCTGCATTCCGTTACGGCCGCCGCGCAGCCGCCGATCCGGCGGCGGTGGAAGCCTTGGTGAAGCGCGCACCTGAAAACACCAACGACTCGCTGCGCCTATCGCAGTCGTTTGATGAGGCCGTCGAGCGGCGCGTAGCATTCCTTACTGCGTATCAAAGCAGACGCTACGCCAGGCGTTATCGACGGCGCGTCGAGAAAATGCGCGCCGCAGAAGCGGAGAAAGCGCCAGGCAAATGCGGACTTGCCGACGCGGTCGCCCGCTATCTGTTCAAGCTGATGGCGTATAAGGATGAATACGAGGTTGCGCGGCTTTTTGCTGACACTTCGTTCTTCGATCGCATAAGATCGAATTTCGACGGTGACCTGCGCTTTGAATTTCATCTGGCGCCGCCACTGTTTGCCAAGCGCGATCCGCAAACCGGCGAGTTGCAGAAAAAGTCCTATGGTCCCTCCATGCTGAGGGCCTTCCGCATCCTGGCGCGGTTGAAATTCCTGCGCGGCACGCCGCTCGACATCTTCGGCTATTCTGCGGAGCGCAGAACCGAGCGCAAACTCATCTCCGATTATGAGGCGCTGCTGGACGAAATCGCCGAGAAGCTCACGCCGGACAACCACCATCTCGCGGTCGGACTTGCTGCCATTCCGGAGCGCATTCGCGGATACGGCCACATCAAGCAGCGGCACATTGCGGTTGCAAAGGCCGACGAGGCAGCGCTTCTCGATCAATTTCGCGTGGGCCCGGCGCGGCTCCTCAAGGCTGCTGAGTAAATGGGCCGGTCATCCGCTATCGCGGATTGTGTCGCGGCTTACGACCCTTGACCGTTTCCGGCCGGTGTTTTCATATCCATACAACGAGACCGCCAAACAGGCGGCACGGGAGGGGATGGCTGACGCGCGCTTGTCTGCGCGCAATGGGAGGGTCGCGCTGTGGCGTCACATGCCACCGCAAGTGCGGATACGTTTCCGAAGCTGCTGATTCGTAACGCCAAGCAATACGGGTTCCGGCCCGCAATGCGGCACAAGGACCTGGGCATCTGGCAGACCTGGACGTGGGCCCAGGTGCTGGACATCGTCCGCGCTTATGCGTTTGGACTGCATCGTGCCGGTCTCAAGCGCGGCGATACGATCGCAATCGTAGGTGCGAACAGGCCGAAGCTCTACTGGTCGGTCATGGCGGCGCAAATGATCGGTGCCATTCCAGTCCCGGTCTACGCCGACGCCGTCGCGGACGAGCTTTCTTTCGTGCTCAACCATGCCGATGTGCGTTTTGCTGCGGTGGAAGATCAGGAGCAGGTCGACAAAATCCTTTCGGTTTCGGAGAGGCTACCCAAGCTCGAGCTGATGATTTACGACGAGCCGCGCGGCCTGCGCGACTATGATCGCTCTCGTCTGCGTCCGATTGACGACGTCATTGCCGAAGGACGTAGCGCACTTGCCGAGGATGCATCGGCCCGCGCGTGGCTCGATGCCGAAATCATGGCAGGGAAGGGCAGCGATCCTTCGATCATTCTCTACACGTCGGGAACGACCGGGACGTCGAAGGGGGTGTTGCTCACGAATGAGCGCTCCATCCGTGCCGGCAGCGATACCGTCGCCTTTGACAAGCTGACTGAAAAGGATGTGACGCTGGCCTATCTGCCGCTGGCCTGGGTCGGTGACCATTATCTCAACTATGTTCAGGGGATGATCGCCGGCTTCTGCATCGCGTGTCCGGAAAATACCGACACCGCGATGCAGGATCTGCGCGAGATCGGCCCGACATTCTATTTCGCGCCGCCGCGCACGCTTGAGATGCTGCTCACGCGTGTGATGATCCGTATGGAGGACGCGGGCTTGCTCAAACGCAAGCTGTTCCACTACTTCATCGGCGTTGCGCGCCGCTATGGCGAGCGCATCCTCAACAAGCAGCCGGTGCCGCTTGGCGGGCGCTTGCTGTACCGGATAGGCGATTTTCTGGTCTATGCGCCGCTCAAGAACATTCTCGGCTTTTCGCGCGTGCGCGTTGCTTACACGGCGGGCGAAGCCATCGGCCCCGAGCTGTTCGGTTTTTACCGGTCGATCGGCCTTAATCTGAAGCAACTCTACGGCCAGACGGAAGCGTTTCTCTACGTCACGGCGCAGCCTGACGGGCAGATTTATGCCGACACCGTGGGGCCTGCGATCCCCAACGTCGATATTCGCATCACAGATAGCGGTGAAGTGCTGTTCAAGTCGCCTGGAATGTTCACCGGTTATTTCAAAGATGATGCAAAGACCGCAGAGGTGATGACGGAGGACGGTTACATCAAAACCGGCGATGCCGGCTTTTTCGACGAAAAAACCGGACACTTGAAGATCATCGATCGCGCGAAGGATGTCGGCAAGCTCAACGACGGGACACTGTTCCCGCCAAAATACATCGAGAACAAGCTCAAATTCTATCCGAATATCCGCGAGGCGGTCGCTTACGGCGATAAACGCGACTTTGTGGCCGTCATGCTCAACATCGATCTGACCGCGGTCGGAAGCTGGGCTGAACGCAACAATGTCGTTTACGGCTCGTATCAGGAGCTTGCCGGCCATCCGCTCGTTTACGATATGATTGAGAAGAACGTCGCCGAGGTGAACCGTTCACTCGCTGCCGACAAGGTCATGGGCGGGGCGCAGATCAAGCGGTTTCTGATTCTGCATAAGGAGCTCGATGCCGATGACGGCGAGCTGACGCGCACGCAGAAGGTGCGGCGTGGGTTCATCGCTGAACGTTATGGGCCGCTTGTGACCGCGCTTTACGACGGATCGAGCGAGGCCGATATCGTAACCGAGGTTACCTTCGAGGACGGTCGCAAAGGCACGATCAGCGCGCGCGTGAAGATTCGCGACATGAAAACCGAACCTGTCGGCCCGTTGGAGAGGGCGGCATGAGCATGCTCCATAGACCCAGCGCTGCGGATCATGGATTCCGGGCGCGCGGCCTTCGGCCATGCCTCGGAACGACCGCCGAAAGGCTTGTCACATGAGAGCACCGAGCGGGCCACAGATTGCGGTCGGCGACGTGCTCTTGTCGGTTGAGAACGTGTCGCTGTCGTTTGGCGGCGTGAATGCGGTCACCGACGTTTCCTTCGATATCCGCAAGGGCGAAATCCGCGCGATCATCGGACCGAACGGCGCCGGTAAGACGTCGATGCTGAACGTCATCAACGGCTTCTATCATCCCCAGAGCGGCCGCATCACGTTCAAAGGAAAAGCGCGCGGCCACATGCGGCCCTATGATGCCGCCTACGGCGGTATCGCGCGCACGTTTCAAAACGTGGCGCTCTTCCGTGGCATGACCGTGCTCGACAATATTATGACGGGCCGCACGCTGCGCATGCACCGCGGCTTCTTCTGGCAGCTGCTGCGTCACGGGCCGGCGCTCGCGGAAGAGGTCGAGCACCGTCATCGTGCCGAGGAAATCATCGACTTCCTCAAAATTCAGGATATCCGCCGCGTGCCGGTGGGGCGCCTGCCTTACGGGCTGCAAAAGCGCGTCGAGCTTGGCCGCGCGCTCGCCATGGAGCCGGAGCTTCTGCTTCTCGACGAGCCCATGGCAGGCATGAACATCGAAGAGAAGGAAGACATGTCGCGCTTCATTCTCGATGTGAACGACTATTACGGCACGACGATCGCGCTCATCGAGCATGACATGGGCGTGGTGATGGATCTGTCGGATCGAGTCGTGGTGCTCGACCATGGCGTGAAGATCGCCGACGGAACGCCGGCCGATGTGAAGAAAGATCAAGGCGTGATCGACGCGTACCTCGGCGTAGCGCATTGAGGGACAGGATGGCAAAGAGCGTGCGGCTTGGGATACTCTCATCATCTGCGAACGCGGATGATCCAGTATTCCCGGCGGCCCACTTGCGATTCGGCTTTGCGTCCTCGCGCGCCAGCGGCGTACTTGATGGCCCGCCTGCGCGAGGCATGACGTCGTGTTGGAGGAGATGTCACTAGCATGCATCTCCTCTATCAAATCTTCATTGATCCATTTGTGCAGATGGGCACCGCGCCCGACCTGTTCGTGCAGACGCTTTGGGAGGGTCTTGTCACCGGCGTTCTCTATTCGTTGATTGCGCTCGGCTTCGTACTCATCTTCAAAGCCTCGGGTGTGTTCAACTTTGCGCAAGGCATCATGGTGGTGTTTGCGGCGCTGGCGCTGGTCGGCTTTTACGAGCACGGCGTGCCCGCTTATCTGGCGCTCGGACTTACCGTCGTCGTGATGTTGATGCTCGCTCTGGCGGTCGAGCGCCTGATCCTGCGCCCGCTTGTCAATCAGCCCGAGATCATCCTGTTCATGGCGACGTTCGGTCTAACCTATTTTCTCATTGGATTTGGCGAGCTGATCTTTGGCGGCGATCCGAAGGTGATGATCTCAGGTCCACTTGGCCTCCCAAGCGGGGCGTATCAGATCAAGACGCTGGGCGGTTTCGTGCAGATGCAGAAGATCGACATTGCCGCCGCGATCATCGCCACCCTGATGGTGGTTTCCCTCGGCGTTTTCTTTCAGAAGACGCGGATCGGCCGCGCGCTGCGCGCGGTCGCAGATAGCCACCGGGCCGCCCTTTCCGTTGGCATTTCACTCGAGCAGATTTGGGTGATCGTCTGGTTTGCTGCGGGGATCGTTGCGCTCGCTACCGGCATCATGTGGGGCGCGCGCTCGAACGTATCGTTCGCCCTGCAAATCATCGCGCTGAAGGCGTTGCCGGTCCTCATTCTGGGCGGCTTCACGTCGATACCGGGGGCGATCGTCGGCGGCATCATCATCGGTCTCGGCGAGAAGGTCGGCGAATTCTACTGGGGTCCGCTGCTGGGCAGCGGCATCGAGGATTGGCTCGCTTATGTCATCGCGCTCGTGTTCCTGCTGTTTCGGCCGCAAGGTCTATTCGGCGAGCGCATCATTGAGCGGATTTGAGGAAGTCCATGTTTTACCGTGAAGCCGGGCAGTTCAAGACAACCTATCAGGCCGACTCGGCTCTCTTCCCGATTCTGCAAGACAAGATCGGTATCGCCGTAATTCTGCTCGCGGCCTTTATCTTCGTGCCGCTCACGGCTTCTCCTTTCGTGATCGACTCGATTCTCACGCCGATTCTTATTTTTTCGCTCGCTGCGATCGGGCTCAATCTGCTTACCGGTTATACCGGCTTGCTTTCACTCGGCACCGGCGGCTTCATGGGTGTCGGGGCCTACGCTTGCTACAAGCTCGCGACGTTCTTTCCCGGCATCAATATCGTTTTGCTGATCGTTTTCTCCGGCTTCTTTGCGGCAGCCGCTGGAATTGTGTTCGGCCTGCCGAGTTTGCGCATCAAAGGCTTTTACTTGGCGGTCGCGACGCTCGCCTCGCAGTTCTTCCTGTCGTGGTGTTTCATTCGCGTTCCGTGGCTTTACAACTACAATGTCTCGGCCTCGATTGAAGTCCCGACCCGCACGCTGTTCGGTATTCCGGTAACCGGGCCGAACGCGGAGCCGTCGACGCGCTACATTGTCGTGCTGGCGATCGTTGCAATCATGACGTGGCTTGCTTCCAATCTTATCCGCGGACGCATCGGTCGAACCTGGATGGCGGTGCGCGACATGGACATCGCGGCCGAACTGATCGGCATCAAGCTCTATCAGACCAAGCTGCTCGCGTTTGCCGTGTCCTCGTTCTATTGCGGCGTTGCCGGCGCGATGCTGGTCTTCCTCTGGCTCGGCAATGCGGAATCCGAAAGCTTCGCTATCAATCAATCCTTCCTGA
This sequence comes from Pseudolabrys sp., assembly GCA_035760805.1. Lineage (GTDB taxonomy): Bacteria > Pseudomonadota > Alphaproteobacteria > Rhizobiales > Xanthobacteraceae > Pseudolabrys. The sequence goes on from DASTSG010000002.1 coordinate 60,524, forward strand.
TCCTGTTCATGGTCATCATCGGTGGCCTCGGCAGCTTGCTGGGATCTTTTCTCGGCGCAGCGCTGATCTGGGGGCTGCCCATCGTGTTGCGCATCGCACCCGGCATGTTCGGCTTGTCGATCAAGGCGGCGACCGTCGAGCACATTACGTTTATGGCGCTGGGCGCGCTGATTATTCTGTTTCTCATCGCCGAGCCGAACGGGTTAGCGCGGCTGTGGCAGATCGGAAAGCAGAAGCTCAGGGTGTGGCCTTTCCCCTATTGAAGGTGCACACTTGGGCCAATTCTCTGATCCGGCGATGTAATCGCTGGTAGGATGATACTCCTCCCTTCGGGAGGATCGCGTCAAGCCGGCACAAAGCACCGGCAGATAGAGGGAGAAACACAATGCGTTTGAAATGCTGGGCTATCGGGGCGGCTCTTGCGGCCCTGATGGGTACGTCGGGCTTCGTCTCGCAGGCATCCGCCCAAACGTTCGTACCCCTGTTCACCTATCGCACTGGTGCCTTTGCCAACTCGGGTATTCCGATTGCCAACGGCATGCACGATTACTTCAGCATGCTGAATGCGCGCGATGGCGGCATCGGCGGTTCAAAGATTGTCGTTCAGGAATGCGAGACCGGCTACAAAAATGAAAAAGGCGTGGAATGCTATGAATCCGTCAAGGGCAAGCATCCCACGATCATCACACCTTATTCGACGGGCATCACGCTTGCGTTGATACCGAAAGCGGCAGTCGACCACATTCCGATTCTCTCGATGGCCTACGGCCTTTCGGCTTCAGCCATCGGCCAGGACTTCCCATGGATCTTCAATCCTCCGGCAACTTACTGGGATGGCCTTTCGATCATCTTCCGCTACATCGGCGGCAAGGAAGGAGGTCTCGACAAGCTGAAGGGCAAGACTATCGGGTACATCTTCTTTGACGGTGGTTACGGCCGCGAGCCGCTACCGTTGCTGCACCAGTTTGCGAAAGACTACGGCTTCACCGTGAAAGAATATCCGGTGCCGCCGGCGCAGATGCAGAATCAATCGAGCATCTGGTTAAGCGTCCGTCGCGACCGTCCGGCCTACATGATCATGTGGGGCTGGGGCGCCATGAACCCGACCGCGGTGCAAGAAGCGGCCAAGACGGGTTACCCGATGGATCATTTCATCGGTATCTGGTGGTCTGGCAGCGAGGACGATGCACGGCCGGCCGGTCCCGCCGCGAAGGGTTATCTCTCGCTCAACTTCAACGCTGTCGGTACGGACTTTCCGGCCCTGAAAGACATCCAGAAGTATGTGATCGACAAGGGCGACAGCCAGACGCCGAAAGGACAGCTCGGCGAGAACTTCTACAATCGCGGCGTTCTGAATGCAGCTGTTATCGCCGAAGGTATTCGCAACGCGCAGAAGCTGACCGGGAAAAAGGATATCACCGGCGACGAGATGCGCCGCGGCATGGAGACTTTGAAGATTACAGCCGCACGATGGAAGGAAATGGGACTGGCCGATTTCGCCGCGCCGATGTCGGTTAGCTGCTCCGACCACAACGGCCATCACGCCGCCTACGTTCAGCAGTGGGACGGCAAAAAGTGGGTGAAGGTGTCCGATTGGATCGCGCCCATGAAGAATAAGGTGGACCCGCTGCTCGAGGCAGCTGCGGCGGACTACGTCAAGAAGAACCAGCCATGGCCGAAGCGCACGGAGCCTTGCGACAAGTCGTCGTAAGTCAGCTTGCCTTCTGGAGCGGCTGATAGAGCGAAGCGGGTGGGGAATTTGAATTCCCCACCCCGGCTTGCTTGCAGCGTCGATTGTTCCCGTGCGAGGAGAGACGGAGAATTGGATGTCTGCCGTTGAACAAGGGAACATCGCGGTCGCGCCGGCGGCCGCGGAAAAAATCCTCTCGGTCAACAATATCGAGGTGATCTACGACCACGTCATCCTGGTGCTCAAGGGCGTTTCGCTCGAAGTACCGAGAGGCGGCATCATCGCTTTGCTCGGTGCAAACGGCGCCGGCAAGACGACCACGCTGAAAGCAATCTCAAACCTTTTGCATGCCGAGCGTGGCGAGGTGACAAAAGGCTCGATTGTTTTCGACGGCGCGGAGGTGCAGGACCTCTCACCCAACGAACTCGTGCGGCGCGGTTGCATCCAGGTGATGGAGGGCCGCCAATGCTTCGGCCACCTCACGATCGAAGAGAATTTGCAGACCGGCGCATTCACGCGCAAGGACGGCCGTGCAGCGGTTCGGGCCGATCTCGAGAAGGTCTATGCGTACTTTCCCAGGCTCGCCGAGCGGCGCAGTTCCTTGGCAGGCTACACATCGGGCGGCGAACAACAGATGTGCGCTATCGGACGCGCGCTGATGTCGCGGCCGAAGATGATTCTGCTCGACGAGCCGTCGATGGGGCTTGCGCCGCAGATCGTCGAGGAAATCTTCGAAATCGTCAAAGATCTCAACAAAAAGGAAGGCGTCTCATTTTTGCTGGCTGAGCAGAATACCTATATGGCGCTGAAAGTTGCCAGCCACGGCTATATCCTTGAAAATGGCCGGGTCGTGATGGACGGAGCTGCGCGGTCGCTTGCGGAGAATGAAGACGTGAAAGAGTTCTATCTCGGCATTGCTGAAGGACGCCGCAAATCATTCCGGGACGCCAAACATTATCGCCGCCGCAAGCGTTGGCTGGCGTAGCGGCGTCACGGAAAAATTCATTGTAATGTGAAGTTTTCACTTTTGGCGCAAGGTCGCAGGCTGAAAGCTGTTGAAGCGTGCAATTCGGAGGGGCGGCAATACAAGCCTGAACGCAATGGCTGAGTATTACGACGCGAAAGAAACGCGCGATCCGGCTTTACGCGAGCGTGAGCTTTTTGCGGCGCTGCCGGCAATTGTGGCGCGGGCGATGACCGCGCCAGGCTGGGCAAAGCATCTGGCCGGGGTTGATCCACAGTCGGTGACCTCGCGCGCTGCGTTGGCCAAGCTGCCGGTGCTGCGCAAATCCGACCTCGTGAGGCTGCAGGCCGAAACCCCACCGTTCGGCGGGTTCAACGTGACCGCACCCGCAAAAGCCAGACGCCTGCACATGTCACCGGGCCCGCTGTTCGAGCCGCAAGGCTGGGGCAGCGATTTTGGCAACGGCGCCCGCGCGCTGTTTGCCGCAGGATTTCGCGCCGGCGATATCATCCATAATTCGTTCTCGCATCATCTGACGCCTGGCGCTTACATCCTGGAGGAGGCGGCGCATGCGCTTGGTTGCCCCACCATTCCAGGCGGCATCGGCAACACGGAGCAGCAGCTTGCGGCGATCGCGCAATACAAGGCGACGGGCTACATTGGGACGGCGGATTTTTTGAAAATCATGCTCGACACCGCGAAGCAGACGGGATGGGATGCCTCGTCGATCAGGCGCGCCATCGTTTCCGGCGCCGCCCTTCCTGTTTCGCTGCGCGAAGAATTCGGCGCGCGCGGCATCACCGTCATGGAATGTTACGCGGTCGCGGAAACCGGCGTTATCGCCTATGAGAGCGAGGCCCACGAGGGCCTGATGGTCAATGAGCCACTGATCGTCGAGATCGTGCGGCCCGGAACCGGCGATCCGGTTTCCGAAGGCGAGGTTGGCGAAGTCGTCGTGACAACCGCCAATCCCGACTACCCGATGATCCGACTCGCGACCGGTGATCTCTCCGCCATACTGCCCGGCCGTTCGCCTTGCGGACGCACCAACATGCGCATCAAAGGCTGGATGGGCCGCGCCGATCAAACGACCAAAGTCAAGGGCATGTTCGTGCACCCGACGCAGGTCAATGAGATCGCGAAACGGCACCCTGAACTGAGGCGTGTGAGGCTCGTGGTGAGCCGCACCGGACAGCAAGACAGCATGACCTTGATGGCCGAATGCGCGCAAGCCGACAGCGCACTGTCGGATACCATTGCTGCGACGCTTCAGTCAGTCACGAAGGTTCGCGGCTCCGTCATGATGGTTCCGCCGGGTTCGTTGCCGGACGACGGTAAAGTCATCGTCGACGAGCGATCCGGACGATAACCGGCGAACACCTCACATCTTCGCTGCGGGAGTCGGTCGCATGAAGCGCTGCCGGAACGTTTTGCGCACGCGCATCATTGTCTTTCGGGCACCCGAATGAGTGGAGACATGACATGCCAGGCGAGCTGGACGGCAAACGCATTCTGATTCTTGCGACCAACGGATTCGAGCAATCGGAACTTGAGGTTCCGCGCGATCGGCTGAAAGAGGCAGGCGCCAAAGTCGATGTCGTCTCGCCGGAGGAGGGCGAGATCAAAGGTTGGGACAAGAAGGATTGGGGACGGCCGGTGAAAGTGGACAAGAAACTCTCCGATGCGCGCTGCGAGGATTACGATGCGATCGTCCTGCCGGGCGGACAGATCAATCCGGATCTGTTGCGCGTGAATAAGGATGCGCTGGCGCTCATCAAGGAGTTCTATCGGTCGGGCAAAACGGTCGCGGCCGTTTGTCATGCGCCGTGGCTGCTCATTGAAACCGGCATCGCCAAGGGCCGCCGCATGACCTCGTATCACTCGATAAAGACCGATGTGATCAATGCCGGCGCAAAATGGGAAGATTCCCCCGTTGTCACCGACGACGGCATCGTCACGTCGCGCAACCCCGGCGATCTCGAGGATTTCAGCAGGAAGATCATCGAGGAGGTCCGGGAAGGCCGCCACCATCATCGGGAAGCCGCGTAGGGAGCCACGTCCGCCGGCGTGCGGCGAGCGCCTTGACCGCGCGGCGCGTTTGCCGCTGAGTGCGGGGCCATGAGCCCCAAACTCCCACCGCCGGATGGTTCGCGACGCATCGGTGTACTGCTGGTCAATCTTGGCACGCCGGAGGCGACCGATTACTGGTCGATGCGGCGCTACCTAAAGCAGTTCCTGTCGGACCGGCGCGTCATTGAGGAAAACCGCCTTAAATGGTGGCTCGTCCTCAATCTCATCATTCTGACGGTCCGGCCAGGCCGCAAGGGGCGCGACTACGCAAAGATCTGGAATCGCGAGCGCAACGAGTCCATCCTGAAAACGATTACGCGCTCCCAGGCGGAAAAGCTTGCGGCATGGTTGGCAGGCGATCCGCGTCTCCTCGTCGATTGGGGGATGCGCTACGGCGAGCCATCACTTGCTTCGCGGCTCGACGTGATGCAGCGCGCAGGCTGCGATCGTATCCTGATCGTGCCGCTCTATCCGCAATATGCGGCGGCAACGACCGCGACCGTTTGCGACGAGGCGTTCGCCGCGCTTGCGCGAATGCGCGCACAGCCTGCCGTCCGGGTCGCGCCACCTTATTATGACGATCCGGTCTATATCGACGCGCTGGCCACTTCACTGGAGACGGCTCTTGCGGACCTTTCGTTCGAGCCGGAGGTCATTCTCGCCTCCTTCCACGGCATGCCGGAAGAGTACGCGCGCAAGGGCGACCCCTATCCGCAGCATTGCGCCGAGACGACGCGGTTGCTGCGCGAGCGTCTGAAACGCGACGGGAGCAAATTGATGATGACGTATCAGTCGCGCTTCGGGACGGCAGAATGGCTCAAGCCCTATACCGATGCGACGGTCAGGAGCCTTGCCCAAAAGGGTGTGAAGAATCTCGCGGTCATCACACCCGGCTTTGCCGCCGACTGCCTCGAGACGCTTGAGGAGATCGCGATGGAAAATGCCGCGATTTTCAGGGAGGCGGGCGGGCAGAACTTCGCGGCGATCCCTTGCCTCAATGACAGCCCCGGCGGCATGAGCGTCATCCGCCACATCGTAGCGCGCGAGCTTGCCGGCTGGATCTGAGCCGGCTTCGAGCATCAACGTCCCGTTAACCATCCTCATTTTAGTTTCATTAACCAAACTCTGCCGGCACACCGGCGGGCAGCGCTTTTGCGGATCCGCCCGCGCGCGCCTGCAGAGGCATTGCGATCGTCCCCGATTGGCGGGATTTTGCCGAGGGCATTCAACTGCTGGCGCGCTTCTCTCATCGTCGTCTGCTTGCGCGTGCCGGCATTCCGGTTGCGGCCGTTGCGATGTTTTGGTGCGCGGAGGCGGTGGCTCAAACGAACCCACCGCTGTTCCAGAGCCCGCTGTCATCGCAAGGCAATGGCGACAGCGAAAGGACGCCGCCTTTCCAGCAGTTTCAGCGGCTGGCGCCGGCGACCTTCGGTCCGCCGACTTCCGCCTTCGTGCCACCCGCGAACGGTGCCGGCAACACCGGCTTCGATTCGACCAACTCCCGCAACAAGCGTTCGAACCAACCACGGAAACCCGAGGCTCAATCAAACATCTTCGCGATCGAACCGCCCTTGCCAATGCAGGAGGGCGTGCCGCCGACGCAAGCGCCGCCACCGGCATCAGCGGCGGCTTTAGACGGATCGAACACACCGGTCGCAGCAACCGGTCACCCCGGTCAGCCTCCAGTCGAAATCGGCCCGATCCGGAAGCCACCGCGAAAGCGCAAAAGTGGCGAACCGGACGACCCCTACGCGCCGCTTGGCGTACGTGCCGGATCATTTCTACTCTATCCCGCACTCGAACTGATCGGCGGCCACGATTCGAACCCCGGTCAGGTCAAGAACGGGCGCGGGGCTTGGCTCTACACGCTTGCGCCGGAGCTCCTGGCACGTTCCGATTGGTCCCGGCATGAATTGAAAGCCGCGCTGCGTGGCAGCTACACCGGCTACTCGCCCGACGAAACGCCGACACTCAGCCGCCCATATTTTAATGGGCGAGTCGATGGCCGCATCGACGTGAGGCACGACACGAACATCAATCTCGGTACGCGCGTGCTGGTGTCGACGGACAATCCGGGAAGCCCGAACTTGCAAGCGGGCCTCGCCAAGCTGCCCATCTATACGACCTTTGGCGGCAACGCCGGCCTTGCGCACCGATTCAACCGCTTTGAGCTTTCGGCGAGTCTCGATGCCGAACGCACCACGTATCAGCACTCCGTGCTGACCGACGGCACCACGGCAAGCAACAAGGATCGCAACTACGATCAGGTCGGCGGCACGTTGCGGGGAAGCTACGAGCTTTTGCCGGGCGTGAAGCCGTTTGTGCAAGCCGGCGCCGATAGGCGCACGCACGACCTGGAAACGGATTCCTTCGGATTCAAGCGAGACTCGAAGGGCCTCATTGGTGAAGTCGGTTCGAGTTTCGAACTGACCCGGCAGCTGACGGGCGAAATCGCCCTCGGCTATCTGCGGCGCGCGTATGATGATCCGCGGCTGCCCGACCTTGAAGGTTTCATCGGGCAAGGTTCATTGACCTGGGCCGCAACCGCGCTGACGTCGGTGAAAATGACGGCGGCCTCCACCGCGGGCGAATCCACCATCCCCGGCGTTTCCGGCATCCTCTATCGGGACCTGGGCTTGCAAGTCGATCACGCTTTGCGGCGTTGGCTCATCTTCACGGCCAAGGCCGGCATGGGCTTCGACGAATACGTCGGCGATGTCAGGCGCGACAGGCGTTTCTCGCTCGGTGCGGGCCTGACGTACAAGCTTAGCCGCGAGGTTCAGGTCAAAGGCGAAGTGCAGGAAAACTGGTTACGTTCCAACGTTTCCGGCAACGATTACAACGCGACGGTCTTCCTCTTTGGCATGCGCCTGCAGCGATGAGGTTGCGGTCCGCTACGGTTTCAGCATCTGCATAAGCTCCGCGCGCAGAACAGGTGCGATGTCCTCCCGCTCAAGTGCATAGGCGACATTGGCGGTGAGAAAGCCGATCTTCGAACCGCAATCGAAGCTGCGGCCCTCGAACTTCAATCCATAAAACGGCTGCTTGCGTGCAAGCTGAACCATCGCGTCGGTGAGTTGGATTTCTCCGCCGGCACCGGTGGCCTGAGTCGACAGCACGCTGAAAATTTCTGGCTGCAAAATGTAGCGGCCGGTGATGCTGAGATTGGAAGGCGCTTCGGCCGCCTTGGGCTTCTCGACCATCTGCGTAATGGCGAATGCCTTGCCTTTGCTCGCCCCGACGCCGACGATGCCATACATGTGCACGCGGTCCGCCGGAACTTCCTCCACGGCGATAATGTTGGCGTTGCCTTCAAGCGATTCCGCCGCGTCAATCATCTGCGCGAGGCAGCCACGCGGATGCTGCACCAGGACATCCGGCAGCAGGACCGCGAAGGGTTCGTTGCCGACCAGTTCTCGCGCGCACCACACGGCATGACCAAGTCCGAGCGGCGACTGCTGACGCGTGAAACTGACGGTGCCGGCGTCCGGCAGGTCTTCGGCGAGCAAAGCCAGTTCGGACTTTTTGCCGCGCTCGCTCAGCGTCACTTCAAGCTCGAACTGGCGGTCGAAATGGTCTTCTATGACACTCTTCTGGCGTCCGGTGACGAAGATCAGATGCTCGATGCCGGCTTGGCGCGCCTCGTCGACGACATGCTGGATCAACGGCCGGTCGACAACCGGCAGCATTTCCTTCGGTACGGCTTTGGTTGCCGGCAGGAAGCGCGTGCCGAGACCGGCCACGGGAAAAACAGCTTTGCGGATGCGACTCATGCGTGATTTCTGCGTTGGGCTCCCCAGCCTCGCAACTCAGCAAAAAGCACGGACCGAGCCCGCGGTCCAGATGAACGTTCGCCATTAACGCTGTCGAAACGTTCTCAAGGCACCCATAGGGTCCATCGCCTACGTTTTCGGGGAACGAGGGGTCGCGATGACGGGGTCCGGCAAGATCATCGGGGCTTTATTGGTTGCCGTATCGGCGGTGTATGGCAGCGAGGCAGTTCTGTGTCAGGAGCGCCACGCGTCCAACGACTTTCCGACCGGCACGATTTCGCGACCGTTGGCGCGGGTGCAAAAGCCGGCCTGGAGCGGTACCTCCGGTTCCTCAGGCGATCCGACGATGACGGCACAGGCCATCCGTGCAGCCGCCGCGGACTTTCCACATTGCATTGACCGGTTGTGGCCAGCGGCCGCGCACCGCGGCATTTCGCGCGCGACGTTTCGCACCTATGCCGAGGGCCTCACGCCGGATTTGCGGATTATGGATCTTCTCGATGCGCAGCCCGAGTTCACGAAGTCGCTGTGGGACTATCTCGATCTGCTCGTCACCGATGCGCGCATCGAGAAAGGCCAGGAGCTTCTGCGCAAATACGGTCACACATTTGATGCGGTGGAGCGCACGTATGGCGTCGATCGTCACATCATAGCAGCGATCTGGGGCATCGAAAGCAACTACGGCACGCTTGGCGGCAATCGTTCTGTCGTCCGCTCGACCGCGACGCTTGCCTGCGTCGGCCGTCGCCAACGCTACTTTCGCGACGAGTTTTTGGCCGCCCTCGAAATTCTGCAACACGGCGACATTCGGCCCGACCGCCTGGTCGGTTCATGGGCGGGCGCATTCGGCCCGACGCAATTCATGCCGACGGCATTCAAGCGTTACGCCGTCGACTTCGACCGTGACGGCAGGCGCGATGTCGTCGACTCAATTCCGGACATGATCGCTTCTACCGCTAACAATTTGAAGAAAGACGGGTGGGTCAGCGGCGGGACGTGGGGTTATGAAGTCGTCGTACCCGCCACGTTCGATTTTAGATTCGCCGGCCGCTCGCACACGACGACGCTGCGCGAATGGCAGCGCGCCGGAATCGTGCGGCCTGACCACCGCCCGTTTCCGCGGCCGGACGATCGCGCCTATCTGCTGCTGCCCGCGGGCGTGCAGGGGCCCGGGTTCCTCATGCTCACGAATTTCCGTGTCCTTATGAAATACAATCCCGCAGAGGCTTACGCGCTCGCGATCGGCCATCTTGCCGACAGGCTTCGCGGCGGTGGACCCTTTGTGCAGGACTGGCCGCGTTATGAGCGCGTGCTCTCGCGCGACGAGCGATTCGAGTTGCAGGAATTGCTGGCGCGCCGTGGCTACGACATCGAGGCCGACGGTCGGCTCGGCGCCCGCACGCGCGCGGCGATCCGGGATTTTCAGGCGAGTGCGGGTATCGTGCCTGACGGTTTTGCATCCGCAACGGTGCTCAACCGGCTGCGCCGGCAAAGCGCCGCACGATAAATAGCATCATAATTTCAAATACTTGCAAGACTCGACCTCCATCTTCGAGTTGACATTTTTGTCGTGCTAGTGGCCCATGGAGGCGGAGCCGAAGGCGTGAATCGGCCTTTGACCAGGCCGTTCGACAAATGCTGCTGCGATGACGAAGAAAAGCAAATTTGCCGGCGTGACGATCAGCGTCGCCTTGTTGGCTGCGCTGGATGTCATTTGCATCGTTGCCTTTGACGTTGCCTTCACCGCTCCGGCACAGGCGCAACGATATTATTACGACGATCGTTATCCGAGCCGGCCGCGTCCTCATTCGGGCGGCGGCTTTTTCGATCGCTTGTTTGCGCCGTTCGAACCGGGGCCGCGCTACAACGAGCGCCCGCAAGCGCCGCCACCGCCGCCTGCGCCGGCCGACTATTCGCACGCGCCATCTCCAAAGAAAGTCGATACGGCACCGACCACAAAGATTCTCGTCCTCGGCGATGGCATGGCGGATTGGCTGGCCTATGGACTCGAGAATGCTTTTGCCGACACGCCGCAGGTGGGCATCGTGCGGAAAAACCGCGCGCGGTCCGGACTGATCCGCTATGAGTCTCGCAGCGATCTCGAGTGGCCGGATGTCGCGCGCGATGCTTTGGCGAACGAAAATCCGAATTATGTCGTGGTGATGCTCGGCGTCAGCGACCGACAATCGATCCACGAGACGGATGCCGAGCGCGAGGCGGAAGAAAAGGAATCCGAAAACAAGGATCAGAACGCCGCAAGCGAAAGCACCGCCGCTCCTGCGCACAAACCCGCAAAGGGCGTCATTGAATTCCGCTCAGATCGTTGGGAGAAAATTTACACCAAGCGCATCGACAAGATGATCGCCGCTCTCAAGAGCAAAGGCGTGCCGGTGTTCTGGGTCGGCCTGCCGGCTATCCGCGGCACGAAGTCGACCGCCGACACGGTTTATCTCAACGATCTTTACCGGAGCCGCGCCGAACGCGCCGGCGTGACCTACGTGGACGTCTGGGATGGATTTGTCGATGACGCGGGCAAGTTTACCTTGCACGGCCCGGACTATGAGGGGCAAACGCGGCGCCTGCGCTCCTATGATGGCGTCTATTTCACGACCTATGGCGCCATCAAGCTCGCCCATTATGTTGCGCGCGACCTGCGACGGGCGATGAATAACCGTGCAATTCCGGTGGCATTACCTTCAGGAGGCGAGGTCGGCCCGCGCGTGCCGCATGCTCGTCCGCTGGCCGGGCCCGTCGTGCCACTCACAGGAGCAACGGGCAATTCGGATGAACTGGTGAGCGCCGGGAACCGTAGCACCGATCCGGCAGCAGCCCCCGTGTTGGTTAAAGGCGAGCCGGTGCCCGCCGTGCCAGGCCGCGCGGATGACTTTGCGTGGCCGCGCGGAAGCGATGCGAAGTCAAAGATGCAATCCGATGCTGCTCCCGCAGCCGCGGCACCGACGCAAACGCCGAAGACAGCCACCGCACCGGCAATAAAGTCATCCGTCCCAAACGACACCGCCGGCAAAAATAGATCTTTGTCACCGTCAAAACCCGCAACGATACCAGCGCGCTCGCCCAACGTCGCGAAACCGGCCGATGCAGCAGCGGCGCATTCCGTGCCGCCGGAACGGAAAAGCGCGCCGCGACCGAAAGCTGCTCCGAGTACGCATGAGAAAACGCAGAGGACTGCGCGCGAGACCAAGCCGAAGCAGCCCGCGGCCTCTCGCGACGATGCCCCGCGGCCACCCGCGCCGATTGGCGGAGGCAGCGGAGCCCGCAACAGCGGCGGCGGTTTGTTCGGGATTTTCCGCTGATCTGCGCGCGATGCAAATATTGCGCAACGCGTCGGCGCGTTCAGCGCGGCAGCGTGGTCGTTCCCATCAGGAACTTATCGACGGCGTGGGCGCACTGACGCCCTTCGCGGATCGCCCAGACGACAAGCGATTGGCCGCGCCGCATGTCGCCCGCGGCAAACACTTTCGGCAACGAGGTCTGATAGGCGAGCGTATCAGCCTGAACGTTGCCGCGCGAATCGAGCGCGAGGCCGAGCGATTTGATCATGCCTTCGTGCACCGGATGCACGAAGCCCATCGCAAGCAGCACCAGATCGGCCTCGATCTCAAATTCGGTGCCGGCGACCGGTTTGAACTGCGCATCGACGCGCACGCAATGCAGTTTCTTCACCGCACCATTTTCGCCGGAAAATTTCTGCGTCAGCACGGCGAAGTCGCGCTGGGCGCCTTCCTCGTGGCTTGACGATGTGCGCAGCTTCAGGGGCCACAGCGGCCAGGTGAGCGCCTTGTTCTCGTGCTCCGGGGGCTGCGGCATGATTTCGAAATTGGTGACTGAGATTGCGCCTTGCCGGATGGAGGTGCCGATGCAGTCGGAGCCGGTATCGCCGCCGCCGATTACGACGACTTTCTTGCCGGTTGCGAGGATCGGCTCGAGATTGCCAAGCGGCGGCTCGTTCGAGACGCGACGATTCTGCTGCGGCAGGAAGTCCATCGCGAAATGGATTCCCTTGAGCTCGCGCCCGGGAATCGGCAAGTCCCGCGGTTTTTCGGCGCCGCCCGTGAGCGCGACGGCGTCGTAATCCTTCACCAGTTGCTCAGCCGGAATGTCGACACCGACGTTTACGCCATAGTGAAATTTGACGCCCTCGGCTTCCATCTGCTCGATGCGGCGGTCGACGTGAATTTTCTCGAGCTTGAAGTCGGGGATTCCGTAACGCATCAGGCCGCCCGCTTTCGCCCAGCGCTCATAGACGTGAACCTCGTGGCCCGCGCGCGCGAGCTGTTGCGCGCAGGCGAGACCCGCCGGGCCTGAGCCGACAATCGCCACCTTCTTGCCGGTTTTACGCGTCGGCTTTTCGGGCTTGAGACCTTGCGCAATGGAACGGTCTGCGATCGCGCACTCGATTGTTTTAATGGTGACCGGATTTTCGTCGATATTGAGGGTGCAGGATGCTTCGCACGGGGCGGGGCATATGCGGCCGGTCACTTCCGGAAAATTGTTGGTCGAGTGCAGGTTGCGCGCGGCTTCTTCCCAGCGATTGCGGTAAACGAGATCATTCCAATCCGGAATCTGGTTGTTGACCGGGCATCCTGTCGGCGCGCCGGTAATGACGCTGGTGCCGTGGCAATAGGGCACGCCGCAATCCATGCACCGCGACGCCTGCTTGCGCGCTTCATCCTCCGGCAGCGGCAGCACGAACTCGCGCCAATGCTTCACGCGCTCCGCGACCGGTTCGTAGTCGCGATCCTCACGTTCGAATTCGAGAAAACCGGTGATCTTGCCCATGGTCGCCCAGAACGTGCCTATTCCGCGGCCTGCATCGCTACGGCTTTTTCCTTCGCCATCTCGGCGAGCGCGCGGCGGTACTCGACGGGCATTACCTTGTGGAACATCGGGCGGTAGCGCTTCCAGTCAGCAAGAATTTCAGCCGCCCGCGTCGAGCCGGTATAGCGCGCGTGATTGCTGACAAGCTTATAAAGCCGTTCGGCATCCTGCGCGGTCAGATCAGCCATGATGTCGACACGGCCGTGCGATTCGAGATCGTTGTAGTGGCCATATTCGCGCTCGGCGACCGCCTCTTCCTCCGGCACCGGCTCAAGTTCGACCATCGCCATATTGCAGCGCGATTTGAACGTCCCGTCCTCGTCAAGCACATAGGCGACGCCGCCCGACATGCCGGCTGCGAAGTTGCGTCCTGTTTGTCCGATGACGACCACGACGCCACCGGTCATATATTCGCAGCAGTGGTCACCGGCGCCTTCCACCACGGCAATCGCGCCTGAGTTGCGCACCGCGAAGCGCTCGCCGGCGACCCCACGGAAATAGCATTCGCCTTCAATCGCGCCGTACAGAACCGTGTTGCCGACGATGATCGATTCTTCAGGGATGATGCCGGCATTTGCCGGCGGGCGCACGATCAGGCGGCCACCCGACAAGCCCTTGCCGACATAATCGTTGGCATCGCCCTCGAGCTCGAACGTGATGCCGCGTGCGAGCCACGCACCGAAGCTTTGCCCTGCCGTACCGGTGAAACGCACGTGGATCGTGCCGTCGGGCAAGCCCGCGTGGCCGTAGCGTTTCGCTACTTCGCCGGAAAGCATCCCGCCGGTGGTCCGGTCGGTATTCCGGATCTCGGACTGCAGACGCACCGGCGCGCCCCGGTCGAGTGCGGCCTGCGCCTCAGCGATCAGCTTGCGATCGAGGATGTCCTTTATGCGATGATCTTGCGGCTCGCATTTGTAGATTGCCGTCCCCGCATCCGCCTGCGGCTTCATGAACAGCTTCGAGAAGTCGAGCCCTTTCGCCTTCCAGTGCTCGATCAACCTGCGGCGGTCGAGCATCTGCATCTGCCCGACCATTTCGTCGAACCGCCGATAGCCGAGCGAAGCCATGAGTTCGCGCACTTCTTCGGCGACGAAGAAGAAATAGTTGATGACGTGCTCCGGCTGCCCCTTGAATCGCTTGCGCAGCACCGGGTCCTGGGTCGCGACGCCGACCGGGCACGTGTTCAGATGACACTTGCGCATCATGATGCAGCCGGCGGCGATCAGCGGCGCGGTCGAGAATCCGAATTCGTCGGCGCCAAGCAGTGCGCCGATGACCACGTCGCGCCCGGTGCGGATGCCGCCGTCGACCTGCACCGAGATGCGCCCGCGCAGGCGATTGGCGACAAGCGTTTGATGGGTCTCCGCAAGGCCGATTTCCCAGGGCGAACCGGCGTGCTTGATGGACGTGAGAGGGGAGGCACCCGTGCCTCCTTCATAGCCGGAAATGGTGACGTGATCGGCGCGCGCCTTCGAGACGCCTGCGGCAACAGTGCCGACGCCGATTTCGGAGACGAGCTTCACCGATACCTGGCCGTCCGGATTGACGTTCTTCAGGTCGAAGATGAGCTGCGCCAGATCCTCGATCGAGTAAATGTCATGATGCGGCGGCGGCGAAATCAGGCCGACGCCGGGTGTGGAATGGCGCACCTTGGCGATGGTCTTGTCGACCTTGTGTCCGGGCAATTGGCCGCCTTCGCCGGGCTTCGCTCCCTGCGCCATCTTGATCTGCATCATGTCGGAATTGACGAGATATTCCGCCGTGACGCCGAAACGCCCGGAGGCGACCTGCTTGATGGCCGAGCGCATGGAATCGCCGTTGGGCAGCGGCTTGAAGCGGTCGGATTCCTCGCCGCCTTCGCCGGTGTTCGATTTGCCGCCGATGCGGTTCATGGCGATGGCAAGCGTCGTGTGCGCCTCGCGTGAGATCGAGCCGAACGACATGGCGCCGGTCGAGAAGCGGCGCACGATATTCTTGGCAGGCTCGACTTCTTCCAGCGGCACCGGAGCGCGGTTGTCTTCCTCGGCCGGCTTGATGCGGAACAATCCGCGGATCGTGAGCAGCCGTTCCGTCTGCTCGTTCACGATTTGCGCAAACGCGCGATAGTGGTCCTGCGAATTGCCGCGCACTGCGTGCTGAAGCCGTGAAACGGTATTCGCCGTCCACACGTGATCCTCGCCGCGCACGCGCACGGCGTAATCGCCGCCGACGTCGAGCATCGTGCGGTAGATCGGCGCATCGGAGAACGCATCGCGGTGGCGGCGCACTGTTTCTTCCGCGATCTCGGCGAGGCCGACGCCTTCGATACGTGTATGCGTACCGGTGAAATATTTGTCGACGAAATCCTGCCGCAGGCCGACCGCGTCAAAAATCTGCGCGCCGCAATAGGACTGGTAGGTCGAGATGCCCATCTTGGACATCACTTTGAGCAGGCCCTTGCCGATCGACTTGATGTAGCGCTTGATGATTTCCTTCGGCTCGAGCTTTTGCGGCAGTTCGTCTTTCATCGCGATCAGCGTCTCGAACGCGAGATAGGGATTGATCGCTTCCGCGCCGTAGCCCGCAAGACACGCGAAGTGGTGTACCTCGCGCGGCTCACCCGTCTCCAGCACGAGCCCAACGGATGTGCGCAGACCTTGCCGTATCAAATGATGATGCACGGCGGCGCAAGCGAGCAGGGAAGGGATCGGCACGCGATCCGCGCTCGCCTTGCGGTCCGACAGGATGATGATGTTGCAGCCGCCACGCACTTCGTTTTCGGCGCGGTCGCATAATTCGTCGAGCGCAAAGCCCATTCCGGCTGCGCCGTGATCGGCCGGAAAGGTGATGTCGAAGGTAAGCGACCTGAAATGCGAGTCGCTCATTTCCGAGATCGAGCGGATTTTTTCGAGATCGTCGTTGGTGAGGATCGGCTGGCGTACTTCCAGGCGCTTCACTTTCGACGTGCCTTCAAGATCGAACAGGTTCGGCCGAGGGCCGATGATCGAGACGAGACTCATCACCAGCTCTTCGCGGATCGGATCGATCGGCGGGTTCGTTACCTGCGCAAAGTTCTGCTTGAAGTAGGTGAAAAGCGACTTCGGCTTGTCGGAGAGTGCCGAAATCGGCGCATCGTTGCCCATCGAGCCTACGGCTTCCTCGCCGGTCGTGCCCATCGGAGTCATCAGGAATTTCAAATCTTCCTGCGTGTAGCCGAAGGTTTGCTGACGATCGAGCAGCGGCAAATTTGAGATCGGTGATTTGTTGTCGGTGCTCGGCAGGTCCTCCAGCACGATCTGGGTACGGCGGAGCCACTCCTTGTAGGGGTGGCTCTTGGCGAGCGTCGCCTTCAATTCCTCGTCGGGGATGAGGCGGCCTTCATCGAGGTCGACCAGCAGCATCTTGCCCGGTTGCAGGCGCCACTTCTTGACGATGTCTGTTTCCGCGATCGGCAGTACGCCCATCTCCGACGCCATGACGATGCGACCGTCGCGCGTGAGGAAGTAGCGTGCAGGACGCAGGCCGTTGCGGTCGAGCGTTGCGCCGATCTGCCGGCCGTTCGTGAAAGCAATCGCGGCCGGACCGTCCCACGGCTCCATGAGCGCGGCATTGTATTCGTAAAACGCGCGGCGCTCCTCATCCATTAGCGGGTTGCCGGCCCACGCCTCCGGAATCATCATCATCATCGCGTGCGCGAGCGAGTAGCCGCCCTGCACAAGAAACTCGAGCGCATTATCAAAACAGGCAGTGTCGGATTGCCCTTCGTAGGAGATCGGCCAAAGCTTGTCGATGTCCTTGCCGAACAGCGGCGAGGACACCGAAGCCTGCCGAGCCGCCATCCAGTTGACGTTGCCGCGCAGCGTATTGATCTCGCCGTTGTGCGCGATCATCCGGTAGGGATGCGCGAGCGACCAGGTCGGGAACGTGTTGGTCGAGAAGCGCTGATGCACCAGCGCGAGCGCCGACTCGAAATCGGGATCGTGCAGGTCGGGATAATAGGTGCCGAGCTGGTCGGCGAGGAACATGCCCTTGTAGATCACCGTGCGGCACGAGATCGATACCGGGTAATAGCCCGACGTGCGCCGCTCGCGTCGGCGATAAATTGCGTTCGATATCGACTTGCGCAGAATGTAGAGCCGACGCTCGAACTCTGCCTCTGTCAGATTCTTCTTGCGGCCGATGAACACCTGCATGTGCTTGGGTTCTGTCGGCAGCACCGATCTTCCGAGCGTCGAATTATCGGTCGGCACATCGCGCCAGCCGAGCAGCGTCAGCCCTTCGCGTTCAATGACCTCGGCATAGATGTCGCGAATGATCTGCCGCCATTCGTCGTCCTGCGGCATGAACAGGTATCCGACCCCGTATTCGCCGGGCTTCGGTAATTCAAAACCGATCGCTTTGCACTTCTTGGCGAAGAACTTGTGCGGGATCTGAACGAGAATGCCCGCGCCGTCACCCATGCGCGGATCGGCGCCGGTTGCGCCGCGGTGCTCGAGATTGCACAAAATCTTCAGGCCGTCTTCGATAATCTGGTGCGACTTTCGGCCCTTGATGTCGGCAATGAAACCGACGCCGCATGCATCCTTGTCGAGCGACGGATCGTAAAGGCCCTGCACCGGCGGCGTACCGGGATCGGCGGTATCGCGAAACGGAGCACGCCCCGGGAAATGCATCGCAATTCCGGGTTCAACAGACTTTTTGCTGCCGCGTCGCTCGCTCATGGTTGACCTGTTCGACGCTCCGTAAGCCTTCGGCGCACCCCCTGCATCGCAGCGCCCTCAAGGCCGCCGCGGTGCGTGCATAATTGTTCTCGAGGAGGCGCAGCCTTACCGGCACACATTGCCGCGACGGCTGCTCCTGTCCGGCGTGTGGATGCTTGCCCCGCGAAAGCCGGCATCCGGGCCGCCAACCCATTAGGACAGCATTACTGTCCTAAGTAACAATGTCAAATTTTGCCTTGCCGCACAAGTTTGGTCCATCGCGGATTTGGCAAAACCTCCAAATTGTTGCCTGCCTGCACCGGTTGTGCCGACGGGAACAGGATGCAGAGGCAAGATGAATTGCCTCTCGTCCACATAAGGCCGTGGGACCTCCGCTCAAGGTTAACCGTTTAACCGTGGAAAGCGGAAAAAGCCGCGTACTGCCTGCCGGTCCGTTATGCTTAGCTGAACAGGGACGGAGGAAAAACATGGCCGAAAAGGTTGAATGCTATCGGTCGCACGTGCGTCGTTCGTTCGGTGCGTGCGTTGCCGCGTTTGACAGGAGGCGATGGTTCGCCGGTGCTCTCTTTGTGGGCCTGCTGGCTCTGGCGTCGCTCGCTGGTGCGCCGGCCGCACAGGCAGGGACGGTTTACCCGAACGATATCCTTCAGACGCTTCGCACCATGGGCCTTGATCCAGTGACGGATCCGGTGCGGCGCGGTGACCTCTACGTGCTGCATGCGCTCGACCCACACGGCGTCGAAATGCGCGTCGTTGCGGATGCGGACTTCGGTGAAATTCTTTCGATTGTTCCGGCGCCGATCCTGAGCAATGCCTATCTGGCACCGATTTTGACGAGCCTCTATGTGCCGCGCGCCTACGCCGGCCCGCGTATCATCCACGTCCCCGAGCAATCGGGCGGCAAGTAACAAGCTGCACAGAGACAAAAACGAAAGCGCCCCGGAATCGGGGCGCTCCGTTTTCAATTGCTGTAATCGTCAAGCTGCTTTGGCGTCCAGCACCTTGGCCGTGCCGTTGCCAATCGGGATGACACGCGGCTTCTTGGATTCCGGAATCTCGCGCACGAGGTCGACGTGCAGCAAGCCGTTCTCAAGTCCCGCGCCCTTGACCTGGACGTAGTCGGCAAGCTGGAAAACGCGCTCGAAAGCGCGCGCAGCGATGCCCTGGTAGAGCACCTCGCCACTTGACTCTTCCTTAGCCTGCTTTTCGCCCTTAATCGTCAGGGTGTTCTCTTTAACTTCAATCGACAGTTCGTTCTCACTGAAGCCGGCCACCGCAACGCTGATCCGGTAGGCGTTTTCGCCGGTGCGCTCGATGTTATAGGGCGGGTAGCCCGGAGTGGCTTCAAAGCCATCCAGCATCGAAAACAGCCGGTCAAAACCGACGGTGGAACGATAAAGGGGAGCAAGATCGAATGTTCGCATGGCATATCCTCCTGTTGAGCGACATGCGGGCGGTCCGCCGTCATGGCCGAACCGAATACCCGTTGCGCAGCCACAATCGGCCTGCGCAATGTCGATATGGGAACGTTGTCATTTCTCCGCAAGGGTTTCTGAATGGCGTTTAATTTCAGTGACTTAAGCTCTCGCCCGGCCTGCGGAGATTGAGCCGTTTGCCGGCCCTGCTATAAGGCCGTCGCCCGCCGCACATCGGCCCAAAGCCTTCGCATGGACCTGGTCTCCATCCCCGCCAATCCCACGCCGGACCATGTGGTCTCGGGCACCGTCAAAACGCCCGACGGCGTCAATCTGCGCTTTGCGCGTTGGGAGCCGCCCCCAGGCCGCAAGGGAACGGTCGTCGTTCTTCAAGGGCGCGCTGAGTACATCGAGAAATATTTCGAGACCGTGCTGGATTTGCGGGCCCGCGGCTTCGCGGTCGTAACGTTCGATTGGCGTGGCCAGGGCCTTTCTGACCGCCAGCTTTCCGATCGCCGCAAGGGATACGTGCGAAGCTTCGACGACTATGCCGTCGATCTCGATACCATGATGGATCAGGTGGTGCTGCCGGATTGTCCGCCGCCCATTTTCGCTTTGGCGCATTCGATGGGCGCGGCCATCCTCGTCCGCGCCTGTCATAGTGGTCGTCGGTGGTTCGACCGTGTCGCATTGAGTGCGGCGATGATCGGTTTGCCGCTCGGAATTTTTTCGAGCATAGCCGGCCCTTTTACGCGCATCATGCGATTTGCCGGTCGCGGATCGGCCTATGTCCCGGTTTTCGGTCAACGTGAGACCGGCACACGAACTTTCGCAGGCAATGTTTTCACCTCTGATCCGGTGCGTTTTGCCCGCAATCTCGCGGTACTCGACGCCGAGCCGCGGCTGGCGCTCGGCCCACCTACCATTGCCTGGGCCGATTCTGCGCTGCGCGTGGTCAACGAATTTGCTGCGCCGGGCTACGCCGGCAGCATCCGCCAGCCGATCCTCATGGTGGGGGCCGGTCACGACCAGGTAGTTTCGACGGCGGCCATTGAAAGCTTCGGCACCAATCTGCTGGCCGGCGCGCACACCATCATTGCCGGAAGCCGCCATGAAATCCTGCAAGAGCAGGATTATTACAGGCGGCAGTTCTGGGCTGCGTTCGACGCCTTTGTCCCCGGCACGCCGCTCTATTGAAGGGGGCGTCGGCGGCTGGACGCTCGTTTCAGATTGCGGCGTCTCGCCGGGGGCTAACGGTTCAAAAGCTCCAGTGCTGCCTGATGCACCCGGCTGTCGCCCGCGGCGACGATGCGGCCGCCGCCGTGCGCCGGACCATTCTCCCAGGTCGTTACAATGCCGCCAGCGCCCGCGATGATGGGAATGAGGGGCACGATGTCGTGCGGCTTCAATTCCGTTTCAATCACGAGGTCGATGTGCCCGGCTGCCAGCATGCAGTAGGCATAACAATCGCCACCATATCGTGACAGGCGGACTTCATTCTCGACGCCTCGAAAGCGCGCGCGATCGGCCTCATTCATCAGAAGCGGACTGGTGGTGGCAAGCAATGCGTCGCCGATCTTCTCACAGGCCCGTACGTGCATTTCGCGCGTGCCGGCGGGTCCGCGATAGTGCGCCGCGCCGCCGTCGCCCGAAAACCGCTCGCGGGTGAACGGTTGGTGCATCATGCCGAAAACCGGCTCACCGAATCGCATCAGCGCGATCAGCGTGCCCCAGGCCGGAAGCCCCGCGATGAACGACTTCGTGCCGTCGATCGGATCGAGCACCCAAACATATTCGGCGTCCGTGCGCTCGGCGCCGTATTCCTCGCCCAGAATTCCGTGGCTGGGAAAATTTTGGCGGATCAGGTTGCGCATTGTGTTTTCTGCCGCGCGGTCGGCAGCGGTCACCGGATCGAAGCCGGCCGGTTGTTTATTGTCGACCGCCAGCGTCGTGCGGAAGAACGGCAAAATGATTTCGCCTGAGGCGGTCGCAAGCCTGTCGACAAACGCGGCAAAATCTATCGCAGTCATGACTACCTTTGAGCGCCGTCCTTCGGCCGCAAATTCAGTGGGCACCGAGGTTCGGCCTCGGGGCAAAACTGTGGTTGCCCGGCCCGCTATGGGCACGGGTGTTAATCAGCTATGCAAATTCGGCATGGGATTTTTGGCTCATTCCCTTGCATTTTGTGCGTCGCGATGTAACTTATTGCAATGCGGTAGCGAGAGCTACCGTTGCCCTCCTTGGGCGTTTCCTCCCTAGACTTGGGCCGCTTGCACACGCGAGCGGCCCCTTTTTTTCGCCCGTTATCGGTAAGTCAGTAATCGAAAACGACCTCAGGTCTGATTACCGACCAGTGATTACGGATTCCTGCCTATTCGGCTGCCGCCCGGTAGGGCCGCAGCTCTTCCAGTGGAATTTCGCCGATCCGGACGGCCAATTTTTCCAGGTCGACAGCAAGTGCGGCGAAGCCGGGCGCGCGGGTATAGGTCCGCTCGTCCATATACAGGGCGCGATTGATCTCAAGCTGAATGGCGTGCAGGCCCACTGCGGGATTGCCGTAGTGCTCGGTAATGAAGCCGCCGGCATAAGGCTTGTTTCGGCTCACCGAATATCCGAGCGAGCGCAAGGTGTTTTCCACGACCTCCGCCACGACACCAACGCAACTCGTCCCGTACCGGTCGCCAAGCACGAATTCGGGGCGTGGCCTGTCATCCTTGTGGCCGGTATTGGAGGGCATCGAGTGGCAGTCGATCAGCACGGCTGCACCAAAATCGCGATGCAGCTTCGTGAACAGCCTTCGCAGCGCGCGATGATACGGCTTGTACAGGCTCTCGATCCGGCGCAGCGCGTCGTCAATCGGGATGCGTTGTTCGTATATCTCCTGCGCATCGCCGACCACGCGCGCGACGGTGCCGAGTCCACCAGCAACCCGCATCGAGCGCGTGTTGGCGAACGAGGGCAGCCGTCCCTCGAACATGCGCGGGTCGAGCTCATAGGGCTCCCGGTTCACATCGACAAAGCAGCGGGGAAAATGTGCCCGCATCATCGGATAGCCACGCGCAACCACGCCCGCGACAAGTTCGTCAACGAAGCTATCCTCGGAGCGGCGCAGCGCCGCGATGTCCAGGCGTGCAGCGGACAGAAATTCTCGCGGATAGGTGGCGCCGCTATGTGGTGAATTGAATACAAGCGGCCCCGCGGTCCGGGCGGGTTCCAGGATTTCGAAAGGCGGGTCTAGTTCGTCGCGGATGTGACTCATGGATCGCCAGCGAGGCCGGAACGTTCAAAGTGGGCTTTTCTCTTATAGCTAGTATCTATTTTCTATTGGCGAGCGGCCAAAGCCAAGCCATGCTTTTGGTTCACTCGATATTTACCGGGTATAAGGCTTATAGAAGGCCATGGACCGCTCCGGCGGTGTCCCACGGGTTCTTTTGATGTCAAAGATTCTACTCGCCGAAGACGACACCGATATGCGGCGCTTTCTGGTCAAGGCGCTGCAAAATGCGGGCTTTGAGGTGACCTCCTACGACAATGGGCTTTCGGCGTATCACAGGCTGCGCGAGGAGCCCTTTCAATTGCTACTGACGGATATCGTGATGCCCGAGATGGATGGCATCGAACTCGCCCGCCGCGCGGCCGAACTCGACCCCGATATCAAGATCATGTTCATTACGGGGTTCGCCGCTGTCGCCCTCAACGCTGACTCGAACGCGCCAAAGCAGGCCAAGGTTCTTTCCAAGCCGATTCATCTGCGCGAACTGGTCAACGAAGTCCAGAAAATGCTGGCCGCGTGAGGCGATGCCCGGGATTGCCTCGTTTCCCGCGAGAGGCTAAGAGCTTACGCGAATTGGGTGCGTAGCTCAGCGGAAGAGCACTACCTTGACATGGTAGGGGTCACAGGTTCGATCCCTGTCGCACCCACCAGATTTCCAGGCTTTTTCGGACGACCTGCTGGCGCCTCGGAGCCAATCTGCACGCACCCCACGCAAGAAACCGATGGTCCCGCCGTTGGTCCGAGAGCCAACAGCGGGCACCTCCGCTTCGTTTTGGTGTTTTCCTGCTAGTCTTTCACAAATTGGGTATCGAGAACCTTTGCAGGATCAACGGTCGCGTTTTGCGAGACGTCGCCCATTTTCTTCAACCAGCCGGTCGTCACGTTGATCGCCTCGGGTGTCGTGCGCCCGGTTGTCGAAATGGCAGGCATCACCCGCGTGAGGATTTTTGCCGCGTCCGGACGGTTCTTGAGCTTATCTGGCAACATTTGCGCAACTTCTGCCGGTTTATGTTGGGCGATCCAGTGTAGGGCTTCGACCTGCGCATCGACGACCGCCTTAACGACATCGGGGTGCGCCTTGACGTATTCGCGCCGCGCCAGCAGCGCCACGGTCGGATGAGGCCCATTAAAAACCTTGTGCGTTGCCTCGCGCTGATGAAAGTCGATCAGGATACGCCCGAGGTGCTCGTCAAGAAGCTGCGAAAGCGTCGGCTCGCTGACGATGATCGCGTCGACTCGCTTTGAGCGCATCGCGGGCACCCAACCGGAAATTCCTCCGGTCGAACGGAACGTAACGTCATCTGCCTTCAAACCGTACGCTTCGATTGCCGCAAGCCCGATCAGATGATGCCCTGAACCGAGGCTGACAACGCCCATAACTTTGCCCTTGAGATCCTTTGGCGTTTTGATTTCAGGCTCGTCTTCGCGGGCGACGAGTGCGGCCGTCGGATTGTCCATCATCGCGGCGAGCACGACGATGTCTTTGCCTTCGGATTGCGCCTTGATCGCGTGCTGCACATAGGCGATGCCGAAATCGTAGTCGCCGGCGATCAGCCCAAGGATCGCGGGCGTCGTAGTCGGCGAATAAGTCACGTCGATCTTGCGCCCCAGCTTCTTTTCCAATGGACCGAAGGTCGTTTTCTGCGCAACAAGAAATGGTGTCCACGTAAATGACGGTGTGGATGCCATCACAATCTTGATGGGTGCGTTTTCCGCCTGTGCGGCCGGCCCTGAGAGCATGGCCGTAAACGCGGCGGCTGCAATGAGGAAACCGAGCTTCTTCATATGTACATCCTCCGTTGTTGGTTTGGTCGCAGGCGTGATCAAGTCATCTGATGTCCGCTCGCGCTTGCCTCCGCTCTCCAACGCAGGAGGTAGCTCTCGATCCTGCGCAGGAGGTAGTCGATAAAGATGGCCGCAATCAGCAGCAAAGCCAGGCCGGCGAATACTTCGCGAATTCGCAGCCGCGACTGGCCGGTCAGGATGAGGAATCCAATGCCGGAATCACCGCCGATATATTCGCCCACAACGGCGCCGATCACCGCAAAGCCGACGCTTGCACGTAATCCGGTGAGAATCCACGAGGCCGCGGAAGGCAGATAGATGTCACGCGCGAGATCCCAGCGCGTTGCGCCCCACAAGCGCGCGCGGTCGATCAGTTCCGGCGGCACCTGACGCAATCCTGTGTACGCGTTCAGGTAGCACATAAAGAGAATGAACGTCGCGACCAGCACGATCTTCGGCGCCATGCCGAAGCCGAACCAGACGATGAACAGCGGGGCCAGCGTCAATCGCGGAAATGAATTCATAATCGCCATGAACGGTTCGACAACGGCCGCGACGCGCGGCAGAAACGCAAGCGCAAAGCCGATTGCAGTGCCAAGTACCGCGCCAATAACGAGTCCGATGAAAGCTTCCGCCAGCGTAAAGCCCATGTTGCCGAAGATGTGCCCGCGGGCGTACCAAACACGGATGACATCGAAGACTTCACTCGGCGAACTGAAGAAGAAAGGCGAAATCCAGCCGAGCCGAGCTGTGCCTTCCCACGCCGCAAGAAAGAGCACGACGACAGCGACGCGGCCAATCGGCCCACTCAGGATGTGTTCGGTCTTGCTCATGTGCCGCGCCACGCCGTTGTGCGCGCCTCGATAACTGTCAGCACGCGATCGAGCGGCACGACAACAACAAGGACAACGACAAGCCCCGCCATGACCGCATTCGGGTCGTTGAGCGATTGCGCAGTGGCGATAAGCGAACCGATTCCGGCGTTGGCGCCGAGATATTCGGCGACGATCGCACCGAGAAAGGCAAAACCGACAGAGACGCGCAATCCGGACAAAATCCAAACGACGGAAGCGGGAATGTAAATCTCTCGCGTCATTGCGAACTTGTCAGCGCCCATGATACGCGCGCGATCGATCAGCAAGCCGGAAACGCTACGCAGGCCGGCATCGACGTTGAAATAGACGATGAAGAATACGATCGTCGCTACCATCGCGGCTTTCGATGAGATGCCAAGGCCGAACCACACCATAAAAACCGGTGCGAGTACGATGCGGGGAACGACTGCAATAATCCCTATCAAGGGATCGAATAAACGACGAAGAAACGGAACAAACGTCAGAACAAACGCGACCGCGGCGCCCAGCACCGCCCCAATGCTGAAACCGATGACTGCCTCTTCGACCGTAACTGCAAGATGTCGAAATATTTCTCCGCTACCCACCAGTCGAAAAAGCTGTGTCACAACAGCGAACGGATCACCGACGACGTCGCGTACAATCAAGCTTTGCGATGCCGCAATAGCCCACGCGCCGAGGAGGCTCGCAACGACCATGACCTGCCAAATGCGTTTTGCGGTCGTCGTCATTGCTTGTCAGCGCCCTGCATGCGGGCGGCCGCGCGTTCCTGTTCGTATCCCGAAAGGACCTCTTCGCGCATGTCCTCCCACAGTTGCGTGTAAAGTTGGTGAAAACTCAATTCGCTACGCACATCGAGTACGTTACGCGGCCGCGCAAGGTCGATGGTGCGCACCGCCTTCACCTTTGTTGGCCGTGCGCTCAGAACTACAACCCTGTCCGACAGCGCGATTGCTTCCTCCAGATCGTGCGTTACAAAAAGTACCGTTTTACGTTCGCGCTGCCAGATCGCCATCAGTTCATTTTCCATCAGACTTCTTGTCTGCACATCGAGGGCACTGAATGGCTCGTCCATGAGAATGATGTTCGGCGTGGCGACCATGGTGCAGGCAAGCGAAACGCGCTTGCGCATTCCGCCCGAAAGCTGGTGTGGAAAGCTGTTCTCGAATCCACGCAGCCCGACCGTCGCGATCCATTCTCGAGCGCGGCGTTCGCGGTCCTGGCGGCGGACTTTTTGAAGTTTCAGCGGCAGCGCGACGTTGTCGAGCACGGTGCGCCACGGCAGCAGCGCGTCGGTTTGAAACATGTAGCCGACGTCGGTACGCACGCGGTCGACATGCTCGCCGTTGACGTAGGCAGCTCCGCTTGTCGGAGGTGACAGGCCGGAGATCAGCCGAAGCAGGGTTGACTTTCCGCAGCCGGACGGCCCCACGATCGACAGGAATTCCCCTTCTTTGACCGACAGGTTCAAGCCTTCGATGACCGGCAGATCACGCCCGCCTTGCGCAAAGCGATGGCAAATGTCCCGCAGTTCGACAGCGGGCGGTTTGTGCGAGGCGGATTCCGGGGCACGCATCGATGCCGCTCAGAACATCGGCCAAGGAGGCGTGGCGACGTCCTTGAGGCCGGAACGCTTCACCAATGAGGAGGCACGGTCACGCGCTTCCTCATACAAGTCGTTCTCGTTGAGCGTCAGCACCTTGCCGCCGCGCATCAGGATTTTGCCGTCAACGATCACGGTGTCGGCGCAGCCGCCGTGCGCTGAATAGACGAGGTTGTTGATCGGGTTGTGGATCGGCTGCCACTCGGGGCGGCGAATGTCGAGGATGGTGACATCCGCCTTTTTCCCGGCTTCGAGCGAACCCAGTTCCTTGTCCCATAGCGTGCATTGCGCGCCGCCGAGGGTCATCATTTCAACCGCGGTTTCTGGCCGGATCACCTTCGGATCAAGCCGTGCTTCATGGTAGCCGCCGATCAGAAGATAAGTTTGCCGGATGACGTCGAGGAAATTACCTGACATCGCGGCATCAGAACCGAGAGACATTTTTATACCGAGTTCGAGCATCTCGGGGACTTTTCCGTGGCTCATGTTTCCCATCGCCTGATGCATCGAAGCTCCCGGCGACAATGAGATTTTTACGTCGCGCTTTTGAAGCAACATGAGTTCTTTTGCATCGATCCAGCCCATATGCAGGAGCAGCAGATTCGGCCCCAGCAACCCGAGTTTCTCGAGCCGGGCCACATCGCCCATTCCGTACTTGAGATGAGAGGCGACGATTTCGTCGCGGTTTTCGCAAGCGTGGCCGATGATTCCGACACCGCGCTTCTCTGCCAGCTTTCCCAACCGGCGCAGCAGATCGTCGGAGCAGGCGACCGGTACGCGCATCGAAAACCAGGCTTTCAGCCGTCCATCGAGCGCGCCGTCGAATTCTTCGACCATGGCATCGGCGCGGGCCAGCGCATCGTCGGTCGGTTCGAAAAAGTTCTTCGGCAACGAGCCCATGGGCGTCTGGCCCATGTCGAAGACCGTGCGGGCGATGACGCCGCGCATTCCGCTCTCACGCGCGGCTTGAGCCGTTTCAGCGGCAAAATAGCTGCCCGGATCGGCAAAGCATGTCGTGCCCGCGCGCAGCAGTTCCAATTGGCACAACCGGGCGGCGCAAAGCGCATCGCCGGATTCCATATGTGACTCGACGACCCACAATCGGCGGAATAGCCGCTCCGGTCCCGAATAGGCTTCATCACCCAATCCGCGGCCGAGCTGCTGCGCGTTGTGAATGTGCGTGTCGAACAGGCCGGGGAGTGCGAGCTTGCCGCGGCCGTCGACGACGTCCGCGTCGGCGAAGTTAGGCGCCAATTCGGCACTCTTGCCGACAGCGGCGATACGATCGCCGGTGATCGCGATCGCGCCATCGCGAATAATTCGCCGCTCGCGATCGATGGTGATGACGTAATCGAGATTTTTGATCAGCAGCGAAGCGGGCATTTGCGATTTCCTGTTCGGCAAGGACTGTGCTGAAGGTTAGCATTATAGGGCGCGCCCATATACTCGTATGGGTTTAGGGCGGCCGGCTGTCTACCGGAGGAAGGGCGGCATTATGTCCAAAACTGCCGCGAGGCGATGCGCGCGCCTTCGGCCATTGCGGCAAGCTTCGCCCACACCACGTCGGGGTCGACGGCGGCCTGGCCGACCCAGGTGCCGTAGCCACAGTCGCTGCCGGCGATGACGTTCCTGCGTCCGACGAGGTTGGCGTATCGCGCGATGCGTTGCGCGATCAGCTCGGGGTGCTCGATGAAGTTCGACTTCGATTCGATAACACCGGGGATGAGCACCTTGCCCTCGGGCAGCTTCACCGTCTCGAATAG
Source organism: Pseudolabrys sp. (assembly GCA_035760805.1). Taxonomy (GTDB): domain Bacteria; phylum Pseudomonadota; class Alphaproteobacteria; order Rhizobiales; family Xanthobacteraceae; genus Pseudolabrys. Next base: position 89,254 of record DASTSG010000002.1, read on the forward strand.
CTTCCATTCGTGTGCGTGCCGTGGATTGGCGGCCTCGAAAGAGATCGCGCTCGGCTTCGCCATGAACACGATGTCGATAATGTCGGCGAGCGGCACGTCGCAGTGATGCGGGCCTTCGTAGTTGCCCCAGCACAAATGCATGCGAAGCTGCTCGGCGGGAATGTTTGCGACCGCGTGGTTGAGCGCCTCGACGTGCAGTTGCGCGCGTTTGCGGAATTCCTCAAGGCTCAGGTCGGCATATTGGATGTGGCGGCCCATGGCGAGATCGGGGCAGTCGATTTGCAAGACAAGCCCCGCCCGCGTCACCGTTTCATATTCGTGCCGCATCGCGTCGGCGATGGCGTAAATGTACGTCTCGAAATCCTTGTAGTGCTCGTTGCGGAAGAACAGCGACACCACGCCGGGTGAGGCGGCACTCATAAATCCGCCGGCCGCCTTCACCTGCGTCAGCGCCGCGTTCAAATTATCCGTATCGGTGCGGGCTGCATCCGGATCGCGGACGCTGATCGGCGCGTTGCAGGCTGGTGTCTTGCGCCGGGAGCGCCCCGGATCACCGAACACGCGCTTCTGCAGGTTCGGGAACGCTGAGAGATCCTGGTACACGAAGGTATTGCCGGCGCCGCCGAATCCCGCGAGCCGATCCTTCACATAAGTCGCATAGCTCGGCTTCGACATCTCGCCGTCGTTGATGAGATCGACCCCGGCCTCCGCCTGCTTTTTCACCACCTCGGCGACGGCTGCCCGCACGCGCGCGGCGAGCGCCGCCGGATCGACCGGCACGCCTTCCTCCCTCGCATACATCATGCGGATGAGGTCGTCCGGGCGTGGCAGGCTGCCGGTATGGGTCGTGAGAAAACGGTCGTGGCTCTGTTGCATCGGGTCCCTCCGGTTCCGACTTTAGAGTAGCAATTCGGCCCTAACCACCACCGGCACGGCTTTCATTGACAGGGCAGGGAAGGGTGCCTAGAAACCGGCAAACCGAACCAGAGACACGCATGAAAGTCCGTAATTCGCTGAAATCCCTGCGCGGCCGCCACCGCAATAATCGTCTCGTGCGGCGCAAGGGCAGGGTCTACGTCATCAACAAGACCAATCGGCGCTTCAAGGCCCGGCAGGGTTGATTCCGGGGCTGCTCGGGCGCCCGCTGCAGTTTGCCCCATATTGGCCACAGCCGGCGGAAACACTAGATTCCGCTTATGGGTCCGCGATTCCCGACTCTCGCTTTTGCTGCTTTGCTGGCGCTCGCCGGCACAGCCGCATATGCCGCCGCTCCAAATGAGCCGGTGCCGAAGCCATCCGCGCCGCTGGTGCAGCCGCCGGCCAAGCTTCCGCACGTTCAGCACGGCGATCCGACCCACAATCTCGATTTTCTGTTCGAGGCGCTCAAGCTCGCGCCCGACGATGAAACCGCCAAGGCGATCGAGGGCCGCATCTGGGCGCTCTGGATCGTTTCGGCGAGCGACACCACAAATCTGCTGATGACGCGCGTGAAGACGGCGCTCGATCAAAAGGATGACAAGCTCGCGCTCAAGCTGCTCGACGCGATTATCAAGATCAAACCGGACTACACGGAAGCCTGGAACAGGCGCGCGACGATCTATTACTCGGAGAAGGATTACGGCAGGGCGCTTGCCGACATTCGCGAAGTTCTCAAGCGCGAACCGCGTCATTTCGGGGCGCTCGCCGGTCTCGGTCTGATCTTGCAGGACATCGGGGACGACAAGCAGGCGCTTGAAGTCTATCGCCGCGCGCTCGCGATCTATCCGCGCTTGCAGAAGATTCCGGACATCGTGAAGACGCTGCAGGAAAAGGTCGAGGGAAGAGACATCTAGGCCTTTCAATTTTCCGGTGAATAGCCGGCGGCTGGACGATCTCGACTGGCTCTGAGTCCATTGAGCCGATGAACGTTACGCCATGAACGCGACCGCCCTGGAATCAGTGTTGCGGCGAGATCGGATGATCGTCGCCGCCGCGTTGGCCATGCTCATTGCCATGGCCTGGGTGTACATCGTGGCCTTGGCCAACAGCATGGCCTCGGGCGGTATGAGCATGGGCGGCATGCCCATGCACGAGTCGGCCAGCATGAATATGGACGCGAACGCGGGCACGACCCTGGGCGGGATGCTGGCTCCTGCATTCAAGCCATGGACCATTGTCGAGTTCACCACAACATTCGTGATGTGGGCGGTGATGATGGTCGGCATGATGATGCCGTCGGCCGCGCCGATGATCCTGATTTATGCTCGTGTCGGCCGTCAGGCCGCACTGCAAGGCAAGCCGTTCGCCGCGACCGGTTTTTTTGCCGGCGGTTACCTGCTGGCATGGTTCCTGTTTTCGCTTGCCGCCACCGGCGGTCAATGGGCGCTGGACCGGGCAGCCTTGCTGACGCCGATGATGGCGACCACAAGTGATGTTCTGGGCGCGCTGGTCCTGATCGCGGCCGGCCTGTTTCAATGGACGCCCGTGAAGGACGTCTGCCTGAAACACTGCCAGGCGCCGCTCAGCTTCATTCAGCATCACGGCGGTTTCCGACGCGACGCCTTGGGCTCTCTGGCCATCGGCTTTCGTCACGGAACGTATTGCGTTGGGTGCTGTTGGGCCCTGATGGCTTTGCTGTTCGTTGGCGGCGTGATGAACGTTTTGTGGATCGCCGGGCTCGCGATTTTTGTCCTGCTGGAAAAGGTCATTCCACTCGGCCGGATCGTTTCGCGCGTGGCAGGAGTCGCGTTGACCGCTTGGGGTATGTGGCTGCTGGTCGCTGCATTGCGATGATTGCGCCGCCTGTGAAGCGGTGGGGCCGGATCAATCTCCCCTTTCGGCGCCATAATCCGCAGCATGTTGGTCGAGCGGGCGTCTTAGGCCGCCTGCCTGGCCGTCAACGGAAGACGATCTCGCACAAGTGGTGCCAGTTCTTCTGCATCGTAACCGCAGCCGTCAATGAAGGCGGATCGACGCCGGCGCATGAAATTGAGTCCTATCGCGTAGAGCCCGAGTGCGCCGGTCACGCCGCCACGATGGATGATCTCGCCGTGCCTGTCGAGCACCGGTATCTTCAACCACGGATAGCGGCGGATGTAGCCCGTCGCCCAGACGACCGATCGAATGCCGACACGAAACAGGTCGAGCGTCTGCTGCTCGCTGCTTGCGGCAAACGGAGACCGCGCGGCAGGATCAGCGGCGGGTGCCGAAATGCCTTCTCTCCTGAAGCAGTCGTCAATTCTGTCCAGGGTGCGGACCATACGCAGGTGCGATTTCTCGATCGTTTGCGCGAGATCGGCGCTGAACTCCACTTTCGTGCCTTTCATCGCCGCGAGTCTGCCGACAAGGCGAATGCCTTGCCGGCTTAGAATGCCGAGATTGAGATCGCGATTGTCGGCGCGTCCGACGACTTGCAGCGATGGCTGCCGCCTGGCGGATTCGAAATTTCCTGGCGCCGCTGGCCGCTCGTCCAGGATGCCCGCCAATTCCATTGCGGCGTAGACGTCGAACCCGCGATAGTGGCGCGGCATCCGGACGTGATCGCCGACCGAAAGGGTCACGGGGCGTCCTGAGGCATGAATTTCTTCCGCGAGTTGGGCCCCGCTCGACGACGCACCGACAACAAGCACGCCGCCTTCTGGAAGTTGCGCCGGACTACGATAGTCCGCAGGAAAAATTTGGAACAGTTTGGAACTGAGTCCTTCCGCCGTGGCTGGACGATAGGGCGTATCGCAGGCGCCGGTCGCGATCACGACGGCGCGCGCATTCCATTGGCCGGCGCAGGTTGTGACGCGATAGGCCCCCGCGATCCACTCGACTGCAATCACATCGGCGCCGTCAATGACGGGGACATCCATCGCGCGCGCGTATGATGTCAGATAAGAAGCAAATTGGCGGGCCGGCATGAACGCAGATGGATCGCCTGCATGCGACATCCCCGGGAGCGCACTCATTGCCGCGGTGGTGAGCAGATTGAGCGAATGCCAACGTTCCGAGTGCCAGCGTTCGCCAATCCTGCCGCGCTCAAGCACGACATGGTCGACGCCGAGCGCCGTCAAGCTCCGGCTCATGGCGAGGCCGGCCTGGCCGCCGCCGACAATAATGACATCCGTATGTCGCATGTTGTGTGACCTTGGAGAGGAACGGGGCCGCCCTTGGATAAACGGCAGCCCCGCGCGTCAGGCTCTAGCCGGCGTCTTCACGCCGATCGAGACTGGAACGCCATTGGTGATGACATCGAACACGGCAGAGCGCTCTTTCGATTGTAGGACAAGTTGCCTGAGCGGATCGGCGTCCGCGTCACCGTCGATCTCAAAGGACACCTTGATAGCTTCGTAGCCATTACGGACTTCACTCGACAGACCGAGAATGCCACGTAGATCGATGTCGCCTTCGACCGTGGATTCGACTTTGCTGAGCTTGATACCGCGCGCTGCCGCGATATTGGCAATGCCAGCCGTCAGGCACGTGGCGAGTGCATGCAGCACCCATTCGATGGGCGTCGGACCAGCGTCGGCGCCGCATAGCACCGCCGGATGGTCGGCAGAGCCCTTGTACGGGACGATGTGCTTGTGCTCGGCGCCGGCACCAAAGTAGCCATACATCGTACTCTGGCTGTGCGTGCCGGAAAGCCAGCGGTTGCTGGCGCGGAATTTGAACTTGGCGAGCTCAGGTTGAGCACCGACGGCGCCAATGGTTGCGAGCAGCGTAGGTGTGTCAACTCCGTTCATTGGAACGGGCACACGCTTGCCCGTCTTGGTGGCGGTCATTGCATTCATCGTGGGTCTCCTTCCATTTCCGCGGCACTGAATGGTGCCGGAGGTGGCGCGGTGTATGCCGGCGCGGTGCTGGCGTGAATGACCGGGCAGCCGTATGATCTGACCATTCGTCCAAAGCTTGAGGCTTTTGCTGCGATGGACCCGCTGTCGGAAGTACTGCGCTCAGTGCGCTTGGCCGGCGGTGTCTTTCTTTCCGGACATTTCACCGCGCCGTGGTGTATCAGCGTCAGGATTACGCCCGCGGATTGCGCGCCATTTCTGAACAATCCGGCGCAAATGATTGCCTACCACGTCGTGATCGAAGGCGAAGTGCTCGTCGGGGTCGACGACAATCCGATGATGGCGGTGCGAGCTGGCGAAATCGTGCTTTTCCCACGCAACGATCCGCACATATTGGCCAACGAGGAGGGACTGACGCCGGTGAGTGCTGGTTCGCTCATTCAGAAACCCGCAGATGGCGGTCTCTATCACATGCGTTGCGGCGGTGGTGGCGCGACGTCGCGCATCTTTTGCGGCTTTCTCGCGAACGAAGAGAAACACAATCCGCTGATTTCCACTTTACCGAAAACGTTGAAAGTAGACGTTCGGGGCGCCACCGCGCGCGAATGGATTGAGGCTTCGGTGCGATTTGCGGCGGGCGAGCTTGCTGAGGGCAGACTCGCCTCCTCGAGCGTTATGTCACGTCTGTCGGAATCATTGTTCACTGAAGCGGTGCGGCAATATTCATCGACAGCGGACGAGCGAATCGGTTGGCTCAAGGGACTCAAAGACCCGTACGTCGGCCGCGCGCTGGCATTGATCCACCAGAAAATGAATGCGCCTTGGACCACGAGCTCACTCGCAAATGAGATCGCCTTGTCGCGCAGCTCCTTCGTCGAGCGGTTTACTTCGCTCGTCGGGTTACCACCGATCCGCTACATCACGGTGTGGCGATTGCACACCGCAAAACTCGACCTCCAGGAGAGCCGCAAGACGGTCGCCCAGGTCGCGCACGCCGTCGGCTACGAGTCGGAAGAGGCGTTCAGTCGCGCATTCAAAAGGGAATTCGGCGTTTCCCCGTCGCGGTGGCGCCAACAGCACACGACAGAATAAGCGACCCGCTCACTCACCCGCCACGTCGCTTCCGACGAACGTAATTCGCAGCATGTTGGTCGCGCCCGGCGTGCCAAGCGGCACACCGGCGACGATGATTGCGCGCTGGCCGGCTTTGGCGAACCCTTCCTTGAAGGCAATGCGGCACGCGCGCTCCACCATATCGTCCTGATCGTGCGCGTCTTCGGTGACGACGCAGTGCACGCCCCAGACCAGCGACAGTTTTCGGCCCGTTGTATCGTTTGGCGACAGCGCCACGATGGGCGATTTAGGCCGCTCGCGCGCGACGCGTAGCGCCGTCGATCCCGATGACGTCCAGCAGATAATGGCGGAGAGATCGAGCGTTTCCGCAATCTGGCGCGCCGCATCGGCAATGGCGTCCGCCCCTGTCGCCTCCGGCTCGGCACGCTGCGCGGTGATGATGGCGCGATAATTCGGGTCGTGCTCGACCTCTTCCGCGATCCGGTTCATCGTCGTTACGGCTTCGACCGGATATTGTCCTGCCGCCGATTCCGCCGACAACATCACAGCATCGGCGCCCTCATAGATCGCGGTCGCGACGTCGGATACTTCCGCACGGGTTGGCACCGGCGATGAAATCATCGATTCCAGCATCTGCGTCGCCACGATTACCGGCTTGCCGGCAAGACGCGATGCGCGCGTCATCTGCTTTTGCACCGCCGGCACCTTCTCCAGCGGCATCTCGACGCCGAGGTCGCCACGCGCAACCATGAGCGCGTCAGCGGCATCGAGAATTTCGGCGAGTTTGTTGACGGCCTGCGGCTTCTCGATTTTCGCCATCACAGCCGCGCGGCCGCGTGTGATCTTCTTGGCTTCCGCAATGTCCTCCGGGCGCTGGATGAAGGAGAGCGCGACCCAATCGATTCCGGCTTCGAGCGCAGCTTCCAGATCGGAACGGTCCTTTTCGGCGAGCGCAGAAAAGGGAATGGTGGTGTCGGGAAGGCTCACGCCTTTGCGGTCTGACAGCTTGCCGCCAACAACGACGCGGGCATCGATCCGCTCGGGCGTTGTGGCGGTCACGTTAAGCCGCACTTTTCCGTCATCGATGAGGAGCGTGTGGCCGGGCTCGACCGCAGCAAAGATTTCCGGGTGCGGCAGCCAGACGCGGGTGGCGTCACCCGGGGCTGCGTTGCAATCGAAGATGAAATTGTCACCCTTTTTCACCATCGCCGACCCGCCGGCAAAAGTACCGAGCCTGAGCTTCGGTCCCTGCAAGTCGACGAGGATGCCGATCGGACGGCTGTACTCGCGCTCGACATTGCGGATCGAGGCGACCAGTTCGCGCATCCGGTCGTGCGACGTGTGACTCATGTTGATGCGGAAGACGTCCGTGCCGGCCTCGAACAGGCGCGCGATTACAGCGGCATCGGATGAAGCAGGACCCAGCGTGGCAACGATCTTGGTGCGGCGCAGACGTCTCATTGCTTGGGGCTTTCCCCCGCAGGCGGAATGGCCCGGTTTGCGGCGGGCGGGCGTGGCGCGGCCGACGGCACGCGCGGCCGCTCCGAAGTCTCTGGTCCTTGTTCCGCCGTGTCAGTCAGTTGCACTGTCCATGACCGTTGTTGACCGGTATCGACTTCGAAGAATCCTGTGCGGTCGTATCCGCGCGCCAGGCAATTGTCGATGCCGCGGATTGTGAATTCCTTATCGCGCGAGCACATAAAGGCGTGGCCGGACCACTCTCCGCCCCGGTCGTAATCGACGGCATAGATGTAGTAGTAGCGTGCGACCAGCCCGCCACGCAGCAGTGTTTCGCAGGATCGGGCCGGGATATTCCACCACCCTTCGGTCGTCCAACCCTCCGGGTCCTTGTATCCAATCGCGACGCCGACCCGGCTGCCGGTATTGTTGCACAGCCTGAAATCCGCGTGGGCCGGGCGGCAAAGCATCATGGCAACCGCCGCAACGATGAAAGCACGCATCATTGTGCCAAGAGAGCGCGGGCGGACGGTTCGGGAAAATGAGAGGGCCACGATCGTTTTTGTGTCTATTCGGCGCGGATTCCGCGTCATCCCTCACGGCCTGTCAACGACGATGGCTCTGAAATCGTTGACGTTGGTGAAGGTGGGTCCGGTCTCCAGAAGGTCCCCTAATCGGGTAAAGAAACCGGTCGAGTTGTTATCGGCCAGAAAGGCGGCGGGATCGAGGCCAAGAGCCTTGGCGCGTGCGGTGGTATCGCTTGCCGCAAAAGCGCCGGCCGGATCGCTTGCCGAGCCGCCCCCGCCGTCCGTGCCGTCGGTATCGGCTGCGAGGGCGGCGATACCGCTTGTGCCGGCAAGTGCCACCGCCAGGGCCAGCGCATACTCCTGGTTGGGGCCGCCACGGCCTGTGCCGCGGATGGTAACGGTCAACTCGCCGCCGGAAAGGATCACCACGCGCTTGCCTTGCGCCTGAAGCTCCCGCGCGAGCCGTGCATGACCGAAGGCCACCTCTCGGGCCTCGCCTTCGACCTGGTCACCAAGCGCAATGCAGTCGTAACCGGCGGCGCGGGCCGCTTGTTCGGCGGCGCGCATGGCATCTGCAGGTCGTGACACGATTGTGTACTGCGTGTTTGCGAATACCGGATCGCCCGGTTTCGGAGTCTCATTTGCGGGATTGCCAAGCGCGGCTGCCACCGACGCCGGCGGCGCGAGCCTGTAACGCGCCATAATCGCCTGCGCATCCGCAAGGGTTGTCGGATCCGGAACTGTCGGTCCCGAGCCGATCGCGGTCGGCTCGTCACCGGGTACGTCCGAAATCGCGAGTGTTACCACGCGGGCCGGATAGGCATGTTGTGCCAGCCGTCCACCTTTGATGCGTGAGAGGTGTTTGCGAACCGTATTGATCTCGCCGATCACGGCTCCCGAGCGCAGCAGCGCGCGCGTAACAGCCTGCTTGTCGGCGAATGAGATACCGTCGGCTGGCGCAATCCAGTTTGCGGATGCACCTCCCGACATCAATACCAGCACGAGATCGTCCCTCGTCGCTGCATCGGCAAAAGCCAGGGCGCCTTCGGCCGCCTGCAGTCCGGCGGCGTCCGGCACCGGATGGCCGGCTTCAATCATTGTGAGGAGGCGGGTCGGCCGGCCATAACCGTGGCGTGCGACGGCTGCCCCGATGATACGATCCGGTGGAAAATGAAGTCCATCAAGGTAGTGCCGCTCGGCGGCTTCGGCCATGGAGCCGCCCGCTTTGCCGGCGGCAAGAATCACAAGTTTGCCCGCAGGTGGCGCCGGCAAATGAGCACCGAGAAAGCTCGACGGGTGGGCCGCGGCGACCGCCGTGCGGTAGAGCGATTCCAGGAATATGCGCTGGGCTGGGGCCATGGGGCGATACCGCCGCTTTTTTCAGCCTATGGCAAGCGCCAACCCGTCTGACTATCTTGTGGTTTAAGGCCGGAGGATTGGACGATGGATGACAAAACACGCACCGAACTGGAAGCTGCCGTCTACCGGCGCCTGGTCGAACATCTGCGCAAGCGCACTGACGTGCAGAACATCGATTTGATGAATTTGGCCGGCTTCTGCCGAAATTGCCTTTCCAACTGGATGAAAGATGCCGCGGATGCCAGGGGCATTCCGATGTCCAAGGAAGAAAGTCGCGAGATTGTTTACGGCGAGCCTTTTGAACAATGGAAGGCGAAATACCAGAAGGAAGCGACCAAAGAGCAACTGGCCGCATTCGAAAAGTCGAGCCAAAGTCACTGACACTGTGAACAGCGTGGATGATCGGCCGCTTTTCTTGACCCGAGGCCGCCAGCTTCCGAAAGCTCTCCGTAACAGGGCGCATGCCGCCAGACTTGCAAGGAGAGTTCAATGCCGCCAGCCACCGCTGCCGCTGCTTCCGAATCCAAGGAGCAAGCACATACGCGTTTCGCGAAGGAACAGCTGAAATCCTTCGTCGAGCGCATTGAGCGGCTCGAGGAAGAGAAGAAGGCGACGTCCGACGACATTCGCGACGTCTATGCCGAAGCCAAAGGCAACGGTTACGACGTGAAAGCGCTGCGCACGATTGTGCGGCTACGCAAGCAGGATGCTGAGGAACGGCGTGAGCAGGAGGCCGTGCTCGAAACCTATATGCATGCGCTCGGAATGTTGAACTGAGATTTTAAACTTACCGCAATGAGGCTGTGCGGTTGTTGAAACTTCTGACTGCAAGGAAGACGACCGCCTGCCCGCTGAAGCGGTCGGCATAGAGACCGGGCTGCGGATCAGTGGAGAATGTCATCGCCAACGCACGGTCCGGCTTGCGCATGAAGACGCTCATCATCTTCATGTGCGCGGCGCCCAGACGCGTCGATGTCATGTAGCCGGCGCTCGGCGTTAATACGATCGCCCGCAGCCACGGGTCGTCTGTCAGGCCCAACGCAGTGTGCATCGCGCGGCCCGGCTTCAGTGCTTGCTTGTCTATGACGGTCGTATTTGGCGTGTCCGCGGGCATCAGCGACGTGTTCTGCATGCGCGGCATCGACGTGCCCATCGGATGCATCCGCGGCGCCTGCAAAGAGTCGTCGTTGCCGGCGTATGCAAACACTGAAAGCTCTGTGCTGCCGGTCGTCACGGGGCCGACGTCCGCGAGCTCGAGCGGAAGCGCCGGCGGCGATTGTGGACGAGCCTCGGCGGTCGCATTCCAGAAGTGGTAGCGGTCGAACGCACTGAGCGCCGCCGATTGTGCCGCGCTCGCCACCTGCACGTCGGCCGGGCGGGCGATCGGGAGCGGCACGACATGTCCTGCTCCCGCCTTGACCGGGCGCTTCAGGCTTGCGATGGCCCGCGGCGTACGACTGCGCTTCGGCGTCGCCAGCTCACTTTGCACATCATCATTCTCCTCGTCATTGTCCCTTCCGAAGTTGAACAGGCGCGCGAGCAGATTGTGTTTAGGCCGGGGCTGCTCAGCGACGCGAATGTCACTCGACGAAATCGAGCCCGCTTTGCGGGCCGCGTCGAGCGACAGCGAGGAAGGCTTGCTGCCGCGCCGCTCGATGTCCGCGAGCGCGAGCGCGTATCCGGGGAGGGGTCGTCCATCGGACGGGATATGGACCGTGCGCCCGTGCGGGAAAATCTTGACCAGCTGTTCGCGCGACATGTGCGGCCAATAGCGGACGCTGCCGGTATCGAGATGCACGAACGGCGATCCGGACGTTGGATAAAAACCGACGCCGCCGCGTTGCAGCTTCAGGCCGACGGCGCGGACCTCCGAAAGTGGCGCGTCGGGAATGAAGAAATCAATCGCTTGGCCTTGCGTGTGTTCACTGAATTTCGCGACGCCCGACGATCGCCGCCGCAACATCGCGTTCGTTTCGGGAGAGCGATAGCCGCAGATGATCTGGATCGGTTTGCTGGAGCCGACTTCGCGATAAACTTCCCACAGCAGATCGAACAGATGCGGATCCATGTGGATCGATTTTTCCTTGCGCCAATCGCGCATGAACCAATCGAGCTTTCTCAGCGCAGCTTCGTCGTAACGGCCATTGCGCTTGAAGGTAACTGTGATGTCTTCGCCGGTGTGGACGTGATGGAAAGAGAGCGTGCGGGTGTCGCCTTCCGCGACCGCAGTTTGCAGCGAATTCACGCCCGCGATGAGAAAGAGAACCGAAACTCCGAGGCGCACGGTGGCGCGCGCCAAATTCACGACGGTATTGTGGTGATACGCACGAGTTACTGACACTGCAAACTTCCGCGAACTACGCCGGCCCACACCCGCCCCCGAGAGGCGCATTTTCTCGGATGCAGCAATCATGCAGTTTTATCGCGACCGGTTAATGGTTGCTTAGTGCGGGACCCCTCGATCCACCGACTTAAACGGCGCAGTGTGGCAAAAAATGGCTCAGGCCAGGGATTTGATTACCGTCGAAAGTTCCGCGCAGATTGCCATAATTCAATCCGCGTCGACAGGATGCCTGCGGCGAGCGGCCTTTTCATCCATGCCCAACCCCTCAAGCTTGCGGTAAAGTGTCGAGCGGCCGATCCGAAGACGGCGGGCGACTTCCGACATTTGCCCGCGGTAATGATCAATGGCGAAGCGGATCGTTTCACGTTCGATTTCGTCGAGCGGACGGACATCTCCGCTGTCATTCGTCAGGGCCAGCGCGGGTCCCGCCGTCGATCGGCCTGCGCCGACGCCATCGCCGGGCCATGACGGCACCGAGATCGGCGCGATCGACGGAATCAGGGCGGCCGCATCGGATTGATCGACTTGCGCTGCGATCTGCGGAAGTTCGTTCGCACCGATACTATTGCCTTCGGCGAGCACAACGGCGCGAAAGATCGCATTTTCCAACTGACGTACGTTGCCCGGCCAGTGGTATGCGGTCAGCAGAGCAAGCGCATCGGCCTCGATTGTGCTGACGCGCTTTCCATCTTCAGCTGCAAAGCGAGCAAGGAAATGGCGTGCGAGCTCGGGGATGTCCTCGGGCCGTTGACGCAAAGGCGGGACGGAGATCGGAAAAACGTGCAGGCGATAGAACAGGTCTTCGCGAAAGCGGCCGGCTTTTACGTCAGCGATGAGATCACGGTTGGTCGCCGAAACGATCCGCACGTCCACTTTGAGTGATTTGCGCGCACCGACCGGATCGACTTCACCTTCCTGTAAGGCGCGCAGCAATTTGACCTGCGCGGCCGGTGGCAATTCGCTGATTTCATCGAGAAACAGTGTGCCGCCATCCGCTTCGACGAATTTGCCCGTGTGCTTCTCGGTCGCGCCGGTGAACGCACCTTTCTCGTGGCCAAACAAGATCGATTCGATGAGCGTGTCCGGCAGTGCGCCGCAGTTGACGGCCACAAAGGGTTTTGCGCGCCGTGCGCCGCTGCCGTGGATGGCGCGCGCGATCAATTCCTTGCCGACGCCGGACTCGCCTTCGATCAGGGCCGGAATGTCCGAGCTTGCGGCCTTTTCGGCGGCGCGCAACACAGCCTGCATGGCAGGTGAGCGGGTGATGACATCGGCGAAGGTCAGGACACCGTCGCGGCTGCGCTTGAGCCGTCGCAATTCACCGGCAAGAGCTTTGGAAGAAAGCGCGTTGCGGATGGAAACCTGAAGTCGCTCCGCACTCGCCGGTTTGACGACGAAATCGATCGCGCCGGCGCGCATAGCAGTCACGACATTGTCGATGCCTCCATGCGCCGTTTGTACGATGACAGGGATGTCGAGTCTCGCCTCGCGCATACGCGCCAGCACGCCGAGGCCGTCGAGATCCGGCATCACCAGGTCAAGCACGACGCAATCGATGGGCAGGGCCCTCGGCCCGATAAGCAGCTCGACCGCGGCGTCACCGCTTTCAGCGGTCAACGCTTCGTAGCCGAAGCGCTGCACCATATTTTCGATCAGCCGGCGCTGCACCGGATCGTCGTCGACGATAAGGACGACTTGAGACATGGCCTGCCCTGGACGCTGGTGTACCGATTTGGTGCACTGTCGCCGAGTTGACTTAATGGCCTGTTAAGCCGTTCACGAACGGAGCGGGGTCTTGGATAACGCAGTCCGATCCAGCATATGCTGCAGGCCTCTGTTTCCGTGCTCTCCATCACTACAAGGACGTGAAGATGCCGACTCGTTCAGCCGCCAAACGATCCGCCCACCGCAAGCCCAAAGCCGCTGCAAAATCGGTAGCGCGGCTTGGTGCGCTGCCCGAATGGAATCTTGCGGATCTCTATCCCGGCATGGACAGCCCGGCAGTAAAGGCCGATCTCGAGAAAATCGAAAGCGAGTGCGTCGCGTTCGAGCAAACGTACAAAGGCCGGCTTGCCGACATGGCGGCAGGTGAGGGAGCCGGGGCTGCGCTCGCCGCTGCGGTGAAACGCTACGAGGCGCTCGATGACCTGATGGGCCGGCTCGCGTCCTATGCGTCGCTGCTTTATGCGGGCAACACCACCGATCCCATCCGCGCCAAATTCTACGGCGATGTGCAAGAGCGCCTCACGGCTGCGTCGCTGCACGTTCTTTTCTTCACGCTCGAATTGAACCGCGTCGATGATGATGCGCTCAAGAAAGCGATGGCTGATCCCGCGCTCGGCCACTATCGGCCGTGGATCGAGGACGTGCGCAAGGAAAAGCCGTACCAGCTGGAGGATCGCATCGAGCAGCTCTTCCAGGAAAAATCAATAACGGCCTATGCGGCGTGGAACCGGCAGTACGACGAGACGGTCGCGGGCCTGCGCTTCAAGATCGGCGGCAAGGAATTGTCAATCGAGCCGGCGCTTAACCTGTTGCAGGATTCGGACGGCAAGAAACGCAAGGCGGCGGCGGAGGCGCTGGCGAAAACCTTCAGGGAAAACCTGCGGCCGTTTACGCTCATCACCAACACGCTCGCGAAGGATAAGGAGATTTCCGATCGGTGGCGCGGCTTCAAGGATGTCGCTGACGCGCGGCATCTGTCGAATCGCGTCGAGCGCGAGGTGGTCGACGCGCTGGTTTCGGCCGTGCGCGCCGCGTATCCGAAGCTGTCGCACCGCTATTACGCCCTCAAAGCGAAGTGGTTCGGCAAGAAGAAGCTGCCGCATTGGGATCGCAATGCGCCGCTGCCGAAGGTTGAGCAACGCACGATACCGTGGCCGGAAGCGCGTGCGACCGTGCTTACCGCCTATGGCGCGTTCTCGCCCAAGATGGCCGGCATCGCCGAGCGTTTCTTCGAACAAAGCTGGATCGATGCGCCGGTGCGGCCCGGAAAGCAGCCGGGCGCGTTCGCTCATCCGACCGTGCCGTCGGCACATCCTTATGTATTGCTCAATTATCAGGGCAAGCCGCGCGACGTGATGACGCTCGCGCATGAATTGGGTCACGGCGTGCATCAGGTGCTGGCCGCGCCGAACGGGCCGCTGATGGCGCCGACACCGCTGACGCTTGCGGAGACCGCATCCGTGTTCGGCGAGATGCTGACGTTCCGCAAATTGCTGGCGCAGACCACCGACAAGAAACAGCGCAAGGCGATGCTCGCGGCAAAAGTCGAGGACATGATCAACACGGTGGTGCGGCAGATTGCGTTCTACACGTTCGAGCGCAAGGTGCATCTGGAGCGCCGCAACGGCGAACTGACGTCGGACAAGATTTGCGAATTGTGGATGTCGGTGCAGAGCGAGAGCCTCGGCCCTGCGATTGAATTGAAGGCCGGCTATGAAACATTCTGGACCTACATTCCGCACTTCATCCATTCACCTTTTTACGTTTACGCGTATGCGTTTGGTGATTGCCTGGTAAACTCACTTTATGCGGTCTACGAAAAATCGGCCTCAGGATTTGCCGAGCGCTACCTGGAAATGCTTTCCGCCGGCGGCACCAAACACCATTCCGAGTTGCTCGCGCCCTTCGGGCTCGATGCGCGTGACCCGACCTTCTGGGACGGTGGGCTGTCGGTCATCGCGAATTTGATCGACGAATTAGAGAGCATGGAAAAGGGCTGAATTTTCTTGACCTTCGGCGTTGTGGATATTTGTTGACGGTACCAAACGTGCGGCTTTGAGACCGCGCGCTGGATCAAGGACAACCAACCGAAATCCTGAAATCGCCCGCCTTTGATTACCGTGCGATCGACACTAGATAGCATAGTTCAGTCCGTGCGAGTTGATCGTAACGATGTCTTCGGCCGACCCCGAAAAAAACCGCTTCTCCGCCCGCGCGCGGCGCTATGCGCGTGTCGGCACCAATGTCGGCGGCATTGCCGCGCGCATGGCGGGCGCGCGCCTTTTCGGGTTTGGCCTCGATCGTGCGGCCAATGCATTTGAGCTTGCGGCCGCGCTCGGCGGGCTGAAAGGGCCGATCATGAAGGTGGCGCAGCTGCTCGCCACCATTCCGGACGCGCTGCCGCCAGAATACGCCAATGAACTGATTAAGCTGCAAAGCGAGGCGCCGCCGATGGGCTGGGCCTTCGTCAAACGCCGCATGACCGCCGAGCTTGGGGCCGACTGGCAGAAGAAATTCGCAAGTTTCGAGCATCATCCGGCCGCGGCGGCGTCGCTCGGGCAGGTGCACCGCGCGACCTCGCTCGACGGCAAGGCGCTCGCGTGCAAGCTGCAGTACCCCGACATGCAGTCGGCGGTCGAAGCCGATCTGAAGCAGCTGCAGCTGCTGTTCGCGATCCGCCGCCGCTTCGACACGGCAATCGACACGACCGAGATCGCGAAGGAGATCGGCGCGCGCCTGCGCGAGGAGCTCGACTACCATCGGGAAGCCAAGCACGTCGCGCTTTACCGCGCGATGCTCAAGGATCACGAGGCGATCCGCGTCCCCGACGTGTGGCCGGAATTATCGACCGGCAGATTGCTCACGCTTGACTGGCTTGAAGGCCGCAAGCTGCTCGCGCACAAAGATGACGCGCTCGCCGTCCGCAATAAGCTTGGCACGGCGATGTTCGCGGCCTGGTGGTTTCCGTTCAGCCGTTTCGGCGTCATTCACGGCGATCCGCATCTCGGCAATTACACGGTCTTCGATGAAAAGAAGAAGCCGGCCGGCATCAACCTGCTCGATTACGGCTGCATTCGGATTTTCCCGCCGAGTTTCGTTGGTGGTGTCGTCGATCTTTACCGCGGGCTCGAGCGGGGCGACGACGACCTGATCGTGCACGCCTATGAGACGTGGGGCTTCAAGCGGCTCACCCGCGACCTGATTGAAGCGCTTAACATCTGGGCGCGCTTCATTTACGGCCCGCTGCTCGACGACCGTGTACGCACCATTGCCGACGGGGTGAAGCCGTCGGAGTACGGGCGGCGCGAAGCTTTTCGCGTGCATCAGGCGCTGAAAACCAAAGGTCCTGTGAAAGTCCCGCGCGAGTTCGTGTTCATGGATCGTGCCGCGGTCGGGCTCGGCGCCGTATTCCTGCATCTGGCGGCTGAGCTCAATTTCCACAAGCTCTTTAACGAGGCGATTGAGGATTTCTCGGTCGCCGGCGTCGCCCGGCGGCAAAAGGCCGCGCTCAAAGCCGTTGGCCTCGAATCCCCAGTGCAGCCCTGACCGGGCGACTTGCCGTTGCTCTCGCGCCGCAAGTGCGCTAATTCCCGGTCGGAAAGCGATTGGAGAATCACGATGGCCGATCACGGCACGGTCGAATACGCGACCGCCTCAGGCAATGACTACGCGGCGCACGAGGGCACCTATAAGATGTTCCTCAAGCTGGTGAAATGGCACCTGATTGTGATCGTCGTGATCCTGTGCCTGATGGCCTATTTCCTCGTCTAGTGCCCGCGTCGGCGGTTCGTCCGATAGTAGCTGGGACCGTTGCAGTCCCTCCATAGTGGCCTTCCTGTTCGAACCTTTATGAAGATTGCGATTGCAGCCGAATCCGATCCTCTTGAGCCACGCGTCGCGGCAACGCCCGATACGGTCAAGAAGATGGTATCGCTTGGCGCGGAGGTCGCGGTCGAGCAGAGCGCAGGCGTTCGCTCGGGAATTCCCGATTCCGACTATCAAGCGGCCGGCGCAGCGGTCACGGCAGGCGCGGTCAAAGGCGCCGATGTCGTACTGAAGGTGAGGCGGCCGTCCTCGTCCGAGCTTGCGACCTACAAGAAAGGCGCGCTCGTCATCGCAATGATGGACCCGTATGGCAACGAGGCCGCGCTCAAGCAGATAGCCGATGCCGGGCTTGTTGCGTTCGCGATGGAATTGATGCCGCGCATCACGCGCGCCCAGTCGATGGACGTGCTGTCGAGCCAGGCAAATCTTGCCGGCTACCGGGCCGTTATCGATGCGGCGGAAGAATTTGGCCGCGCCTTTCCAATGATGATGACGGCGGCCGGAACCGTGCCGGCGGCGAAAGTCTTCATCATGGGTGTCGGCGTTGCGGGACTGCAGGCAATAGCCACTGCGCGCCGTCTCGGCGCGATCGTCACCGCGACCGATGTGCGGCCTGCCACCAAGGAGCAGGTCGAAAGCCTCGGTGCAAAATTTCTTGCGGTCGAAGACGAGGAATTCAGAAACGCGCAGACGGCCGGCGGCTACGCCAAGGAAATGTCGAAGGAGTACCAGGCCAAACAGGCGGCCCTTATCGCCGAGCACATCAAGAAACAGGACGTCGTCATAACGACCGCGCTCATTCCCGGGCGCCCCGCGCCGAAGTTGGTGTCGAAGGAAATGGTGGCTTCGATGCGACCCGGGTCGGTGATCGTCGATCTCGCGATTGAGCGCGGCGGCAATGTGGAGGGCGCGGAGCCCGGCAAGGTCGTGCAGGTGGATGGCGTCAAGATCGTCGGCTACCTCAACGTGCCCGGGCGTCTCGCAGCGTCGGCGTCCGCCCTTTACGCGAAAAATCTGCTTACGTTTCTCGAAACCTTGATCGACAAGAAAACAAAAACGCTCGCGATCAGCTGGGATGACGAGATCGTCAAAGGCACGTTGCTGACGCGCGACGGCGCGGTCGTCCATCCGAATTTCCAGCCGAAGAGCGCGGCGTGATGATGACGTGGCTACGACATAGCAGCCATCAATCCGCGACGGTGCGCAGTGCTGGACCCGAAATCCAGATGATGGCTCTGACCAAACGCTTGCATTCCGGGTTTGCGCCTTCGGCGCAACCCGAACTGAAAGAATAGGAGAGACGACATGGACCAACTCGCCACCGCCGTCGATCCCTTCGTCTTCCGCTTGTCGATCTTCGTGCTGGCGGTGTTCGTCGGTTACTACGTCGTGTGGTCGGTGACGCCGGCGCTGCACACGCCACTGATGTCCGTTACCAACGCGATCTCGTCCGTGATCGTCGTCGGCGCGCTGCTTGCGGTTGGCGTCGGCCTTGTTGCCAACGATAACGGACCAATGGTGTCGCGCGCGCTCGGCTTCGTTGCGCTCATCTTTGCATCGATCAACATCTTCGGGGGCTTTCTGGTCACGCAGCGGATGCTGGGGATGTATCAGAAGAAAAAGAAGTGACGGCGGCGATGGGCGACTTAAATTTTATTTCGCTGTCATCCCCCGCGAAGGCGGGGCATTCAGTACGCAGCAGCGTCTCGATTGAAACGATGCTTTTGCGATTACTGGGCCACCCGCTTTTGCGGATGATGACAGTCATTGGGGAGCACCCATGACCCCCAATCTCGTGGCGCTGCTTTATCTCGCTGCCGGCGTCCTCTTCATCCTCGCGTTGCGCGGATTGTCGAGTCCTGACACAAGCCGGCGCGGCAACCTGTTCGGCATGATCGGCATGGCGATCGCCGTCGGCACAACGCTTGCTTCGCATCCGCCGGCGAGCGCTGTTGCGTGGGGACTGGTGATCGGTGGCATTGCGATCGGCGGCGGCATCGGCGCAGTGATCGCGCGCCGCGTGCCGATGACGTCGATGCCCGAATTGGTGGCTGCATTCCACTCTCTCGTTGGTATGGCGGCGGTGCTGGTCGCGGCGGGCGCGTACTATGCGCCTGCGGCGTTCGGCATTGGATCGCATGGCAATATTCATCCCCAGAGCCTGATCGAGATGTCGCTCGGCGCCGCCATCGGCGCCATCACTTTTACCGGTTCGGTGATCGCATTCCTGAAACTCTCGGCGCGCATGAGCGGCAAGCCGATCATCCTCCCTGCGCGCCACGCCATCAATATCGCGCTGGGTATCGCGCTCATCTTCTTCATCGTCAGCTTCTACCTGCACCAGAGCGCAGCCGAGTTCTGGATCATCGTGGCGCTTGCGCTCGCCCTCGGTGTTCTCATCATCGTGCCAATCGGCGGCGCCGATATGCCGGTCGTCATCTCGATGCTCAACTCGTACTCGGGGTGGGCGGCAGCCGGCATCGGCTTCACGCTCGGCAATACGGCGCTGATCATTACCGGTGCGCTCGTGGGCTCATCCGGCGCGATCCTCTCCTACATCATGTGCAACGCGATGAACCGCAGCTTCGTCTCGGTCATCCTCGGCGGTTTCGGTGGTGAGACGGCGGGACCGTCAGGTGGGGGCGAGCAGAAGCCGGTGAAGCTTGGCTCGGCGGAGGACGCTGCTTATCTTTTGAAGAATTCCTCCAAGGTCATCATTGTGCCCGGCTACGGCATGGCGGTCGCACAGGCGCAGCACGCGCTACGCGAGATGGCCGACAAGCTCAAGAAAGACGGTGTGGAGGTCAAATACGCGATCCATCCGGTCGCCGGCCGCATGCCCGGCCACATGAATGTGCTGCTCGCCGAAGCAAACGTGCCTTACGACGAGGTGTTCGAGCTCGAGGACATCAACTCCGAATTTGCGCAGGCCGACATCGCCTTCGTCATTGGCGCCAACGACGTGACCAACCCGGCGGCGGAAGAAGACCCGAAGTCGCCGATCTACGGCATGCCGGTGCTGCAAGTCTGGAAGGCGGGCACCGTGATGTTCATCAAACGGTCGCTCGCGTCCGGCTATGCCGGCATCGATAATCCGCTGTTCTATCGCGACAACACCATGATGCTGCTCGGCGACGCCAAAAAGATGACGGAAAGTATCGTCAAGGCGATGTAAGCCGGCGTTTCCAGGCCCTTATCGTTTCGTCAATTTCCGCAGCAGCAACGATATCGCGACACCACTCCCCGTGACGGCGGCGAACAGGAGCGGCGCGCGGCCCCAGCCGAACGCATCGATCACAGCCGCCATCGTTGGAGGCCCCAAGAGATTGCCGATATTGCTCGCCTGCGTGATGAAGCCGAGCGCGATAGCGAGCACGGCGGGCCCCGCTGCGAATTTCGGCGAGGCCGCATAGATGGAAGCTGGAATCATGCCGGTCAGCGCGAGACTTGCCGAGGCAAGTGCCGCGACGGCCACAAGCGGCAACGCATCCGTGAAAACGGCGAAGCCTGCGCCCGATGCAAAAGAAAACCCGCCCGCTGCAATTGCCCAGAACGGCACGCCGAAGCGCAGCAGCGCGCTCGCCGACGCATTACCGAGAGCATTGGCCGCAACCGTGATCGCCACGACGGCGCCGGCGTGTGCGATTGAAAGATGCAGGCGCTCGATCAGCAATACCGGCAGCAGTCCCGTCATCGCAGCATATTGAAAGGTGTAGAGTCCAAAAAGGCAGGCCAGTAGCGGCGGCCCGGGCGCGGCGAATACTGCGCGGATATTGCCGCCTGTCTGCTTCATCGTGCTCGCTGCAGCCGGCTCCCTGAAGTCAAATGCAAGCAGAAACAGCGCATAGCCGAGCACGACTGCGCCGTTGACGATCCACATCGCTTGCCAGCCGAAAGCGATGAGATGCGGCCCGATAAGCATCATCACCAGCGAGCCCACCGGCATGTAAGCGCCCCATAGCGCGAGCACGATTTCACTGTCGTGCGGAGCGGCGATGCTGCGCAGCAGGCGCGGAATGGCGATGACGGCTACGAGAAAGCCGCAGCCCTCCGCCACGCGCGTTGCGATCAGCACCGCCCCGCTCGACGCTGCGGCGCCGGCGAGACTACCGGCTCCGCACGCGATCAAGCCCGCCAGCAACGCCTTGCGCGCGCTGAACAACGATATGGCGATGCCGGCCGGAAGGCCGCCGAAGGCACCGATCAGGCCATAGGCGCCGATGATCGAGGAGGCGAATGTGAGCGAGAGACCCAGGTCTTTTTGCAGCACGGGCACCGCGATGATCGCCTTGCCGATCTGCAGCGCAACGATCACGCCGGCGGCGAGCAGCGCGGCGACCGATCCCCAGGGAGTCTTTGCGGGCATGAACTGTTGCGGCTCCCGCGAATGCGTCAAAGCGCGCGCACCATAACATACGCATCAACGAAGCCGCGCGTGGGGTGCTCGAATGCGGCCGGCAGCGTACCCACGATTTTAAACCCGCACGATTGCCACAGCCTCACCGCACGGGCATTCGACGAAATAACGAAGTTGAACTGCATGGCGCGGAAGCCACGTTTGCGCGCGTGATCGAGCGAGTGCTCGCACATGGCGCGCGCGATCCCGCGGCCAGATGCGTTCGGCGCAACGATATAGCCGCAATTCGCGACATGCGCTCCACCGCCGCGATTGTTGGCGCGCAGATAGTACGTGCCAAGGATGGTCCCTTCGTTCTCGGCCACGAACACTTCGTGGCCCGGCGTATGCCAGTAGGCGAGGGCGCTGGCGCGATCGATGTCGCGCGGAACGGGATACGTCTCTCCGGCACGAAATGTCGGCTCGAGGATTGCCCAGATGGCGTCGTCGTCTGCGGGTATGGCAGGGCGGATGAAAAGCGTTCGACTCATGAGCCTCGTGCTATCATTTTTCGATGCGATTGCTGAAGTGCTGTATGGTCATCAGCCTGCTCGCGCAAACCGGTACGGCCGCGGCGCAGGCCATTGCCTGCCGGCCGCCATTGAAGCCGATGCTGCGGACCGAGCTGTTTTTTGGACACAAAATCGGCACCAAGTCCATCGTCAGCGAGCGTCAGTGGACGCGATTTGTCGAGCGCGAATTATCACCGCGTTTCCCCGACGGCCTCACCGTGATTGACGGGCGTGGCCGCTGGCGCGATCCGCGCGGCAACACGACGATCCGCGAGCCGACGAAAATCGTTGTTGTAGTGGCGGAAGACAACGCCGCAACGCGCGACCAAATCGATGCGGTAGCAGTAGCGTACAAGCGACGCTTCCGGCAGCAATCCGTCGGCATCGCGATGGCGCCGGTCTGCGCCGCGTTTTGATGTCGCGCTGTCGCGCAACCAACATTGTGGTAGGGCGTTTATCGCGGGCGAGGGCCGACTGATAAATTGGAGAAGATCATATGCCGAATGCGATTGGACGACGTATGTGGGCCATTGCAGAGGGATACATTCCGCCCGATTCACCGACGAAAAGCCGCGAGATGTTGAGTCATGAGACCGTGTGCATTCTCAACGCGGGGGACACCGATGCGCGCGTGGAGATTACAATTTACTTCGCCGATCGCGAGCCTGTCGGCCCGTATGTGTTCAATGTCGGCGCGCGGCGCACGCGGCATTTGCGCTTCAACGAGTTCAAAGACCCAGCGCCTATCCCCACAAACACCGATTATTCCAGTGTCATCATCTCGAATGTGCCGATCGTCGTGCAACATACGAGGCTGGACAGCCGCCAGGCCGAGCTTGCGCTGCTCTCGACCATGGCATTTCCGCTGGATTGAGCGCAGCAATTTATTCCTCGTGCTATGACGGCGCATGAATTTTCTAGGATGGCTGTTGATCGCGCTGGCCGTCGCCTATTGCGGCCTGCTGGCGTTGATGTTCGCTTTTCAGCGACGGCTTATGTATTTTCCAGGCCCTCGCTGCGCGGCGCCGGCGGCGTGCGGCCTGCCTGAAGCAAAAGAAATCCAGATCACAAGCGGCGACGGAGAGCGGCTTGTTGCGTGGTACGTCGCGCCGCATGATGAGAATCCGCTCACCATCTACTTTCAAGACAATGCCGGCGGTCTTGATCTGCGCGTCGATCGTTTCCGTGCGCTCATTGCCGGTGGTATTGGGCTGCTGGCGTTGTGTTATCGCGGCTACGGTGGGTCGAGCGGACGGCCGACCGAGAAAGGCCTGCTGCTTGACGCGCGCGCGGCTTACGATTTCGCCGCTGCGCGCGTTACGCCGAATCGTATCTATTGTTCGGTGAATCGCTTGGTGCCGCTGTTGCCGTGGCGCTCGCGGCGGAACACCCGGTCGGCGCGCTCGTTCTGGACGCGCCGTTTACGTCGGCAGCGGATATTGGTGCTGCCGCATACCCTTATGTACCGGTGCGCTGGCTGATCCGGGATGCGTTCCGGTCCGACGAACGCATCGCGAGAGTGCAGGCGCCACTATTGGTTCTGCATGGCGAGCAGGACCGCATCGTGCCCATCGGCCTCGGCGAGCGGTTGTTTGCTTTGGCAGATGAACCGAAGCAATTCGTGCGTTTTCCTTCCGGCGGCCACGTCAACCTCGATCAATATGGCGCAATAGACGCGGTTAAAAAGTTTTTGGCGGAACATTTTCGTCTCGGCGGCGATATCTGAAGATACGGCTTCCGGCGGCGAGCGGCGGCTGCTCGAAATCAGCCGCGCGCTCGTGATGGATCCGCAGATTCTGCTGGTCGATGAACCGTCGATCGGACTTGAGCCGCGTTTCATCAACAGGGTGTTCGATATTCTTGCCGATCTTCAGCACACGGAAGGCAAGACCGTCGTGCTGGCCAATCCGGACGTGAGCCGGCTGTTCCTTGGTGGATAGATGTAGGCCGCGAGGACAAGCGGCAATTCAGCGTAACCTGACACCCTAAAACGTCGGATACGCCTCACCGAACTTGCCGCCAACACGCTCGAAGCCGGCGCGCGCGGCGGCGTTGTTCTGCTCGATGTTCATCGCACGGGCATAGGAACCGGCAGCCTTCTTCTTGTCGCCGAGGCGCTCGTAGGCAAGGCCTCGGCTGAGCCAGGCTTGCACGTTTTGCGGATCGATCGTCACTGCCTGATCGAGATCGCTGGCGGCATCTTTATAGTTGTTGATGGCAATGTAGCTCAATCCGCGCGCGATGTACGGCGCGGACTTTTGCTGGGTGAGCCCGATTGCGGTCGTGAAATCGTCGATCGCATAGCTGTGCTGGTGTTTGCCTTGATAGAGCAGACCGCGATCGTAGTAGGCCTCCGCGTTGTCGGGGCGCAGCAGAATTGCCTTATTGAAATCTTGCAAGGCAAGAAGTGGCTTGTTCTGCAGGCGGTAAATCATTCCGCGGCCGACGTAGGCCGATGCATAGTTTGGGTCGATTGACAGAGATTTGTTGTAGTCGGCAAGGGCGAGGTCGAGCTTGCCGGTCTCGCGGTACACCAGTCCGCGGTTCGAGTAGGCCTGGGCGTAGTTCGGATCGATGCTGATCGCCTTGTTGAAGTCCGCAAGCGCTTCCGGGTAGCGGCCGGATTCGCCGAGGACCGATCCACGCATGTTGTAGGCCTGCGGATCGTTCGGATTGCGCCGCACCACGTCGGTCAGCGATTCGATATTTGCTGGAGATCCGACATAGGCCGCGTCTTCGCTTTCAGGTGCGCCGGCCGTCAGCGCCCCGCTGATGGTCGAGCAACCGCCGAGCGAGACGGCCAGCAGGAGACCGCACAGGTAAGGGTGCGGGAGCCTCCGCATGCGCCTTGTGCTGTGCCGCTGGTTGGGGGTGCTTCGCATCGGATGATCGGAATTCCGGGATGATTGCCGCTGAAATACGGCGTCGGTTCGACAGCAGCGCCGGCCCCCAAAACAACAAGCGCGGGCCCAATCCGCCCGCGCCACGCTAAGCTTAACCGGCTTGCGGCCTAATCGCTCTGATCAGCCGAAATGCCGTGGCGCGCCCCGGCCGCCAGAACCGCCTGCACCAGCCGCCGGCTTTGCTTTGACCGGTAACAGGCCTTCGCGCTGCATCTTCTTGCGCGCGAGCTTGCGGGCGCGGCGGATTGCTTCCGCCTTTTCGCGAGCTTTCCTTTCAGATGGCTTTTCGTAATGGCCGCGAAGCTTCATCTCGCGGAAAATACCCTCGCGCTGCATCTTCTTCTTGAGCGCCTTGAGGGCTTGATCGACGTTGTTGTCGCGAACGAGAACCTGCACGCTTGCTCCTCTGTTGTTACTCGGCCGGGGTTTGGGGGTCGAAAAGCCCGCGTAGGCGGGCTTATGAGTCGCGCGGCTCTAGCAGATAAGTGGTTAAGAGTCCACCATTGGCCGTCTTTGAGGCATCGACCGCCTGCTCTAACGTCTGGAGAGCGCGATGGTTGCCCCGGATGACAATCCGTGCCGCCAGGTCGATCGAAGACAGTGCCTGCTGCGCATGGGGAGCCACCTTGCGGCGGCCGAATCCCTGGTCCTGCGTTTTGCCCGGCGCAGACGTTTACCGCGACCTCAATCAGCCAGGCTGCTCAGGACGCCCGCCGCGACGTCGGCCAACGCGCCGGGCCGATAACCTGCTGCGCCGCACGGTTGCCGCGAGCTCTGTGCCGAGCGCGCGGCGGTGCGGGCTTCCGCACCGAGCAGGCTCCGCTCGCGCGGGAGCCTGCTGCGATCTTCAACAGCCGGGTTGCGGAGGACGACTGGCGGCTCATCGTGCCGACGGCGGAGCTCGGCCTCGTGCTTGAGATGCGCCCCCTAGTCATCCGCATCGCGCCGAGGCCGGAGGAAGTCGAAGCTGTCCTCAAGGAGCCATTGCCACGGTCGAAGCGCTGGTGCTGCACACGATCGTTCTCCGTGCGCTCAGGATCGAGCGCTGCGTCGCATTGTTCGAGATGATGCGGAGTGACTTCACGCTCAAGGCGACGCTCAAGGACACTGCCACCGCCGTGAAGGGACACCGTTACGGTCGCGGTCTTTAAGAATTGCGACACGACCGCGGCGTTGTTGCGGTAGGCAGAATACCGGCGTCAGCGCGGCAGGTATTGGAAAAACGGCTCCGCTTCTTTTAGCGCGCGTGCGTATGACGGCCGTTGCATCATGCGCTCGAGATAAGCAGCCAGGTTATCGTAGCGGCCGCCAAGCGGCAGGATCGCCATGTTGACATAGAAAAGAGGTGGGGCGGCGGCGCAATCGGCCATGCTGAACGCGTCGCCCGCCGCCCAGGATTTCGTCGCCATCTGCTTGTCAGCAATCGCCAGCGCAGTGGTCAGCGTCTCGCGCGAATGCTCCGGCCGCTCGAGCCGGCCGGCAATCAAATTACCTGATGCGGGGCAGCGTATTGAATTGATGGAACGGCGGTGGAGAAGACAAGGTCCACTCCAGCGTTGTGGCGCCGGGACCCCATGGATTATCGGCAGCTCTTTCTTTTCGAATAAACGCCCAGGCAACCCCGAAGAGAAAGATTAACAACCCGAGAGCCGAAATGTATGCGCCGATCGAAGAGACGAAATTCCATCCTGCGAAAGCATCCGGGTAATCGGCGGTTCGCCTTGGCATACCGGCGAGGCCAAGAAAATGCTGCGGGAAGAATACGAGATTGACTCCGATGAACGTAACCCAGAAGTGCAGCTTGCCGATCGTTTCCGAGTACATGTAGCCGGTGAATTTCGGGAACCAATAGTACCAGCCCGCAAAGATCGAGAATACAGCACCGAGCGACAGAACGTAGTGGAAATGGGCAACAACGTAGTACGTATCGTGCAGAACTCGATCGACGCCGGCATTCGCCACGACGAGGCCCGTAACGCCGCCGATTGTGAAAACGAGAATGAACCCGACTGCCCAGAGCAACGGCGTGCGAAACTCGATGGAGCCGCCCCACATGGTCGCGATCCACGAAAAAATCTTCACTCCGGTGGGAACGGCGATCACCATGCTGGCTGCAACAAAATAGGATTGTGCGGTGAGCGACAGGCCGACAGTGAACATGTGGTGCGCCCACACCACAAAGCCGATTCCGGCAATTGCGACCATCGCGTAAGCCATCCCGAGATAGCCGAAGACCGGCTTGCGGCTGAAGGTCGAGACAACCTGGCTGATCATACCGAAGCCAGGCAGAATCATGATGTAGACTTCTGGATGGCCGAAGAACCAGAACAGGTGCTGGTAAAGAAGTGGATCGCCCCCGCCGACCGGATTGAAGAACGTCGTTCCGAAGTTGCGGTCGGTCAGTAGCATTGTGAGGGCACCGGCAAGCACTGGAAGCGCAAGTAGCAGCATGAATGCCGTCACAAGTACCGACCAGACAAAGAGCGGCATTTTGTGCATGCTCATCCCCGGGGCGCGCATGTTGAAGATGGTCGTGATGAAATTGATCGCCCCCAGAATTGATGAAGCACCGGCAAGGTGCAGTGCCAGGATCATGAAATCGACTGCTGGGCCAGGATGCCCGCTGGTCGACAATGGGGCGTAAAGCGTCCAGCCGGTGCCGCCGCCAAGCGTTCCAGGCTCGCCCTCAACAAAGAATGAAATGATCAGCAGACTGAAGGCAGCAGGCAGCAGCCAGAACGAGATGTTGTTCATCCGCGGAAAGGCCATGTCCGGCGCGCCGATCATAAGCGGCACCAACCAATTGCCAAATCCGCCCATCATCGCAGGCATCAACGCAAAGAAAATCATCACGAGCCCATGGCCGCTGACGAACACGTTGTATTCGTGCGGATCGCCAAAAATCTCCAGGCCGGGGTACATCAGTTCCATTCGAATAACGACCGACAGCGCCCCGCCAATGATTCCCGCCACGATCGCGAACACCAAATACATCGTCCCGATGTCTTTGTGATTCGTCGAATACACATAGCGCCGCCATCCCGTTGGGTGCGTGGTAGCGGCTAAACCATTTGTCACGTCCGATACACTCATGGCAGCAGCCCTTTTTTTAATTTGGCCGCAAGCGAGATCATGCGGACATGGTCTCTTGCGAGGACACGGTATCCGCTTGCGTCGATCTAGTTATTTTCGATTTGACTGCGATCCAGGCAGGAGGATCGCTGGCGGGAAACGACTCCCAAGAGGCCTCGTCGACAAGGTCCCAACTCTCGTCGGCTCCAGGCGCCGAATATTTTGTTTCCGATGTCGCAGGATTTCTCACGGAAGGTCGCATCGCTTCGCCTGTCGGAAACATATATTGGGGAGCGATCTTTAAACGTGCAACGCGACCGTTTGTTTCATGGAAAAAAGTCTAACTAGAGCCCGTCCGCCAAGCCGATTTCGCGTGTGTTGGGTGTTGGAGGCAGGGTCGATGCATAAGCTTTCTGCCCGCCGTCATCGACGGCGAAGCGGACAATCCGGTAAACACAATTGTTTCCGGACATTTACCGGAGGCCCCACTCTATCCTCTGTTCAGTGGAGGGCTGTCTCGGACCCGCCAAAGCCTTGCCGAAATCGCGTTGTCTCGGCGTACTTTGCCTTTGACCACGACCAGTGCACCACCACTGCGTCGTTTTGTCGGCATGGTGTACGCAAGGGGCGCCGGCTGTTTTGTTCAGGCCGTGGATCGCCATTCAAGCCGGCGGCCTGGGTCAGGGGATCACATCAAACGGCAACAAACCGCATTGCTAATCCGGCCAGACGCGCGTGACGTGTGCCATCTTGCGGCCGGCGCGCACCACCTTCTTGCCATAAAGGTGGACCGAAGCACCGGGCACGCTTAGCCAGCGTTCGTAATCGTTTATCTCGTTGCCGATCAGATTCGTCATCTCGCTCCGGCCGAGCGTGATCGGCTTCGCCAGCGGCAGACCGGCTACGGCGCGGATATGTTGCTGGAATTGCGACACCGTGGCACCGTCCATCGTCCAATGCCCGGAATTGTGCACCCGCGGCGCGATTTCGTTGACCAGAAGTTTTCTCTGTTTGCCGTTGCGCGTGACGAACATCTCGACCGCGAGCACACCGACGTAGTCCAAAGCATTGGCGATACGCTGCGCGATGCTGCGCGCCTCCGCTGCAAGCGCCGCAGGAATTTTTGCCGGAGCACGAGAGATTTTCAGAATGTGGTCGCGATGCTCGTTTTCCGTGACGTCAAAGCACTCGGTTTTACCCTCGCGCGAGCGCGCCGCCACGACGGAAACCTCGCACTCGAAATCGATAAAGCCTTCGAGAATCGAAGGCGCGTTCTTGACGGCGCGCCAGGCCGCGGCCGGATCGTCTTCTTTTCCGATTTTTATCTGGCCCTTGCCGTCGTAGCCGAGCCGGCGCGTCTTGAGCACGGCGGGCAAGCCAACCGCAGCAATGCCGTCGGCGAGCTGCGCGGCACTGTGCACTGGGGCGTAGGGCGTCGTTGCGATCCTCAGGTCCCTGATGAAATCCTTTTCGATCAGACGATCTTGCGTGGTCTCCAGCACCTTTGGATCGGGAAGCACCTGCTTGCGCGCGGCGACATAGGTGGCTGTCTGCGCCGGCACGTTTTCGAACTCATACGTGACGACGTCGACCGAGCGCGCGAAGCGATTGAGCGCCATTTCATTGTCGTAGGGAGCGCAGGTGCTATGGCGCGCAACCTCGAAAGCGCAGGAATCGCGCTCCGGCGAATAGATGTGGCACTTGAATCCGAGTGGCGCGGCGGCAAGAGCAAGCATGCGGCCGAGCTGCCCGCCGCCGAGGATTCCGATGGTGGCGCCGGGCCTCAGCACAACTCGCACTCGCGTGTGTAAACGATGACGGCGGCACGAGACGCCTGCTGCGAACTACGTTCTTTGCCCCTGTGGGGGAGGGCTGGGGAGGGGGGTAGTTCTGGCCGCATTAAGGCGTAATCCCCTCCGGCTCTGAACCCTTCGCACAAGGAAGAGCGGACCGCACCGTCGCAAGCTGCTGCGCTTATCATCAATTCTTCGGTCGTTTTGCCACGGCCCTGGTCTGCCGCGCCCGCCAGGCGTCAAGGCGACTGGCGATCTTGTTATCCGAGAGCGCCAGCACGGCGGCGGCAAGCAGGGCCGCATTGATGGCGCCCGGCTTGCCGATCGCGAGTGTGCCGACCGGCACGCCGGCCGGCATCTGCATGATCGATAGCAGCGAGTCCTTGCCTTCGAGCGCATGCGTATTCATCGGTACGCCGAAGACCGGAAGCGGCGTCATCGAAGCCGTCATGCCGGGAAGGTGCGCCGCGCCACCGGCGCCGGCGATCACCACTTTAAATCCTTTGTCGCGCGCTGAATGCGCGAAATCATAAAGCCGTTTCGGCGTGCGATGGGCGGAGACGATTAGCGTCTCATACCCGATCTTCAGCGCATCAAGCGTGTCGGCGGCATGCTTCATGGTCTGCCAGTCGGACTGGCTACCCATAATGATCGCGACCGGTTTTGCTGAAGCCATGCGCGCCCCGATTCGGGCCCCATCCGAAAGGAAGCGGCGGATTATAGGTTGCGAGGCCCTCGTGGCAAGGCGAAACGAGGCTTATATGCTGGCGCTTGGACGAGTGATTCCCGCGAGGGCTGGGGTGGCAACAACGAAGCGGCGCGTGCGACCAAGGCGCACGGCAAAATCGGACGGTCGATCGCTTGCGGCGTTGCGCGCCGAAATCAAGCGGCTGAAGGCCGAGCTTGTTGCCGCGCGAGAGCGCATCAACGAACTCAAGGCGCGCGAGGATATCGACCCTCTGCTCGGCATTCTCAATCGCCGCGGCTTTACGCGGGTGCTTGCGCGCGCAATCGCCTACATCAAGCGATACGGCACCGGCGCTGCGCTGATCTACATCGACCTCGACGGCTTCAAGGCCGTCAACGATCGCCACGGTCATGCCGCCGGCGATGCGCTGCTCAAAGCGGTCGCCCGGGCGCTCACGCGTCACATCCGTGCTTCGGACGTGGTGGGCCGGCTCGGTGGTGATGAGTTTGCCGTCCTGCTGTGGAATGTGAGCCCTCCACACGCGGCGGCGAAAGCGTGCAATCTCGAGGCGATCCTGGCCGAGACAAACATCGCGCACGGCAAAGCGCGTCTCTCGGTCGGTGCCAGCGCCGGCTGCGTGCCGCTGCGGCCAAGTGGCTCGCCCGCAGCCATCATCGCGGCGGCAGACAAGGCGATGTATGCGCGCAAGAAAGAGAGGCGGGCTTAGGACGCTCCACGTCTTAATCCTGAAGTGATGCGGATATTCGGAACGTTGCGAACCGCGACCCGGGACCGGCGGTCACGCAATAATATCGGGCGTGAGCTGATCTTCGATCTGTCGAATCTTGTCGCGCAACACCAGCTTGCGCTTCTTCAACCGCTGCACCTGGATCAAGTCCGACCCTGGCGATTCGGCGAGCGCTTCAATCGCAGCATCGAGATCGCGGTGTTCCTGCAGCAGCCGCGCCAGCTGCTCGCGCAACTCTTGCTCTTCCTCTTTGGTCATCGCTACCGGGGGTTATGACGCCTCGCCGATGGGTTGAGGCGGATTGTCCGATTATTGACAGATTTCTCCCGCTTTCCACAGCCCTGTTTCACCCTGCGACAAGTTCCTATGAAGGAACGGATTATTGCGGCATCACGCATCGTTATGGAACGCGCGCTTACGACGCAGGTCGCTCTTGCTGCGACTCTGGTGTAAACTTATGTCTATCAGGGAGCCACGGATTGAGGAGACATCCTAAATGTCGATGCAATCGCACCTTGCGGAGCTCGAAAAGCGGCATCAGGCACTGGAAGACGAGATCAACGAATACCTCACCCACCCGGCGGTGGATGATCTCAAAGTAAGAGAACTCAAGCGTCGCAAGTTGCAGGTGAAGGATGAAATAACGCGTTTGCGGCAGACGTCCGTAAGCGTCCACTAGGCCTCCGGCGTATCTTGAGAAGGCTTTGCTGTGCCCGGGGAGCGCGGCTCTCCGGCAACAAAACGTAGCGCCAGCCGCCGGCTGTAAGGCCGGCGGTTTTGCTTGGGGTGGTACTGGCTTGGCGCAGACGAGTCAGATCGGCGCTCTCAGAACAAGGTATGTAACAAGGTCACGGGGCAGCCGTAAAAGCGCCAAGACTCGAATTAACTTGCAAATCGGCCGAAATCACCAGACTCTCGGCCCCGCTCGGCTTGGTGCTTTAGATCACCGTTGCTCGACAACACGCCTGAGGACGTCATGAAACGTTTGCTGCCATTGTGCTTCGCCGTGTCCGCCTCTGCGCTGATGCTCCTGGCGCTACCGCTTCCGGCGGCGCAAGCATTCACATTCGAGGGCGCCAACAGCGTCAGCCGCGACGGCGCCTCGAATCTCGATCTGACGAGCCCAGAGTCGCGGTTCAAAGGGACCGACAACAAAGTCGAAATCGGCGGCGGCACGCTGCAGTTTCATGGCCGGCAGCAATCGCCAGGCGCAAGTTTTTACGAAGACGCCAACCGGCTGTTCAATCCGTTGGGCGGCCCCGGCACGACCGGGCGTTATCGCTAAGAGGACGGTTGAACCGGATTCCGCTCAGCGGGGATTCGATATAGCGCGCATCGCGCTCCGGCGGCCGAAACGCCTCGGAGTCGTTCCGAACCGTGCGCGGAGCCTGTGTCGTGCCGTCACTAAGGCGTCGGTTCGGGTACGGACTACCGACGAACTATTTTAATCATCCGACTTCACGTTTCCACAGTCCGCGCCGAGCCAGTGCCCGTGCATGGCGAATTTCATTGTCATGGTGTTCGGTCCTTCGCTCATCACCATGTTGAATTTGCCGACAACCGTTTCGGGATTGGGCGCTTCGATGCGAATCGTTCCGTTCACTTTGTGTCTGCCGCTGCACGTCTGGCGCATTTCCATCACGCTCGACGAGTTTGAAATCACTGTCGTCTTGCATCCCTCGGTTTGCGCGTCTTTCAAGTCGAGGCCGCGTTCGAGATCCTTTTGCGTCACGCAATACTGATGCACCTTCGCTTTATTCTGCTGTGCCATGCGCGCGGCGATCGAAGCCTGAAAGCGCGCGCGTTGCTGGGGCGTAAGGCGAGCGAGCGCCTCGGGTGGAATCGGTGGCGGGCCCGAAACCTGGCCCATGGTTGTCATTTCCCAAAGTCCGAGTTTGACGTTCAGCGTCGAGCCCGCGTGGGCGGAAGACACGCACAGAATGCCAGCGCACGCGCCGGCGAGCATAGCGGATGAAATTTTCATTGAGCGACCCCCAATCGCGTGATCCCGCGCAATCAGGGCGGGGCCGCACGGGAAAGCCCGTTGCCGGTTGCAATTATAGGCGCGGCGGCGAACAGCAGTCTACGGGTTAACCGCCGCGGTGGGACCGGCGCCGCCGGTGCTTGCTTGCTTTCGTAATTGCGGGGTCATCAGCATTTGAGCACACAAGACGCCGCTGCTCCAGTTGCACCGGTACGCCAAATGAATTTGGTGCCGGCCGGATGCACCGACCCATCGCTCAGCGCGTAAGGGGTCAGCACGGCTTTTCAGCAGCAGGCAAGGCGACGACTAGAGCGGCTCGACTTTTGCCTCACACCCCCTTCGCCATCTCCCGCAGCTTGAATTTCTGAATCTTCCCCGTGCTCGTTTTCGGAATGTCGGTAAAGACGAAATAGCGCGGGCATTTATAGCTTGCGAGGTGTTTGCGGCACCATTGCATCAATTCGTCGGCGCTCGCCTGCGCGCCGGGCTTCAACTCAACGAACGCACACGGCGTTTCGCCCCATTTGTCGTCCGGCTTTGCCACCACCGCGACAGTCGCCACGGCGGGATGCTTATAGAGCGCATCCTCAACTTCGATCGAGGAGATGTTCTCGCCGCCCGAAATGATGATGTCCTTCGAACGATCCTTGAGCTGGATGTAGCCGTCGGGGTGGATGACGCCGATATCCCCGGAATGAAACCAGCCGCCTGCGAATGCCGCATCCGTCGCCTTTTTGTTTTTCAAATAACCCTTCATTACGACATTGCCGCGGAACATGACTTCGCCCAGCGTCTTGCCGTCGCGCGGAACCGGCTGCATCGTTTTGGGATCGAGCACGTCAAGTTCTTCCAGTGCCCCGTAACGCACGCCCTGACGCGCTTTCTTTGCGGCTTGCTCGGCGCCGGAAAGCGCATTCCAGTCGACATGCCAATCGTTCACCACCGCCGGGCCGTAGGTCTCGGTCAGCCCGTAAAGATGCGTCACGTTGAAACCGGCGTCCTTCATGGCCGCGAGCACGGCCTCCGGCGGCGGCGCGGCGGCGGTAAAAAATTCCACCACGTGCGGCAGCGGCTTTTTCTCGTGCGCAGGCGCATTGAGCAGCGTCGCCATCACGATCGGTGCGCCACAAAGGTGTGTCACCTTGTGGTTGGCGATCGCATCATACATCGCGGGCGCCCGCACCGCGCGCAGGCACACGTGTGTGCCGGCGACGACCGAGATCGACCACGGGAAGCACCAGCCGTTGCAGTGGAACATCGGCAGCGTCCATAGGTACACTGGATGTTTCGCCATGCTGCACGTGACGACATTGCCGATGCCAAGTAGCGCCGCGCCGCGGTGATGGTAGACGACGCCCTTCGGGTCGCCGGTCGTGCCGCTCGTGTAGTTAAGCGAGATCGCGTCCCATTCGTCGTCCGGCATTTTCCAGGCAAAAGCCGGATCGCCTTGTGCGATGAATTCTTCGTATTCGATCTCGCCGACACGTTCGCCGCCGCCCGTATATTCGGGATCGTCGTAATCGATGACGAGCGGCTTCACCTTGGCGAGCGCCAGCGCCTCTTTCATCACCTTGGAATATTCACGGTCGATGATGACGATTTTGGCGTCTGCATGATCGAGCGAAAAGGCGATGATCGCCGCATCGAGCCGGGTATTGAGCGTGTTGAGCACGGCCTGACACATGGGCACGCCGTAATGGCACTCAAGCATCGCCGGCGTGTTGGCGAGCATCACGGAAACGGTGTCGCCGCGCTTGATGCCGCGTTTGGCGAGCGCGGATGCGAGCTGTCGCGAACGGGCATAAAACTCGGCGTAGGTGCGCCGCAGCGGCCCGTGAATGATAGCGACCTGATCCGGGAATACGTCGGCGGCGCGCGCAAGAAAGGTGAGCGGCGTCAGCGGCTGGAAGTTGGCCGGATTGCGGTCAAGATCGATGTCGTAAGGCGTTTTCGCCATTTTCGCGTTTCCTCCCGGCGAAAAAAATATCCGCCATTTTCCCGCTTGTCATCGTTACAGCTTGCTGGCCCTGCCGCGTCTCATCCGCGCGCGA
Organism: Pseudolabrys sp.; assembly: GCA_035760805.1. Lineage (GTDB taxonomy): Bacteria > Pseudomonadota > Alphaproteobacteria > Rhizobiales > Xanthobacteraceae > Pseudolabrys. Next base: position 124,470 of record DASTSG010000002.1, read on the forward strand.
TGCCGCTTACGCCTGCGTAGATCAGTTGTAGCCCGATCGCGAAAATGAGGATGTAGATCACGCGGTAGAAGAACCCCGCCGGCGTGCGGCGAACCAGCCAGACGCCTGCGACGTTTGCCATTACGGCGAGCGGGAGCAGGGTGGCGGCCGTCGCCATGTTGAGTGCGTTGAGCTGGCCGAGCGTGAAGTAGGGCACCACCTTGAGCACATTGCTGGCCGCGAAAAAGAGCGCGTAGGTGCCGACGAACGTCTCCTTGTCGAGCTTCTGCGGCAACACGTAGATCTGGAACGGCGGTCCGCCGGAGTTTGCCAGAAAGGACGTGATGCCAGAGATGCTCCCCCACAACACCCCGGTGGCGGCGGTCGGTTGTGCGCGCACCACGGTGGTGATGCCGAGCCAGTGGTTGAGGACAAAACTCACGGCAATGATGCCGATGGCAAGCCGGATGGCAGCTTCCGGCACGTAAGCGGCTAGGGCCCAGGCGAGACACACGCCGGCGACTTGACCAGGGATCATCACCTTCAAAATGCGGGCATCCCAGGTGCGGCGATAGGACCACACCGTGACGATGTCCTGCGCGAGTAAAATCGGCACAAGAATGCCCATCGCCTGGATGGGCGGAACAGCAAGCGCCATAAGCGGGACGGAAAGCGTGCCGAACCCGGAAAATCCGCCCTTTGAAATGCCGAGCGCGATAACCGCTGGAACGGAGACGAGATAGAAAATGGGGTCGGTGATGATCGTCATTCGGCATTCTCGGCGGTCACTCCCCACGCAAGCGGGGAATCCAGTGGTCACGGCGCTACAGAGGGGGATACTGGCGCGTCCGCTTTCGCGGGCGATGGCAGTTGAGTAGGCGATAGAGGGCAACTTCGCCAGCCTTGTTTGGGCATGCCGGGCGTTCCACAATTAGGGAGACCATAGAGGACTAGAACAATGGATGCCCACGTGAGCCGCTATCACGATGTTTATGCCCAGTGGCAAAAAGACCCGGAAGGCTTCTGGGCCGAAGCCGCGCAGGCGATCGACTGGTACGAGGCCCCAAAGAAAATCTTCGATCCCAAGGCCGGCATCTACGGCCGCTGGTTTCCCGATGCGGTCTGCAACACCTGCTACAACGCACTCGACCGCCACGTCGCTAGCGGCCGCAACGACCAAATCGCGCTGATCTACGATTCGCCGGTCACCAACACGGTCAAGACCTTCACCTATGGCCGCGTGCTCTCCGAAGTGCAGATGCTCGGCGCAATCCTGCGCGACCTCGGCGTCGGCAAGGGTGACCGCGTCATCCTCTACATGCCGATGGTGCCGGAGGCAGTGTTCGTGATGCTTGCCTGCGCACGCATCGGTGCGGTCCATTCGGTCGTGTTCGGCGGCTTCGCGCCGAAGGAACTTGCGACGCGCATCGACGACGCCAAGCCGAAGCTCATCCTCTCCGCCTCGTGCGGCGTCGAGGCCCAGCGCGTCGTGCCCTACAAGCCGCTGCTCGACGAAGCGATCAAGATGGCGCAGCACAAAGTACCGGCCTGCCTCATCCTCCAGCGTCCGCAATGCGAAGCGACGATGGTGGCGGGCCGAGACCATGACTGGCGCACGGTGTGGGAGAACGCGGTCAACTACGCCAAGACCAGCGAGTGCGTCCCGGTGGCCGCCACCGATCCGCTCTACATCCTGTACACCTCCGGCACGACCGGCATCCCGAAGGGCGTCGTGCGTGATAACGGCGGCCATCTCGTCGCGCTGCCGTGGTCGATGCAGTATCTCTACGGCGTCAATCCCGGCGAAGTGTGGTGGACTGCCTCAGATATCGGCTGGGTGGTCGGTCACTCCTACATCGTCTATGCGCCGCTGATCCACGGCTGCACGTCGATCATGTACGAAGGCAAGCCAATCGGCACGCCTGATGCAGGCGCGTTTTGGCGCGTGATTTCGCAACACAAGGCAGTGGCGCTGTTCACGGCGCCGACCGCGTTCCGCGCCATCAAAAAGGAAGATCCGAAGGGCGCGTTCATTCAGAAATACGACCTCTCCAAATTCCGCACGCTCTTCCTTGCCGGCGAGCGTGCGGATCCGCCGACGGTCGAGTGGGCGGAACAGGTGCTGAAGAAGCCGGTCATCGATCACTGGTGGCAGACGGAAACCGGATGGTGCATCGCCGGCAATCCGGTCGGCCTCGGGACGCTGCCGGTGAAATACGGCTCAGCCTGCGTGCCGATGCCGGGCTACGACGTACAGGTGGTCGATGAAGCCGCCAAGCCGATCAAGGCCGGCACCGTCGGCTCGATCGTCGTCAAGCTGCCGCTGCCGCCCGGCTCATTGCCGACGCTTTGGGAGCAGGACGCGCGCATGCGCGAATCTTATCTCAACGAATTTCCCGGTTTCTACAAAACGGCCGATGCCGGCTACATCGACGACGACGGTTACGTGTGGGTCATGGGCCGCACCGACGACATCATCAATGTCGCCGGCCATCGATTGTCGACCGGCGGTATGGAGGAAGTGCTCGCTTCGCATCCGGACGTCGCCGAATGCGCCGTGCTCGGCATCAACGATGCACTCAAGGGCGAAGTGCCGTGCGGCTTCATCGTCCTCAAGGCCGGTGTCAACCGGCCGCCGGGGGAAATCGAGAAGGAGGTTGTGGCGCTGGTGCGCGAGAAGATCGGCCCCGTCGCGTCGTTCCGCCTGGTTATCACCGTTGCGCGTTTACCGAAGACACGCTCCGGAAAAATTCTTCGCGGCACCATGAAGAAGATCGCCGACAACGAGCCGTGGACGATGCCCGCCACCATCGAGGACCCCAAAGTTCTCGATGAGATCAAGGAAGCGGTGAAAGCACGAGGTGCAGTCGCCTAAACCCGTTTGAGGTTTTTACGCACGATGTTCCGGAACTATGGCTGCCACGGCGAACGCGCGGCCATCTGACGGCTTTTTAACGACGCTTATGCGGCGTTTGGTGCGAAGAACGGAACTTCTTCGGCATCCGCGCCCCCTCGCAAAACCGTGCCCTAACGCGGACAAATTTTTTGTCCCCGTTGTAATCCCGCACGCCGTTTGTAACGGCCGACGAAGGGAGGGTAAGGACCATGTCGAAAATTTTTGGTGGCGTCGTCAACACCATGCTCGTCGTCGTTGGAATCGTGGGCGCATTGTCGGAGCCCGCCGTTGCGTCGCCGGAGTGCATGACTCAGCAAGAGGCGCGCAAAGCATTTCCGCACGATCACCTTTACTGGCACACGCTGAAGCGCTGCTGGGACAATGTCGGTCCCGCGCGTAACGCGGCGGCGGCAAAGAATGGTGGCGTGGCTTCTTATGCGAAGGCGACGAAGCCGGACATCAAGCCGGCTGCACCGCCTGCCGAGCAGCAGCCGGCGTCACAGTCGGCCGGCAATGCGTCGGATGCGGCTAGCGACGCATCGGCCCAGCCAATCACCATCACCCAGCCAATCACTACGCCGCCAGTGCCGTTCACCAGCGGCGAAATGCATGGAGGGCTGTTCTGGCCTGTGCTGGATGAGTCGGGGAACAATTCCGAGCCCCGCGTGCAGGAGGCCGAGGCGCTGCAACCGGCATCGCAGCCGCAAGAGGCGGCATCGACATCTTCGGAAGAAAACATCGTCTTCGGTGCGCCCAATGCCCCGCCCAAGAGTCCCGAATATCTCCTCGAATATTGCTGCTGGCCGAAGCATGTGGAGGCAGCTTCGCAAAGCCGGCCCATGGTACATCTCGCCGCCGCGGCGGGCGGTGCGAGCGGTTTGGCGATCGGGTTTTGGCTCTTTGTCAATCGCCGCCGCAAACGGGGACGTCGACACGCCGCACTTTACTTCGGCATCCGCGACGTTGCGATGAATGCGGCGGATATGATCGCCACTGCCGCGGAGACTGCGATTGCCAAAGCGATGGCACGGGTAAGGTTTCTCGCACCGGCACGCGTGAGGGCCATGAGAACGAGTGTGCAACGCTCATTATCGGCGTTGCGCGACCGCAGGGCGTATTGACGAGCACATCATCAATCACGGCAAGACAATTAGTTGTTGCGATAGCTCCTATTCGGCCTGACCACGACGTGTGAAACATCCGGGCGCGCCTGTCGCGCGCCAAGCTCCCGACGGCCGGAAGGGCAATGCTTTGGTCTGCAAGAGCATCGACCGGGCCCCTGAGGGGTGGGCAAATCGCTGTGGAGCCCTAACGGGTTTCCGCGTGCTCCCCGGTGCTCGGACCTTATTTGGTTATTGGCGTTCCACGCGCCTCGTTCAGAAAGGCGAGACGGAAAGCGCAACGCGACTAGGGGGGTCCCCCGCGCCTGCAAAGCAACAGGGGGATCACGCACGTCTTTTCCCAGGCATTTGCTAGACTGAAACCTAGCGGCGTTGGCCGCATCTAATTTTTTACAATACGAGTGCTCTCATGTCCCACTTCATTTGCACCGCCTGCGGCACCCAATACGCGGACTGCGCCAGTCCTCCGGCGCAATGCGACATTTGTGAGGAAGAACGGCAGTACGTGCCGCCACGCGGACAAACCTGGACGACGCTCGATGCACTCCGCAAGACGCACCGCAATTCGTTCTTGGAGCATGAGCGGGGCGTAATCGGCATCGGCAGTGAGCCGCATTTCGCCATCGGCCAGCGCGCGTTGCTGGTGCGTACATCCGGCGGCAACGTGTTATGGGATTGCATTGCCACGCTCGATGAAGCGACAACTGCGCTCATCAAGGGTATCGGTGGGATCCAGGCGATCGCGATCTCGCATCCGCATTTCTATACGACGATGGTCGAATGGAGCCGCGCCTTTGATAACGCGCCGATCCATCTGCATGCGGCGGATCGGCAATGGGTGAAGCGGCCGGATCAAGCGGTGCATCACTGGGACGGCGACACGCTGAAGCTTTGGGATGGCGTCACGCTCATTCGCTGCGGCGGACATTTCCCCGGCGGCACGGTGCTGCACTGGCAAGGCGGAGCAGACGGGCGCGGCACGGTTTGTGCCGGCGATATTCTCACCGTCGCGACCGACCGCAAGTGGCTCACCTTCATGCGCAGCTATCCGAATTTCATTCCGCTTTCCGCGCGCGAAGTCGAGAAGATTGGCGCGGCGATGGCGCCGTTTTCGTTCGAGACGCTTTACGGCCATTACTTCGATCGCGTGATCGCGAAGGACGCCAAGCGCGTGCTGGAAAAATCGGTCGCTCGCTACATCGCGAATGTCACTGGCACCGCGCGCAGAGAAGGCGAATAGAAAGGCGAAATTCAGATGGAATCGTGTATGCCCATAAGAACAGTTCGGAGCGGCGCCCAGCAATGACACTTCCAACTCGCATCGAAGGTTTCGCCATCGTCTCCGAAGATGGCATGCTTGCCGATTCACACGGCGTCATGCCGGAGGAGTTGAAGTTCGAGGCGGACCAGAAGTATTTCGCCGACGGTCTGGACCGCTGCGATGCCGTCATTCACGGACGCCACTCACACGAGATGCAGCCGCATTCGCCGCGCCGGTTTCGTATTACGGTTACCGGCAGCGTTGCCACGATCGTGCGCGACCCGAACAATCCGAAAGGCATCTTGTGGAATCCCCACGGCGCGAGCTTCGGCGAAGCTTGGGCGGCGCTGGGCTTGAGCGGCGGCAGCCTCGGCGTTGTCGGCGGCACGTCGGTGTTCGGCATGTTTCTCGATCAGTATGACGCGTTTCATTTGACACGTGCGCCGGGCGTGCGCCTGCCGAACGGCCGGCCCGTTTTTCCCGACGTGCCTCAGTTCACGCCGGAGCAGGTGATGGAAAAGCACGGGCTCGCCCCCGGGCCGACGCAGACGCTCGATGCAGCGCATGGCCTTACCGTCACGGTCTGGCGTCGCGCAAAATGAACGGCCGCGCGATTCCTGTTTGGAGCAATCGCGCGGCCGTGCGCGCCGCGTGTGGGGCACCATCGAGCGCAGGTGCGCGAGGCCATCGTCTCAGGTTTGCGGTGAATCGAAGGTTAAAAAGCTGCACGTAAGGGTTCGCACTGAACCCGTCAGTCCCTTCGTGGGGTGCGGCATTTTCGCACCGCGACCGGCCGCTTATTCGTTCTTGTCGTCGTCGCCTTTTCCGCCGAGCTGTTTGAGCTTGGCAAAGACGGCGCTCACGTCGAGATCCGTCCCTTCTTTTTTCTCGGACTCGGCGGGGCCGACTTCGGCTTCTTTCTTTGCCGTCGTTTCCGACGCGGGGAGCAGCGTTGCGCCGGTTTCTACCTGCGCCGGCTTTTCCTTGTTGGCGCGATTGACCTCGAAATCGAGCTCAAGCTGCGAGCAAAGGCCGAGCGTTACCGGATCCATCGGGGTCAGGCTTGCGGCATTCCAATGCGTGCGGTCACGAATCGCCGCTATGGTGGACTTCGTGGTGCCGACCAATCGCATGATAGCGGCATCCTTGAGCTCCGGATGATTGCGCACCAGCCACAGAATTGCGTTCGGGCGATCCTGCCGCCGCGAAACCGGCGTGTAGCGCGGGCCCTTTTTGCTCCGTTGCTCGGCGCCCGGCAGCGCCACTTTGGGCGGTGACAGTTCCAGTTTCTTGTTTGGATCGGCTTCGGCGGCGGCGATCTCCTCGCGCGTGAGCTGGCCGGTCTGAATTGGATCGAGACCCTTGATTCCCTGGGCTGCGTCGCCATCGGCGATCGCCTTCACTTCGAGCGGGTGCAGCTTGCAAAATTCCGCCACCTGGTCGAACGACAAGGCAGTATTGTCCAGAAGCCATACGGCTGTGGCTTTCGGCATCAACGGTGCTGCGTTCGACATGGCAAATCTCCTCTGCGCTCCGCCCGCCCTTTCGGGCGAAGCACCAGATCATCGACGATGATCGGAAAGTTGGCCGGAATATATGCAGGACAAAGGTTACGCGCAATGGCCAATGGCTTGACAGCGGCCACCGCTGCGTCCCATGTCGGTGTGCGCCGAAAAGGCGAATCAGAGGACCTCATGGCCGGTTCCGCTACCGAAAAACCCGCATTAAAGGTGTTGCTTTGCTCGCCGCGGGGTTTTTGTGCAGGCGTCGTGCGCGCCATTGAGTCGGTCGAGCGGGCGCTCGCAATTTATGGTCCGCCGGTCTACGTGCGGCACGAGATCGTGCATAACCGCTACGTTGTGGACGAATTGCGCGCGAAGGGTGCCGTCTTCGTCGAGGAACTGAGTGAGGTGCCGGATACCGACGCGCCGGTGATCTTTTCCGCGCACGGGGTCGCTCGGGCCGTGCCTCAGGAGGCGCAGCGGCGCAATCTGCTCGCGCTCGATGCCACCTGCCCCCTGGTCACCAAGGTCCATCGCGAAGTCGAAATTCATTTCAGGCGCGGGCGCGAGATCGTTCTGATCGGACACGCCGGCCACCCGGAAGTAGTCGGGACCATGGGCCAGCTTCCGGCCGGCGCGGTGACGCTGGTTGAAACCATTGCCGATATCGATGCTTTCGTTCCCATCAATGCGAGTAACCTCGCTTACGTCACGCAGACCACGCTTTCGGTGAACGATACGGCCGCGATGGTGCAGCATTTGAAGCGGCGGTTTCCGGATATCGTCGGGCCGCATAAGGAAGACATCTGCTACGCCACCACCAACCGTCAGGAGGTCGTGACCCGCGTTGCGCCGGTCGTCGATGCAATGATTGTCGTTGGCGCGCCGAACTCGTCGAATTCGCAGCGGCTGAGGGAAGTCGCCGAGCGGGCCGGCTGTCCGCGTGCCGCGCTGCTTCAGCGTGCCGCCGAGATCGATTGGAAAATGTTTGACGGCGTGAGTTGTCTTGGTGTGACGGCGGGTGCGTCGGCGCCGGAGGTTCTGGTGGAAGAAATTCTTGACGCCCTCGCGACCCGTTATGTCCTTGACGTGGAGACGGTCTCGGCCGCGAAGGAAGGCGTTTCCTTCCCGTTGCCCCGCGCCCTGCGGGAGACCCAGGCGGCGGAGTAGCGCTTCATGGCCGTCTATACCGACGTCACGGCCGAGGATCTCACTCGTTTTCTTGCTGACTACGATCTGGGCGAGTTGCTCGCGTACAAGGGCATCGCGGAAGGCGTGGAGAATTCGAATTTTCTAATCCACACTTTGCGCGGCAACTACATCCTGACGCTTTATGAAAAGCGTGTGGCGGCAGGCGATCTTCCGTTTTTTCTGGCGTTGATGGAGCACCTTGCAAGCCACGGCATCATCTGTCCGCAGCCGGTCAAAAATAAAAAGAACGGCGTGCTCGGAAAAATCGCAGGCCGGCCGGCGGCGGTCGTAACGTTTCTAGACGGCATGTGGATAAGACGGCCCGCTGCGAGCCATTGCGCGGCGGTCGGCGAAGCACTCGCCAAGCTGCATCTTGCCGGCGAGAGTTTTGCAATGAAGCGGGCGAACGCGCTTTCGGTTGATAGCTGGCGCTCGCTGTTCGATCAGGCAAAGGATCGCGCCGACGGGGTCAAATCTGGATTACGCGCGACGATCGAGGAGGAGCTTGTTAAGCTGGAAAAGTTTTGGCCGCGCGATTTGCCCCAAGGCGTGATTCACGCGGACCTGTTTCCTGACAATGTTTTTTTTCTCGGAGATAAATTGTCGGGTTTGATCGACTTTTATTTCGCCTGTACCGACACCTTGGCCTATGATGTTGCGATCTGCCTCAATGCCTGGTGCTTCGAAAGCGACCATTCGTACAACGTCACCAAAGGGCGCGCCTTGCTGAAGGGATACGCCAAGTCGCGTGCGCTTGACACAGCAGAAAAGAAGGTATTGCCGCTACTCGCGCGAGGCGCGGCAATGCGTTTTCTGCTCACGCGCCTCGTTGATTGGCTGGCGGTACCGGAAGGCGCGCTGGTGCGGCCGAAGGATCCGTTCGAATACTTTCGCAAGCTGCGCTTCCATCAATCGGTGACGAGCGTGAGCGACTACGGCCTCGATTAGTGCATGATTCCGAAAAGCAGAAACCGGCTTTCAGGCACGATCATGCGCAAAGAAAACGACATCGAGTCGGAGCCCCGCGTTATCATCCACACCGATGGTGCGTGCTCGGGGAATCCGGGTCCTGGCGGCTGGGGTGCCGTCCTTGCCTTCGGCGACAAAGTGAAAGAGCTCAAAGGCGGCGAGGCGCACACCACCAACAATCGCATGGAGCTGATGGCCGCCATTTCGGCGCTGGAGGCGCTAAAACGCCCATGTGCTGTCGATCTTTACACCGACAGTCAGTATTTGCGCGGCGGCATCACTGGCTGGATCAATAGTTGGAAGCGCAATGGCTGGCGTACGGCCGACAAGAAGCCGGTCAAGAACGTCGACCTATGGCAACGTCTCGATGCGGCGCTCGGTCCGCATCGAGTCCGGTGGCATTGGCTCAAGGGACATGCCGGTCACGCCGAAAATGAGCGCGCAGATCAGCTCGCGCGCGAAGGGCTGACTGCGGCCCGCGTCGGCGCAGTCGGAGCGATGAAAACGAAATAGTCATTCCGGAGCGCAGCCGGAAGCACCGGCCGGCGGCGATAAATCGACTGTCACGTCCCGCGCAAGCGGGGCATGACAGTGCTCTCAAGCATTCATTATTGCGGAGGCCGGTGTTTGCTGGATCGCCCGCTTTCGCGGGCGATGATAGATCTCAAGGTGCTCCGTGTGCGAGAATCAAAGCTGTGCAAGCAGCGCCTGTCCGCCGGAGATGTCGCACTTGCCCGGAGCATCTTCGATGTTGAGCTTCTTTACCACACCGTCTTCGACCAGCATCGAATAGCGCTTCGAACGCGTGCCGAGGCCCGGTCCCGAGCCGTCGAACGTCATGTCGATGGCTTTGGCGAAATCGGCGTTACCGTCTGCGAGAAATTCAATTTTTCCGTCGGCATTATTCGCCCTCTTCCAGGCTTCCATGACGAACACGTCGTTTACGCCGGTGACGGCGACGGTGTCGACGCCCTTGGCCTTCATCGCCTCGACGTTGTTGAGAAAGCTGGGTAGATGCAGGTTGTTGCAGGTCGGCGTGAAGGCGCCGGGAACGGCAAAGAGCGCAACCTTCTTTCCTTTGAAAACCTCGTCGGTCGATTTCGGCTTCGGCCCCTCTGCCGTCATCACACGGAAATTCACATTGGGCAATTTATCACCGACCTTAATGGGCATGGTCATCCTCTCGCGTTGCGGATTGAAACTTCCTCGCTTGCAAACTAGCGCGCCTGAGATGCGTTAGTCGAGCCGGGTCGTGATCTCGGCCGCCTTGTCGCCGCGAACGACCGTGAAGGTCAAGTCAATCGGCTTTTGAGGGTCGGTACCGGGCGGCAATCCGTCGAGATTGAACGTAAAGTATGCGCGCCCCGCAGGGGCGCCTTGCGCCCGTTTCGGGATAGGCAAGGCCCACGCCGCTGTCGGACCTTCCACGAAAACGCGAACATCGCCGTCATTTTGAACAGGTAAATCGACCAGTACGCGCGGTTTTGCGCCTGGGCCATCGACGCGTTTCACGCTGAGCCCGGCCTTCTCCGCCGACAGCGGCTTTGGCACGCGTGCTTCCGCCTCGGCAAGGATCGGGAGCTTGCTCTTTTCCTGGCCAGTGAGTTTCAACTCCGTTGTCGCTTCGACAGGCACGCACAACTTTTCGCAAACCGCATAGTCGATCTTCATGCGCAGCGTGACTGGCTTGCCCGGCAGTTTCGGCGTGACCTGTACTGGAAACACGACGTCTTCCTTGTAGCCGAGGATTGTGCCGGCATCGTCAGTATAGGCGTGTGGCGCCGGGAAGCTGACCGCCACCTTCGAAACGTTTTCCGAGCCATCGAAGGAGAACTGGGGCGGGACACCGGAATCTCCTGGATAGCGCCAATATGTGTGCCACCCCGGCTGAAGTTTTATTTCGATGCCGGCGTGTGCCCTGCCTCCGGTGTACGCGCCGCCAATCAGGCGCACGGCAGAGCGCAAGTCTTTCACCCACGGTGAAGCGTCTTCAGCATCCACGGGGAGAGAAGCGCCGCAAACCGTAAGTAGTGCGCATGCGGCAAATGCGATGCGTATCCGGTGTTGCAGACAAGTCATAGGGCGAGATTTAGGCAAAAGCGGCAAACAAAGCCACTGAATTCATTGTGAGCAAACGCAGGCAAGCGATTTCGATAGGATGGCGATTTCGCCATAATCCGCTGTTAGTTAAAGCGCGCGGACGGCGGAACGGGCAGGGCCGATTCGGCGTTCGTCAAAAGACCGCAAGCGGCATTCACAACGGCCGGCGGAATGGATAGCTTTCTGGCATGGCACCGACACGCAAATCCTCCACCAAGAAGTCCTCCGGCTTTCTGGACGGCCAAATGCTGGTCGCGATGCCGGTCATGGGTGATGAGCGTTTTGCCCGTGCGGTGATTTACGTTTGCGCGCATTCGAGCGAAGGCGCGATGGGGATTGTCGTCAATCAACCTGCCGGCAATATCAGCTTTTCCGAATTGCTGGTACAGCTCGACGTGCTTCCGGCAGAAGAACGGATCGAATTGCCGACGCGGGTTGAAAGCGTAAAAGTTCTCAAGGGCGGCCCGGTGGAAACGGGACGCGGCTTTGTGCTTCACTCGTCGGATTTCTTCATCGAAAATTCGACGTTGCCGATTGCGGAAGGAATTTGTCTGACCGCGACGCTCGACATCCTCAAGGCGATTGCGAGCGGTAAAGGACCGGCGAGCGCCATTCTTGCGCTTGGTTATGCCGGCTGGGCGCCGGGCCAGCTGGAAAACGAAATTCAGCATAACGGCTGGCTGCATTGCGCAGCCGATCGCGATCTTATTTTCGGCCCCGACATTGAGGGCAAATATGAGCGGGCCATGCGCAAGATCGGGATCGATCTCGGCATGTTGTCGAGCGATTCCGGACATGCCTGATCGGTCGTCGCCGTTCAATTATCAGAGATCTGATTACTGATCGCTTATCACTGTCACCTATCAGCCGTTTCCATGCGGTCGCTGACGAGGAGGTCGCGTGCCTGTTCGGCGGTCATCGGCTCACCGAACACGAAGCCCTGCGCGTACTCGCAACCGAGCTGATAAAGCTCGACCGCATCGGAATCAGTTTCCGTTCCTTCCGCTACCACGTCCATGCCGAGATCGTGCGCAAGCGCGATGATCGAACGCAGCAGAACGGGACGGGTGCCGCGTGGGGTCGTGCGGACGAACGACTGATCGATTTTGATCGTGTCGAACGGGAAGCGTTGCAAATAGGCAAGCGACGAGTGACCGGTACCGAAATCGTCGAGGGCGAGTCCCGCGCCAAGCTCCTTGATACGCGTTAGCATCTGTGCGGCGTGCTCCGGATTTTCCATCACGAGCGATTCGGTCAGTTCGAGCTTGAACGTTCCGCGCGCCACGGCCGAGCGGGCCAGTACCGTGCGCAGATCCTGAATGAGGTCGTGCCGCAGCAGTTGCCGTGAGGACACGTTGACGCTCGCGAATACCGGATCATGTACGCGTGCTGACCTCTGCCAGTTTGCGAGCTGACGCGCGGTGCGATCGAGGACGAACAATCCGAGGTCGACGATGAGGCCGATTTCCTCCGCGATTGAAATGAATTCGACTGGTGACAGCCTGCCCAGTTTCGGGTGATCCCAGCGCGCGAGCGCCTCGAATCCGGCGATAACGCGATCCTCGAGCCGAACAATAGGCTGATAAAGGACCGTGATTTCTTCGCGCTCGATGGCGCGGCGCAATTCGGATTCCATCGTCAGCCGGTCGGTCTTGCGCGAGCGCATGGCCGGCTTGAAGACCTCAATGCGGTCGCCGTCGATACGCTTGGCATGAAACATCGCCAGCTCCGCATCTTTCAAGACCTCCTCGGGCTGGTGCGGTTGACTGTCGGCGAGGGCAAGGCCGATTGAGGCGGTGAGAAAGATTTCACGCTCGTTGAGGGCGATCGGCGCGCGCAGAGTACGCCGAACCGTCTCAGCAAAGGCAACAATTTGCGTCGGCTCGCGTACCGACATCAGCAGGAGCGCGAATTGGCCGCCGGACAGCCGGGCGAGCGTGTCGTGCGGCTTGAGCAGTCGCGCAAGCCGCCGCGCCACCGTCAACAGAATCGAATCGCCGACCGCCGTGCCGACGGAGTCGTTGACCTGACGAAAACGATCGATGTCGATCACCAATACCGACGGCCGGATGTCCGGATTCGAGCGCGTGAACGCAAACGCCGCTTCCATTCGGTCGAGGAATAATTCGCGGTTGGGCAACCCGGTGAGATTGTCGTGGACCGCATCGAATAGCAGGCGCTCTTCGGCGTTCTTGAATTCGGTAACATCCGTCAGCGTGCCGATCAGGCGTATGACTTCGCCGTCGGAGCCGACAACAGGCCGTGCCTTCAACGTGAACCAGAGGTAATGGCCATCCGCTCCGCGCAGCCGAAAATCATGCATCAGCCGGCCGCGTCTTTGCTCGACAGCGCGATCGAGCAACGCGCGGAACCGGTCACGATCGAGCGGATGCAGAATGTCAAGCCAGCGCGCCGCCGATCCCTCCAGGGCGCCTCGCTTGAGGCCGAGCATGTGCTCTGTTTCCGGGCTTGTGAACACCTTGTCGGCGGCAACATCCCAGTCCCAGATCATGTCACCGGCACCGGTAAGTGCCAGCGCGCGGCGCTCCACATCGGAGACGATTCCGTGCGCGATGCCACCCGCGAATGCGTGCTGCATCACGGTGAACCCGATAAGCATTACGATCAGGACGAGGCCGCCGAGCAGTGCCGGACCAATGATGTCGTTTGTTACAATTCCGAGCACCGCAAGACTTGCGGCGAATACCCAGGCCACCAGCAGAAGCCAGGTCGGGATCAGCAGGACGGCGCGATCAAATCCGTGAAGCGCGAGATAGATCACCAGCCCGAGGCCAAGAAATGCAATGCCCGCAAGCGATATGCGCGCGATGCCGGACGCGATCGCCGGATCGAAAACGGCGACCGCGATTAGCGCCGCAAGCCCGGCGAGCCAGGCGATAGTGATGTGAGCGTAGCGGACGTGCCAGCGGTTAAGATTGAGATAGGCGAAAAGAAACACAAGCAGCGTGCCCGAAAGCGTTGCCTCGCCGCAGGCGCGCCAGATGCGCTCGGCGGCCGGTGACAAATCGAACACCTTGCCCCAGAAAGCGAAATCGATTCCGATGTAAACCAGGACAGCCCAGCCGAGGGCAGCAGCGGCCGGAAACATTACGCTGCCTTTCACGACGAAGAGGATCGTGAGGAACAACGCCATCAATCCGGCAATGCCGATAACGATGCCGTAGTACAGCGTGAACGAATTGACCTTGTCCTTGTAGGCGTCAGGTTCCCACAGATAGATTTGCGGCAGCTTGTCCGTGCGCAATTCGGCAACGAACGTAATGACGCTGCCCGGGTCAAGCGTCACACGGAATACGTCGGCGGTTGCGCTGTCTTCGCGTTCGGGCCTGTCCCCCGAGCTCGGCGTAATGTTCACGACACGTGACAGGCCGAGGTCGGGCCAGAACAGGCCGGATCCGACCATTCGATAGTGCGGAACGACGATGAGCCGGTCGATCTGCTGGTCGCCGGTGTTCGTCAACGCGAACACCGCCCAATTTGTGCTGCCCTCGCGCGCGTGAACCTCAATGCGCCGAACGATGCCGTCGGGCCCCGGCGCGGTTGAAACCTGAATGCGGTCCGTTTCGGTTTTCTGCCGATCGGTTGCGCCGGTAAGGTCGATGGCGGACGCATCGACCCGCACGTTCACCGCTTCAACGGCGTGCGCAGCGTGTGCCGCCAGAAAGAACGCGGCGAGCGCAATTGCCAGTGCTGTCACGCTACGCGTGAAATTCAAGCCATGACCCCCGCGCGCAGCCGCGCTTTTCAAATCCGCCGGGCGTGGCGGGCGTGCCTGCGACCGTCCGAATCGGGCGATCTAGGCCTCGACATTACGCCGTTTTCGCGGCCCCCCGCCACGCGAAGACCATTGCTTAGTTACCAGCCCGGGCGCCCGGGGACCACTGAATTCGGAAGCTTGATCAGATCGTTAAGACGATTTTGCCGATGTGAGCCCCGGATTCCATGCGCGCATGCGCGTCCGCTGCCCGCGCAAGCGGAAATGTGGAATCGATAACCGGCTTGATTTTGCCGAGCGCGATCAGCGGCCATACTTTGGCCTCCAGGCCACGGGCGATCTCGGCTTTTTCGGCAATGGTGCGCGGGCGCAATGTCGAGCCGGTGTGATGCAGCCGCTTGGCCATTAGTCTCCCGAAATTCGCAGTCGCTTTCGGGCTGGCCGTGAAGGACACTTGTGCAATCGTGCCTTGCTCGGCTGCTGCATCATAGTTGCGATCAACATAGTCGCCACCAACGATGTCAACGATCAGATTGGCACCCTTGCCTTGTGTCACTTCCTTGGTAACGGCCACGAAGTCCTGTGATTTGTAATTCACGGCAACGTCAGCCCCGACTTTTCGTGCCGCCGCGCATTTTTCCTCCGAGCCGGCGGTCGTAATCACGTTCGCGCCAAACGCCTTGGCCAACATGATTGCCGTTGTTCCGATGCCGGATGTGCCGCCGTGCACGAGCACCCAGTCGCCTGCGTTCACCGTTGCGCGCATGAACATGTTCTGCCAGCACGTGAAGAAGGTTTCCGGAATGGCGGCCGCTTCGACCATCGACAGCGATTGCGGCAGCGGAAGTGCGTGCGAGTCATAGGCAAGGCAATAGGGTGCGTAACCGCCGCCGACCACGAGTGCACAAACTTTGTCGCCGACCTTCCACCGTTTGGCGTTGGGGCCGAGCGCAACAATTTCGCCGGCGATCTCGAGTCCTGGAATGTCGGTCGCGCCCTTCGGCGGCGGATACGTGCCCTGACGCTGCCGTACATCGGGCCGATTGACGCCGGCTGCGGCGACCTTAACGAGTATCTCGCCTTCGCCCGGCGATTGCACAGGCCTCTCTTCCGGCACCAGCATTTCGGGTCCGCCGGGGCCCTTTATTCCGATCACGGTCATGCGGGAGGGAAGCGCTGTCATGGAGTTCCTCAAGGACGTGGCGGAAAAGGGTTCTTTATGCGCGCGTATGCCGTGTGACAACCCGTCCGCGCGGCGGTAGTTTGAGTTGCTGGAGGTTATCGATGCCTGCGACTGACGAAGACGATCGGCCTAAAAAGAAGATCGCCCACGAGATCGGGCAGGACCTCACGTTGCTTTCCGTCGAGGAACTGGCCGAACGAGTACGCTTGTTGCAGGACGAGATTGCCAGGATTGAATCGGACATGGCGCGAAAGCGGGCGTCGCGGTCGGCGGCCGACCGGTTTTTTAAGCGTTAATCACAAGCTGGAACCATGCCGGCCATGGTTACGAGAAAAAACGCGTTTGCAGCCGATTTGTTAACGTGTCGGTAAGCTTTCTCCTTCATTACTCATAACCGTCCATGTTTTGGACGTTGAGTGGCTCCTGTCCACTCTGTTTGACGCCTCCCTGTTATCACCTTCGAGCCGCCGGCAACGGCGGCTCCTTTTTTTGTCTCGTTTTGGGGCAAATTGCCGCTGCCGAAAGCGCCCGCGCTTTAACCTTTTGCGCCAATTATTTCCAAAGAATTCACCATAACGATCTGGACGCGTTCCTGCCTCCGCGCGATGCTGGCTTTGCGATGAGGCGTGTCTTCGCCCGTTGCAGGTTCAAGATCCAGTAAGGCGTAAGCGTATGTCGGACAAAGCTTTGGACGGCTCGAAACCGGTCCTCTTCAGCGAAAAGCTCGCCACTTCTCACATTTTTTCCGAGCTGTTCCGCGACGGCATGACCTTGGTCGAAGAAACGGCTATCTATCTCGACGGACCTGGACGCCAGGAATCCAGGAAGCTCGACCGCGCCGCTTCGCTGGCCTATGCCACAGAGAGCATGCGGCTCACCACGCGGCTGATGCAACTTGCCTCGTGGCTGCTGTTACACCGGGCGGTCAAGGAGGGCGAGATTTCGCTCGACCAGGCAAACAAGGAAAAGGGAAGGGTGAAGCTTTCCGCTGCCGACGCGACCGATCCGCATAATCTGGAGCTGCTGCCGGAGACGCTGCGTAGCCTGATTGAGCGTTCGCACAAGCTGCAGCTCAGCGTACGCCGTCTTGATTCGACAATTCACAACAGTGTACCGGTCCAGAACGCGGCGGCGCCCAATCCGGTCGAGCGCCAGCTTGGGATGCTGAAAGAAGCCTTTGGCGCCAAAAGTGCGTAACCCGACGATCGCGTGGCGCGCAAAAAAATAAAAGCCCCGCGTCCGCGGGGCTTTTATTTGGAACGCCGGGATCGGCTTACTTTTCCTTGAGGAAGCCGGAAAACTTCTTTTGGAAGCGCGAGAGACGGCCGCCACGGTCGACCAACTGTTGCTGACCGCCGGTCCAGGCCGGATGCGATTTCGGATCGATGTCAAGATTCAGGACGTCGCCTTCCTTGCCCCAGGTCGAGCGGGTGGTGAACTCGGTGCCGTCGGTCATCACGACCTTGATGTTGTGATAATCCGGGTGAATATCGGCCTTCATGGCTACGGTGTTCCGTTAAAGCGCCTTGCGGATTTCGGCTGAATTGGGGGCTCTATACAGCAGCCAGGCGTACGAGACAAGCGGCCACAATTGACCGCTATCGAGCCGCCGGGGCATTGTCCGGCTGAGATTATGTCGCTTATGGGGCGCGTCGAAAGGCTGCCAACCCATGGATTTTGCGAGTGAAGGCCGCGGTCTGGACACCGCCAGTGCGCCTGCGCCCGGCGCGCCCCGAGGGCGGGTGAAGTTACGACCGCTCGCGCTGCTTGTTCCTTATATCCGGCGCTACAGCGGTCGCGCCGCCGCATCGTTGATCGCGCTCGTGGTCGCGGCGCTGACGACGCTGATCGTTCCCATCGCCGTACGGCGCATGATCGACTTCGGCTTCACCGGCAAGGGTCTGGAACTCATCGACAGCTACTTTTCGGTGATGATTGCGATTGTGGCCGTGCTCGCGATCGCCAGCGCCATGCGCTACTACCTGGTCACGACGCTCGGTGAGCGAATTGTCGCCGATCTCCGTAGCGATGTGTTCGCGCATTTGACGCGACTGTCATCGGCGTTCTTCGATGAAGCGCGCAGCGGCGAATTGATCTCGCGGCTTACGGCCGACACGACCCAGATCAAATCTGCAGTCGGCGCATCCGTTTCGATCGCATTGCGAAACCTGGTTCTGTTCATCGGCGGCGCGGCCATGATGGTGGTGACCAGCCCGCGGCTTTCCGGCTTTGTCCTGGCGGCAATTCCGGTCATCGTATTGCCGCTCGTCGGATTTGGCCGCGCTGTGCGCCGCCGCGGCCGCGCTGCGCAGGACACCGTGGCGGAGGCATCGGCTTATGCATCCGAGCTGATTGGCGCCGTGCGCACGCTGCAAGCTTTCACGAATGAACCAATGGCGCGCGATCGCTTTTCCGCAGCTGTGCAAAGTGCGTATGGCGCTGCACGGGGTGCGACGCAGGCACGCGCGATCCTGACGGCTTTCGCGATCTTCCTTGTTTTTGCGAGCGTCGTCGTCGTCTTGTGGATCGGCGCTCAAGACGTGCTGGCCGGCAGCATGACGCCCGGGCATCTCGGGCAATTCATTCTGTACGCGGTCTTTGCGGCCGGCGGCCTCGGCGAACTGAGCCAGGTCTGGGGCGAGATCGCGCAAGCTTCCGGCGCTGCAGAACGGCTGTTCGAGATTTTGAGCTTTAAGCCGCACATTGAGAGGCCGTTGCACCCGATTGCGTTACCGCAGCCGCCGCGCGGCGAGCTTGCGTTCAATGACGTGCGTTTTTCCTATCCGACGCGAACGAATGCGCCGGTGCTCAACGGCATTTCGTTCAGCGTGCGGCCGGGTGAAAAAGTCGCGATTGTCGGTCCGACCGGCGCCGGCAAAAGCACGATCTTCCATCTCGTGCTGCGTTTTTACGATCCGCTCTCTGGAAACGTAACGTTCGACGGCGTCCGGATTTCGGATGCCGACCCGACGGAGCTACGCAAGCGCATCGCCCTGGTGCCGCAAGATATCGTCGTATTCGGGACGAGCGTGCGGGAGAACATCCGCTTCGGCCGGCCGGAGGCGAGCGATCAAGAGATCGAGCGTGCCGCTGAGCTTGCGCACGCAACAGAATTCATCAAACGAATGCCGGATGGCTTCCAGACGCAGATCGGCGAGCGCGGCGCAACCCTCTCCGGCGGCCAGCGCCAGCGCCTTGCGATTGCGCGGGCAATCCTGCGCGATGCGCCGCTGCTGTTGCTTGACGAGGCGACCTCCTCGCTTGATGCCGAAAGCGAAACCTTCGTGCAGCAGGCGCTTGAAACGTTGATGAAAAAGCGCACGACGTTGGTTATCGCGCACCGTCTTGCAACGGTGCTGTCATGTGATCGCATTCTGGTTTTGGAGCACGGCCGCATTGTCGAGCAGGGCACGCATGCGTCGCTCGTCGCCAATGGCGGCCTTTATGCGCGGCTTGCCAAATTGCAATTCGAGATGGCCTAGAACGCGCTAATCAGGCCGCCAACTCATCTTGTTCACCGGCCTGCCGGAAACCGGATTTTTGTCCTCGCCGGAATGGACGAAGCCGTGCTTCCCATAGAAGCGGATGGCGCGCGCATTGTCCTTGTTCACCATCAGTTCGATACCTCGCGGTGAAAGACGTTTCGCTTCATTGAGGAGGTAGCTTGCCGCTGGTCCGCCCCAGTGCTCGGGCGCGACCACGATCTGATCGAGGTACTGTGTCAGCGGATCGATCGTCACGAAGCCAATGGGCATGGTACCGATTTCGGCCAGCACGATGCGCGCATTCGGCACGAGCTCTTTGCGCCAGCGCTCCCGCCACCACGCCAAACGCTCGTCAAAATCGATATGCGGATAATGAAACGTCCAGGTGCGGTGCCACAACGCGATGGCCGCATCCTCGTCGGCTGCAGAGTAGGGGCGCAGCGTCACATGATTCATCTGTTCAGCCGGCCTATGGCGCGCATTCATAATGATCGACAGTGACCTTCACTAACGCTCTGTCAGCTTGAACTCGATGCGGCGGTTGCGTTTGTAAGCTTCGGGCGTGTTGGCTGGATCGATCGGCTGAAATTCGCCGAACCCAGCAGCCATGAGCCGCTCCGGCGCGACGCCCTGGGCGATCAGGTATTTGACCACGCCGGTCGCACGCGCGACGGAAAGGTCCCAGTTCGATTTGAATTGGCCGCCCGTGATCGGCTGCACATCGGTGTGGCCGTCGACGCGGAGTACCCAGGGAATGTTGGAGGGAATCTTCTTCTCAAGCTCGATGATCGCGCTCGCAACTTTGTTGAGTTCGGCGTCTCCTTCGGGCTTGAGGTCGGCCTTGCCGGTATCGAAGAAAACCTCACTCTGGAGCACGAAGCGGTCGCCGACGATGCGCATATCCGGACGATTACCCAAAATTTCACGCAGTTTGCCGAAAAAATCGGAGCGATAGCGCGACAGCTCCTGTACCTTTCTTGCTAACGCCACGTTGAGCCTTTGGCCAAGCTCGGTAATGCGGCTCTGTGATTCCTGGTTCTTCTTCTCTGAAGCATTGAGCGCCTGCTCGATAGCCGCGAGCTGCCGGCGCAATGCCGCAATTTGCTGATTGAGCAATTCCACTTGCGCCAGTGCGCCGGCGGATATCTTCTTTTGTTTGTCAACTTCATCACTCAACGCATTAATCTTGTTCTTCGCGTCGGCGGCGCCAGCTCCCGCGCTGTCGGCAAGGCCTTTGTAGCGATCCCGGTCGCTTTGGGCGACCGAGAGGGAAGCCTGCAATTGCGCGAGCTGGTCCTGCAGGTTGGACTTGTTCGCCTTTTCGAGCGAGAGCAATTCCGTCAGCTGCGCAATCTGCGCATTGAGCCGCGTGAGCGCAGTGTCCTTGCCCTGCACTTCCTGCTGTAAATAGAACTGCACGACGACGAAGACAGTGAGCAGGAAAATGATGCCCAGGATCAGCGTCGACAGAGCGTCGACGAATCCGGGCCAGTAGTTCATGCCGTTTCCGCTGCGGCGTGCTCGTGCAAGGGCCATATCCATAACTCTTCAACTTTTCGCCGCCGTTCTGCGGCTCGATCGCAGCTTCACTTAAGACCGATGGCGTTGATCCCGCCTCCGTTACCGATAGCTCTCCCGGACGCGGATCAAAGCTTTACGTCCGTTCGCGCACCATCAATTCCAGAAGCCGCTTGATCTCGCGCTGCTGGTCGGCCTGCCCATCCGCCCAGTCGCGGATCATCTGCTGCTCGGTGCGCATGTGGTGCACGAGGCCCTGGATCGCTTCCGCCAGATTGGCCATCGCGACGGTCGCCGGACGGTTGGAGCCAGCTTCGGCGATCGCTTCCTTGAGGCGGTCGATCGCCGCGCGCATCTCGGTCGAGAAGTTGGCGCTGACTGCCGAAGGCGAGCCCGGGTCTGCGGCCTGGTCGTAAACGGTTGTCGACAGCCAATCCTCGAGCTCCGTGTAAAAGCGGTTTTGCGCCTGGCTCGACTGCAAGTCGAGGAAGCCGAGGATCAGCGATCCTGCCAAACCAAACAAAGACGATGAAAATGAAATTCCCATGCCGCTGAGAGGAGCGGCGAGTCCGTCGCGCAGGGAGTCGAACATGCTGCCGGCATCACCGGATGCTTTGAGTCCCTGAATGACATTGCCAACCGATCCGACCGTCTCAATGAGGCCCCAGAACGTACCGAGCAGGCCGAGGAAAACGAGCAGCCCTGTCATGTAGCGCGAGATATCGCGTGCCTCGTCGAGGCGAGTCGCAATTGAATCCAGAATGCCGCGCATCAATTGCGCGGACATCGCCATGCGGCCCATGCGGCTACCGAGGATAGTCGCCATCGGTGCGAGCAGGGACGGCGTGCGCTCCACGGCGAGCCCCGGATCGGCGAGGCGGAAATTGTTGACCCAGGAAATCTCCGGATAAAGCCGGACCACTTGGCGGAATGAGAGGACGATGCCGATGAACAGGACGGCGAGGATCAGCGCGTTCAGCCCGGGATTGGCCAGAAATGCCACCTGAATCTGCTTGTGCAGCAGGAAGGCCACCAAGCCGCAAAGGACGACGAAGACGAGCATCCGGAAGAGGAAAATCCGGGGTGACGACAGCTTGAGCGGATCGGTTTCTTTCGCCATGACGGTCTGTTGGTGGCGGGGCCTGACGCTGACTATGGCACAGTCATGCGATGAGGAAAAAGCAGGGCTTGCCGCTGTCCGGCATAAAGCCGTCGATTGAGTTCAAATTGCGGTACCCCGGTCACACTGCCGCAGATTGTTTCAGGACCTTGAGGACCTCCCGCTGGATCGTCTCGTTGCCGGCCGCGATGTGGCCCTTGGCGAACATGGCATCGCCGCCATCGAGGTCGCTCACGAAACCGCCTGCCTCGCGGACAAGGATGATGCCCGCCGCCATATCCCACGGCATGAGATTGCGCTCCCAATAGCCGTCTAGTCGGCCGGCTGCCACCCAGGCGAGGTCGAGGGCCGCGGCCCCAAAGCGGCGGAGACCGGCAACCCTTTCCTGCATGGCACCGGTCTCGCGCCGGCCTAGAGCGAGATCACCGCGGCCGAGGTGCGGCAGCCCGCAGGCGATGATCGACTCCGAGAGCTGTTTGCGTCCGGCGACGCGGATGCGTTGGTCATTCAGGAAGGCACCCTTGCCGCGCTCGGCAAGAAACATCTCTTCTGTGGCCGGATTATAGATGAGGCCCGCTACGACCGTACCTTCGCGCTCAAGGGCGACCGAAATGGCGAACTGTGGGATGCCGTGCAGGAAGTTCGTGGTGCCGTCGAGCGGATCGACGATCCATGTATGTGTCTTATCGGCTCCCTCGCGGCGTCCTCCTTCCTCGCCCAAAAAACCATAGCCCGGGCGTGCCTTGCTTAGTTCGCGGTAGAGCGTCTCCTCCGCGCGCCTATCGGCAGCCGAGACAAAGTTCGCCGGCCCTTTCAACGAGACCTGCAGCTTTTCGAGTTCTCCAAAATCGCGCTTGAGCGCCCGCCCAGCCTTGCGCGCGGCAGAAACCATCACATTGAGGAGAGCGGAGTGGAGCATGCGCGTTTGTTTACCCGGCCGTCATCATCGGCGATAGCAGATGACCCGGCACTATGATCGGATGATCGGATGCCCGGCTTGCGCGAGGCATGACGCCGCATGTGCCCGCGCTGCAGACTTGCGTCAAGCCTTCTTCGGCGCGGTTGAGAACCAAAGTTTGACTTTCTTCCCAGCCTCTTCCCGTACCTTCGCGCTCTGTTTGGCCATGTAGATGTCGAGGTCCGGATCGCTTTTGCCGTTGGCGCGGGCGATTAAATGCCATTTCACCGCTTCGACCGGATCGGCTTTCATACCCCGACCTGCCGCAAGAATATGCGCCATGCGGTTCTGCGCAATTGGATTGCCGCGTTGGGCGGCGAGCAGCATCAGATGCGCCGCCGCGGTTTCGTTCTTCGGAATACCTTCGCCGTTGAATTGCGCGATGGCAAATTCGGTCATCGCATCGACATTGCCGGCAAGCGCTGCGCGCCCCATCAGCCGCGTCGCTTCGGCCACATCCTTCGGGACGCCGCGGCCGTCCTTGTACAACGTGGCCAGCGCGTACTGCGCTTCGGCATTTCCTGCTTTCGCAGCAAAGCTGAAAAGAGCGGCAGCGTGTTTCATATCCTGCTGCAGACCTTGGCCGTTCAAATAAAGCAAACCCAAATCGTAGGCGGCGACCGGGTGACCGAGCTTGACGGCTCTTTCGAGCAACTTCGCACCAGCCTCGATGTCGCGCGGGCCGTTGCGGCCTTCGAAGCGAAACATTGCCAGCGCGAAGATCGCATCGCGGTCACCGCGTTCGGCGGCGAGCTTGTACCAGCTCTCCGCCTTGGCATCGTCGCGGCCGACGCCCAAGCCGTTGGCATAAAGCTCGCCCAGCAATGTCATGGATTGCGGATCGTTCTTTTCGGCAAGTTGCGTCGCATAGGCGAACGCGGTGAGAAAATAGCCGCGCTGATAGGCGCCGTACGCGATATCAGGCACCCGCTTATTTTCGCTCGCGGCTGGCGCGGTCTTATCCGGCGCAGAAGGAGGCGTCTGCCCAGCCGCCGCGCAACTCAGCAGCATCGCGGAGACCACGCCAAGTATCGCGCGTTGCCGCGCTTTCATCCGATCGTCTCCGGCAGGCTCAGTTGTTTGGCGGCGTGCGCAAGCACGTCCGGCACGTCTGTGTGGGCCCATAGCCAATCACCGAGTGCGACGAAATCTGCGCCGGCTGCCGCGAGTGGCGCGATCTCATCGAAGCTTCCAGCAAAGCCGACGCAGGGAGGCTCAAACACTTCCGCCCACCAGGCGATACGCTCTTCGATTGCAGCAAAGCTTGGGCGTTTGCCGTTCCTGTCCGGCTCGCCGAACATGACATAATCGGCACCTGCCTCGGCTACGACCATTGCGTCGTGACGCGTGGTCAACCCTCCGGCTCCGATAATGCGGTCAGGCTTCAGCGACGCAAGTCCGGCCGAAAAATCGTCTATGCCGTGAAGATGTGCACCATCGGCTCCCGCGCGCTTGACGAGATCGGCGCGGCCGTCGAGGAGCAGCGCCACGTCCCTCGGTTGCGTCACGGACACGATCGCTTTGGCGCAGTTGATTAACGTACGTTCATCAACGTTCTCAAACCTCAACAGGACGGCGGCGATTGCGGTCGCACCAAGCGCTTCCGCCAAAC
The DNA here is from genome assembly GCA_035760805.1 of Pseudolabrys sp. Classification (GTDB taxonomy): domain Bacteria; phylum Pseudomonadota; class Alphaproteobacteria; order Rhizobiales; family Xanthobacteraceae; genus Pseudolabrys. The sequence goes on from DASTSG010000002.1 coordinate 149,101, forward strand.
GATGGCCGAATGTGCTGGCCTCCGCGATCGACGGGGTCATGAGATAAAGGCGGGGGACAGGGCGCGGATCGGCCGCTCTTGGTCGCGAACTCATAATTTCCGCATTGTAGCGCAATCAGGCGGAAAGGTGACCGGCCTCACAAGCGGCCTCCCCGGCAGCGCAGGAACCAGCGACCTTACGCGTTAAATAGCTGAGGAGGAAATAGTCTGCCCGGCACTTGCAGATTGGAGCAACAATTTGCCGGATAAGTTCGACCATATCCCAACCGAGAGGAGCTTTTCCATGAAAGCCATCTATGTTGCTGCCGCACTATTGCTGTGCGGCTTTGCTTTCTCGCCTGCTTCGGCCGCGCCAATTTCGGGTCCGGCTGGCTTGCATGCCAAGTCGCCCATAATCCTCGCGCAATCGCACCGTGTGTATAAACACTCGGATCGGCATCATTACGTTCCCGGACATCGCTATCGAAAAGCGCCGCACGGCTGGCATCGTTTCACGCGGCGTCCTGGCGACTGGCGCACGCGCGGGTGCATCCTGGTCGGGCCGGTATGGTTCTGCCCGTAAGCTGACACACCAAAAAGAAGAAAGCTCCGGCGTGCGCGCCGGAGCTTTTTTCTTGCCGACGACGACGTCAGGGCATCGGGATTGGCCCCATGTCTTTCGGGACCTTGTAGCCGCGTTGCACGGCCGGACGCGCGGCAATTGTTTCGTACCAGCGTTTCACGTTCGGGTATTGTTTCATGTCGATCGTCTGCCACTCGAAGCGTGATATCCACGGCCAGATGGCGATATCGGCGATGGAATATTCATCGGCAACGAATTCGCGCCCCTCGAGTCGCGTGTTAAGCACTTTGTAGAGACGGTGGCCTTCTTTCAGGTATCGCTCCTCGGCATAGGGCGCCTTGCCCTTGTTATACTTCACGAAGTGATGCACCTGGCCGAGCATCGGCCCGGGCCCGCCCATCTGCCACATCAGCCACTCGATCACGCGATACCGCGGCTCGCCGGATTTGGGCATCAACTTGCCCGTCTTGTCGGCGAGATAGATCAGGATCGCGCCCGACTCCATCAGCGCGATGTTTGTATCCCGATCGACGATTGCGGGAATACGATTATTCGGCGCAATTTTGAGAAACGCCGGCGCAAACTGTTCGTCCTTTGAGATGTCGATCGGATGCACGGTGTAGGGCAAGCCGAGTTCTTCGAGCGCGATGGACACCTTGCGGCCGTTGGGAGTCGTCCATGTGTAGAGGTCGATCACGAGTGTCGTCCTTGAATGGCTGGAGAAATAGTAAAGCCGGGGAGGGCTGACGCTGCGGTTCCAATAGCAGGAGCCGCCTATGAAGCTCAATGTCCTTGTGACCGCCGGCGGCAGCAGCAGGCGCTACTGTGCGCACAGACCATCGTCGAAGACCTTCACGTACACGACAATGCCATGGGTTGCTCGTCCATAACGGTCGACCGATAGACAAACAAGAAAGGCCGTATTGCGCGCGGCCTTTCTCGTTTTAGGCGTTGTGGGATGAGGAGCAGTCAGGCTGCCTTTTTCTCCAGGTCGGCCTTCCACTTTCCGAGCGTCGCGAGCCCGTTCATCTTCGCGCGATGTGAAAAAGCACGTTGTGCGGCCGCCACGTTTTCATTCTTACCCGACCATGCTTTCTGCGGCGCGGCTTGCAGCGCGCGACCGTATGAGAACGTGAGCTTCCACGGCAAATCGCCCATCTTGTTCATCGCATCGAGGTGCGCCGTCGCTTCCTCGTCCGACTGACCGCCCGATAGAAAGGCAATCCCGGGTACCGCACTGGGGACGCAATTCTTGAGCATCCTTACCGTCCTTTCGGCGACTTCGTCGACCGATGCTTTTTTCGAAGACTTTTTGCCCGGTACTGCCATGTTCGGCTTGAGCACCATTCCTTCAAGCGCGACCTTGGCGTAATAGAGTTCCTGGAACGTCTCCTTGAGCATGAATTCTGTAACGGAGACGCAGCGGTCGATGTCGTGATCGCCGTCCATTAACACTTCCGGTTCGACGATCGGCACGATTTGAGCTGCCTGGCAAAGCGCGGCATAGCGCGCGAGCGCGTGCGCATTGGAATGAATGGCAGTGTAGCTTGGGATGCCCGCGCCAATATCGATCACCGCCCGCCATTTCGCGAAACGCGCGCCCTGCTCGTAATATTTCGGCAGGCGGTCGGAGAGCTTGTCGAGCCCAACGGTGATGAGTTCGCCCGGGCAATTCGGCAGCGGCTTGGTCCCTTCGTCGACTTTGATGCCGGGAATCGAGCCGGCATTTTTGATGAGCTCGACCAGCGGCGTTCCGTCCTTGGCCTTCTGCCAGATCGTTTCGTCATACAGGATGACGCCGGAAATGTAGTTCTTCATCGCCTCCGTTGAACGGAACAGCAGTTCGCGATAATCGCGGCGGTTTTCTTCCGTCGATTCCACGCCGATGGCGTCGAACCGCTTTTTGATGGTGCCGGAGGATTCGTCAGCAGCAAGAATGCCGCGACCCGGCGCGACCATTGCCTGTGCGATCTTGTTCAATTCGTCCAGATTCATCGCCCACTCCGTCTCATTTGTCGTTTCGACGCGTGCCGATACACGAGCGATGTCATGCATTGCGTGGAACGGCAGCACACTTTTGGGTCATTTTACCCTCAAGACCTCGACTCCCGGCAAGGCCTTCCCTTCCAGCCATTCGAGGAAGGCGCCGCCCGCTGTCGACACGTAGGTGAGGCGGTCGGTTACCCCGGCTGCATTCAGCGCCGCAACCGTGTCGCCACCGCCTGCAATCGATGCAAGTCGTCCGGCGGCGGTTCGTTCCGCGACCGCCTCCGCGACCTCGATCGTACCATTATCGAACGGCTCGATCTCGAAGGCGCCAAACGGACCGTTCCATACCAGCGTCTTCGAGCGCGCGATCACCGAAACAGCCTGCTCGATACTGCGCGGGCCGATGTCCAGGATCATGTCGTTCGCGCTGACCTGATCGATATCGACCGCGCGAGAGGGCGCATGCGCCTCGAGTTTCTCCGCAACGATGGCATCGACCGGCAATACGATTTCGCGCTTACAGGTTTTGGCTTCGTCCATGATCTTGCGCGCGGTATCCACGAGCTCGCGCTCTACCAGACTTTTGCCGACCGGCTTGCCGAGCCCGAGCAAAAAAGTATTTGCCATCGCCCCGCCGATGATGAGCGTATCGACCCGCGATAACAGATTGCTGAGCAGCTCGAGCTTGGTCGAAATCTTGGCACCGCCGACAATCGCGGCCAGCGGCCGTTCCGGTTTCTCGAGCGCCTTCTCGAAAGCCTCGAGCTCGGCTTGCAGCGTGCGGCCCGCATAAGCCGGCAGAACATGCGCCAGCCCTTCGGTCGAGGCGTGCGCGCGGTGTGAAACCGAGAAAGCGTCGTTTACATAGACATCACCGAGCTTGGCGAGGGCGGCAACGAATTGTGGATCGTTCTTTTCTTCGCCTGGGTGAAAGCGCGTGTTTTCAAGACAGAGAATGTCGCCCGCCTTCATTGCAGCGACCGCGCGCTCAGCTGCATCGCCGATGCACTCGTCTATAAAAGGAACCGGCCGCTTGATGATGCGCGCGACTTCGGCCGCGACCGGCTTCAATGAGTTCTTCTGGTCGCGTCCTTTCGGACGCCCGAAGTGAGACAGCAGAATCACCTTGCCGCCTTTATCGGCGATCTCGGTGATGGCAGGCGCCGCGCGCTCGATACGCGTGCCATCGGTGACGACGCCGTTTTCGACCGGCACGTTCAGGTCTACGCGCACAAGCACGCGTTGGCCTTTCACATCAACATGATCGAGAGTGCGGAAAGAATCCATCGGAAGAACTCTCTCCATCATCCTGATGCCCGAGTGGCGAAGCCGCGAGCCTGGAAGAGTGACGGCCCATGCCCTTCACTTCTCGCGGCGCACCGTGAAACGCACGCCATCAGGACGATGGATTGAAATCAGATCGTCTTGCCCATCGCGACTGCAGTATCGGCCATGCGGTTGGAGAAACCCCACTCGTTGTCGTACCAGGACATGACGCGCACGAGCGTGCCGTTCATGACCTTGGTGTGATCCATGTGGAAGGTCGATGAGTGCGGATCGTGGTTGAAGTCGATCGAAACATTGGGATCGTTGGTGTAGGCGAGAATGCCCTTGAGCTGCTGCTCGGCGGCGCGCTTGACCGCGCCGTTGATTTCTTCCTTGGTTGTCTCTCTCTTCGCGACCACCTTGAGGTCGATTACCGACACGTTCGGCGTCGGCACGCGGATGGCGACGCCGTCGAGCTTGCCCTTGAGCTCGGGGAGGACGAGGCCGATTGCCTTCGCAGCGCCGGTCGATGTCGGGATCATGGAGAGCGCCGCGGCGCGCGCGCGGTAGAGGTCCTTGTGCAGCGTGTCGAGCGTCGGTTGGTCGCCGGTGTAGGCGTGGATCGTCGTCATGAAGCCGGTCTCGATGCCGACGACATCGTTGATGACCTTGGCGACTGGTGCGAGGCAGTTGGTCGTGCAGGAGCCGTTCGAAACGACCGTATGGTCCTTCGTCAGCTTGTCATGGTTGACGCCGTAAACGATCGTTATATCGGCACCATCAGCAGGCGCGGAGATCAGGACGCGCTTGGCCCCGGCGGTGAGGTGCGCGGAAGCCTTTTCCCGGGCGGTGAAGATGCCGGTGCACTCCATCGCGATATCGACGCCCAGTTCCTTCCACGGCAGCTTCGACGGATCGCGCTCGGCGGTTACCTTAATGCTACCGTTGCCGAGGCTGATGGTGTCGCCCTTGACTGTGACCTCGCCTGGGAAGCGGCCATGTACGCTGTCATAGCGGAGCAGGTGGGCATTGGTTTCGACCGGCCCGAGGTCGTTTATGGCAACGACTTCAATATCCTTTCGGCCCGCCTCAACGATGGCGCGCAGGATATTGCGGCCAATCCGTCCGAATCCGTTGATGGCAACACGCACTGTCATTCGTCGCTCCCGGCTTTACTTGCATTGCGATGCCCGGCTCGGCCGGACATCTGATCTCTCCTTATATAGATGTGTCGCCGGATCGAGTCCGGCAATGACCATCTAACGCAATTGGCCCAGCGCCGCATCCGCGACGGTCTCGGGCGTAATTCCAAAATGACGATAAAGGTCCTTATAAGGCGCGCTGGCACCGAAGGTCCTCATCCCGATAAACGTGCCATCGGAGCCGATGACTGCGTCCCAACCTTGTCGAACGGCGGCTTCCACGCCAATTCTGACTTTGGCATCGCCAATGACCGCGCGTCGCGCCGTTTCCGATGCCTCCATCAGCAGCTCAAAGCTCGGTACTGAAACGACGCGGGTTGCGACGCCTTTTGAAGCCAGAAGTCTTTGCGCTTCAACCGCGATCGAAACCTCTGAACCGGTTGCAAAGATCGACACATCGGCTTTGCCGCTCGCCGCGGCAATTTCATAGGCGCCGGCGGCGCAGCGGTTCTGTTCGTCGAAAGTCTTGCGAAGCTGCGGCACATTCTGCCGTGTCAATGCGATCACGCTCGGCCGGTTTTTGTTCTCAAGCGCAAGCTGCCAGCATTCGATCGTTTCCACGGCATCGCACGGCCTGAACACGAGGAGATTGGGAATGGCGCGCAGTGCCGCGAGATGCTCGACCGGCTGGTGTGTCGGCCCGTCTTCGCCGAGACCGATCGAGTCGTGCGTCATCACGTGGATGACGCGCTCGCCCATCAGCGCGGCAAGCCGAATAGACGGGCGGCAGTAATCGGAAAAAACGAGGAATGTGCCGGAGTAGGGGATGATACCGCCGTGCAGCGCCATGCCGTTCATCGCGGCGGCCATGCCGTGCTCGCGGATGCCGTAATGGATGAAGCGGCCGGAGAAATCCGACGCGCTCATCGCTTTCATCGACTTAGTCCGCGTGTTGTTCGAGCCGGTGAGATCGGCTGAGCCGCCGACCATTTCTGGCACGGCGGGCACAAGACTCTCGAGCGCGAACTCGGATGCGGCGCGTGTCGCGATATCTTTTGGCGCGGCTGCGAGTGACTGCTTGACGATCCTCACCGCTTCAGCGAGCGCCTGCTTCGGCACATCGCCGAGCATGCGGCGCTCGAACTCGGCGCGCTTTTCGAAGGATGCGAGCTTCTTGTTCCATTCGGCGTGTGCAGTCTTCGAGCGCTGTCCGGCTGCCCGCCACGCGGACAGAACGTCAGGCGGCACCTCGAAAGGCGCGCTGGTCCAGCCGAGATTCTTGCGGGCCCCGGCGATTTCCTCCGAGCCAAGCGGCGAGCCGTGCGACTTCGCCGACCCCTGTTTCGTCGGCGCGCCAAAACCGATCTTGGTCTTGCACGCGATCAGTGTCGGCTTGTCGGATGTCTGCGCCTTCTCGATTGCCGCAGCGATTGCGGCGGCGTTGTGGCCGTCGATGCGTGAAGCGTTCCACCCTGCGGCCTCGAAGCGCTTCACCTGATCGACACTGTCGGACAACGACAGCGCACCGTCGATAGAAATGCCGTTGTCGTCAAACAGCACGATGAGCTTCGAAAGCTTCAGGTGGCCTGCAAGCGCGATGGCTTCCTGCGAAATGCCTTCCATCAGGTCACCGTCCGACGCGAGCACGTAAGTCTTGTGATCGACGATGCTGCCAAATTCGGCCGCCAGGTGCCGTTCGGCAATCGCCATGCCGACGGCGTTTGCGATGCCCTGGCCGAGAGGGCCGGTCGTTGTCTCGATTCCCTTGGTGACGAAATTCTCGGGGTGGCCGGGCGTTGCCGAGCCGAGTTGACGAAATCGCTTGATCTCGTCGATCGTCACCGAGGCGTAGCCTGTGAGATAGAGCAGCGCGTAGATCAGCATCGAGCCGTGGCCGGCCGACAGCACGAAGCGGTCGCGGTCCGGCCATGCCGGATCGGCCGGATCGAATTTCAGGAACTGTGTGAACAGAACCGTCGCGACGTCCGCAGCGCCCATCGGAAGGCCGGGATGGCCGGACTTTGCGTGTTCGACCGCATCCATCGCCAAAGCGCGAATCGCGTTCGCCATGCGTTCGTGCGGAACGGCGGCCGTGGCGCCCGGTCGCGCGGCACGCTCAGCGGGCGCCGTAGCTGCCGTCGGCGGGGCGTTTGCGTTCATGGAAAAGGCCTTTTGCGGCGGCTGGATAGCATGTGAGCCTTTTGAGTCAATGTGAGCCAGCGGTTGCAACCGAGCCATGCACAGGCGTGCGAAAACATCGGGGCAAAAGAGCCCGCGGACATTGACGGAACCATCGCGCAGCACGTAAGCTTCTCTGTCTAAGCATCTGCCGTCGCAGCATTTTTATCGCGGAGAAGGCGATGACGGAGCAGAGCGCACTCGATCTGGCGGTCAAGCGCCTTGCCCTGGCTCTTGATGCTCTCGACGCTGCCGTCGAACGCCGCCGTGATGCCGACCGCAGCCAGGACGGCCTCGCAAATGAATTGCAGGCTCTCGGGGCAGACCGCGCGCAGCTCGCCGAGGCTCTCGACAAGCAGGCTGCCCGTTGTCGCCAGCTCGAGGAAATCAACCGCGAGATTGCCGCCCGTATCGATGCCGCGATGGAAAGCATACGCGGCGTGATTGATAGCAAAGAGGGCTGACGCGCATGGCGCAGATTAACGTCGTCATCAACGGCCGGCAGTTCCGCGTTGCTTGCGACGACGGACAGGAAGAGATTCTCGAAACGCTTGCAAAAAATCTTGACGAGCGCATCAACGACTTGCGCAGAAAATTTGGCGAAATCGGCGATACGCGGCTGACGGTGATGGCGGCGATTCAGATCGGTGACGATCTCGCCGACGCGAAGCAGCAAATCCGCCGATTACAGGACGACCTTCGCCAGTTGCACGACGCGCGGGCGCTTGCCGCGGAGCGTGCGCACGCTGCGCAGGATGCGGTCATTGCCGCATTCAATTCCGCCGCCGAGCGGCTCGAGGGAATCGCAAAGAGGCTGAATGAGACGGTGAGCGACGGCGTTGCAATGGGTTGAGCCGCAGCCGTAACTCTGTCGCATCTCGGGCCAACGGCAGCTACCGGGACGCCATCCATTATACTGGCCGGCGCAGATCGCAGAGATTTGGAGCCGTGAACCGGGCCGCGTTCCCCGCAATGACAACCCAAGGGGCATGGCGCCGGAAGTCCGCGCGCACTACATTGCCTCGGCGGGGCTGCGGGGTGCGTCAGGAGACATAATCCCCGGGGCCTTATCGATCCTCAAGGGAGCTGTCCCTGACCGGGCTCGTGGGCTCGGACATATGGCGCCCACCTACTTTCGTAGGGAACCCGGGATCGAGCTCTCCAACGGCCATCGCGGCTCCGCACACCTGTCCTTCCTTGCATGCGCGCTGTGATCTGTACACGGCATCCTGTAAACGGATACGACGTGTTTAGAGGTCCATGGGCGGCCGGCCTTGCAGCTTCCTGATATCGAACGACAGGTAATTTGATTCCATGCAAACGACGACGGTCTCCGATCAAAAAGCGCAGCTACGTGCCGAAGCGCTGGCGCGGCGCGATGCGCTGCCGGCCGAACAGCGCTCGGCCGCAGCGGAAGCCATTGCTGCGCGCACATTTCCCGTTGTCGTGCCGCGCGGTGCGATCGTCTCAGGCTTCATGCCACTGAAGACTGAAATCAATCCGCTCCCGCTGATGCGCAAGCTCGCGGATACCGGCGCGAAACTCGCGCTGCCGGCGATTGCCGGTCGCGGCAAGCCGCTTGTGATGCGCGCATACGCATTTGGCGACGAGTTCGCGCGAGGGCAGTGGGGCATTCGCGAACCGAAGCCGGAAAAGGCCGAAGTTTTTCCCGACATCATGATAGTCCCGCTTGCATGTTTCGATCGCAAAGGTCACCGCATTGGTTATGGTGCAGGCTATTACGACATGACCATTCATCGCATGCGCTCGATGAAGAAGGTCATTGCTGTCGGCCTTGCCTTCGCCGTGCAGGAAATTCCTGCCGTGCCCGCTACGGAACGCGACGAGCGACTCGACCTCGTGCTAACCGAGCGCGAAGTGATCGATTTGCGCGGACACTAAGGGCATGCGAATTCTGTTCATTGGGGATGTGGTCGGACGCTCGGGGCGCACGATTGTCTATGAACGTTTGCCCGGTCTGATCGCTGACTGGAAGCTCGATCTCGTCGTCATCAATGGCGAGAACGCAGCCGGCGGCTTTGGCATCACCGAGACGATTTACAATGAACTGATCGCCGCCGGCGCAGACGCGATCACGCTCGGTAATCACGCGTGGGACCAGCGCGAGGCGCTCGTTTTTATAGAACGTGCGCCGCGGCTCATTCGTCCGGTGAATTTTCCGGCGGGAACGCCCGGGCGCGGCGCGGCGCTGATCGACGCGAAAAACGGCAAGCGGGCGCTGATTATCAATGCCATGGGCCGTATTTTCATGGACCCGCTCGACGATCCATTTGCCGCCGTCGAGCACGAGATCGGCGCTTGTCCACTCGGTGCGGGAGCCGATGCCATCGTGGTGGACATTCATTGCGAAGCAAGCAGCGAGAAGCAATCGATGGGCTTTTTCGCCGATAGCCGTGCAACGCTGGTCGTCGGCACTCACACCCACGCGCCCACGGCGGATCATCGCATATTGCCGGGCGGCACGGCGTTTGTGACTGATGTCGGCATGACGGGCGACTACGATTCGGTCATCGGCATGAACAAGGACGAACCGCTTGGCCGCTTTTTGCGCAAGATTCCGAACGGAAGGTTTTCACCGGCTGAAGGTTCGGCGACCTTGTGCGGCCTCGCCGTGGAAGCCGACGATGCAACGGGGCTCGCGACGCGCATCGCAGCCGTTCGTCTCGGCGGCGTCCTGGAAGAGACGCGCCCGTCCTTTTGGCCGTGATTTAGATTTTGCAAACCATCGTGATCGGCGAGAGCCGCAGGACCGCGGGCCTCGTGCAAAAAGCTCGATTCCACAATCCTAAAGCGCAAAATCGTCGGTCGGCGTTTTACCGGATGGCAACGGTTATCTCATATCTGGGGGTGTCGATCACTTTGGTGCACCTCCTTGGACGCTCAGCGCTCGCTTATTGATGAAGTCGAACGCGTGATGGCGACGGGCTCCGCCGATCAACGTGTTAACATCCTCAGGCGTGTCACCGACCTTTTCATGGTCGGCCCTGACAAGTATTCCGAGCTGCAAGTCGAGATCTTCGGCGATGTCATCGGCCGTCTTGCCGAACAGATTGAGTTGAAGGCTCGCGCGGAGCTCGCGAACCGGCTTGCGCCGGTGAACAATGCGCCGGTTTCAGTGGTCCGCGCACTCGCGAAGGATGAATCCATCGAGGTGGCCGGCCCCGTTCTCAGCCAGTCGCCGCGCCTGACCGAGCAGGATTTGATCGAGGCCGCGGAGAGCAGGGGACAAGACCGGCTCCTGGCCATTTCCAAACGCAAGAGCATCAGCGAGGCGATTTCCGATCTGCTTGTCGCCCATGGTGACTACGAGGTGCTGCGATCGGTTGCGCGTAACGAGGGTGCGCGCTTTTCGCGCGTAAGTTACGGCCGGCTGGTCGAGAAATCGATCGACGACGAAGAACTGGCGGTCAGCGTCGGGCTGCGCAAGGATATTTCGAAGGAGCATTTCCACGCCCTGGTCGCAAGGGCGTCGGAAGCGGTGTTCAAGAAGCTTGCTGCAGCCAATCCCGAGAATGCGGAGGAGGTGAACCGCGTTCTGTTCGAGTTGACGGGCCGCAAAGTCCAGCCGGAGATCAAGCGCGACTACACGCAGGCCAAAAAGGAATTCGAGCGGCAGCAGCGCGCCGGCAGGCCTTTTGAACAGTTGGTGCAGCAGTTTGCCATTAATGGCAAGTTCGAAGAGACCATCTATGCGATCGCTGCGGCCTGCAGCGTGCCGGTCGAAATGGTTGAGCGCACCCTTTGCGACAAGAGCGCCGATATCGATGCCCTTCTGCTGTTGTTGAAGGCAGCCGATCTTGATTGGCCGACGGCGAAGCTCATCCTCGGGATGCGCCGCGGCTCGATCGGCGTCTCGACGCAGAGCGCTGCTGATGCGGGCCGGAATTATGCGCGGCTGCAGGCCGCCACCGCGAAACGTGTGGTCCGTTTCTATCAGGTGCGCCAGGCTGCCGGCGAAACCGCTTAAAGCCACGAAGGCTTTTTCTTCCCTGAGCCGTTACCGGCCGAAGGAACTCCTGTTCTGGATTTTGGCCGGGAGGGACTTTATAACGCGCGCGCCATCAATTCATTCAGGGGATCGCGGGTCCCGTAGCCGACGGGCGCGGACCATTGTCAGGTGGGCGAGGGCCATGGCCGGTCATTCACAGTTCAAGAACATCATGCACAAGAAGGGGCGCGCGGATAAGGCGCGCTCCAAGCTGTTCAGCAAGCTCGCGCGGGAAATCACGGTTGCCGCCAAACTCGGGATGCCCGATCCGGCGTTCAACCCGCGCCTGCGCGGAGCGATCCTTGCCGCCCGCGCCGAGAACATGCCGAAGGAAAACATCGAGCGCGCGATAAAGAAGTCGCAAGGATCTGAAAGCGAAAGTTACGATGAAATTCGTTACGAGGGCTATGGCCCCGGCGGCGTTGCAGTGATTGTCGAGGCGCTCACCGATAACCGTAACCGCACGGCCGGCGAAGTGCGCGCGATTTTCACCAAGTACGGCGGCAACCTGGCGGAGACAGGCGCTGTGTCGTTCATGTTCAACCACGTCGGCGTCGTCGAATACGATGCAAGCGTTGCGAGCGCCGATGCGATGTTGGAGGCCGCGATCGAAGCCGGCGCGGAAGATGTGACCTCCAACGAGCAAGGTCACGAAGTCCTTACGACGCCGGAGACATTGCGCGATGTTGCGAAGGCGCTGGAGTCCAAGTTCGGTGAGCCGCGCAAGGCGGCACTGGTATGGAAGCCGCAAAATACGGTTTCTCTCGACGACGCCAGCGGCGAGAAGATGCTGAACCTGATCGAGGCGCTCGATGACAACGACGACGTGCAGAACGTCTATGCGAACTTCGAGGTCTCGGATACGCTTATGCAAAAGGTGAGCGCGTGATCGTTTCAGCGAGCCGGCTCATGCCGCGGGCGACATTCGATAAAGTCTCAGATTTTTAAAATCTCACATTTTTTTCTTGACGGGTCTGCGCAAGAGGTTCAGGGCAACTTCGGCTGCGCTGCTCTCGCGCGCACATCGATGATGAGCAACCGCTAAATGCCGAGCGACAGTAGTCCCTTAATGTTGCCGTCGGTGGCACCAGTGGCCTGATCTTCTCCTGGCCCACTCCGGTCGCCGTCGACGGCAGACCGCGTTCAGGTGCGCCATGGAAAATGCCCTTGACCCTTCCGAGAAAACTGACCTCGCGTTGCTGGTCAGCGGAATGCTGCAGCAGCATGTGGCCGATAACGTTGAGGCGCTCAACCGCCTTGAGCCGGAAATGGCCGCCGCGGTGCTGGCGGAGCTGCCGGCCGAGCGGGCCGTCGAAATTCTCGATCAGCCCGAACTCGATCTGGCACCCGAGATCATCGCTCTGTTGCCGACGGAGCAGGTCGGCCGTCTGCTTGGTGCGATGGCTGCCGACCGTGCAGCCGATATCTTCCGCCGTCTGAATGAGCCGACGCGCTCACGGCTGCTGGCCTGTCTTGACGCAGATACGCGTACTGCGGTCGAGCATCTGTTGGTCTACCCGCCGAATACCGCGGGCAGCATCATGACGACCGAGTTTGTCAGCGTACCAGCCACCTGGACGGCCCGGCAGACCTTGCAGCACATTCGACAGGTCGAGCGGACCCGCGAGACGGTCTATGCGATCTACGTGCTCGATCCGCAGACTCGACGTCTGTTGCGCTCGATTTCCCTGCGGCGGGCAATTGCCGCGGATCCGGATGCACCGATTCTGTCAGCGGCCCGAATGCTTGAGCCGATCACCGTATCCCCGCTCACGGATCGCGAAGAGGTCGGCCGCCTTTTTCGCAAATACGACCTGCTCGCGGTGCCGGTCGTCGACAATGTCGGCCATGTGCTGGGCATTGTGACCGTCGACGACGTCATCGATGCCATACTGAAGGAAAGCAGCGAAGACGTGCAGAAATTCGGAGGCATGGAGGCGATCGAACAGTCCTACATGCACATCGGCTTCGCACAGATGATCCGCAAACGCGCGGGCTGGCTCTGTGCGCTTTTCGTCAGCGAGATGTTGACGGCGAGCGCCATGCAGCATTTCCAGTCGGAACTGGAAAAGGCGATCGTGCTGACGCTTTTCATACCGCTGATTATGAGCTCGGGTGGCAATTCGGGCTCGCAGGCGACATCATTGCTGATCCGCGCATTGGCGCTCCAGGAGTTGCGGCTGCGGGACTGGTGGCGGGTCGCCCTACGCGAATTGCCGACAGGAATTGTCCTCGGCAGCATCCTTGGCATCATTGGCATCGCGCGCATTGCGCTCTGGCAGCAATTGGGCCTGTTTGACTACGGCGCGCATTGGGAGTTGGTCGCAGTTACCGTTGGCGCAGCCCTCGTCGGTATTGTTGCGTTCGGCTCGATTGCCGGCTCGCTCCTGCCGTTCGTCCTGCAATGGCTCGGCTTCGATCCGGCGAGCGCTTCCGCGCCGTTTGTGGCGACGCTGGTCGACGTTGGAGGACTGGTAATCTATTTCACCGTGGCCATCGCTTTTCTCAGCGGAACATTGCTGTGACGTTCAGCTCACGGCGAATAGTGCGAGCGACACGACGCCGGCGATAAGGCCGTAGCGCTTGCGCCAGTTCAATTTCTCCCCGAACATCGCGGCTCCGACAAGCGCCGTCGGCATAAAGCTCATTTGCGCGACCGGCACCAGCACGCTCGCCGGTCCGAGCGCCAGCGCGTGCATAAGAAGCACGAAACTTGTCACCAGGACGATCGCTGCCGGCGTCGAGTAGGGCCATATAGCCGGCTTGAGGCTCAATCGCTTGTCTCGATACAAGACCATCAGCGTGGAAGTGGAGGTGAACACCCACGCCTGCATCGCGACCATCGTTTCCGGTATCGCGCCGCCGTGCACGCCCATCTTAAAAAAGAGATTTGCGAGTCCAAGCGCCACTGTTGCGACCAGCACCCGGGTGAGCGATTTCCAGTCAGGGCGCGCGCTGCCGGGCTCTGCCAGCAGCAACCAGACCGCAACCAGCGCGCAGGCGAGTGCGGCAAGCTTCACCGCAGTAAGCGTCTCACCGAGGAGCAGGATGGCGAGCGCCGCGGTGAGCGTAAAATTCAGGCGAAAGATCGGTGCATTGGTGCTGACCGCGCCGCCCTGAAGGCTGCGGGCGAAGTTATAGAACGCGGTGAATGAGAAGAAGCCTGCGAGCGATCCCCAGAGCGCTGCGACGGTCGGCTCCAGCGTGCCGGTGAGCCACGCGTAGAGCGTGATGGAAGGGCAATAGACCCAGGATTGCAGCATGATGAAGAGGGCGGATTCGGCGCCCGCCGCCGCGGCGCGCTTGTAAATGAGGTCGCCTGCGGCAAAGCACAGCATGGCGGCGAGCGCGAGGCCGATCCCTGGAGTCATGGAAATCCGTGCGGGATGAAAAGTTTGGCCGGGATTAGCCTGTACGGACAGCGGTGTACAGTCGGGCTTTTTCACCGGAGCTATGCGCGACCTAGGCTTTGCCTGCCGGCCGGACTATCAAAGCCGCTATGGACAGGCGACCGATTCGCATTCTCGGCATCGATCCCGGGCTCCGGCGAACGGGCTGGGGTATGGTCGAATGCGAAGGTAACCGGCTGATCTATGTTGGTTGCGGGTCGCTGGAGACGAATGATCGTCTCGGCTTGGGAGAACGCCTGCTTGCGATCCACGACGGGCTTAGCCGCATTGTCGAAGAGTTCCGTCCCGATGAAGCAGCGGTCGAAGCAACCTTCGTCAACGTCAACGGTGCGGCGACGCTCAAGCTCGGTCAGGCCCGTGGCGTTGCCATGCTGGTGCCGGCAAAAGCAGGCATCGTCGTTGCGGAATACGCGCCCAACCTGGTGAAGAAGACGATCGTCGGTACCGGGCACGGCGAGAAGACTCAAATCCGCATGATGGTCGGCGTGCTGTTGCCGAAAGCCGATCTGCAGAGCGACGACGCGGCCGACGCGCTCGCCATTGCCGTCTGTCATGCGCATCACCGGCAGAGCGCGGTGCTGAGGGTGGCGGTGCGATGATCGGCAAACTTAAAGGCATCATCGATTCCTACGGCGAGGATTTTGTCATCCTCGACGTGAATGGCGTCGGCTATCAGGTGCATTGCTCGGCGCGCACGATGCAGGCGTTGCCCGCACCTGGCACGGCGGCGACGCTGTCAATCGAGACGCATGTACGCGAGGACCAGATCAAGCTGTACGGATTCACGAGCGACATCGAGCGTGAATGGTTCCGGCTGCTGCAAACCGTGCAGGGTGTGGGCGCGAAAGTCGCCCTGTCCGTGCTCGGCACCTTGAAGGTATCCGAACTCGCTTCGGCCGTCGCCATGCGCGACAAGGCCATGGTCGCGCGTTCGCCCGGCGTCGGTAACAAGGTTGCCGAGCGCATCGTCACCGAGCTCAAAGACAAGGCGCCCGCGTTCGCCAACGTCGATCCGGCGGTTGTGCATCTTGCCGGCGCGCTCGACGAGAAGCGCGCACCCAAGCCGGTGAGCGACGCGGTTTCGGCACTCGTCAATCTCGGTTATGGCCAGCCGCAGGCGGCGGCCGCGATTGCTGCCGCCGCGCGCAGCGCTGGCGAGAACGCCGACACCGCGACGCTGATCCGCCAGGGGCTGAAGGAGTTGGCGAAGTGACTGAAGCGGCGAATGAGCAGCGCTCGCGTGACGACTCGCGCGGGTTTTCCCGTGCGATCCGCCTTGTCCTCGTATTCGCTGTCATCGGTCCGTTTGTCGCGGGCAGCGTGGCGCTCGTTTTCATCCTTGCTGCCGGTTCGTTCAAAAAAGGACTTCATATCGGCGATGTTCCGGCGCTGCTCGGACTTACGGGGCTGGCTTTCAACATGATGCCGATTGTGGCCTACGTGTTCGGCACCGCCGTCGCCGTTTTGACCGGCTTGATCACTGCGATCACGCGCGCATGGGCCGGCCCGACGACAGTCGTGACGCCGCTGGCTGCGGCCACAACTGCTTTGGGCATCAGCGTTCTTATTAATGCGATCTTCCCGGGGCGGCTCGCATATTTCTTTTTTCCCGATACGCTTGATGGGGCGCTCACTTTCCTGGTGCCTTCGTGGTTAGCTGCCGTTGTCTGCTGGACAGCGGCCAAACGGTGGAATCTGGCATGACCGCACCGCGCCTCGTGACTGCCGAACGCCGCGATGACGACGCGGACGCGTCACTGCGACCACAGCGGCTTGCCGAGTTCATCGGTCAGGAAAAAGCGCGCGCCAATCTTTCCGTCTTCATCGAAGCCGCGCGCGCGCGCAAAGAAGCGCTCGATCACGTGCTGTTCGTCGGTCCGCCCGGGCTTGGCAAGACGACGCTGGCGCAGATCGTTGCGCGCGAACTCGGCGTCAATTTCCGTGCCACCTCCGGCCCGGTCATCGCGAAGGCCGGCGATCTCGCTGCATTGCTTACCAATCTCGAAGCGCGCGACGTTCTTTTCATCGACGAAATTCACCGGCTCAATCCGGCGGTTGAGGAAATCCTTTATCCGGCGATGGAAGACTTTCAGTTGGATCTCATCATCGGAGAGGGGCCGGCGGCGCGCTCGGTGAAGATCGATCTCGCGCCGTTCACGCTCGTCGGCGCGACAACGCGCGCGGGGCTGCTCACCAATCCGCTACGCGATCGCTTCGGCATTCCGGTGCGGCTCAATTTCTATTCGGAGCAGGAGCTTGAGGAAATCGTTACGCGCGGGGCCCGCGTGCTCGGCCTTGCGATGACATCAGACGGCGCAAACGAAATTGCGCGGCGCGCGCGCGGGACGCCGCGCATCGCCGGCCGCCTGCTGCGCCGCGTGCGCGACTTCGCGCATGTCGATGGGGCGAAAGCTGTTGATCGCAAGACAGCGGATCGCGCCCTCGGTGAGCTTGAAGTTGATGCCGCTGGCCTCGACGCCATGGATCGCCGCTACCTGACGACGGTTGCACTGAGCTACGGCGGCGGGCCGGTGGGTGTCGACACGCTTGCCGCGGCGCTTTCCGAGCCGCGCGACGCCATCGAGGACATCATAGAGCCGTTCCTCATCCAAAAAGGCTTCGTGCAGCGCACGCCACGCGGGCGTCTGCTCACCGGCCACGCGTTCCGGCATCTTGGACTGGCAGAGCCTGCACGCGACCCGGCTCAGTTCGGGTTGTTCGGCGAAGAGGGCGAACATTAAAAAGCTCAGTGCAGTCGGGCTGCCGAATCGCTCTCTTCGATACGATTTTCCGATAGGATTTATGAAACGCGGTCACGCTGCTCGGTCGCAAGCGGATGATCGGTAGCCTCCCGTCCGATGAAAGGACGTTGGCCGCCGTTGCGCCGCGAAGCAATGGAAGTTCATTGAATTGTTTGCTGCAACGATGGCGATTCAGAAGCAGCGCGATTATGCAATACTGCACGCTTGGGCGACCTGAAACTTGGCGACGATATTTCGAGCAGGTAGCGAATTATGAACCAAACGAGTGCTTTGGACGGCGCCATCCGTGATGGCAAGCACCATCAGCAGGTGCGTGTCTACTACGAAGACACGGATTTCTCCGGCATCGTCTATCACGCGAGCTATTTGCGTTTCATGGAGCGCGGCCGCACGAATTATCTGCGCCTGATCGGTGCCGATCACCGCGCTTTGTTCGAGCAGACCGAAAAGGAAGCGCCGGGCTTCGCCTTCGTCGTGCGCCACATGGACATCCACTTCAACAAACCGGCATTCATGGACGACGTGCTCGACATCGTCACCACGCCAAAAGAGGTCAAAGGCGCGTCCGTGATGCTCAATCAGAAAGTGATACGCGGCGACGACCTGATTGTCGAAGCGGATGTGCAAGTCGCTTTCGTCTCCAGCGGTCGGGCGCGGCCTATACCGAAGCCGTTGCGCATCGCCATGAAAGCCGATCAGGAAGCGGGTGGCGCGGCGGAAACCGGTTCCTAAATTGGCGCACGAACGAACTGTTATGGGTCGGTAGTTCGGTGACAACTCGCTACTTCGCCCTCTATGAAACAGCGATTGGTTTGTGCGGCATCGCCTGGAGCGAGCGCGGCATTACCGGCGTGCAGCTTCCGGAAGCGGATGGACACCAGACACGCGCTCGTCTGCAACGGCGTTTTCCGGCTGCATCCGAATCCGCACCGACGCCTGAGGTGCAATATGCCATCGACGGAATTGTCGCCCTTCTTCGCGGCGAAAAACGCGACCTTGCCGGTGTTGTTATCGACGACGATGCCATTCCGGATTTCAACAAACGCGTCTATGCGATCGTACGTAGGATCCCGCCGGGTGCGACCATAACCTATGGCGAGATTGCGGAGCGGCTCGGCGACAAGCTGCTGGCGCGCGACGTCGGACAGGCAATGGGGCAAAACCCGACGCCGATCATCATGCCGTGCCATCGCGTACTTGCGGCGAACGGCAAGATCGGCGGCTTTTCGGCGAGCGGCGGTGTGGTGACGAAACTGCGCCTGCTGACTATTGAAGGCGCCGCGCCGAACGGGCCGACGCTGTTCGATCATCTGCCGCTTGCCGTCGCGCCGCGACGGCAGCACTGACCGGCTTGCACTCGCAGCAGCGCGCTAGGACGTTCCTTTGCGCGGAATGCGCCAAACCAATGTGTCACCGGGGCCGTGCACCGCGGCGAACAAAAGACCCGCAAGGAACGTGAAGTGATCGACGAAGAAGCCGAACTCGGCCTGATTGTTGCCCCAGTGCGACGGCCCATGAAACGCAAAGTTCAGGAACACCACGTAAGCCCCGGCGAGATAGGCGGCGTAAGAAAAGAAAGCGCCGGTGAGGAAGGCTAATACAAGGGCGACCTCAAGGAATGCCGCGAGCCAGGCCAGCACGAGCGGAATCGGAAAGCCGGCTGCGGCAATGAATTCTGCGGTTGCCGACATGCCCATGAACTTGAAGACGGCGGCCATCAGAAAAACGATGGCAAAGATCAGGCGCGCCACAAGAATTGAAATTGTCGCCGCCATTGCCGCCCTCCATGTGTCCGTTGACTATCGCGGACAATTCAATCGCTGCCGGAGCAGGCTTGTCTATAGGCACACACACGGCAGCGCTTGGCGAAGATTGCATGCCAATGAGTTCCTCCGTTCAATTCCAATGGGAAAAACGGCGAGCGTTTTTGATCGGGCCGCTCGCCGTTGCGGCCACTCAAGCGGCCGCCTGATGACGGGCCTGCTCTGCCTTGTAGAGCGCAAGTTCTTCCTTGAAGGCCTTGGCGATGCTCGGACGCGCGAGCCTTTCTGGCCGAGAGCAGCCGCGCACCGACCAGTTTCTCGCTAGGGTGATCGAGAAGGCGCGCGGCCGCGGCGAGATTCCGCGCACATCCGATCCGGTGGCGCTGGCGATGTTAGCGAGCGCGGCTCTGCATACGCTGGCGGTGCACGCGCGCGCTGGTCTTTCGCGCAAGGAGCTCGATGCGCTGGTGGCCGCCACGGTCGAGCTGATCTGCGGACCCAAGCACTGACCAATCGACGCCGCTATCGGACTCATGTTAATGGCCTTTACATGAGCGCCTCTGACACAACGGTTTCGGCATGACCTGGGGCAAGGGCCACGGGCCGCGCGGTTACCATCACGGCAACCTGAAGGAAACCCTGGTGCGCGCGGCGCTCGAACTTATCGAGCAGAAAGGCCCCGCGGGTTTTACCTTTGCGGAAGCTGCCCGCTGGGCGGGCGTCAGTCCTGCCGCACCCTATCGTCATTTCCGCGACCGGGATGAACTGCTTGCGGACGTCGCACGGCGAGGCTTTGAGCAATTCACGATTGCACTGAAGCGCGCCTGGGAAGATGGCAAGCCCGACGTAATCTCCGCTTTCGACCGGCTCGGCAAAGCGTACTTGAATTTCGCCAAGCGTGAGCCTGCCTACTACTCGGCGATGTTCGAGGCCGGCATCGCACCCGATACCGATGCCGAATTGCGCGCAGCCAGCGAACGAGCGTTCGCGGTTTTGCGCACCGCCTCCGAGACGCTGGTGAGCGGCATGCCTGCGCGCGGCCGCCCGCCTGCACTGATGGTCGCGCTGCACATCTGGAGTTTGACGCATGGTATCGCCTCGTTGTTTTCGCGCGGCGATGCGGCCCGGCGCGCCTTGCCGATGCCGCCGGAAGACCTGCTTGAGGCCGCATTTTTGATCTATCTGCGAGGTCTCGGTTTGCCTGACGGCACCGCGACAGCCGGCCGCGATTAAATTTCCAATTCCATCGCCGGCGCCTCTTGACGGTCGCCGGCAGCCGATTTACGTATGTAAATGTTATTTACATTCACACGTGAGGCTTCAGATGCCTATCACCGCGAAGCTCGACGAAATTGGCAAACCCGCCTGGATCGCGCTGATCGTCCTCGGTTTCATGGTTTGGTGGCCGGCCGGCCTCGCGATCCTGGTCTTCACGATATGGAGCGGACGCATGGCATGCGGTTATCACGATCACGACCGTTGGCAGCACAAGATGGAACGACTTCAGCGCAAGATGGACTGGATGCGTTCGCGGATGAGCGGTGGTCCTTGGGGCGGCAGCCAGTCTGGTGGACCTTGGCGGGGTCCCTCAAGCGGCAACCGCGCTTTTGACGAATACCGCAACGAAACGCTCCGCCGGTTGGAAGAGGAGCAGCGCGAATTTCGGGAATTTCTCGATCGCTTGCGGTTTGCGAAAGACAAAACCGAATTCGATCAATTCATGGCCGAGCGTCGAAATCGGCCTGAGCAGCAGACCCCGCCGCAAAACTGACCGGCCTTTGATGATGCCAAACCGTCCGCCCTTGCCCCAGGCGGGCGGTTTTGCATATCGGGTAATTGGCAAGCCTGCGCGGTTCCGGTAACGCATCCTTAATCATAATCAGCGCTGTCTAGTACCGTTATGGCCCGTCGTGCGCCCTAGTTTTGTCAAGTTTCGCGGGGATTTGCTCACCGTTCCGGTGGCGGGTTCATGGGTTTTCGCGAACTTGGCTTGGCGGTGCGCGCGGGCGATATCGCGCGGCTCGCCTTTTGTCCGCAATTGCGCGCCGTGCCGGTGCTGATCAGCGAAACTGGATCGCGGAAAGGGTGTGCTTATGAATCCTGCCGACGTAGCACAGTCGGTGCTCCCGCTTACATCGTCCGATCTCTCGCTGTTCACGATTTTCTGGCACGCGCACTGGATCGTCAAATCGGTGATGATCGGGCTGCTCATCTGCTCGGTCTGGGTTTGGGCGATCGCCATCGACAAGACGGTCCTGTTTACGCGCACGCGGCGCGCCATGGATCAATTCGAGCAAACTTTCTGGTCGGGCCAATCGCTGGAGGATCTTTACCGGTCGCTCTCTTCGCGGCCGAACCATTCGATGGCCGCGCTCTTCGTTGCGGCCATGCGTGAATGGAAGCGCAGCTTCGAGGGCCACGCCCGCGCGATCGCAGGATTGCAGACGCGCATCGAAAAGGTGATGGAAGTGAGCATCTCGCGCGAGGTGGAGCGGCTGGAGCGCCGGCTTTTGGTGCTGGCGACCGTCGGTTCGGCAGGGCCCTTTATTGGTCTTTTTGGGACTGTCTGGGGCATCATGACGAGCTTCCAGTCGATTGCCGCGTCGAAGAACACCTCGCTTGCCGTCGTCGCGCCGGGCATCGCGGAAGCTTTGTTTGCGACCGCCATCGGCCTCGTGGCCGCCATACCAGCGACCATTTTCTATAACAAGTTCGCGTCGGAAGTGAACAAACAGACCCAACGCCTCGAAAGTTTTGCCGACGAGTTTGCCGCGATCCTGTCGCGTCAGATCGACGAGAGAGGCTAGCATATTTTGATTTGTTTTGAGGGGACCACGATCTGATGGCGGCCAACGCGGGAACGCCGGTCATTGGAAGGCGGCGGCATCATCGCCGCGGCGTGATGAGCGAGATCAACGTCACGCCTATGGTGGACGTTATGCTCGTCTTGCTCATCATTTTCATGGTGTCGGCGCCGCTGCTGACGGTTGGAGTCCCGATCGATTTGCCGAAAACGGAAGCCAAGAGCCTGGGCCAGGACAAGGAACCGCTCACGATTTCAGTCAATGACAAAGGCGAGATTTATCTGCAAAATTCCGAAATCAAGATCGACGAATTGATTCCGAAGTTGCAAGCGATTGCCGAAGCGCGCGGCGGCACCGACGCTCGGCTTTACGTCCGGGGCGACAAGAAAGTGGATTATGGGACCATGATGAAGGTCATGGGCCGGTTGTCGGCCGCCGGTTTTCATCGCGTGGCTTTGGTGACCGAGTTCGAGCAAGGCTCCTAAAGGCGCGCGATGCAGGCGGGCTCGATCATATCGATTGTCGGCCACACAGCCGTGCTTCTCTATGCGGTGGTATCCTTTTCAGGCCACAGCTTCGAAATGCCACCGCAGGATTCCTTGCCGGTCGATCTCGTTTCCCTGAAGGATTTTTCGCAGATAACAAAGGGTGAAAAGGACGCGCCCAAACCAAAGCCGAAGCCGGAAAAACCCAAGCCGTTGGTCGAGAAAATCGATCAGCCCAAGCCGGCCGAGAATACCAAGCCGAAGGTCGCCGAGAAGAAAGAGGAAATCAAAACAGCTTCCGCGGCACCGCCCGAGCCGCCGGCAAAACCGGACAAGATCGCGGAGAAGCTCAAGAAGCCTGACGAGAAACCGGTCGAGGCGAAGGCCACGCCCAAGCCTTTGCCGCCGCGCAAGCCGCAGCCACAACCGAAGAAACAACGTCAATTTGACCCCGATAAAATTGCTGCACTGCTCGACAAGCGCGACCCGCAGCGCCATGCGGCGGCAGGCGCGGAGCTGAATGACACCCCGACGCTCGGCTCCGTGAAAGGCATGGCTGCGATGCTCTCGCAAAGCGAATTGGATGCGCTACGCGCGCGCATCAGCCAATGCTGGAGCCCGCCGGTCGGCGCGGAGGACACACCGAACCTCTATGTCGTGTTGCGCGTCCTGTTCAAGCGAGACGGCTCGGTCGCGCGCGAGCCGGTGCCGGTCGAGGGTTCCGCATCGAAATTCGGTCCTGCACTTGCTGAAAGCGCCAAGCGCGCGCTGTTGCGTTGCCAACCCTTTACGATGCTCAAGCCTGAGCACTATGACCAGTGGAAAGACATCGAAATCAAATTCGATCTGCACGAGATGCTCGGCGGCTGAAAAGAAAGAATTCCGACATCATGACAATTTCGAAAATGCCCCATCTTGCCTTGACGCGCCGGTGCACGCTCGCGCTCGGTGCGGCTGCCGGAGGACTCGCGCTCTCGGCGCGTTACGCCCGCGCCGTGGTTCGGCTTGACGTGACGCAGGGAAATATCCAGCCGATGCCGATTGCCTTGCCGGATTTCGTCGGCGCAGGGCCGGAAGCAGAAGTCGCCCACAACGTCACCGCGGTCATCACCAACAACCTGCGGCGCAGCGGTTTGTTTGCGCCAATCGATCCCGCCGCCTACGTGGAGAAAGTCGTCAATCCCGATGCCGTGCCACGTTTTGCCGACTGGCGGGTCATCAATGCGCAGGCGCTGGTGACCGGACGCATGACCCGGCAAAACGACGGACGCTTGCGGGCTGAATTTCGGCTTTGGGATGTGTTTGCCGGACAGCAGCTTGCCGGCCAGCAATATTTCACCACGCCCGATAACTGGCGGCGCATTGCGCACATCATCTCGGACGCTATCTATGAGCGCCTGACAGGCGAGAAGGGCTATTTCGACAGTCGGATCGTGTTTGTCGATGAAACGGGGCCCAAGCAACGGCGTATCAAGCGGCTTGCGCTCATGGATCAGGACGGCGCGAACGTGCGCTATCTGACGCGCGGCGACGATCTCGTACTGACCCCGCGCTTCAATCCGACGACGCAGGAAATCACCTACATGTCCTATGGGCAGGGGAGCCCGCGCGTGTACCTGCTCAACATCGAAACGGGGCAACGCGAGATCGTCGGTAATTTTCCCGGCATGACCTTTGCGCCGCGGTTCTCCCCGGACGGTCAGCGCGTCATCATGAGCTTGCAGCAGGGCGGCAACTCAAACCTGTTTGTTATGGATTTGCGTTCGAAGGCAACAACGCGCCTCACCGACACGGCCGCGATCGATACGTCGCCTTCCTATTCGCCGGATGGCAGCCGCATCTGTTTCGAATCGGATCGCGGCGGGTCGCAACAGATTTACGTCATGGCCGCAAACGGAGGCCCCGCTCAGCGAATAAGTTTCGGACAGGGACTTTATTCGACGCCGGTCTGGTCGCCGCGTGGCGACTACATCGCGTTCACGCGCCAGGCAAATAACCTCTTCGGTATCGGCATCATGAAACCGGACGGATCAGGAGAACGAGTTTTGACCGAAGGGTTCCACAATGAGGGACCGACATTCGCACCCAACGGCCGCGTGATCATGTTTTTCCGCGATCCGGGTGCCGGCCCGCACTTATTCACCGTCGATATTACCGGCCGCAACGAACAGCAAGTTCCGACGCCGAGCTATGCCTCGGATCCGGCTTGGTCACCACTTTTGTCGTGACATTGCCATCTTTGTCGCAAGACCGCCTCATTCACTGTGCTTTAACCATCATCGACGGTTTAACTCGTTCCGACAATTTTTACCGCTCCCGGCAAGGCCGCATTTAGGTTGATGGAACGTTCGCTTAACGAACGCCCTGCTAGATCGGATGCGAAGCCCGGTAACGCATGTCAATGGAGGCACCGGCAATGATGAATATCAGGCAGGTCATTCGTGGCGCACGGCTCGCAGCCGTGCTGGTTGCGGCGCTCGCCATTTCGGCATGCGCAAAGAACGAAGCGGAAAATGCACAAGGCAATGCTGCCACCGCCATGGCGGTGCCTGGCAGCCAGCAGGATTTTCTTGTGAATGTCGGCGACCGCGTCTGGTTCGAGACCGACTCCTCCGAACTTTCGGCAAAGTCGCGCGAGACGCTCGACAAACAGGCGCAATGGCTCCAGCACTACAACCGCTACACATTCACGATCGAAGGACATGCCGACGAACGCGGCACACGCGAATATAACCTCGCGCTCGGTGCGCGCCGTGCAGCAACGGTCCGTGACTATCTGATCTCGCGCGGTATCGCCGCCAATCGGATGCGGACCATTTCGTACGGCAAGGAACGCCCGGTCGCGACCTGTGACGATATCTCCTGCTGGGCGCAGAATCGCCGCGCCGTAACAGTGCTCGACGCGAGTTCCTAGTCTGAGCGGCCCTGGACCGCGTTCGGCACCGCGGTTCGCGCAAGCGAGCCCGGAAGGTAAGAGTTGCTGTGAAATGCTTGTTGCGGCTGGAGTGGCAGTCACAATTTTGACTCAGGCTGCCGTATGCTACACGCAACTTGCCACATGACCGCGCGGAACGCTGATCGGGGCGGCCGATGACGTTTTCGATAGATCGAATGCGCAAGGCGGCACTTGTCGCCGCGCCTTTGCTATTGTTTGCAGGCGGGGCGTCCGCTCAGGACCACGGCGGCTTGTTCGGCAATCTCTTCAATCGAGGCGATGAACAATCTGCGCAATTCGGTGCGCGCGGTCAGCAAAATGCTTCCGATATAGCAGTGCGTCTTGACCGGCTGGAAAACGAAATCCGTCGGCTCACCGGCACAGTCGAGCAACTGCAGTACAGGAACCAGCAGCTTGAATTGCAGCTGAATCGTATGCAGGGCGCTACAGGCTACCGGCCGGCGCAGTCCGCGGCGGCGAGTGGTCCCGCTCGCTCGGCGGCGCAGAGTCCGCTGTCGTCACCGCCGCCAGTAGCGCCGCCGGTCGTCGCTTCCGGAGATGCTCAGCCCGCACAAGCGCGCGATGCTTCAGGTCGGCGGTCAGACGAATTCGATCCATCCCAGCACCCGAACGCGCCCGGTGTCGGTCGTACGCTCAATACGGAAGCGGGAATGGCGCCGCCGCCGATTCAGGCGCCTGGCGGGCCTGTGATCGGGGCACCCGGAGGAAGAATGGCCGGCGCACCGCTCGATCTCTCGACGGTCGCTGATGGTGCTCGTGCTCCAATGGAGGGCGGGCGAATTGCCTCCGCCGGTTCGCAATTGCCGGCGCCACCGCCGCGTAATCCAAGCGCAACCGGCCAGAAGCTTGCAACATTACCGCCGTCCAACTCTCCGCAGGACGAATACGATCTCGCTTACGGTTATGTACTGCACAAAGATTACGGTCTGGCCGAGCAGGCCTTTCGTGACTTCCTGAAGAAATACCCAAACGAGAATTTGGCGCCCGAAGCGCAATA
Organism: Pseudolabrys sp.; assembly: GCA_035760805.1. Taxonomy (GTDB): domain Bacteria; phylum Pseudomonadota; class Alphaproteobacteria; order Rhizobiales; family Xanthobacteraceae; genus Pseudolabrys. The sequence continues at coordinate 175,424 of DASTSG010000002.1, forward strand.
CTGGCTCGGCGAAAGCCTCTATCAGCGGCAAAAATATCGTGATGCGGGTGAGGCCTTTCTCGCGGTTACGACGAAATACGAGCATTCTGCCAAAGCTCCGGAAGCGTTGCTTCGGCTCGGCCAATCACTGGCCGCCATGCATCAAAAGGAAGCAGCGTGCGCTACCTTCGGCGAAATTGCGCGCAAGTACCCGCACGTATCCGGAAGCGTGAAACGGAGCACCACGCAGGAGCAGAAGCGCCAACATTGCTAGGGTATGATCCAGGGCAGACCTCTTGAATTCGTTTGAGGCCGCCTGACTGGATAAGATTATGCCCGCTGTGCATCATGTGGCGCCGATTTCGGTGAGCGAGGCAAGCTCGCTGTTCGCCGACCTTCAATCGTCCTCAGGCTTGCTGTTGGCGGTGTCCGGCGGCCCGGATTCGACGGCACTTCTCGTCCTTATGGCACGCTGGCTGAAGACACTCAGAAAGGTGCCGAAGCTTACCGCTGTCACCGTGGACCATGGCTTGCGGCCGGAATCGAAGCGCGAGGCTTCCGATGTAGCGCGGCTTGCGAAGAAGCTCGGGATTTCGCATCGCATCGTCCGCTGGACGGGAAAGAAGCCAACGACCGGGTTGCAGCAGGCAGCGCGGCGGGCCCGGTATGAACTGTTGGCAGCGGCCGCACGGCGTGCCGGTGCCGAGCACATCGTGACGGCGCATACGCTCGACGATCAGGCCGAGACCGTGCTCATGCGCATGGCGCGCGGCAGCGGCATCTCCGGCCTAGGGGCGATGTCCAGAGTTTCGGTCATTCCGGGACGAGCGCGGAGTGCGTCGACCCCGAATCCAGCCACGAGCACCGAGGATGCCTCTGGATCCCGGGTTCGCGGGCCGAGGTGCGCGCTCCCGAATGACACCTTCCTTCTCGTTCGCCCCTTCCTCGACATTCCGAAAGCCCGGCTTGTGGCAACATTGCAGTCGCTCGGCATCAAATTTGCCGATGATCCCTCGAATCGTGATCCGCGCTTTACACGTTCGCGCCTGCGCGCGGTGATGCCGGCCCTTGCCGACGAGGGCCTCGATGCGCTGCGGCTGGCCGCGCTTGCACGCCGTATGCGGCGCGCCGACGCGGCGATCGAAGCGGTGGTCGATCGCGCGATGGGTGAGATGATCTCGGAGACCGCCGTCCAGGATGCAGTCTCGATCGACGCTGCCCGGATGGGAGACCTTCCGGCGGAAATCGCGCTTCGCTTGCTCGGGCGTGCAATTACCAGCGTAGGCGATGAAGGGCAGCCTCAACTCGCAAAGCTGGAGGCCCTAATGGCATCGCTGGTATCAAGGGCAAAAACCGACCCAAACGGGCGGTTTCGGCGTACATTGGCCGGGGCTATGGTCACTTTTCACGGCGAGAGGATCGTGATCGAGCGTGCGCCGGCGCGACGGCGGCCCCGACATGAGAAGAACTTAACCAAAGGTGCATCAGGTTCCGGTAAAAAGAGAAAAGCCCGTTAGAATGGCGGGAAATCGCGCATTTCGCGGGTGTTTCCCTTGGCACGGGAAGGCATGGTGCCTACATTGAGTTCAACTGTCGTCAAGTCGCCACGAACTTAAGGCAAATCGACCAAGGCTGCGGCGGAAGTCCGCCGGCGAAGGAAGCCAGATGAACGCCAACCTGCGTAATTTCGCCCTCTGGGTGATTATTGTTCTTCTCCTGTTGGCGTTGTTCACGCTTTTCCAGAATCCGGGACAGCGCACGAGCGCGCAAGACATTTCGTTCTCGCAGCTGCTCAACGAGGTCGATCAAGGCCATGTGCGCGATGTCGTGATTCAGGGCCCGGAAATCCACGGGACGTTCTCGGACGGCCGAAGTTTCCAGACCTACGCGCCTAATGATCCCGGCCTGGTGCAAAAGCTTTACAGCAAGGGCGTATCCATTACGGCGCGGCCACAGCAGAATGACGTGCCGTGGTTCGTCTCGCTGCTCGTTTCGTGGCTGCCATTCATCGCGCTCATCGGTGTGTGGATATTCCTGTCGCGTCAGATGCAGGGGGCGGGCGGCAAAGCACTCGGATTCGGCAAGTCGCGCGCGAAGTTGCTGGCCGAAGCGCATGGCCGCGTGACCTTTGAGGATGTCGCCGGCGTCGACGAGGCCAAGCAGGACTTGCAGGAGATCGTCGAATTTCTGCGCGATCCGGGTAAATTCCAGCGTCTCGGCGGCCGGATCCCGCGCGGCGTGCTGCTTGTCGGTCCTCCGGGTACTGGCAAGACATTGATTGCGCGCGCCGTCGCCGGCGAAGCGAACGTGCCGTTCTTCACGATTTCCGGTTCTGACTTCGTCGAGATGTTCGTCGGCGTGGGCGCAAGCCGTGTGCGCGATATGTTCGAGCAGGCGAAGAAGAACGCGCCGTGCATCATCTTCATCGACGAAATCGACGCGGTTGGCCGTCATCGTGGCGCCGGTCTCGGCGGCGGCAATGACGAGCGGGAGCAAACACTCAATCAGTTGCTTGTCGAGATGGATGGTTTCGAGGCGAACGAAGGCATCATTCTCATCGCCGCGACCAACCGGCCCGACGTGCTGGACCCCGCGCTGCTGCGTCCTGGCCGTTTCGACCGTCAGGTCGTCGTGCCCAATCCGGACGTCGTCGGCCGCGAGAACATTCTGAAAGTCCACGTGCGCAAGGTGCCGCTGGCGCCTGACGTCAACCTGAAGACAATCGCGCGCGGTACGCCCGGCTTCTCCGGCGCCGACCTCATGAACCTCGTCAACGAAGCTGCGCTGATGGCTGCGCGGCGCAACAAGCGCATGGTGACTCAGGCCGAGTTTGAAGACGCCAAGGATAAGGTGATGATGGGTGCCGAGCGCAAGTCGCTGGTGATGACGGAGGAGGAGAAGCTTCTCACCGCCTATCACGAGGGCGGCCATGCCATCGTCGCGCTCAACGTCAAGGCCACCGATCCGGTGCACAAGGCGACCATCATTCCGCGCGGCCGCGCTCTCGGCATGGTCATGCAACTGCCCGAGCGCGACAAGCTGTCGATGAGCCGGGAGCAGATGACCTCGCGCCTGGCTATCATGATGGGCGGGCGCGTTGCCGAAGAGATGGTGTTCGGGAAAGAAAAGGTGACTTCCGGTGCTGCTTCCGACATCGAGCAGGCGACACGGCTTGCGCGCATGATGGTGACGCGCTGGGGTCTCTCCGACGAGCTCGGCACCGTCGCCTATGGCGAGAATCAGGACGAAGTATTCCTCGGCTATCAGGTGGCGCGCCAGCAGAACATCTCGGAAGAGACGAGCCGCAAGATCGATGCCGAAATTCGCCGGCTGGTGGAAGCAGGCTACGGCGAAGCGCAGAAAATTCTCACAGAAAAGCGCGCCGACCTTGAAACGCTGGCGAAAGGCCTGCTCGAATACGAAACGCTGACCGGTGAGGAGATCAAGGATTTGCTGGCCGGCAAGCGCCCCGTGCGCGAGTCGGTCATCGAGCCCACCACGCCGCGCTCGTCGACCGTGCCGCCCTCCGGCAAGCCGCGCCCCGCGCCGCCGTCCGGCGAGGTCGCTCCGCAGCCGCAAGCGTAATTTTTCAGTCTACCGACCATATCATCGCCCGCGAAAGCGGGCGATTTACTGCCAATCGCAGATTGTGGTGATTACCGGATGCCCACTTGCGGGGGGATACGACAACGTAAAAACGGACGGCCATGCCCCTCCAAAACCGCGTCTCACCATTCGGCGAATTGATCGCGACGCCCGCGCGCGGGACGCTGATGGGCAATCGCGGCGGCAGGTTTCACACGGATGACAAGGAGCTCGCGACCCGACGCTGGGCGTCGCATCAATGGATTTGCTGCCTGCTCGATTTCAACGGCCGGCAGCGCGATGTGTGGGGCCGCTATTATACGGAGCTGTTCTTCCTTGATGAGGTCACCGCTTTCGCGGCCGGCCACCGTCCCTGCTTTGAGTGTCGCCGAAAAGATGCCGAAGAATTCGCGCGGCTGTTTCACGGCAACCATGAGCGCGCGACGGCGCGGGCAATGGACGAGGCGCTGCACGCGGAGCGGCTCGCCGGAAGAAACAAACGCATACACAGGCGCAACATCGACGCACTACCGGATGGAGCCATGATCGTGCTCGAGGGCGAACCTTATGCGGTACGCGACAGGCGCCTCTTGCACTGGACGCCAGCCGGTTATTCGGGCGCAAAACGGCGCCTGAGTAACGTCTCCATCGACGTGCTTACGCCGCCGTCGATATTGCATGTACTAAAGGCCGGATATCTGCCGCTTTGGCATGACAGTATTGATCGCTGCCTTACGCAAAATCCCTGAGCGGCGCTATATAAGTGGGGGGCTCGAGCGAACAACGAGCCAAGGACGATTCCGATGTGGGTCCCTCTCGCTCTTCAGCGCCGCCGTAACTATGCCGGGCCGGCAATTTTCGCGTACGGTTTCCGCCCGTTCTTTCTGGCCGCGGGCATATGGGCGGCTTTTGGCATTCTGCTTTGGCTGCCGCAATACAGAGGCATGCTGACGGTGCCCACCTCTTTCGCGCCGCTCGATTGGCACATCCATGAAATGCTCTACGGCTACGTGGCGGCTGCAATCGCCGGGTTTCTACTC
>DASTSG010000003.1:0-117055 GCA_035760805.1 Pseudolabrys sp.
CGGGTGACGCCGCCCAGCCCCAGACTTTCGACGTTGCTCCGCAACAGCGCACGCGCTTCCACGCCCTCATCGACGAACAGCGCGTAAGCCGCACCGCGCGAGATCGCTTCGATGCCAAGCGCGCCGGTGCCGGCAAAGAGATCGAGCACCCGCGCGCCGCTGACGGGATCGCCGTAAGCATGCGAGAGGATGTTGAACAGCGACTCGCGCAAGCGGTCGCTCGTCGGCCGGATGGCCGCCGACCTGGGCGCGGCGAGTGGCCGCGAGCGTAAACGTCCGCCCACGACGCGCATTTACTTCGGCCTCGGATATTTCGGCCGCGGCCCATGCGCGCGGTCGCGGCGTCTCTTTTTGTTTTTGGGTCGAGCGAATTTCTCCTTGCCCGGTTCGTGGCGCCGCCGCTCGCCACCCTCTCCCGTTTTGCGGGAGAGGGAGGAGCGCCGCGCAGCGGTGCGAAGGGTGAGAGCTTCTTTCTTGTGGTCGACGATCGGCCCGTCGAGGTCGACGTTCTTCGCCAGATCGCCGAGCGCAGCGCCAATCTGGTCTGACGAAAGTTCGGTGACTGTGCTGGCTTCGAGAGCGCCTAGCTCGAACGGCCCGAAGGAAACCCGGATGAGCCGGTTCACCTGCAATCCCAAATGGCGCAGCACGTTGCGTACCTCGCGATTCTTGCCCTCGCGAATCGCAACCGTGAGCCACACGTTCGAGCCTTGCTCGCGATCGAGCGTGGCCTCGACGGGACCGTAGCGCATGCCATCGATGGTCACGCCACGCTTGAGTCCATCAAGTGCCGCCTGGGTTACACGGCCGTGTGCGCGAGCGCGATAGCGGCGCAGCCATCCGGTTGTCGGCAGTTCCAGCAGCCGGGCGAGTTCGCCATCGTTCGTGAGCAGCAGCAACCCTTCCGTGTTGATATCGAGCCGCCCGACGCTGATCAGCCGAGGCAGCTCCGTTGGGAGCGCCCCGAAGATCGTCGGGCGGCCTTGCGGATCGGAATGCGTCGTCACCAGTCCGCGCGGCTTGTTGTAGAGGAAGAGCCGTGTGCGCTCGCGCTGCCGCAACGGTTCGCCATCGACGGCGATATGGTCGTTCGCGCGAACGTTCAGCGCGGGCGAGGAGATCACAGCACCATTTACGGAAACCCGTCCGGCGGCGATCCAGATTTCCGCCTCGCGGCGCGAGGCAAGGCCCGCCCGCGCAATAACCTTGGCAATGCGCTCGCCGGATTTCTCTTTTTCCATTCTGGCATCGGCCGGCTTGTTCCGGCCATCCACGTTTGGTTTGTGGAACGTGTATAAAGGCGCGGATGCCCGGCATAAAGCCGGTGCGATGGAGTAACGATGCCGGCACCTTCGTTTATGCAGATGGCTCTGGAAGAGGCCCGGACTGCGGCGGCGCGCGGCGAGGTGCCGGTCGGCTGCATAATCGTTCGCGGCAACGAGGTGGTCGCGCGCGCCGGCAACCGTACCCTGGCCGATCACGATCCAACGGCGCATGCCGAACTGCTGGCGATCCGAACCGCCGCTGGCCACTTTGGCTCTGCGCGGCTCACAGATTGCGATCTCTACGTCACCCTTGAGCCATGTGCGATGTGCGCGGCGGCGATATCATTCGCGCGCATTCGCCGGCTCTATTTCGGAGCGGGCGATCCCAAAGGCGGCGCGGTCGAAAACGGTGTACGTTTTTTTTCTTCGCCCACCTGCCATCATCGTCCGGAGATTTACGGTGGCATCAACGAGCAAGAAAGCAGCGCGCTGCTAAAGGATTTTTTCGCGTTGCGCCGCTAGGACGCTCGCTCAGACGATCTTGTTGACCACGTGCGCTTGGTCCGGCGCTGAGGGCAGCGGATGGGACTGCAACGCGGCTTCGTCCTTGCTTTTGGAGTCGTTGTCGGCACCCGAAGTTCGTGCCTTCGGATTGACGGCTCGGTTCGATTCTTTCCTGTGTGCCCCGGTGCTTGCAATTTCCATGACAAAGCGCCTTCCGGTTGTTCCAGAAGGTACGCGCGGTCCATGAATGAAAAACGATGGTTTCCGTTCGAATGGGAAGAGCTCCGGAAGGCCGGCGTTTACCACGGCCGATCTGTCAGGCGCTGCGCGCAAATTCCCAGGCTTTTGTGGCAAGCGGCCGGATCATCTCGGCTTTTGCGGGCGCAAATTCGCTCGTTGCCGTGCCGTCGCGCACGCGGCCGATGATGCCCTGCAGGATCGCCGCGATGCGGAAGAAATTGTACGCGAGGTAGACTGGAAGATACGGGCGCGGATCAAGTCCAGTGCGCTTTGCATACTCGTCGATGTATTGCGCCATGTCCGGAATGCCGAGACGATTCAGGTCATGGCCGACAAGCGTTGCGGTGCCGGCGGTGCTTTCGGAATGCGGCATGTGCCAGGCCATCAAATGATACGAAAAATCGGCGAGGGGATCGCCCAGTGTCGATAGTTCCCAGTCAAGAACCGCAAGAATCTTCGGCTCATCCTTGTCGATAATGATATTGTCCAGCCGATAATCACCGTGCACCAACCGCACCGGAGCTGGCGGCGGCAGGTGGCGGGGCAGCCATTCGACCAGCCGATCCATGTCGTCGATTTTTTCCGTCTCGGAAGCGCGATACTGTTTCGACCAGCGCTCGACCTGGCGACCGACGTAATTCTCGCCCTTGCCGAAGTCGCCGAGGCCGATCGTTGTTGGATCGAATGTGTGCAATTTTGCAAGCGTTGCGTTCATGGCGTCGTAAATGCGCGCGCGCTCACGTGCGTTCGAGGCCGGCATTTGCGGTTCCCAAAAGACACGTCCGTCCACAAACGCAGACAAATAGAATGGCGTGTCCGCAACCGAGGCGTCGTCGCAATAAACGAGTGGCTCCGCCACCGGAAAGCCCTGCGCAAATAGCGCGCGGGTGACGCGATATTCGCGGTCAACCGCATGCGCCGACGGCAGCAATTTGCCCGGTGGCTTTCGCCGCAACACGTAACGGCATCCAGGTGTCTGCAAAAGATAAGTCGGGTTGGATTGCCCTCCCTTAAACTGCTTGATGCTCAATGGGCCTTCAAATCCGCTTACGGCTTTGGATAGATACGATTCGAGCCTGCCCTCATCGAGACGCAAGGCATCCGTCACCTCTTTGGTGCCTGAAAAAGCCGATTGGCGGTCGATGCTTGTCATGCGGCCGTTCACCTGGGGAATGCGGAATACCCCGATGCGAATCTATGCGGCGCCGAAAAACGAAAGCAATGCCGCCGCCGTCGCCTCCGCGTTTTCCTCAGCAAGGAAATGGCCGGAGTCGACCGGTTCGCCACGGGCGTTGCTCGCCCACTGCTGCCAGATCTTTAACGGACCACCGGTTTCGTTGGGAATGCCGGCCGCTCCCCAGAGCGCCAGCAAAGGACAATTGATTGTCTTGCCGGCCGCGCGGTCTGCTTCATCGTTGGCGAGATCGGCGCCGCGACCGGCACGATAATCCTCACAATGCGCATGGATCCGGACCGGATCGGAAAATGCGGCCCGATAATGATCCAAAGCGCGCGGATCGAACGCGGACAGATTTTTTGCTTTCGTCCAGCTCGCCATTTTCCATTCAAGATACTCGACGGGAGCTTTCGAGATCAGCATCTCGGGCAGCGGATAAGGTTGTGCCAAAAAGGGCCAGTGCCAGACCTTCATCGCCATGTTGCGGTCCATGCCGTGCCACATGTCATAGGTCGGCACGATATCGAGCGTCGCCAATCGCTCGACGCGGCCTGGATGATCGAGAGCGAGCCGGTATGCGACGCGGCCGCCGCGATCGTGGCCGGCGAGACGGAAGCGCACATGGCCTAGCTTCTCCATCACTTCGATCATTACTCGAGCCATTGATCGTTTGTCATACGGCGCATGGGCTGCGTCCGCCTCCGGGGCCACGGACCAGCCGTATCCGGGTAGGTCTGGAATGACGAGCGAGAATCGTGCAGCGAGCGCAGGGGCCACGCGGTGCCACATCACATTCGTTTGTGTGTAGCCGTGCAGGAGAAGCAGTGGCGGCCCGTTGCCGCCGACACGCGCGAAGATCCTGCCGATCGAGGTATCGATCCAACGCGAGGCAAAGCCGGGAAAAAGGTCTGCGAGATCACTCATGTCAGCCGCATAAGAGCAAGGACGACCTTAGCGGACTGGTGCGCCTTACGCAAAATCAACATACGAAACAGGGCCCGGCCATTCACCGGACCCCGTATTGCCTTAGGTGGAGCGTTGCTTTCAGAAGTTCTTGCTCTGCGCGTCGCGCAGCATTTGCAGCCTGACGTTGGCATCGGGGTCGCGTCCGATGATTTCGTTTCCATACGGGACATCGTCTCCGAACGGCACGAGGGCATATGCACTATCGTCACCAGTGCGATAAGTCGGGCTTTGCGCCAGGGCGGGAGTTGCAACCGCGGTCGCGAACGCAACGATCAGCAGATACTTTTTCATTTCAGACTCCTGAGGTTTGCCAGCCCATGATGTCAGGATAAGATGCGGATGCCCTTGCAGCGGGTGAACTAGCGCACATTTGTTGTTGCCGACGCACGAATTTATCTACAATTTACGCTGGGGCTTTTGTTCCAGTCGTTTGGAACTCCACAACAGCATCGAAGTCACGGTATTTCACTTGAATTCGTGAGTGTCACCGAATGCGTGAGCGGCAAGTCCGCGTCGCAGTATGGAGCGAGGCTCGATCCGATCGAGCCTCGCTCCTATGCGTGTTGGTTCAGTATTCGTAGCTGTCGGCGTCACGCAGCAATTGCAGCCTGACATTCACGTCGGGATCACGGCCGACGATCTTATCGCCGGACACGATCTCCTCGCTGAGGGGGCCGGCAAAGGACGAGTACCCCACATTCGATGCAGTCTGCTTGTGAACCGCGTGATCGCGAGAAGCGGCAAAAGCCGGCGACGCGACAAGAGCTGCAAGCGCGACAGTTGTGAGAAAGCTTTTCATTTTTTTTCTCCGTACGTTCATCACAGTACGCGCAAGCTATGCAGCGCGAATCGATTTGCAAACGAAGTAGCGCATGCGAGGCATGCGGAATAAATCGGAATTTATATTTTCGTTATTCCGATTGGCGTGACGAGACTCGTCGCATCAAGCACTTACGTTATGAATTGCGACTAAAGACGAATCGAAATTTTAATTTCTGAATGACGGGGATGTGAAATCGTTGTGAGCACTATCAAAGTTCTTAACGTGACTCATTCTCGCGCTCGATCGCACGCCAGCCGATGTCGCGTCGGCAGAAGCCATCCTTCCATTTGATTCTGTCGACCGCCGCGTATGCGCGCTGCTGCGCTTCGCGGACTGTGGCGCCGCTAGCGCAAATATTTAATACGCGTCCGCCGTTGGAGAGAATGCGGTTGTCATCGGCTCGAGTACCGGCATGAAAAATTTCTACGCCTTCAATCTGCGCCGCTTCGTCAAGCCCTTCGATCAGTGTTCCCTTGGCGTAGGGGCCGGGATATCCCTTCGCCGCCATGACGACCGTCAATGCCGCATCGGGGTACCAACGCAGATCAAAATTCGCGAGTTGTCCGTCGCAAGCCGCCAATAACGCCGGCACCAGGTCGGACATCATCCGCAACATCAGGACCTGACATTCAGGATCGCCGAAACGAACGTTGTATTCGATGAGCTTGGGGCCGGTTTCGGTGATCATCAGACCCGCGTACAGGACGCCCTTGTAGGGCGCACCCAACGCTTTCATCGCGCGTACCGTCGGCAGCACGATCTCATCCATCGTGCGCCGGCTCATAACGTCGTTCATCACCGGCGCGGGCGAATAGGCGCCCATGCCGCCGGTGTTCGGCCCCTTATCGCCGTCGAAAACGCGCTTGTGGTCTTGCGCGGACGCCAGCGGGATGGCGGTTTCCCCATCGCAAAGCGCGAAAAAGGATGCCTCTTCGCCGACGAGACATTCCTCGATGACGATCTCCCAGGCAGGGCTGCCGAGGCCGCCGCCGAACATCATATCGACGGCTGCTTCGGCCTCGGCGACCGTCTCGGCGACCACGACCCCTTTGCCGGCCGCCAATCCGTCGGCCTTCACGACAAGCGGCGCGCCATTTTCGCGCACGTAAGCTTTGGCCGCCTCCACATTTTTGAAACGTTGGTAGGCAGCGGTCGGGATGTTGTTCGCCTTGCACAGGTCCTTCGTAAAGCCTTTGGAGCCTTCGAGCCGTGCCGCCCACTTGCCCGGACCGAATGTTTTGATGCCCGCCGTTTCAAAATCGTCCACTATTCCTGCGCATAAAGGTGCTTCCGGACCGACAACGACAAGGTCGATGCCCTTTTCCTTGGCGAACGCGATCACCGCCTCGTGGTCCGTCATATCGAGGGCGACACAGTCGGCTTCGCGTGCGATACCGGCATTCCCGGGCGCGCAATAGAGCCGGTCGCACAACGGGCTTGCCGCCATTTTCCAGGCCAGCGCGTGCTCACGGCCGCCGGAACCAAGAAGAAGGATGTTCATGCCTGGATTGCCTCCGCGCTGGTGCGGGCCTTGACCCGGTCGCGTCGGCGGCTTTTGTGTAACATGCCGGTTCACCCCGCAAGAGATTCGCCCTGTGCCTGAAGCTGCGCTCAACAACGTCATGGAATGGACAGTATCCGAACTGTCCGCGGCGTTGCGCCGTACGGTTGAGGATGCCTACGGGTACGTGCGCGTGCGCGGCGAGGTGTCAGGCTTTAAAGGGGCCTCGCCCTCCGGCCACTGCTATTTCCGCCTGAAGGATGACAAGGCAGTTCTCGAGGCAGTGATCTGGAAGACGACGCTCGGCCGCATGCGCGTGAAGCCGGAAGAGGGGCTCGACGTCATCGTCTCCGGCAAGCTCACCACATATGCCGGCTCCTCGAAATATCAGATCGTCATCGACACGCTGGAGCCTGCAGGCGTCGGCGCGCTGATGAAGCTTTTGGAAGAACGCAAGAAGAAACTCGCTGCCGAGGGTCTGTTCGACGCCGCGCGCAAACAACTACTGCCTTTTCTACCGGAGACGATCGGCGTGGTGACGTCGCCGACAGGTGCGGTCATCCGCGACATTCTGCATCGCTTGCACGACCGGTTTCCTCGCCGGGTGATCGTGTGGCCGGTGCGCGTGCAGGGCGACAACTCGGCGGCCGAAGTCGCCAGCGCTATCCGCGGTTTCAACGCGTTACCGGACGGCGGCGCCATTCCGCGGCCGGATCTCATCATCGTCGCGCGAGGCGGCGGCTCGCTCGAAGATCTTTGGTCGTTCAACGAAGAAATCGTCGTACGGGCCGCAGCCGAAAGCATGATCCCACTTATTTCTGCCGTCGGTCACGAGACCGATGTGACACTGATCGATTTTGCTTCGGACAAACGCGCGCCGACCCCAACCGCCGCGGCGGAGATGGCGGTGCCCGTGCGTGCGGAATTGATCGCGGAGGTTCTGAGCAAAGCGCGCCGCGCGCTCGCATGCTGGCAGCGTGGACAGGAACACCGGCGAACCGAATTGCGCGCGGCCGCGCGCGCTCTGCCGGCACTTGACGAAATTCTCGCGGCGCCGCGCCAACGTTTGGATGCCTGTGCCGCGCGCCTGCCGCGGGCGCTCTTGGCGAATACGCACACGCATCACAGGCAATTTGCCCTTGCCGCCGCACGGCTGTCGCCACGGTTGTTGCGGCAACGCATCGTGCGCGGGAAGGAAATCACGGAGGCGCTTGGTGGCCGGCGCCTACGGTGCTTTCGCGTCTATCTCGACCGCCGGACACACCAGCTGCGTAGCGCCGGACAGTTGTTGCAAGCGTTTTCCTACCGCAAGGTGCTCGAACGCGGTTATGCCCTCGTTCGCGATGGCGCCGGCAGGCCACTGCGCTCTGCCGCTTCCGTATCAAGCCGTATGCATCTCAACATCGAATTTTCCGATGGCCGCGTCGGCGCGATAGCCGAGGGTGATGATCCGGCTCCAGCTGTATCCACGCCCAGGCAAAAGCGCCGTGGTGGCGGCGAAAGTTCGGGAGGCCAGGGGAGTTTGTTCGGCGCATAGGCAGTTTGCCGGCGAGTGATCGAATGGGGTTTCGCTCGCGTATGGGAGCGACTATCTTCCTTTGCGACGCAGGTCTCCGCAGGCAGGTTCCCGTGCTTAACCGTTACGACCGATCCACCCCAATGAGTGGCGAAGCCGAGGTGAAATACCTCGACGGCGATTTTCGTGTTATCCGGCCGGGCGCCTTTGTGCGTTGCGCAGTGACCGGCGTTCCGATCCCGCTTGAGGAGCTCAAATACTGGAGCGTGGATTTGCAGGAACCTTACGCCGGTCCCGACGCCGTATTGCAGCGGAGCAAAGCGCGATCATAGCGGATCCGCTACCGGCAGACCGCGCCCAGCACAAGTTTTCGCAATTCGTCTTTTTCATCCACGTCAAGCGTGACGGGAAGCGTGCGCGCGCGTGCGCAAAGCGCGGCAAGCGCCGGGTCGCTGTTCATGCGGATATGGTCTTTTTCGGTCGTCAGGAGGGTCAATCCCTCGTGTTCCGCTTGCATGACAAGCGCGGAAGCCTCTTCTGCCGTGTATGCGTGGTGATCGGGAAAGCTTCTGCATATCGGCGCTGTGATGCCGGCCGCCTTAACAGTTGCGAAAAATTTGTCCGGATCGCCGATGCCGGCGAAGGCGAGAACCTTATGCTTTTCCAGGGTCGCAACGGCGTCGGCATCGGGCACAAGCCGGCCGCGCATCACGGGCAAGCAGCCCGACGCGGCGTCGACGACTCTGTTCGATCTATGCGCCATGTCGCCCAGCACCAGCAACCCGGTTGCGCGGCGTATTTGTGCAGGAAGCGGTGCGCGTAGCGGGCCTGCGGGAAACACTTTCGCGTTGCCGATCCCGCGTCGGCCATCGATCACGGCTATGGTCGCATCCTTGACCAAGGAAGGATTTTGCATGCCGTCATCCATCACGATGACGCTTGCGCCGGCCTCGATTGCCGCATGCGCGCCGGCCACCCGATCGCGCGAGACGATCGTGGGTGCGATTCGCGTCAGCAACAACGCCTCATCGCCGACGTGCGCCGCGCCATGCGCGGCGGCGTCGACCCTGACCGGTCCCGTTTCCGTGCCGCCGTAGCCACGGCTCAGACAAAACGGCCGTTCTCCGGCTTCGATCAGCATGCGCGCGATCGCAATCGTGGTAGGCGTTTTGCCGGCGCCGCCCAGCGTGAAATTGCCGACACAGATGACCGGCACCGGGACCTTTGTGCCCGGCTGCTTCAGACGGCCGGCGGCAACTGCGCCGTAAATCGCTGCAAAAGGAGAAAGAAGAGTTGCCGCTACTCCGGGTTCTCGCCACCAGAATGCGGGCTCATGCATGACGCGCTTGCCTTAAGCGTAGCTGCAGCAGGTACGGATCGAGCGCGCGCATGGTGCGATCGAGCGCTCCGCCGAGTTCGTCCACAGTCCTGCGGGCCGCGTCTGCCGCGTGATCGCGCGCGCCGGGATCGGACAACCATGCCGCGATGGATTCGCCGAGGTCGCCCCCGCGCGGGATTAGGCGAGCTCCATTTGCCGCGTCGAGCGCTGCATAGATTTCCGCAAAGTTGCCGACATGAGGACCGTGCAGAATGGCAGCGCCGAGTTTGGCGGCCTCAATCGGATTTTGTCCGCCGTGGGGCACCAGCGAGCCTCCGATGAACACGATCGGAGCAAGACGATAGATCAGGCCGAGTTCTCCCATGGTGTCGACAATGTAGATATCGGTTGCACCATCCGGCCTTTCGCGCCGCGACCGCAACCTCGGCGTCACACCGGCGCGTTTGACCAGGTCGGCAATCGTCGGGCCGCGTTCCGGATGGCGTGGTGCAATGATTGTCAGAAGTTTGGGGAAGCGCGGCCGCAGACGTTTGTGTGCCTCAATCACAAGCTGCTCTTCACCGGGATGCGTTGAGGTTGCAGCAATCACCGGCCGGCCTGATATGATTTTTTGCAGCGAGCTTAGGACATCCGGATTTGTCGGGGGTGCGGGAACGTCGAGCTTAAGATTGCCGGTCGTCACCACACGCGGCGCGCCGAGTTCTTCGTAACGCGCGCCGTCAGCCGCTGTGCGCGCGAGGCAAAGATCGAAGCGATGGAGAAGGTTTGCGATCGTTCGCGGAAAGCGGCGCCAGCGGCGGTACGAGGATTCCGATAGCCGGCCATTGACCAAAATCATTGGCACGCCTTCGCTCGCCGCCTCGAGCATCAAATTCGGCCACAAATCGGACTCAACGAACAGCGCCAGATCCGGCCGCCAATGCCGAATGAATCGGCGGACGAAACGAGGGCTGTCGAGCGGAACGAATTGATGCAAGGCGCCGCGCGCAAGCCGTTGCCGTGCCAGACCGGCCGAGGTGACGGTTCCCGTCGTGACGAGCACATTGAAGTGCCGTTCGCGCACGCGCTCGATCAGCGGCAGAGCGCTCGTCAATTCGCCGACGCTTGCACCGTGCACCCAGATCAGGGACCCCGGGGGTCGTGCGATTGAGCTTTCGCCGCGCCGCTCTCCCAAGCGCGCCCGCTGCTCCTTGCCCTGCCTCAAACGGTGCGCGAACAGCAAGGGCGCAAGCGGTGTGGCGGCGGCCCACAGCAGCCGGTAGGCACGCAGCGTGGCGGGCAATCGCTCAGGCACGGCCGGCGCTCTTGGGTCCATCAGCGACCTCGTAGGCACGGGTCGTGACGGCGTTGAGTTCGTCCTGAACCTTGCGTCTCGCCGCTTCCAGGGCGGTGTCATCTGCATCGGCGGCGACCGTTATGGCCTCGCTGGCGATGAGCGCTACGCGGCTGAACGGCAAATTGATTGCGCTGCGGTCCCAATTGTTGAGCTCGATCCGGCGCTGGCTGGCAATGGCCACAGCGTAAATCGGCCGGCCGGAGAGTTGCGCAAGTTTCACAACGCCCAGCCCGGCGACACGCGCAACCTTCGGCACGTCGGCGGTCAGAGCAACGTTGTAGCCCTCGCGAAGCGCCGCCAACATTTCAGTAAACGCTACTGCGCCGCCCTTCCGGTGGAACTCGCCGCTATGCGCACCGGAGCCCCGAATGGTCCCGATACCCAGGCGCTCTGCGGCACGCGCATTGATTTCCCCGTCGCGATGACGCGAGATCAGCACCTTGGCACGATGGTTTGGGTCATCCCGCTTGATGAACGGCATCAGAAAATGCTGCCCGTGCCACATGGCAATGATCGCCGGGAATTGCACGGTTTCGTAGATCGTGGTGGGCTCGAAAATAGTCCGCGACGTACGCCAGACAAACTGAAGATACCACGCGGCCATCGTTCCGATGGCGTTTTGAGCCGATGGCGAGGCGAGGATACGCTTGAGCGCCGCCATGGGGTGATGAAAACTTAACGGCTGCCCGCACCGGCGCTCTCCGGATCGAGCAAACGGTGCAGATGAACGATGAAGTAGCGCATTTGGGCGTTGTCCACCGTCTGCTGTGCCTTGGCTTTCCAGGCGGCGTAGGCTGCGGCGTAGTTCGGATAAATGCCGACGATGTCGAGCTTGTCGAGATCCTTGAATTCGGAGCCGCCGATATCGGTCAATTCGCCGCCGAAAACGAGGTGTAACAGTTGTTTGCCGGTTGATCGTTCCGCCATCGGCGATCCCGCACTTCTGTCCTTCTGGGTAAGCAGTCCAACGTTATGCAAAGTCGTGCTGCCGATTCCGTGCAAGCTCAAGCAAGGTTGTATGCCGCTCACAACCCGCTGCGATCAACGATTCGTGCACCACTAACGGTCGATTGTAGCGCAAAGTCCGACCCGCGAAATCGGTTATGACACCTCCGGCTTCGTGCAGAATCAGATCGGCCGCTGCAAGATCCCAATCATGACTTCCACGTGATGCGAAGGCGGCGTCCAACTCGCCTTGTGCGACCCGCGCAAAACGCAACGCCAATGAGAACACTTTCGGTTGCGGCTGGATACGTGGATTCATCGCTTGAAATTGCTTCAGGTACCGCTGCGGCCCTGTAAGCGAGGCATGATCGAGGGTCGCTCCCGACGTGGCCTGGATCGGCGCGCCGTTCAGCGTGGCCCCTTTCCCGGCCGCAGCAAGGAACATTTCGTCGGTAACCGGCGCATAAAGAGCCGAAAGGACTGGTCGATAATCCTTCACCAAAGCGACCGCGATGGTCCAATCCGCGCGGCCCATGATATAGGCGCGCGTTCCGTCGATGGGATCGACAACCCACGTGCTCGGCGCTGCGCGATCGGGCGGGTGATCCTCGGTTTCCTCCGATAGCCACCCGGCTTGCGGGAGCAGTGTTGAGAGCCGTGCGCGCAAAAAATTGTTCACGGCGATGTCGCCTTCACTTACCGGCGACTCGTCGGCACCTTTAGTCCAACGTTTCAGCGGACCACGCGCCGTCGCAAGTGCCAGCTCTCCGGCCTCTCGCACGATCGTTTCCAGCTCTTTTCGGAGCACGGCAGGATCACTGGCCGGCAACGGTCAGGCCCTCCAGTCGCACCGTCGGTGCGTTGACACCGTATCGGAATTCGAGATCGTTTGCCGGCATCAGCGTCCGAAACATATCAAGCAGATTGCCTGCAATGGTGACCTCGCTTACCGGATACGTGCGCTTGCCGTTCTCGATCCAGAATCCGGATGCCCCTCGACTGTAATCACCGGTAACCATGTTGGCGCCCATACCAATCAGGTCCGTGACATAAAATCCTTCTGCGATATCGGCGATCAATTCATCCGGTGTGTGCTTTCCCGGTTCGAGGTGCAGGTTGGTCGGACCGGGGGAGGGTGCCGCAGAAACGCCGCGCTGCGCGTGCCCGGTTGTTGTGAGGCCGAGTTCACGCGCGGTGGCGCTGTCGAGGAGCCACGAACGAAGCACGCCATCCTCAATCAGCGCGAGTCTGCGGCCGCGGACACCCTCTCCATCGAAGGGTCGTGAGCGCTGGCCACGCCGCCGAAGCGGATCGTCAATAATGGCGATGCCGTCCGCAAACAGCTTCTCGCCCATTTTGTCCATAAGAAAACTTGTCTTACGCGCGATCGAGGCACCGTTGGCGGCGCTCGCAAGATGAGAGACAAGCGAACCGGCAACACGCGGATCGAACACGACCGGCACTTTCTGCGTCGATACCTTTCGTGGATTGAGTCTTTCGACGGCCCGCTCGCCGGCTTTGCGGCCGATTTCTTCCGAAGATTTGAGATCGGCGCGATGAAGCGCGGACGAATAGTCGTAATCGCGCTCCATGCCGGTACCCTCGCCGGCGATTGCGGTCATCGAAACGCCGTACCGGGAAGCAAGATAGGCGCCGCGGAATCCATGACTGGTCACCAGCACCATCCCGCCGATGCCCGCGGATGCCGATGCACCGCCCGATTTTGTGACGCCTTTCACGGAAAGCGCCGCCTCTTCGGCTTCACGGGCGATCGTTTCTAACTGAGCAACTGTCGGCATTTCAGGATCGAGCAGATCGAGATCGGGAATCTCCCGTGTCAACTGGTCAGCCTCGGCCAGACCTGCAAACCTGTCCTCGGGTGCCGCACGGGCCATGGCGACGGCTCGCTCCGCCAATCCGGCAGTTCCGTCGGCGGACATATCGTTGGTGGAAACGACCGCCTGGCGGCGCCCGACCAGCACGCGCAAGCCGAGATCATCCCCTTCGGCGCGTTCGGATTCCTCAACCGCGCCGTCGCGTACCTCAATCGAAAGCGACATGCCGCGCACCGCAACCGCATCGGCGGCGTCGGCGCCCGCCTTGCGGGCGGCGGCAACCAGCCGCTCGGCGCGATCGGTGAGAGCAGACTGGTCGAACAGGGGTGAGGAGGGGGCGCGCATGGCTGAATAGCCCTCAAATGGCGCGTTTGCGCGCAATGTGCAACCACGGATCTGACAATTTGCGGAGAGTCGGAAATATCCCGTCAATCATGGATTTCAAGCTTACGTCAATCATGCCGCGCAAAGCCGGCCGGGGCACAAACGATTAACCGAAAACCTTAAGCCGGTTCTTGCGGATTCCTGGGAAACTCTCAGGCGAAGACCGGGCGAAAAAGCCTGGCGTGGGAGTTTCGAGGCGTCAAATGCGAAGTGGCGGAATGCCCGCCGGGTCGAGCCGCATTCTGCGGCTCGACCCGTTCGCCTTGCCGGTGCATTTTGCGGCGAGCGATGCGGCAGCAGACGAACGCATTCGTCATGTCGAGTTGCACCGCGAGCGTGTCGTTGTCCGGCGCGCTGTACGTGGCATGTTGATGGCGCTCAACATGCCGATTTCCGCGTTTACGGGAGTCGCGCTTCGCATGATCCCGCGCGAAGGCGATAATAATGCGGCCATCGCGGTTATCCTTGAGCACAGAGACCCTCTGCTCGCCGTGCCGCTGCATGTTGCGACGGAAAGCGATGAGGTGATGGCGCAGTGGCGTGCATGGGGAAATGTCCTCGGCCTGCCGCTGCTGGTGACCGCCGCCGACGGTGAATTATGCGAACCGTTTACGCGGCTCGGCCAGATCCGCACGGAACCGCCGCGTCCGCGCCGCCGCCAGCGGAGCGTTCTCAACTTTCGTCGTCCATCGATACTGATGCGGCGAACGCCTGGAAAGATAACCACCGCCACGCCCGTTTATCGTGACGAGCGTGAGATCATCGCGCGCAACTGAGATTCGCAGCCCTTCCAAAGCTGAAAGCCGCGCCCGGACGGACGCGGCTTTGACCTTTGCTTCTTCCGCTGGTGCTACTTGCGCCAGCCCTTCATCGGAAGCTCGATCTTGGCCACTGCACGATCCTCAGGCCAGACCGAAACGTACTCCTTGCCGCGCAACTGGATGAGATACGTCGACGACAAGATGTTTTGCCCGGTGTTATCGAATTTCACGCCATTGTAGCCGATCATCAACTGATCTTTGTTCAAGTTGGTCGCTTTCAAAGCCGCCTGGATCTTGGCGGGATCGGTCGAGCCGGCGCGGTTGATGGCGTCAGCCAGTACGAAGAAGGCTTGCATCCAGCGCGCGCTGGTGTCGTCGAGGTCGCGGTGGGTCTTTGCCTTGAACATCTCGTTGACGATGTAGCTGTTTGTGCCCGGCTTGCCCGGTGCGAACGCGCTGCGATTGATCACGCCCTGTGCAAGCGGGCCCGCGTTCGGGATGAAAGCCGGATCGGAGAATCCGGAATCGTCGCCGATAATGATCGGCGGCAGGTAGTCCAGATTCTTCATCGTCTTCATGTAAAGGATGGCGTCGGCCGTATAGCTTACGAAAATCACCGCATCCGGCTTCGCGGTCTTAAGCTGCAGCACCTGCGCCGTTACGTCCGAGCTGTTCGCGTTGTAGGGGATGCGTGCGGCGACCGTGATGTTCGCCTTTTTCGCCGCATCGAGGATGCTTGCAGCGACTGAGGTGCCGTAGTCCGTGTTCTCGTTCACGACTGCGATGCTGTCGATCTTGTGCCCGGCCTTCTTCATGTCATTGAGAAATTCGGTGTACGCCCTGGCGAAGTCGGGGGCGATCGGCGTCACGCGAAATGTCCATTTGAAACCGCGGCCGGTGATGTTTGCCGCGACTGAGTCGGCGACGACAAACGGAATACCCTGCCGTTCGGCGACAGCTGTGGCGACCAGCGAAACCGAGGATTGGTAAGAACCGAGCATCGCGGCGACATGGTCTTGCGTGATGAGCCGCAGCGTCTGCTGCTGCCCGACCTGCGGATTGCCCTGGTGATCCGCCTCGTCGAGCACGATTTTGGCGCCGCCCAGGTTCGGCAATCCTGCGGTCGCGCCGAGCGGAAGATTCTTGAGTTCCGGATGCTTGCCGTTGACAATCTCGACGGCGAGATCGACGGCGGCCTTGGCCGATTGGCCCGCGCCCGCCGCGTTTCCGGTAAGCGGGTAAATGACGCCAATCTTCACGTCTGCGGCGCCGGCTGGTGCGATGATGATCGACGCCAGTAGCGCGGCAGCCGCGAGGCCGAGCACTTTTTTCATGCAACCCTCCCTGGTCTGGGGCATTTTGAATTAGCCCTTCCGCCGGGGATGTTACGCTTTACCACGCGCCGTTGTCAGCGGTCGCCGTGCCAGGCAATTTGCGGCCGGCCGCTGTGCAATGCGACCTCACAACGATCAACACCTATTTGCGATAAGCCGCGAGAAAGGTGCGGACGGCCATCCCGACAACGTGGTCAATTCGTTCCGGCGTCGGCGGAGGCGCGAAATTAAACAGCATGGGCTTTAGAATGGTGGCATGGCAGGCCTCAATGAATTGAGCAGCCGCCACTTCGCAGTCGTCGATGACCAAAATGCCGGCGTCGACCTGCGCGCCCAAATACGCGGCGAGGCTGGCAATCCCGACGGCAGGGCCGGTTTCGTAGACCTTCCGGCCGAGATCGGGCATGCGCTCGGCGACCGCGATTACCGTCCGGAATGAGGAAATGCGGCCGGGCTCGGCGACCGCTCTGATGAAGGCTTTGCCGTGCCGCAGGAGTACGGCTTCAACGTCGTGATCGTTGAGGTCGAAGTCGAATACGCCCTCCGCCTGCATCGCGCATTCCTCGCGCACGATCGCGGAAAACAGCTCGTCCTTGTCCTTGAAATAGACGTAGAGGGTACCCTTCGATACGCCGGCGGCCTTGGCGATGTCGCCCATACTGGCCGCATCAAAGCCGCGCGAGAGAAACACCGAGCGAGCACCTTCGATAATCTGCCGCCGCTTCGCGCTGTCCTCGGCATCTGTCAGACCGGGTGGAACCAGATCAGCTAATTCGGACATCGCAGCGCTCCCTCTCATCGGTGCCGCTTTTGTCAAGGTGAGCATCCCCTCTCACACTTTAGACTAATGACCGAACCGTTCGGTCAAAAAATCATTGACAGCACCAACAACGAATATATTTTGACCGAACCGTTCGGTCAATACTTGCCTCGTTCGATTCGGAGTCATCTTATGCAACCAGAAAGCCTCAAAAAACAAGAAGTTGCGCCATTTGGTACCCCGTTGGTAGGGGCACGCGGGGCAAAGGCCGCTCAAAGGGTACGCGCTATTCACCTTGCGACCGTCACCGAAGGCCAGGAAGAGGGGGCGAGTCGCTTTTCCGCAGAGGCGCTCGCGCCGGGCATCGACGCGCCAGAAGCGCGCAAGGGCGATGAGCCGGCATCTGAGGTCGCACTCGTCGGGAAGAGAACCGCTCCCCCGCGCAGCCGGCGCAAGCTGGCACTGATCGGGGCGGGCGCCATCGCCGCGCTCGCCGCAGGCGGCTGGTACGGTTACGACTACGTCACCGCCGGTCGCTTCCTGGTCTCAACCGATGACGCGTATGTACGCGCCGATACGACGACCCTTGCCGCCAAGGTCGCGGGCTATGTCTCCGCCATCGACGTTGCCGACAACACGTTTGTTCACGCGGGGCAGGTGATTGCGCGGATCGACGACGGCGACTACCGGCTCGCGGTCGCTGCCGCGCGCGACAAGGTGCAAACGCAGCAGGCTGCCGTCGATCGCATCGGCAAGCAAATTCCGGCGCAAGAAGCCGCGGTCGAGCAGGCAAAAGCGCAACTTGCTTCCGCCAATGCTTCCGCGACGCGCTGGCAATCCGAGCTCGAGCGCCAGCAGGCGCTGGCCGGAAAGGAATTCGCCAGCAGGCAGACGCTGGAGCAGACGCGCGCAAGCCGCGACCAGGCGATGGCTGCTGTCCAAAGTGCGCGTGGCGCGGTCAATGCAGCCGTGGCGAACGTTGCCGTTCTCAAAGCTGAGCAGGAAGAAGCTGAGCATCAGCTGCAGGAGCTGAAGACAGCTCTTGCCAAAGCCGAACGCGACCTGTCGTTTACGCTGATCCGCGCGCCGATCGACGGCGTGCTCGGCAACCGCGCCATTCAAGTCGGCGAGTACGTGCAACCGGGTACGCGACTCGCGAGCCTCGTTCCGCTCGACGACGTCTACATCGACGCCAACTTCAAGGAGACGCAACTTGCGCGCCTGAGAGCCGGACAGCCGGTCAGCGTGAGCGTCGACGCGTTGCCGGACAAGGAGATCACGGGCAAGGTTGCCAGCATTTCTCCTGCATCCGGCGCGGTGTTCTCGCTGCTGCCGCCGGACAATGCGACGGGCAACTTTACCAAGATCGTGCAGCGCCTCCCGGTGCGCATCCATCTTCCGCCGGATGTCACCGTCAGCCGGGTGCTGCGTCCGGGCATGTCCGTTGTCGTCAGTGTGAATACCAAACCGCAGCCGTCGATTGCCGGACGCGATGCACGGTTTGCGCAAGACACCAATCACGCTTTCCGCTGGTGATCGGCCATGAGTTCGGCCACCACCATGGACGCGCTTCCGGTCTCCGCTCGGTCCCCGACGAGTGGAGCCGGAGGCGCGGATCAATTGTCGCCACGGCGCCTGCTCGCCTTCGTGGCGATGTGCTTCGGCATGTTCATGGCGTTTCTCGACATCCAGATTGTGTCGGCGTCGCTTGCCGAAATCCAGGCCGGCTTGTCGGCGTCGGCAGACGAAATTCCCTGGGTGCAAACGTCGTATCTCGTTGCCGAAGTGATCGCGATTCCGCTCTCCGGTTTTCTGTCACGTGCGCTCGGCACGCGCGTTCTGTTCACGATGTCGGCGGCAGGCTTCACATTGGCGAGCATCATGTGCGGCTTGAGCACGTCGATTCACAGCATGATGGTGTGGCGCGCGCTGCAGGGATTCATCGGCGGGGGCATGGTGCCGACCGTGTTCGCCTCGGCCTACGTGATCTTTCCGGGGCCGCGGCAGAAGATGGTTGCTCCCGTCGTGGGCCTGATCGCGACGCTAGCGCCGACGGTCGGCCCGACGATCGGCGGCTACGTCACCGAGGCGGCCTCATGGCACTGGTTGTTCTTCATCAACATCGTGCCCGGAATCATCGTCACCGCGGCAACCTACGTGCTGGTTGATTTCGATCGGCCGGATCATTCCCTGCTCAAGAACTTTGACTGGTGGGGCCTGCTGAGCATGGCAGGCTTTCTCGGCTCGCTCGAATACGTTCTTGAGGAAGGCCCGCGTTACGACTGGTTTGACGATCGAACCATCACGCTGCTGGCTATCGTCTCGGCGGCGTCCGCCGTTGCCTTCTTCGTGCGCGTGCTGACGGCGCGCGTGCCGATCGTCGATTTGAGCGCTTTTCTCAACCGGAATTTTGCGATCGGCAGCCTGTTTTCGTTCGTGCTTGGCATCGGGCTTTACGGACTGACGTACATCTACCCGGTCTACCTCGCCCAGATCCGCGGCTACAACTCGCTGATGATCGGCGAAACGCTATTCGTATCGGGGCTGACGATGTTTGCCGCGGCGCCGGTTGCCGGCCAACTCAGCGAGCGCTTCGATCCGCGTTTCATGCTGATGGGCGGCTTCGTGCTGTTCGCCATCGGCACCTGGCAGATGACCTTTGTGACGAGCGAGTGGGACTTCTGGGAACTGCTATGGCCACAAATCTTCCGCGGACTTGGGTTGATGTTTGCGATCGTGCCGGTGACCAACACCGCACTCGGCACGCTCACGCCCGAACGCATGAAGAATGCCTCCGGGCTGTTCAATCTCATGCGCAATCTGGGCGGCGCCATCGGACTTGCGGCGATCAACACCGTGCTCAACAACCGTATGGACTTGCATCTCGCGCGCCTGCACGAGGCGGTGACGTGGTCGCGCGAGCCGGCGATGGAGATGCTCAATAATCTCACAGCGCATTTTCAGGGCTCGGACGCGCATTCGATGGCACTCAAACAGATGATGGCGATGGTGCGCCAACAGGCGGCGGTGATGAGCTTTGCGGACGTCTTTCTGATG
The DNA here is from genome assembly GCA_035760805.1 of Pseudolabrys sp. GTDB lineage: Bacteria > Pseudomonadota > Alphaproteobacteria > Rhizobiales > Xanthobacteraceae > Pseudolabrys. Next base: position 19,744 of record DASTSG010000003.1, read on the forward strand.
CTGACCGTGCTGTTTTTAGGCCTCGCAGCGGTCGGCATCATTATGAAACGCCCTGCGCCGGTGGCCGCTGGGGCAGGGGGTCACTAGTTCTTCCCAGCGGTCAGCATTGGTTCAAAGCCGCTTGGCGTCCTTAATTTCCGGGATGCTCTGAAGGAGCTCTTCGAGCAAAAAGAAAACGAACCGGCTGCTTTCAATTACATTGAATCTGCGAAATCGGCGGCGACCGGCTGACGTTCGCCGGAGACGCCGTGTTCCAGGTCGGGTTCGAGCACCCCGACTGGCACAACGGTTTCGAACACGACCCCGAGGAAGCGGCCCGCGTCCGGGTCCGTCTTTTGCAGGAGCTGGCGGCGGCACGTGAGCAACTGGTGGTCACTCACATGTCCTTCCCGTCCATCGGCAATGTGGCGGCCGCGGGCAAAGCCTTTCGTTGGGTGCCGGGCTTCTGGGACCACTAACCGTTCATCAGGTTAGGGCCGAACGGGAGACCGCATGGCCTGATAAGATAGACGTGGCAGGGACAAAAGGGCGTTCACGCCAGTCTTCGACGGGCCATGCCCGGCCATGACACCGCGGGTTATGCCTTCCCGTATCCGCCTGCGGTCGGCGTCTGGATGATGACGGCTTCTCCCGCATCGATCGTGGTTTCGTCGCAGCCCTGCAGGCGCTCCATACGGCCGTCTTTTCGGCGCACCCAGTTCTCACCCACCTGGCCCGGTTCGCCACCGGCAAGCCCGAAGGGCGGCACGCGGCGATGGCCGGACAAGATCGTGCATTCCATTTTTTCCAGGAAGCGGATGGTGCGCCGGATGCCGTCGCCGGCGTGCCATTTGCCCTTGCCGCCGGAGCCGGGACGAATGTGAAAATCCTCGAGCACGACCGGGTAGCGGAATTCCAGAATCTCCGGATCGGTAAGCCGCGTGTTGGTCATGTGCGTGTGCACCGCGTCAGTGCCGTTGAAACCGGGCCCCGCGGGTGAGCCGGAACAGATCGTTTCATAATACTGATATTTGTCGTTGCCGAAGTTGAGATTGTTCATGGTGCCTTGCGCCGCCGCCATGGCGCCGAGCGCGCCGAACAAACAGTTCGTTACGGCCTGCGAGGTTTCGACGTTTCCGGCGACAACCGCCGCCGGGTATTCCGGCGAGAGCAGGGACTTTTTCGGGAGGATGATCTTGATCGGCCGCAGGCAGCCGGCGTTCATCGGAATGTCGTCGTCGACCATTACGCGGAAGACATAGAGCACTGCGGCGCGCGCCACCGGCTCCGGCGCGTTGAAGTTGGTCGGCTGCTGCGGCGAAGTACCCGTGAAGTCGAGTGTTGCCTCACGTCTTTTCTTGTCCACCGTAATCTTCACCTTGATCACGGTGCCCTGATCCATTTCGTAGGAGAATTCCGAATCGTGCAGACGGTCGATGACGCGCCGCACGCTTTCGGCAGCATTGTCCTGCACGTGTTGCATGTAAGCTTGCACGACCGGCAGCGTGAATTGCTTGACCATCTTGCGCAGTTCCTGCACGCCTTTCTCATTGGCGGCGATCTGCGCCTTGATGTCGTTGATGTTCTGCACGGGATTGCGCGCCGGATAGCGGGCACCGGTGAGCGCGGCCATCAGCGCCTCTTCGCGGAAGCGCCCGCGATCGACGAGCTTGAAATTGTCGAACAGCACGCCTTCCTGCTCGATCGTCGTCGCGTTCGGTGACATCGAGCCGGGCGAGATGCCGCCGACATCCGCATGATGGCCGCGAGAGGCGACCCAGAAGAGGATATTGCGGCGCTTGGTGTCGAACACCGGTGTACAGATCGTGATGTCCGGAAGATGGGTGCCGCCGTTGTATGGCGCATTGATGCAATAGACGTCGCCCGGGGCGATCTTGCCTTTGTTGTCGCGAATGACGGTTTCGACCGACCGGTCCATTGAGCCGAGGTGCACCGGGACGTGCGGCGCGTTGGCGACCAGCGTGCCGTCGGCAGAGAACACGGCGCACGAGAAATCGAGGCGTTCCTTGATATTCACCGAGTAAGCGGTGTTCTGGAGCGACACGCCCATCTGCTCGGCAATCGACATGAACAGGTTATTGAACACCTCGAGCATCACCGGGTCGGCCTGTGTGCCGATGGCGTGCTTACGCTTCGCAGCGACCGCGCGCGTGAGAACGAGATGATTTTTGGCTGTGATTTGGGCCTGCCAGCCCGGCTCGATTACGACGGTCTGATGCGGCTCAATAATGACAGCGGCGCCCTTGATGCGCGCGCCGGGCTTAAGCTGATCGCGCGTATAGACGCTGGCCTTGTGCCATTTTCCGTCGGAAAAAAATTTGGTCCGGCGCGCGGGTGCGGGCAGGGCGCTTCTGCTTTTGCGCAGCATCTTCTCGCGAAACTTTGCGCCGCCGCCGACCGCTTCGACGGAAACGGCTTCGACCACCATTTGCTTCGCGCGGTCGATGAAACCGAATCGCGCCTTGTGCGCCTTTTCGAAGGCACGCTGCATTTCGTTTACGGACAAGAGCGTGAGGCTCGGTGCTGTCCCTTCCTTCCCCCTCAAGCGGCCAAATGAAGGAAGTCTGGCGGGAGAAGTGCCGGCGTTTACGACCAGTGGCGTATCGGTGCCCGCGTAACGGATGTGCGCGCGTACGATCACCTTGATATTCGCAGGCGGCACGCCCTGGCCGGCGACCTCCTTCTTGGCATCGCTGCCGAGCCGCGCGCCCACGCGTTCGATCGCCTTCAACGCCTTTTCACCGAACGGCAATTCGATGGCCTGCTGGCGTGTCGCACGGATGTCCGCAAGCCCCATGCCGTAGGCGGAGAGCAACGACGAGAACGGATGGATGAGTACACTTGTCATGCCGAGAGCGTCAGCGACCAAACAGGCATGCTGGCCACCGGCGCCACCGAAACAATTCAGTGCATAGCGGGTAACGTCGTAGCCGCGTTGCACGGAAATCTTCTTGATCGCGTTTGCCATGTTCTCGACCGCGATCTTGATAAAGCCGTCTGCGATTTCTTCCGGCGTGCGGTTGCCGCCGACTTCGCGCGCCAGTGCAGCGAAAGCATTTCGCACGGCTTCGATGTCGAGCGGCAGGTTGCGTTCGGGCCCGAAGATTTTCGGAAAGAATTCCGGCAGCAGCTTGCCGGTCATCACATTGGCGTCGGTGACGGCAAGCGGGCCGCCGCGGCGATAACATTTCGGGCCGGGATTGGCGCCGGCCGAATCCGGCCCGACGCGGAAGCGCGCGCCGTCGAAGTGCAGAATCGAGCCGCCGCCGGCAGCAACCGTATGAATGAGCATCATCGGCGCGCGCATGCGGACGCCGGCAACTTCGGTTTCGTACGCACGCTCGTATTCGCCGTCAAAATGCGAGATGTCGGTGGATGTGCCCCCCATGTCGAAGCCGATCAGGCGGTCGAATCCGGCTTCGCGTCCGGTCTGCGCCATGCCGACTACGCCGCCGGCAGGACCGGAGAGAATCGCGTCCTTGCCCTGAAACAGCTCGGCGGCCGTCAACCCGCCCGACGACATCATCAGCATCAGTTGCGCGCCGGATTTTTTGGTGTCGAGTTCCTTGTCCACGCGCGCAAGGTAGCGTCGCAGGATCGGCGAGAGGTAGGCATCGACAACCGTCGTATCGCCGCGCGAGACGAACTTGATCAACGGCGACACTTCGTGGCTGACGGAAACTTGTGTAAAGCCGACCTCGCGCGCGAGTGCGGCAACGCGCTTCTCGTGCTCCGGATAGTGATAGGCGTGCATGAAGACGACCGCGACGGCGGCGATGCCGTCCGCCTTCGCCGCTTCAAGATCTCGCCGCACGGCAGCGAGATCGAGCTCGCGCTCGACAGTCCCGTCGGCGCGTACACGCTCCTCGACCTCCGCGACGCGCTCGTAAAGCATGTCCGGTTTGACGATTTGTCGCGCGAAGATTTTCGGCCGCGCCTGGTAACCGATCTTCAGCGCATCGCGGAAACCTTTGGTAATCAGCAGCAGCGTGCGTTCGCCCTTGCGCTCAAGCAGCGCGTTGGTCGCAACCGTCGTACCCATCTTGACCGCGCCGACTTTGTCGGGGGGCACCGGCTCGCCGGGTTTGAGGCCGAGCAGGTCGCGAATGCCCTGTACGGCGGCATCGGCATAAGCCTCGGGATTCTCCGACAGCAGCTTGTGTGCGATGAGCGTGCCGTCCGGCCGCCGGCCCACGATGTCCGTAAACGTGCCGCCGCGGTCGATCCAGAAATCCCACTGTTTGCCGGCCATGGTTTCCCCGCGCTTGATCCGAATGGCCCGTTATACGGGCGCGGCGCAGCGGGTGGTAGTCAGCCGCGCTTCACACGCATGCGCTGGCCAATGACAACCGTTGCGACCACGGCGGCTGCATAGAGCAGCGTCGACAGCCGGATCGGTTCGCCGTTGACCGGCGCAGCCAATGCCACGATCACGAAGGGCTGCAACAGGGTCAATTGGCCGACACGCGCGACCCCGCCCATCGCCATCGCCGCGTTGAACACAAAGAATGCGAAGAACTGGCTGACGAAGCTGACATAGGTGAGACCGATCCACGCGGGAAGCGGTGTGTCGGCCAGATGTTGCGGCCACAATGCGAAGGCGGCGAAGGCGGCGGGCGGCATGAACATCGCCACCTGCCATGAAATCACTTCCCAGCCTGGACGCTGCATGCTCAACCGGCCCGACAAGGCGTAGCCGAACGCGCCGGCAATGACCGTGCCGAGCAAATAGAAATCGCCAAGCGCGAACGAATGCGCTTCGCTCTGCCGCAGCACGAACACGATAACGATCGCCGCACCGGCAAGACTTGCCAGCCAGAAACCGGCGCTCGGCCGCTCGTGCGTGACAAGCGATGCAGCCGCAACCGTCACAAGCGGCATGATTCCAAGAACGACGCCGCCATGCGCGGCGGGTACTTTCGCCATCGCGAGCGCCATCAGCACAGGAAAGCCGACGATGGTGCAGAGCCCTGTTACGAATAATTCGAACCACATCGTCCGCGTCGGCAGCGGCCGGCGGAGGGTGACGAGGAGCAACAGGCCGGCACATCCGGCAATCGTCGCGCGTGCGGCGGTCAGAAAGAGCGGATCGAGCGCGCTGACGGTCAGCCGGGTCGCCGGCAGCGTGCCGCCGAACAGGCAGACACCGAAGAGGCCGAGCGCAATTCCGATTGTCTCGCGGGAGGACGGGGGCATGCGGTTCAGTACCTATCTGCTACCGCTGCCGAAGACTATTGAAGAATTTCGCCGCAAGCGCCCTTGCGCCTGCCACAGCGTCGACCCAGCGCGCCAACTATAAGGGTGCGCTCAACTGTTTGCACGAATCAGAACATCTCATCACGGGTGATCGTGCCGAGGTGCCCTCATAGTGGTGAGGCGCCCGGCGCTTTATCCGCCGGACGCCCCTTGAAGATATCAGCCAGCCTATAAGCCGGGTTCTGTACGGCTTGCCGCCGAGGCGGCAAGCGTGACGGCCATTCCTCTTGCACGCCGGTTACCCGGCGCATCCAGCAACCTACCCGAACGGCCGATCTGGACTGATCAGGGCGTAAAGCCCGCGCCGTTCCTATTCGGTCTTGCTCCCGGTGGGGTTTGCCCTGCCGCGTCCGTTGCCGGACGCGCGGTGCGCTCTTACCGCACCTTTTCACCCTTGCTGCGACTGATACGCGACGCGTCGCAGCGGTTCGTTCTCTGTGGCACTTTCCCTGAGGTTTGTCCCCGCGAAAGCGGGGGCCTGCCCCGCCGGACGTTATCCGGCACCGTTCGTCCATGGAGCCCGGACTTTCCTCTCCGGTCGCCTTTCGGCTTTGACGCGGAGCGGCCGTCCGGCCGACTGATACCTCTAGGCATGGGGTGCGACGCCGCGCGCGTCAAGACCCGGCACTGACGGATCGCTGGAACGGCACCGGACGCGCCTTGAGCAGGGCATGGAGGGTTTTCAAAGTCGAGGAATCGGCAATTCCGTCGACCCGTGCCTGCCGAAAGTGCCGCTGGAATGCGGTGACCACATTGCGTGTCGTATCGTCATAGATGCCCGTTGCAGGCACGCCGTAGCCATAACTGCTGAGCGCGAGCTGCAATTTTGCGACGCCCTCGCCGGTGTCCCCGAATTGCAAGGAAGGTCCCTCCGCGGTCAGCGGTGCCGGCGACACCCAATGGCCGACGCCCGATACGCTCAGCAAGGACCATGGAAATTTTTCACCCGGGTCCTGCTTGCGCGCGGGCGCAACATCGGAATGCGCGAGTACGCGATCCGGGCTGATCGGTCCGCGGCGCGCAAGGATCGAGCGACAAAGCGCAATGACGGCGGCAATCTGCCGGCGCGGAAAATCGGGGTAGCCGAATTCGTGTCCCGGATTGACGATCTCGATTCCGATCGAGCATGAATTGATATCGGTTTCGCCGGCCCACGATGACACGCCGGCGTGCCACGCGCGCCTCGCTTCCGGTACACACTGGACGATGCGCCCATCTTCAAAAACGACGTAATGTGACGACACCTTGCTATCCGGTGCGCACAGCCGGTCGAGCGCAGCTTGGCCATCCGGCATTCCGGTGTAATGCAGCAGGATGAGATCGGGTGAACGCCCGTTCTTGCGTTCGTCGTGGTTTGGCGACGGCACAACGTCGGCCGTAATAAATGAGTCCGGCTTGAATGCTTCCATGCGGGGAACATAGCGGATTGTTTGCGGCAATCGAGAGGGCAAAGACTATTCACGAACAGATCAGGCGGCACTCGGACCGCACCACCGGTGTCAGCCAAGTACCGCCTGAACCCACAATCGCACTCACGCTTACGCTACATACGCACTGAGAAACTACGATTTATGCCCGATAGACGCATGTGACTGGCAAACAAACGGCATCAGCGCGCGCCGCCGGTCCTGCCTCCTGAAGTTGAGCCACCCAGTCCGCCGCCCGATCCCGTCGTCGCACGCGGCGGTTCATATTGCTTGAAGTTTTCAGCCTGCTTCAACTCGTCCTTCGTCATCGCCGTTTTCAGCTTTGGCGAGCCGCCGTTCTCGCCGGGAACCATTTCAAATGAACTTGGCGGCATTGCAACGGACTTCGATCCGACGCCAAGGAACCCACCGACGCTGATCACGTAAGCTTCGATCTTGCCCGACTTGTCGAACAGGATGTCGCTTACATCGCCGATGCTCTTGCCATCGGAGCCGAGAACGTCAGTTCCCTTGAATTTTGACGCCAGCATTTGATCGGGCTGCTGCGTCGAAACGAAGGACGCTTTCTTGTTTGCCTCAGTGGTCTTGCCCGTGTCCGCCGACTTATTGGTGTCCGGCGTCTGCGCAGCGGGCGGCGTGCTCGGCGCCGCGCTGCTGGGCGGCGGGGACGCTGGCGTGGTTGGATTTTGCGCGAGGGCGCCTGAGAGCATCAACGCACTCACGGCCGTCCCGAGCATCAGTTTCTTCAACATGGTTTGCCTCCTCAACAAGTTCCTCGCCTGCGGCGGAACCGCATCCCGTCCGTCATCAGGCAGTTGCTGACGCCAACTCGCCACCGGAACGCCTAGTTCCGAAATTTGCCTTTGCATTTCCGAAGGAGCGGCAACTGCCGCTACCGGCAGGCGGTGAAAGCTTCGGCCGGAAAGAATTCCTTAAGTTTAAGAGCGGCTTAATCGGATGATGACGGAGTGCTTCGCGGCGTGCCTGAGCGCCTGCGGCACGCCGCGTCCATTGACGCCCATATTGGCCCATGATATCCCACGTTTCGCCGCCCAGCTTTAACGTTTGGAGATGCCGTACGGGCGGCATTGCCCGAAGCCGTACAGCCTTCATCGGGCTCGGCGCAGGGCATTTCCAGGTTGAGTGCGGTGCGTCCGATGGACCTGTTCGTATCGAACGTCACGCTCCGGCTCGATGCGAAGGGACGCGTGTCGATTCCGGCGTCGTTTCGTTCGGTGCTGAACCGGGACGGATTCGATGGCCTCTATTGTTATCCGGCACTCGATCGGCCCGCGATCGATGCGGGAGGGAATGCGCTGATGTCGGAGATCGAAGCGCTGATTGCTCGTTTCCCACCTTATTCGGAGGAGCGCGAGCAGTTCGCAGCGGCACTTTACGGCACCAGCGAGACGTTACGGATCGATGGGGAAGGACGGGTGGTCCTGAGCGAGCATTTGAAGGCTCACGCCGGGATCAAAGATGCAGTCGCGTTCGTTGGTCTCGGTCAAAAATTTCAAATCTGGGAACCGGAACGGTTTCGCAGCGAACTCGCAGAGGCAACCCAAAAGGTGCGGGCGCTGAAAGCCCAGCTTGGTTCTCAGAGTGGGGCGCGGAATGCGCCAGGAGCACGGGAATGATGGCAGGCGGCGACAGCTTCGCGGCTGTCGCAGGCGGACCGGCCTCCCACATTCCCGTGCTCGGCCCGGCAGCCGTCGGCTTTCTCAATATTCGCGATGGTGGAGTCTACATTGACGCGACGTTTGGCGCGGGCGGGTACACGCGTGCCATTCTCGATGCCGCGGACTGTCGCGTTATCGCCATCGACCGCGATCCGGCGGCGATCGCGCTCGGCGCAGAGCTGGCGGACCGCTATCGCGGTCGCCTGACGCTCAACCAGGCGCGATTTTCCGATCTTGAGCTCGTTGCGCAGCGCGCCGGCTATCCGGCCGTGAACGGCGTGGTACTGGATCTCGGCGTTTCCTCGATGCAATTCGATCGGGCAGAACGCGGCTTCTCGTTTCGATTTGACGGCCCGCTCGATATGCGCATGGGCAGGGAAGGGCCAACAGCATCCGATATCATTGCTGCCGCCACGGAGCGCGAGCTCGCCGACATCATCTTCCTGCTCGGCGAAGAGCGTCACGCGCGCGCGGTTGCACGCGCCATCGTCAGCGCGCGCGCCAAAGGTCCGATCGCCACAACACGCGCGCTTGCCGAAATTGTTGCGTCGGCGGTGCGCACGCGCGGCGGCATTCATCCGGCAACCCGGACATTTCAGGCGTTGCGCATTTTCATCAATGAGGAGCTCGACGAGCTTGCGGCAGCGCTTGCTGCAGCCGAACGTGTGCTCGCGCCGACCGGCCGGCTTGCCGTGGTCTCGTTCCATTCGCTCGAAGACCGAATGGTCAAGTCGTTTCTTTCTGCGAGAAGCGCGAATCGTGCCGGATCGCGTCATGTTCCCGCGGTCGACAGCAGGCAGCCCAGTTTTCGCGTGCTCACAAAGCGGCCGGTCACGCCCGATGCAGACGAAATTGCGCGCAATCCGCGCGCGCGCTCCGCCAAATTGCGGGCCGCTGAACGAACCGACGCTCCTGCCTGCACCGGCGAGAACATGTTTCTGCCCGGATTGCCGAGTCTCGCGCAAATTGTCGGGAGGCTCCGATGATGCGCTTCATCAATGCGATGGTGATTGTGGCGCTCGTTGCCGCGGCTGCGATCGTTTACAAGATCAAGTTCGACTCGACGCTGCAAATCGAGCGTGTCGCCAAGCTGCGCGGGCAGATACGCCGCGAGCGCGATGCAATCGCCACATTGCGCGCCGAATGGAGCAGGCTCGACAATCCCGCCCGTATTCAAGCATTGGCTGAACGGCATCTGCCCTTAAAGCCGGTCGGCCCCACCCAGTTCGGCACTTTCGACGATCTGCCGGAGCGGCCAGCAAACAGTGAGCCGCCGGTCGATCCGATCGCGGCGATCCTGAAGGCGTCGAAAGCGGAATTACCGACCGGCAGTATCGCGCCGGCAAAGCGCAGGTGAGATCATGTCAGCCGCTCCGACCTCAAAACCTGCGCAGACGAAATGGCAGCATGTCGTTCATTCCCTGCTTTACGGCAAGGAGGTCGATCGCGCCGTCAAGGCCAAAGCGCGGCTCATCCTCATCGTCGTCGGCTTCTCGATTGTCTATTCGGCTATAGGCGCGCGTCTGGTGATGTTCGGTTTGGCCAGCGAGGGGCATGGCGCGCATCGCACCGTTTCACAGGATGCAGTGGCGACCGCTCGTCCGGATATTCTCGATCGCAACGGCCAGATTCTTGCAACGGACGTGAAGACGCCTTCTCTGTTTGCAGAGCCGAGAAAGCTTATTGACCCCGATGAGGCCGAAGAATTGCTCACGGCCGTGCTTCCCGATCTCGACCGCAAGGAGTTGCGCGAGCGACTGAACTCGAATCGCGGCTTCGTCTGGCTCAAGCGCGAAATGACGCCCAAGCAGCAGCAGGAAATTCACCACCTCGGCATTCCGGGGATCGGGTTTCTGACCGAGAACAAGCGCGTCTACCCCAACGGGCCGATCGTTTCGCACGAACTCGGCGTCGTGAACATCGACAACCAGGGCATTGCCGGAATCGAAAAGTGGATCGACGGACAGGGTCTCGCCGCGCTGCATATGGCAGGGCTTGCCACGGACCGGCTGCAGCGGCCGGTGCAGCTCGCGCTCGATCTGCGCGTGCAATTCGCATTGCGTGACGAGCTTGTAAAAGCGCGAGCGAAGTACAAGGCGAAAGCCGCAGCGGGAATCGTGCTTAACGTGAACACCGGCGAGATCGCCGCGCTCGCCTCCGAGCCGGATTACGATCCGAACAATCCGCGCGAGGCAAACGATCCGACGCGCATCAATAGGCTCACCACCGGCGTCTACGAGATGGGCTCTACGTTCAAAGTGCTCACGGTCGCAATGGCGCTCGATTCAGGAAAGGCGACGTTGAATTCCACGTTCGATGCGCGTCAGCCGCTGCACTACGGGCGCTTTGCCATTCACGATTATGAGCCGAAGCATCGCTTCCTCTCGGTGCCGGAGATTTTCACGTTTTCATCGAATATCGGGGCGGCGCGCATGGCGCTCGCGGTCGGCGTCGACGGACACAAAGCGTTTTTGAAGAAAATGGGTCAGCTCGATCGTCTGCGCACCGAACTGCCGGAAAGCGCCGAGCCGCTCGTCCCCAAGCATTGGGGCGAACTTAATACGGTTACGATCGCGTTCGGTCACGGCTTGTCCGTCGCCCCGCTGCAAGCGGCCATGGGCATTGCGGCGACGGTAAACGGTGGGCTGCTCATCAAGCCGACCTTTCTCAAACGCAGCCATGAAGAAGCCATGGCCATTGCCAAGCGCGTGCTCAAGCCGGAAACAAGCCTCGACATGCGCTATCTGATGCGGCTGAATGCCGAGAAGGGGACGGCGACATTCGCCAATGTCCAGGGCTATTACGTCGGCGGCAAGACCGGCACGGCGGAAAAGGTCGTCAACGGCCGCTATTCCAAGCACAAACTATTGACCGATTTCATGGCCATCCTGCCGGCGGACAAGCCGCGCTATTTGCTGTTGATCATGCTTGACGAGCCGCAGCCCTTGCCCGAAACCCACGGTTTCGCGACGGCGGGCTGGAACGCCGGGCCGACCGCCGCCAAAGTCATTGCGCGGATTGCTCCGTTGCTTGATATCGAGCCTCGCTTCGACATGCCGAAAGCAGCTCAGTTGCTATTGGTGAGTGCCAAGGAAAGCACCAGGGAAACGCGGTGAAGCTGCGCGACCTCCTGTCCGTGGATGCGGTTAGCGCCGAGGCCGCTGCGATCGACATTTCAGGACTGAGCGCCGACAGCCGGACGGTCGAACCGGGCTTTTTATTTGTCGCGATTGCCGGCGCGAAAACGGACGGCTCGCGCTTCGTGCAGCAGGCGATTGCGGCTGGCGCGAAGGCGATTGCTGCCGAAGAGCGGCCCGCCGGCCTGGACGGGACCATTCCATTCGTCCGCGTCGAGAATGCACGCCGCGCGTTGGCCTTGGCGGCAGCGCGATTTTATTCGCGGCAACCGGCGACGATCGCAGCGGTGACAGGCACGAGCGGCAAAACGTCCGTCGCTGCTTTCACCCGGCAGATTTGGCAGGCGCTCGGGTTGCAGGCGGCAAGTGTCGGCACCATTGGGGTCGTTGCGCCATCGGGAGAACACTACGGTTCATTGACCACACCCGATCCCGTCGAATTGCATCGTACGCTTGATGAGCTTGCGGGCGAGGGCGTAACGCATCTCGCACTGGAAGCGTCCTCACACGGCCTCGACCAGCATCGGCTCGACGGCGTGCGCATCCGCGCCGGTGCATTCACGAATTTGTCCCGCGATCATCTCGACTACCATCCGACGCTGGAAGCCTATCTCTCTGCCAAATTGCGCCTGTTCGATGAGCTCATTGTGCCGGATGGCGCAGCGGTTATTGGTGCGGACGACGACTATGCGGCGCAAGCGATCGAAGCGGCAAAAAAGCGAGGCCTGAAGATTTTCTCGGTCGGCGAGCGGGGAAATGATATCCGCTTCGTGGGCAGAACGATCGATGGCTTTGCGCAAACGATGACGATCCAGCACGCCGGGCGTACCTACACGGTCAAGCTGCCGCTTGTCGGTGCGTTTCAGGCGCAGAACGCGGCGATTGCCGCCGGCCTGGTTATCGCAACGGGCGGCGAGCCCGCGCGTGTCTTCGCGTCGCTTGAAAACCTTGCTGGAGCAAAGGGCCGCCTGGAGTTCGTTGGTGCGGCCAAAGGGGCTCCCATTTTTATCGACTACGCACACAAGCCGGATGCCCTGGCGAAGGCACTGCAGGCCCTGCGGCCTTACGCGCGCGGCAAGCTCATCGTGATTTTCGGCGCCGGCGGCGATCGCGATGCCGGCAAGCGGCCGCTCATGGGGCGCATTGCCGTCGAAAATGCCGATCGGGTGGTCGTCACTGATGACAATCCGCGCAGCGAGGATCCGGCGGCCATTCGCGCTGCTATTCTCGCCGCGGCGCCCGGCGCAACCGAAATCGCCGATCGTGCGGAGGCAATCCGCAGCGGTATCGCCACGCTGGAGAAGGGTGACGTATTGCTCATCGCCGGCAAAGGACACGAAACCGGGCAGATCGTTGGTAGCCGCGTGTTGCCGTTTTCCGATCACGAGGCGGTAGCGGCGGCACTGAAGGGAATGCCACAGTGACGTTTGCCTTGGCGGCTGGAAAAGTTGTCCGATGACGAGCTTGTGGACCATCGACGCGATGGCGGCTGCGATGCGCGCGCAGCCACACGGGATTTTGCCGTCCGAAACGAATGGCATTTCCATTGACAGCCGCACGCTGAGGAAAGGCGATACGTTCTTCGCGATCAAGGGCGACAACCGCGACGGCCACGATTTCGTCGGCGCAGCGCTCGAAAACGGCGCCGGGCTCGCGGTGGTATCCAATCCTTCCGGTTTCGGCGCAGGCGCCCCGCTGCTGATCGTGCCGGACGTTCTTGAGGGATTACGCGATCTTGCGCGCGCAGGGCGGGCGCGTTCGACGGCGAAGGTGATTGCGGTCACAGGCTCGGTCGGCAAAACCGGGACGAAGGAAGCGTTGCGCCTCGCGCTCTCGCCGCAGGGCGAAACGCACGCCTCTGCCGCCTCCTACAACAATCATTGGGGCGTTCCGTTGTCGCTGGCGCGCTGTCCGCAAACGGCGAAGTTTGCCATCTTCGAGATCGGCATGAACCATGCCGGCGAAATAACGCCGCTCACCAGGCTGGTGCGCCCGCACATCGCGATCATCACGGCCATCGAGCCGGTTCATCTGGAATATTTCGGTTCGATCGAGAAGATCGCAGACGCGAAGGCGGAAATCTTTTCGGGCCTCGAGTCTGGCGGAACGGCGGTGCTCAATCGCGACAATGCACAGTTTGCGCGGCTTGCGGCGGCGGCGAAGGCGGCACGGGTCGGACGCATCGTATCGTTCGGCGAACATGCCGATGCCGATGTGCGCTTGTTGCGCCATTCGCTTCATGCGGATCATTCGACCGTCGAAGCCAGCATCCTCGGCACGGCCGTGACGTACAGGCTGGGCGCGCCCGGGCGCCACCTTGTCATCAATTCACTGGCGGTTATGGCGGCGGTGGCGCTTGCCGGCGGCGATTTGGCGATTGCGGGCAAGGCGCTTTCTCATCTGCAACCGGCTGCCGGGCGCGGCGCTCGCGCCGCCCTTGCGGTTGGCAATGGCAGCGCGCTGCTGATCGACGAAAGCTACAACGCCAACCCGGCCTCGATGCGGGCGGCGATTGCGTTGCTGGGACAGGCACAAATCGGCCCTCGGGGCCGACGTATCGCGGTGCTTGGAGATATGCTGGAACTTGGGCCCGAAGGCCGCAAGTTGCATAGCGCCCTGGTAGAGTCGATTGTGGCGGCCGGCATCGATCTGGTTTTTTGCAGTGGTCCGTTGATGCATGCTCTTTGGGATGCTCTTCCCCCGGCGCTCCGGGGCGGCTATGCCGAGAGCGCGGCGGCGCTCGAGTCCATGGTCCTTGAGGCGGTCGACGTTGGCGATGCCCTCATGGTCAAGGGCTCGCTCGGCTCAAAAATGGGGCTGATCGTGAAAGCGCTCGAACGCAAATTTCCACGCCAGACGGCGGACGAGCCGGCGGCGGCGTCCTCCTGAGCGAAGGTTTGCTGCGATGTTCTACTGGCTCGTCGAACTCTCCGACAAAGTTTCGCTGTTCAACGTCTTCCGTTACATCACCTTTCGCACCGGTGGCGCGATCGTGACGGCCCTGATTTTCGTGTTTCTATTCGGTGGGCCGATCATCGACCTTTTGCGCCTGAAGCAGGGCAAGGGCCAGCCGATCCGCGCCGATGGCCCAAAATCGCATCTCGTCACCAAGATCGGCACGCCCACCATGGGAGGGCTGATGATCCTCTCGGGGCTCCTGGTCTCGACCCTGCTATGGGCGAACCCGATGAGTCCGTATGTCTGGATCGTGCTGTTCGTCACGCTCAGCTTCGGGCTGATTGGCTTCTATGACGATTACCTGAAGGTGACGAAACAAACGCATGCCGGATTTTCCGGCCGCACGCGTCTTGCCGCGGAAGCGCTGGTCGCGGTCATCGCCTGCATGTGGCTCATGCACATCGGCAGGGGCCCGATTGCGACGTCGCTCGTCTTTCCATTTTTCAAAGAGCTGGTCATCAACCTTGGATGGGCCTTCGTGCTTTTCGGCACGTTCGTGATCGTCGGCGCCGGCAATGCAGTCAATCTTACCGACGGGCTCGATGGCCTCGCCATCGTGCCGGTGATGATTGCGGCGGCGAGCTTCGGCTTCATTTCCTATCTCGCCGGCAATGCGGTCTTCGCGGAATATCTGCAGATCCACTATGTCGCGGGCGCAGGCGAGCTCGCTGTGCTTTGTGGCGCGGTCATTGGAGCCAGTCTCGGTTTCCTGTGGTTCAATGCACCGCCGGCTTCGATCTTCATGGGCGATACGGGCTCGTTGTCGCTCGGCGGTTTGCTCGGCGTGGTAGCGGTTGCGGTCAAACACGAGATCGTACTGGCGATCGTCGGGGGACTGTTCGTGCTGGAAGCCGTATCAGTGATCGTGCAGGTCGTTTCATTCAAACTGACCGGCAAGCGCGTGTTCAAGATGGCGCCGATCCATCATCACTATGAGCAACTCGGCTGGACCGAGCCGCAAATCGTGATCCGTTTCTGGATCGTTGCCGTCGTGCTGGCCCTCGCCGGGTTGGCGACGCTGAAACTGCGATGAGGATTGTGTTTGAGGAGCCGCCCCCTCTGATGTCTCCCTCTTTCTTTGTGGCGGGGGGTAGGGGCGGCGGGTGGCACGTATGCCGGAGGGGATCGATCTCGAGCCTCCTCCCGCTGCGCTTCGCTCGGCAACCTCCCCGACGACTGGGGAGGTAAAGAGAAGCTGCATGATTCCGATCACCATCTTCGCGGGCAGAAGGGTCGCAGTCTTTGGCCTCGGCAAGTCGGGCATGCTGTCCGCGCAGGCGCTGGCCGCCGGCGGCGCCGAAGTTCTCGTCTGTGATGACAGCAACAAGAGCGTAGCCGAAGCCAAAGCGGCCGGACTGAACACGCAGGACCTGCGCACGCTCGACTGGTCGACGATTGCGGCCCTGGTGTTGGCGCCGGGCGTGCCGCTGACGCATCCCAAGCCGCACTGGAGCGTTGAAATTGCGCGCAAATACGGCGTCGAGATCATCGGCGATATCGAGCTGTTCTGCCGCGAACGCGAAAAAACTGCGCCGCATCGTCCCTTCATTGCCGTCACCGGGACAAACGGCAAATCCACGACAACGGCGCTTGTGACGCACGTGCTGCGCAGCGCCGGCTTCGATGCCCAGATGGGAGGCAATATCGGCGTGCCCATCCTGCAACTCGAGCCGTTCGCGCCGAAGCGGTGCTATGTCGCGGAAATCTCGTCGTATCAAATTGATCTTGCGCCGTCGCTTCGTCCGACAGTCGGTATTTTGCTCAACATTTCCGAGGATCATCTCGATCGCCACGGGACGATGGAGAGCTACGCCGCTATCAAGACGCGCCTGGTCACGAGTGTCGAGCAGAACGGCACGGCGGTTGTCGGCGTCGATGACCCCTATTCGCGCGCGGCCGCCGCGGCGGTGGAAAGCCTCGGTAAAAGGCTGGAGCGCGTATCTGTCATGGAGCCGCTTCGCGACGGATATTATGCCGAGGGCACGCGCATCCTGCACGCAAGGAACGGCCAAAAGCGCGACGTCGCTCAACTTGCCGGCATCAATTCGCTGCGCGGCGTCCATAATGCTCAGAACGCAGCATGTGCGATCGCGGCTGCAGTCGCGCTCGGCATCAGTCCGGCAACGATACAGAAGGCGCTTTCAACATTCCCTGGTCTTGCGCATCGCATGCAGGAGATCGCACGCAAGGGCAACGTCATATTCGTGAACGATTCGAAAGCCACGAACGCCGACTCGGCGGCAAAGGCGCTCGCAAGTTTTACCGATATTTTCTGGATTGCAGGCGGCAAGCCCAAGACTGGCGGAATCACGAGCCTGATGGAGTTCTTCCCACGCATCCGCAAAGCTTACCTGATCGGCGAAGCAGCGAATGAATTTGCAAAGACGCTTGAGGGGAAGGTGCCTTACGAAATTGTCGAGGTGCTTTCGCGCGCGGTTGTTGCCGCTGCAGATGATGCGGCGGCATCCGGCCTGAAAGCGCCTGTGGTGTTGCTGTCACCCGCCTGCGCCTCTTTCGATCAGTACCGCAATTTCGAGGTGCGCGGCGACACCTTTCGCGACCTGGTGCTGAAGTTGCCAAAAGTCGTTGCGAGCCGCTGATCCGGTTTTCGGTAATGCCGCTGCTGTGTGATGCTTCCCTCCCGCAAGCGGGGTAGGGAGTAACCCGCATTACTCACAACTCACATCATTGTTCGTGGCCATTCACGAAGGGCCGTCGCTCTTAACCGTTCGTCAACCAGCTGCGCGCAGGAATGCTGGGGGACACATATGCTCTCGCGCGCGGAACGCACACCTTTCGGAGAATGGTGGTGGACGGTCGATCGCCCAACGCTGGCGGCCATCGGCGCGCTGATGATCGCCGGCATCGTACTGTCGCTCGCGGCGAGCCCGCCGGTAGCCGCCCGTCTGGGTCTCGATCCGTTTTACTTTGTTGACCGTCATATTCTCTTCCTTTTTCCCACTGTCGTGGTGATGCTCGGCGTGTCGTTCCTGACGCCGCAGCAAATTCGCCGCCTGGCTCTGGTCATATTTGCAGCGAGCCTTCTTCTTGCCGCCGTCACCCCGTACTTCGGACCGGAGATCAAAGGCGCGCGCCGCTGGATCATCATTCTGGGCGTCAACGTTCAATCTTCAGAATTCCTCAAGCCTGCCTTTGTGGTGCTCATCGCCTGGCTGTTCAGCGAATCGGCCCGGCGACCGGAAATGCCGGCCAATGCTATTGCCTTGTTGTCGCTGCTGGTCGTGGTGGCGCTGTTGGTGATGCAGCCGGACTTCGGGCAGACGATGCTGGTTACGCTTGTCTGGGGCGCGTTGTTCTTCATGGCCGGCATGCGGCTCATCTGGGTTGTCGGCCTCGGTGGAATCGCCGCCACCGGATTGACGATCGCCTATTTCACCGTGCCGCACGTCGCGCAACGTATTCAACGTTTTCTCAACCCCGCCTCCGGCGACACGTTCAATGTCGACTTGGCGATGGACTCATTCGTCCGCGGCGGCTGGTTTGGCATGGGGCCGGGCGAGGGCACGATCAAGCGTATCCTCCCGGAAGGCCATACCGATTTCGTGTTCGCGGTCGCGGCGGAAGAATTCGGCGTGGCGTTGTGTCTCGTGCTGGTTGCGCTGTTTGCGTTCATCGTGATCCGGTCGCTCATGCGCGCACTGCGCAACGAGGAACCGTTCACACGCTTTGCGGCAACCGGCCTTTCCATTCTGTTTGGGACGCAGGCGGCGATCAATCTCGCCGTGAACGTGCACCTGATACCGGCCAAAGGCATGACCCTGCCGTTTATTTCTTACGGCGGCTCGTCGATGATTTCGCTCGCTTACGCCATGGGCATGCTGCTGGCGCTCACGCGCGAGCAACCGCAGGTTACCATGCTCAAGCCGCGGCCGCGCAATCTGGTCATTACAAAGAGCGCGGCATAGATTGCTGTCCTCGACCGCGTCGGAGCGCGGCGGAATGACGGCTCGGAGAGGCGTGGTTGACCATCGGCGCGACCAGCAAACTCGTTCTGCTCGCCGCTGGCGGCACCGGCGGTCATTTGTTTCCGGCGGAAGCGCTCGCTGTTGCCCTCGGCAAGCACGGGATTACTGTTGATCTCGCCACCGACACGCGTGCCGCACACTTCAAGTTTCCCGCGCGTCAGGTGCATCTCATTCCGAGCGCTACGCTGCGCGGAAAAGATCCGTTGTCTTATGCGCGCACGCTGACATTGCTTGGTGCGGGAATCACGAAAGCCTTGCTGATGCTGGGCCGCGTAAAGCCTGCAGTTGTCGTCGGCTTTGGTGGCTATCCGACGATCCCGCCATTGTTTGCCGCCTCGTTGCGCAGAATTCCGACCGTGCTGCACGAGCAGAACGGCGTGATGGGCCGTGCCAATCGTTTGCTGGCGCCGCGCGTCACCGCGATTGCCACCGGCTTTCGCGACGTAGCAGGGGTGGACGCTGCTTTAAAAAGCAAACTGAGGTTTACCGGCAATCCGATCCGGCCGGCTGTTCTTGCCGCGGCGTCGGTTCCTTACGAGGCACCGGTGCCGAATGGCCCGTTTCGACTTACGGTATTCGGCGGAAGTCAGGGTGCACGCGTGATGTCGGATGTGGTGCCGGAAGCGATTGAGCGTCTCCCATCTGCCTTGCGTGAAAGGCTTGTCGTCGTCCAGCAGGCACGCGGCGAGGACCTTGACCGCGTGCAAGCGGCCTATGCCCGCCTTCACGTCGCGGCGGAAACTGCCACGTTCTTTCCCGACCTGCCGGGCCGGATCGCGGCGAGTCATTTGATCGTTTCACGCTCAGGCGCTTCGACGGTGGCCGAACTTTCTGCTATTGGGCGGCCGGCCGTATTGGTGCCGCTTCCGCATGCCCTCGATCAGGATCAACTTGCCAACGCCCGAGTGTTGGAAAAGGCCGGCGGTGCGATCTGCATCGAGCAGGTGAACTTCAGCGCGGAACGTCTGGCCGCGGAAATCACGGCGCTGGCTGCCGATCCGCAGCGCCTAGGGCGCATGGCAGCGGCGGCGAAATCCGCCGGTACGATTGACGCTGCCGACCGGCTTGCGGCAGTGGTAATGCAGGTTGGCGCGATCGGGTAAGGGAGCGACATGAAACTGCCGCGCGACATCGGGCCGGTCCACTTTGTCGGGATCGGCGGCATCGGCATGAGCGGCATCGCCGAGGTGCTGGTCAATCTCGGCTATACGGTCACCGGCTCGGACGTTTCTGATGGCGGCAATGTCAAGCGGCTGCGTGAAAAGGGCGTGAGGATTGCCGTCGGCCACAAGGCGGAAAACCTCGACGGCGCCGACGTGGTGGTCGTGTCGTCCGCAATCAAGCCGGATAACCCGGAACTCGTCGCCGCGCGAGCGCAGCGCCTGCCCGTCGTGCGCCGCGCCGAGATGCTGGCCGAGTTGATGCGGCTGAAAAGCTGCGTGGCGGTCGCCGGCACGCACGGCAAAACAACGACGACCTCGCTGGTCGCGAGCTTGCTCGACGCCGGCGGCTTCGATCCGACCGTCATTAACGGCGGAATTATCAATGCGTACGGCACCAATGCCCATGTCGGCGGCGGAGACTGGATGGTGGTCGAGGCGGACGAATCCGACGGCACGTTCCTCAAGCTGCCCGCCGACATTGCGATCGTCACCAATGTCGATGCCGAGCACCTCGATCATTTCAAGACCTTTGCGGCCGTGCAGGATGCCTTTATCGATTTCGTGGAAAACGTGCCGTTCTACGGCTTCGCGGTGATGTGCACCGATCACCCGATCGTGCAGCGGCTTGTCGGGCGCGTTACCGACCGGCGTACCATCACTTACGGCGAGAATCCGCAAGCCGACGTACGCCTTACCGATCTCGATCATATCGACGGCAAATCGAAATTTTCGGTGCTGTTCCGCAATCGGGAAGGCGATGTCGTGCACGCGATCGAGAAACTTGAGTTGCCGATGCCCGGGCGGCACAACGCGCTGAATGCAACGTCTGCTATTGCCGTTGCGCATGAGCTCGGCATTTCCGATGACAAGATACGCGCGGCGCTTGCAAAGTTCGGCGGCGTGAAGCGCCGTTTCACGCGCGTCGGCGAATGGAACGGCGCGGTCATCATCGACGATTATGGCCATCACCCCGTCGAGATAGCGGCGGTCCTGAGAGCCGCGCGCGAGTCGACGAAGGGGCAGGTGATCGCCGTCGTGCAGCCGCATCGCTACACGCGGCTAAAGACACTGTTCGAGCCGTTCTCCACCTGCTTTAACGATGCGGACGCGGTCATCGTCGCGCATGTCTATCCTGCCGGTGAAGCGCCGATCGAGGGCGCAGACCGGGATTCCCTCGTTATGGCGCTGCGCGCGCGCGGCCACCGACAGGTGATCCCGCTCGATGGTCCCGAAAAACTCGCCGGCATCGTCAAAGGGCTGGCGAAGCCCGGCGATTACATTGTCTGCCTCGGCGCGGGCTCGATTACGCAATGGGCCTACGCGCTGCCGGACGAATTGAAAGCGTTGGGATGATGACAGCGCAGCGCGCCGCCACATTGTCGTCGCCGGGTCCGTGCCGGCCATCTTGCGTAGAATGGCAGCGCGTACCTTTTCGGGATCGCCGGGACGAGCCCGGTGATCATATGCACTAATGCTTTTCCCCGACATCGTTCCGGCGCTGAAGGCGGCAATGCCCGGGTTGCGCGGGCGTCTTCTTGCGAACCAGCCGCTTTCATCTTTGAGCTGGTTTCGAACGGGAGGTCCGGCGCAGGCCTTCTACATGCCGGAAGACGAAGACGATCTTCGCTACTTTCTGCAAAATCTCTCTGCCGACATTCCGCTCACCGTTATCGGTGCAAGCTCAAATCTCATCATCCGCGACGGTGGTGTGCCAGGCGTTGTCGTGCGGCTTGGCCGTAAATTCAGTGAGATCAGCATCGAAGAAAATCACCGCATACGTGCGGGAACCGCGGTCCTTGACGTTCTGGTCGCGCGCGCCGCACAGGCGGCAGGAATTGCGGGGCTCGCGTTCCTGAGCGGGATTCCCGGCTCGATCGGCGGCGCGCTGCGCATGAACGGTGGGGCGTACGGCGGTGAGACGAAAGATATTCTCATCGAGGCGCGCGGCATCGACCGTCTAGGCAACGTGCACACGTTCACCAATGCCCAGATGGGCTTTTCCTATCGCCGCAGTGCCGTTCCCGACGACATCATCTTCACGCAGGCGCTGTTTCAAGGGAGCGCGGGCGAGCCGGAAGCGATCGCCGCTGAGATGGCTGAGATCAAGAAAAAGCGCGAGGCGAGTCAGCCGCGGAACAAAACGTGCGGCTCCACCTTCAAAAACCCTGACGGTCACAAGGCCTGGCAGCTCATCGATGCGGCCGGCTGCCGCGGGCTCACCATCGGTGGCGCGCAGGTGTCCGAACTGCACTGCAATTTCCTCATCAACCTCGGAAATGCTACCGCCGCCGACATTGAAGGGCTGGGCGAAACCGTTCGCGCACGCGTGAAGGCAAATTCCGGCGTCGATCTGGAATGGGAAATTAAGAGGATTGGAGTTCGATGATTGTCATTCAGGGACGCAAGGTCCAGCGTGCGGCATGAGGGAAGAAAGAAACCGATGTCGAAACACGTCGCCGTTTTGATGGGAGGCTGGTCCGCCGAGCGCGAGGTGTCGTTGCGCTCGGGCAAAGCGTGCGCGGCCGCGCTCGAGCGCGCCGGCGGCTATCGCGTGAGCCTCATCGATGTCGACCGTGATATCGCGGCTACGCTGCGCGCACTCAAACCGGACGTCGCGCTCAATATTTTGCACGGGCGTCCGGGCGAGGATGGCACGCTGCAAGGTCTGCTCGAAATTCTCGGCATTCCCTACAGCCATTCCGGCGTGCTCGCGTCGTCGCTGGCGATGCAGAAGGACATGGCGAAGCCGGTGTTGAAGGCTGCCGGCGTACCGGTGCCGGGCGGCATGCTCGCCTCCCGCATTGAAGCGGGAAAAAAGCACCTGCTGCCGCCGCCTTATGTCATCAAGCCGATCGCCGAAGGCTCAAGCGTCGGCGTTTTCATCGTGCGCGAAGATCATGCGCATCCGCCACAGGAACTCACGCGCCCCGATTGGCGGTTCGGCGAACGTGTGCTCATCGAGCCGTACATCCCAGGCAAGGAACTGACCTGCGCGGTGATGGGCGACCGCGCACTCGGCGTCATCGAGATCGTGCCCGCGGTGAAGTTTTACGATTACGAAGCAAAATACGCGCCCGGCGGCTCGAAGCATCTGCTGCCGGCGCCGATTGCGCCTGACGTGTACGAAGACGTGCGCCGGCTTTCGCTTGCCGCGCATTACGCGCTCGGCTGCCGCGGTGTCACGCGGGCTGACTTTCGTTACGATGACGCGCGGCCCGGCAGCGAGGGACTCTATTGTCTTGAAGTGAACACGCAGCCCGGCATGACAGAAACCTCGCTGGTGCCGGAAATGGCCATGTACGCCGGTATTTCGTTCGAAGAGCTCGTGCGCTGGATGGTCGAGGACGCTTCGCTCAATCGCTGAGCCTGAAGTCAGACGTTTCCGGTCAGATGCAAGATCGCCGCGAGAACGGCGTTCGTCGCTCGTGCAATGATGTGTGACACGAAGCTCAGATCGAGTCCCAGTCGCGAACCCAGGAGCGGCAACACGATCAGCAGCCCTATAAGGATGATCATCCCGTATCGTTCGAGACGGGCGAGTTGTTTGCCCAGGACCGTGGGAAGCACGCCGACTGCAATACGCCCGCCATCGAGCGGCGGTAGCGGAAAAAGATTGAAAACCGCCAGGATCACATTGATGACGAGAGCGTTTTTCAGGTTGAGCGCAGTCCACTGTGCTGCGGTGGGCGGCAGATAAGCCACGAGGTGGAAGCTCAAAGCGGCGACAATCGCCAATACAATGTTCATGGCCGGTCCCGCCGCTGCGACAAGCACCATGCCCATCCGCGGGTTACGCAGCGCGCGAAAATTGACCGGTACCGGCTTGGCATATCCGAACAAAAACGGCGAGCGCGCGAACAGCAGGAGTGCGGGAAGAAGAATGGTGCCGAATGGGTCGATGTGACGGACTGGATTGAGGCTAACGCGTCCGAGACGTGACGCCGTATCGTCGCCGAGGAAACGCGCAGCATAGGCGTGCGCCGCTTCGTGAAATGTAATGGCCACAAGGACTGGTAGTAGCCAAATTGAGATGAGGTAAGCCATCAGCTGGGCGCCACCCGTTGCACCGAATTCTCGTAGCGGAAATCACAGGCTAAAGCGATTTCTTCGCCAATCTTTAAAACTTTACTAATCGTTTACCAAATGGGCCGAAGACTTGGCGCCGGCGGCGCGTGACGCCTTGGCTCCTGTGGCCCGGCGTGCGGCCTTCCGCCGATGAAAAGCGCCTCAAAGGGACAGGGGACGAGCTTGCCGAGAGGCCGATATTCAGCTGCGCATGAGCGAGCTTTCGTTCATGCCAGTGTTTTGTCCCGCGCAGGGCTAATGTTTGAAGAGCTGGTGCGATGGACCGTCGGGCACGCCTCGCTCAATCATTGAAGGCAAGGCGCGACGCGCATTTGTCGGGCGAGCCGTCACACATGATGGTGGTCGCAGGCCGCTGGCGCCGCTGGGCGCGCCGCCGGCTGGGACCGATTCTCCAATGCGACCCGCCGCGCGGCTTCGGCTCCGCCGCTGCGATTTTGTTTGTGCTCGCAAGTATCGGATACGGCGTCGCCAAGGGCAATCATGCCGCAGCAATAACGGCAGGGGCGCAGGAAGTTTGTGATGCCGTTGCGAATGCTGCCGGATTCCACATTTCATCAGTTGCGATCAGCGGCGAATCGCAGTTGAGCCGTGAGCAGGTGCTCAGGCTTGCCGGCATTACTGACCACTCCTCGCTCCTGTTCCTAAACGCGGCGACGGCACGGGCGCGGCTTGAGGCCGATCCATGGATTGCTGAAGCAACGGTACTAAAGCTTTATCCAGGCCGCCTTCAAATTCACATCGCGGAACGCAAGGCCTTTGCGCTTTGGCAGAACGACGGCGAGGTCTCGGTCATCGCCGAGAATGGCACTGTCTTGCAGCCGTTCACACCACGGTTCCGCACCTTGCCGTTTGTGGTTGGGGCCGGCGCTGCGCAGAAGGCCAGAGATTTCCTTGATCTCATAGGCGACTACCGGGACATCGCGGATCAGGTCGCGTCCTCGGTGCTGGTGGCGGAGCGCCGCTGGAACCTGAATCTGAAAAACGGTGTCGAAATCCGCCTGCCGGAGACCGGCGTGAAGCAAGCGCTGCGCACGCTCGTAAAGCTTGATCACGAGAAGAAATTGCTTTCGCGCGATATCACCGTTGTCGATCTTCGGCTTGCCGACCGCGTCACCGTGCGCTTGTCCGACGGAGCCGCGGCAGCGCGCGCCGAAGCCTTCAAGCCGAAAAAGCCGAAGCGTAAAGGGAGTGACGCATGAGCGTCCTTCGTTTTGGCATGACGCCGAAAATGAAACCGGTATCGCCCAAGCGTAGCGCGGTGGTTGCCGCGCTCGACATCGGTACCAGTAAAATCGTCTGCCTGATCGCTCGGCTTGAGCCGCATCCGCCGCAGGAAGTGCTACGCCGCCGCAGCCACGGCGTGCGCGTGCTCGGGTTTGGCCATACCGCCTCGCGAGGCGTGAAAGCCGGCGGAGTGGTCGATCTCATTGCAGCAGAGGAAGTCGTCCGCCACGCGCTCGACATGGCGGAGCGCGCGGCCGACGTTCAACTCGAATCCGTCATCGTCTCGCTGTCCGGCGGTCGGATCGGCAGCGAGCGCTTCACTGCGGACATTGAGCTTGCAAATATTGCGGTCACCGACAGCGATATCGCCCGGGTCCTGACCGCAGCCAGCCGCCATTCGGTCCGGGACGGACGGGCCGTGCTGCATTCTCTACCCATCGGCTACACGCTCGATGAAGCACGCGGCATCCGCGAACCCCGCGGCATGCTGGGACGCTATTTCGGGGTCGACATGCACATGGTCACCACCGAGGCCGCCACAGCGCGCAACCTGATGCTCACGGTCGAGCGCAGCCACATCGACGTGGAGGCGATGGTGGCTTCCCCTTACGTCGCCGGGCTTTCCGTTCTCGCAGACGATGAGGCCGATCTCGGGGCCGCCTGCATCGATATGGGCGCGGGAACGACCACGATTGGCGTCTTTTCGGGTGGCCGGTTTGTGCACGCAGACGGCTTTGCCTTGGGCGGGTGGCACGTGACCATGGATCTGGCCCGTGGCCTCAGCGCTCGCATCGCAGATGCCGAGCGAATCAAAGCGATCTATGGCAGTGTTTTGACGGGCGGCTCGGATGATCGCGATGTGATCGCCGTGCCGCCGGTTGGCGACGAGGATACGGAGCCACCGCAATTTGTTTCCAGGGCTGCCCTCGTGCGGATCATTAAGCCGCGCGTCGAGGAAATTCTGGAGATGGCGCGCGACCGGCTTGCGGCGTCGCCATTTGCGGCGGAGCCCCGCGCGCGCGTTGTGCTCACCGGCGGAGCAAGTCAACTGGCCGGCGTAGCCGATCTCGCGGCGCGTATCCTTCGCCGTCCGGTGCGTATCGGACGTCCACTTGGCGTAGCGGGTTTGCCAGAAGCGGCCAAGGGCCCGGCGTTTGCCGTGGCCGGCGGCCTTCTGGTTTACCCGCAGGCTGCACATCTCGAGCATTTCGAACCGCGGCGAACGCGGCACCTTATGACAGGAACGGGCGGTTACATGGCACGGGTTGGACAATGGCTACGCGAGAGCTTCTGACCCGCTTCCCCGCAACCAGAAAGCGGCCGGTGGCGGACCGGCGTGATCCCGCGACATAAAGAGGCACAGCGACATGAGCATCAACCTGAATATTCCTGACATTCGCGAGATGAAGCCGCGGATCACCGTGTTCGGCGTCGGCGGCGCCGGCGGCAACGCGGTAAACAACATGATCGCGGCCGGCCTCCAGGGAGTCGACTTCGTCGTCGCCAACACTGACGCGCAGGCGCTCACACTGTCGAAAGCCGAGCGCATCATCCAGATGGGCGTACAGGTCACCGAAGGCCTCGGTGCGGGCTCACAGCCTGAGGTCGGGCGAGCCGCGGCTGAAGAGGTGATCGACGAAATCCGGGATCATCTTTCCGGAGCGCATATGATCTTTGTCACCGCCGGCATGGGAGGCGGAACGGGTACAGGTGCTGCACCCGTTATTGCGCGAGTTGCCAAAGAGCTCGGGATTCTCACCGTCGGCGTTGTGACGAAGCCGTTTCAATTCGAAGGCCAGCGGCGCATGCGCTTTGCAGAGGCCGGCATCGTCGACCTGCAAAAGGTCGTCGACACGCTTCTGATTATTCCGAACCAAAATCTATTCCGTGTCGCAAACGAAAAGACCACGTTTGCCGACGCCTTTGCGATGGCCGACCAGGTGCTCTACTCGGGCGTCGCTTGCATCACCGACTTGATGGTCAAGGAAGGCCTTATCAATCTCGACTTTGCCGATGTCCGTGCAGTGATGCGTGAGATGGGCAAGGCCATGATGGGGACCGGCGAAGCGTCCGGTGAGAAGCGCGCTCTCACGGCCGCAGAGGCCGCGATCGCAAACCCGCTGATTGATGACAGCTCGATGAAGGGTGCCAAAGGCCTGCTGATCTCGATCACAGGCGGCAAGGACCTCACGCTGTATGAGGTCGATGAAGCGGCCACACGGATTCGCGAAGAGGTCGATCAGGATGCCAACATCATTGTCGGCGCGACCTTCGATGAAAGCCTCGATGGCATCATCCGCGTTTCGGTGGTAGCCACCGGCATCGACAATACAGCCGTCATCCGTACGCCGGCTCCTGCCGAGGTTCGCGCGGCCGAGATGTCAAAGAAGGTCCGCGCGGAGGCTCCGCGTGTCGCCGAGCGGGTCGAGCGAAGCACGCCGGCGGCACAGCCGGCTGCCACAGTCGAGTCCGCAGCGCAGGCGGCCGTGGCAGCGGCGATCCTGCCGACTTCAGCCATCGAAGACGTTTCGATCCGACCAATGCCGGAGAAGCCTTCGCTGTTCGAACCGCCAGCCGAACCGGATGTGCCCGCTGAGCCGCCGCTGCCGCGCGCGTTCATCCCGCCCGCGCCGGAGCGGACGACGGTGCAGACGCCGCGCATGCCGCGGATCGAGGACTTGCCGCTGCCGGCGCAGAACGAGATTAAGGCCCAGCGCGGGGAACTTACCGACGACCATCCGGAAAAGCGCCGGATGACGCTGATGCAGCGGCTGGCGCAGGTCGGCCTCGGCCGCCGCGATGACAACGCCGACGCGGGCGCTCAACAACGTAGCGCGCGAGCAATGCCGCAGTTCGAGCGGCCCGTTCGTCCACCGGCTCGCGCGTCCGATGCGCGCGCCCAGGCGGAGCCGGTATCCGAATATGCGCGCCGCGCTGCTCCGCAAGGGCTTGATCCACATGGGCGCACGCAACCTGTGCATAATCCGCAGGATGAAGACCAGCTCGATATTCCCGCATTCCTTCGCCGGCAGGCGAATTAGGAGCGGCTGGCTGTCTGATGAGCGTGCAGCGGCTGTCGGCTTCCGCCGGCAGCCGCAAATTTTTCTGTGTCCGGATTATTTACAACTTATTAAGTAAGCCACTGAATTAGCACTAAGATTTATCAATTCTCGTGCGTGCCACCATTGGCTCGCACGCTTTCTGCAATCTAATGAATCGCTGCAGCCAACCGAGTGAAAATGGCAGCCATACGCGCACGCGTCCCGAAATTGCGGCAAAATCGGGTAACACTCGGTAAGAAAGCGTGAGTTGGAGAAAGGTGATTCGCGGCCTAAGTTTCAGCCGCAACAAGGACTTTTCGGTCTGCGGGGGCAAGAGCCTAGTCCAACGGTTTGTAACAGCCTTGACGGCCGAAATGTGGCCTGTGTCGGGTTAATGGAAGGGGCCGCATGCCACCGGTCGCGTGCATGCGGAAGGGGATAGATGAAAGGCGCCAAGCAAACGACGTTGCGCGACAATGTGGCCGTTTCAGGCATTGGCGTCCATTCAGGTCTCCCCGTCACGCTAAGCCTCCATCCCGCAGACGATGATGCCGGGATCGTCTTTCAGCGAATTGGCGCCGCCGGAACTGTCGAGCGCGAAGTTCGCGCTGACGTACGGGCGGTTACAGCTACCGAATTTGCAACCGTGTTGGGTGACGCGAAAGGTCCGCTGTGTTCGACAGCGGAGCATTTGCTTGCGGCATTGCGGGGGCTGGGTGTCGATAACGTCACCATCGAACTCGATGGGCCGGAAGTACCGATCATGGACGGCAGCGCCGCCCCCTTTGTCGACGCGATCGATCAAGCGGGCCTGACCACGCGCGCGACGCCGCGCCGCTACATTGAGGTTCTCAAGCCGGTTCGCATTGCGAAGGACAACGCGCTTGGCGAATTGCTGCCATACAGGCACGGTTTTCGTGTCGAGGCCGAAATCGACTTTGATCATCCACTGATAGGTCATCAGGAGTTTGCGCTCGATATCGACGCCGCAAGTTTCCGCCGCGAGTTGGCGCGCGCGCGGACATTCGGGTTTATGCGCGATGTCGCAAAACTGTGGAGCGCCGGTTATGCGCTCGGCGCCTCGTTTGAAAACACACTCGTCGTTACCGAAGACCGCGTGCTCAATCCGGAAGGCCTGCGTTTTGAAGACGAGTTCGTGCGTCACAAGGTGCTTGATGCAATCGGCGATCTTGCATTGGCCGGCCTGCCTTTGATCGGCCTCTATCGAACCGTCCGCGGCGGCCACAGGCTCAATTACGCCGTGCTGTCTGCTCTGATGGCCGACAAGTCCGCCTGGCGCGTGATCGAAACGGCTGCCGAGCCGGTGCGCCGGTTTCGCGGTCATGCGGGAGCGCCCGCTGGCCTCGCCGCTGCGGCTTATGGTCCAGAGGTTTCCTGAGCCCTTATCGGGTCGCCTTAATCCCGGCAGAATGTCCGCCTAGTCGGTGGCGAAACCGCGCCTTTTCGTTTACATGCAGATGGCTTAAGTCGCTCGCGCGCACCGAATGCTGCGGAATTTGGGGATCGTACGCTTCCATGAGTTCGCTTGACGTGAAGCCGGCTTGCAGCGGTGGTCGCTCGCGGATGTTCGCGCGCGTGCTCGCTCTGATGGTCATCGCTGGGCTGGCAGCCGGGTGCAGCGACATCAAGGGATTTTTCGGCAGCAAGGAAGAGGATCTGCCCGACCGACCGGCTGAACAGCTTTACAACGAGGGTCTGTATCTCCTCAACACCAAGCACGATATCAAGAAAGCCGCGCAAAAATTCGAGGAAGTGGACAAGGAGCACCCTTATTCCGAATGGGCGAGCAAGGGTCTGATCATGTCGTCCTATGCCTATTACAGCGGCGGCATGTACGATGAATCCGTAGCGGCTGCACAACGCTACATCACCTTGCACCCGGGCAGCCCGGACGCCGCTTATGCGCAGTATCTGATCGGCTCGTCCTATTACGACGAAATCCCCGACGTCACGCGGGATCAGGCACGCACGCAAAAAGCGCTCGATGCGTTTCAGGAAGTCATTCGGAAATATCCGAACAGCGAGTATGCGACGAGTGCCAAGCAAAAGATCGAGTTCATTCGCGATCAGCTCGCCGGCCACGAGATGATGATCGGCCGCTATTATCTCGACCGGCACCAGTACACGGGCGCTATCAATCGATTCAAGGTCGTGGTCACGCAATACCAGACAACGCGTCACGTCGAGGAAGCGTTGGAGCGATTGACCGAGGCTTATATGTCGCTTGGCATCGTGGACGAGGCGCAGACGGCGGCTGCGGTCCTGGGCCACAATTTCCCGGACAGCCCCTGGTACAAGCGGGCCTACGCTCTGGTGAAATCGGGCGGCAAGGAGCCGGTCGAAAACAAGGATTCCTGGATCAGCAAAGCCTTCAAAAAGATCGGGCTGGGCTGACGTGTCCGATATGGCCACCAATTTCGACGCGGCACGGCGTGGTGCCCAAGACCCGCTGCGGAACATGTGATTCTTGTGAAAATCGCCGAAGTTGGTGATTACTGGATCATCCGCTTTCGATGATGATGACGGCGTGAGGCGAGGCGCCATGCTCTCCCGACTCTCGATCCGCGATATTGTCCTGATCGATCGGCTTGACATCGACTTTGCCGAAGGCTTGGCCGTGCTTACCGGCGAAACGGGGGCCGGCAAGTCGATCCTGCTCGATGCCTTCGCGCTGGCGCTCGGCGGGCGCGGCGACGCCGCCCTGGTGCGGCAAGGCACCGGGCAGGGGCAGGTCACTGCGGCCTTCGACGTCCCGCGGAATCATCCGGCGCGCGCTCTGCTGAAAGCGAATGATATTCCGGTTGACGATGATTTGATCTTGCGCCGCGTGCAATTCGCCGACGGGCGCACGCGCGCCTTCGTCAACGATCAGCCGGTTAGCGTGCAGATACTGAAGCAACTGGGCGAGACCCTGGTCGAAATTCACGGCCAGCATGACGACCGCGCTCTGGTGGACGCTTCGACCCATCGCCGTCTGCTCGATGCTTATGGAGGCCTCGAAAACGAGGTGACGCAGGTCGAGCGCCTTTGGAGCGCGCGGCGTGAAACTCTGCTTGCCGCCGAGGCTCACCGCGCGGAAATCGAGCGCGCGAAGCGGGAAGCAGATTGGCTGCGTCACGCCGTCGACGAACTGGGAAAATTGGCGCCGCAGGCCGGTGAGGAGACGGCCCTCGCCGAACGCCGAACCGCGATGATGCAGGCCGAAAAGATTGCAGGCGATCTGCGCGACGCCCATGACACCATCGCAGGCAGCAATTCCGCCGTTCCCGAGTTGTCCGCCGTCATTCGCCGGCTGGAGCGCCGCAGCGCGCAAGCGCCCGCGCTTATCGAGCCGGTGGTGAAGTCGCTTGATGCTGCGCTCAATTCGCTCGAAGAGACCCGCGCCCATCTTGATGCAGCGCTGCGCGCCGCCGATTACGATCCGGCCGAACTTGAACGCATCGAGGAACGGCTTTTTGCATTGCGCGCCGCCGGCCGCAAATACAACGTGCCTGTAGACGAGTTGAACGCGCTCGCCCGCAAATACAATGACGATCTCGCCCTGATCGATGCTGGCGAGGAGAAGCTGAAGGTGCTTGATGCGGCGGCAAAGCAGGCCGAGGCTGAATACCGCGCGGCGGCTGCCGCGCTATCAAAGGCACGCGCGAAGGCCGCCAGCGGGCTGGACAAGGCGGTCAATGCCGAGCTCAAGCCGCTCAGGCTCGAGCGCGCAAAATTCTCGACCGCGCTCGAGATCGATGCCGCTGCCGCGGGGCCGCATGGCATCGACCGCGTCGAGTTCTGGGTACAAACCAATCCGGGCACGCGTCCGGGCCCTTTGATGAAAGTTGCTTCGGGCGGCGAACTCGCCCGTTTTCTGCTGGCGCTGAAAGTGGTGCTGGCGGACCGCGGGTCGGCGCCGACGCTCGTGTTCGACGAGATCGACACCGGTGTTGGCGGTGCAGTGGCGGACGCCATCGGCGTGCGGCTTGCGAGGCTTGGCCGCGGCATGCAGGTTCTCGCGGTGACACATGCGCCGCAGGTGGCCGCGCGCGCGGATCGTCACTATGTCATTAGCAAAGACACGCTGGAGAAGGGCAGGCGCGTTGCCACCCGCGTGGTCGAGGTTGCCGCCGATCATCGTCGTGAGGAGATCGCGCGCATGCTGGCCGGCGCTGAGATAACGAAGGAAGCACGTGCTGCAGCCGAACGGCTGATCAAGGCGGCGGGGTAAATTATTCCGAGCGCCACAGTCCTTCCGCGCCGGAGTGGCATCTTTTTGGTCGTTCCACGAAAGTGTTCTTTGTTATTCCGGCGTCGGTCGAATGCCGGAACCCGGAAGCCAGTTCCTTGCTTCAGGCCTGCGAGAAGATGCACGTAGAACACCTGATGTTTGCGGTCGCCTTTGGATTCCGGGTTCGCTCGCTTACGCTCGCACCCCGGAATGACTAAGAATGGTACACCGCGCGCGCAACGAGAATGAAATGGCTGCCAAACTCCGCACGGATAAAACACCGGTTGACTTCCTGACTGCCAAGCAGGCGGCGGCAGAGCACGCGCGGCTGGCGAAAGAAATTGCCGAGCATGACCGGCGCTACTACCAGAACGACGCACCAACGATCAGCGATGCCGAGTATGACGCGTTGCGCCAGCGCTACAACGCGATCGAGGCGCGCTTCCCCGATTTGCGCACGCGTGAGTCGCTTTCGTTGAAGGTCGGCGCCGCGCCCAGCGGAAAATTCAAGAAGGTGCGTCATGCGCTGCCGATGCTCTCGCTCGATAATGCGTTCAGCGATGCGGACGTCACTGATTTCGTCGCGCGCATCCGCCGGTTTCTCCGACTGCCCGATGACGAGAAAATCGCCTTCAGTGCAGAGCCCAAGATCGACGGCCTGTCGATATCGTTGCGCTACGAGAACGGTGAACTTGTCAGCGGTGCGACGCGCGGCGACGGATACGAAGGTGAAGACGTCACGGCAAATATCCGCACGCTCGAGGACGTGCCGAAGAGATTGAAAGGCCGCAATGTGCCGAAAATCTGCGAGGTGCGCGGCGAGGTCTATATGACCAAAAAGGCCTTCCTCGTGCTCAACGAGCGCCAGAAGGAAGCCGGCGGCCAGATTTTCGCGAATCCACGCAATTCCGCCGCAGGCTCGCTACGCCAGAAAGACCCGGCGATCACCGCCTCGCGGCCGCTCGGTTTCTTCGCCTATGCCTGGGGTGAGATGAGCGAGATGCCGGCGGACACGCAGTCGGGCATGATCAAATGGTTCGAAAGCTGCGGCTTCAAGACCAATCCGCTCACCAAGCTATGCCGCTCCACTGAAGACCTGTTGGCGTTCCACGAGAAGATCGAGGAGCAGCGCGCGACGCTCGACTACGATATCGACGGCGTCGTTTATAAAGTCGACCGCCTCGACTGGCAGGAGCGCCTTGGTTTCGTCTCGCGCAGTCCGCGCTGGGCGATCGCCCACAAATTTCCGGCCGAGCGCGCAATGACGGTGGTGAAAGACATTTTGATCACGGTCGGTCGGACGGGCGTGCTCACGCCGACCGCGCAACTCGAGCCTGTCGGTGTCGGTGGCGTTATCGTGCAGAACGCCACATTGCACAACGAGGATTACATCAAGGGCATTGGCAACAGCGGTGAGCCATTACGCGAGGGCCGCGACATTCGCATTGGCGATACCGTCATTATTCAGCGTGCAGGCGATGTCATTCCGCAAGTGGTCGATGTCGTCATCGAGAAGCGCCCAAAAGACGCAAAACCGTATCAGTTTCCGAAGAAGTGCCCGTGCTATCTGCACACCGACGTTGTGCGCGAAACAACGGCGACCGGCGAGGAGGGGGCACGCAATCGATGCTCCGGCGAATTCGCCTGCCCGTATCAGAAAGTCGAGCACCTGAAGCATTTCGTTTCGCGCCGCGCCTTTGATATCGAAGGTCTTGGCGAGAAGCAGATTGAATTGTTCTTCGAGAAGGAGTGGCTGAGGGAGCCGGCGGATATTTTTACGCTCCCCGAGCGCAACAAGAAGATCAGGCTGGAAGAGGTCGAAGGATTCGGTGAAGTCTCGGTTCGGAACCTGTTCAATGCCATCGAGGCACGCCGCGAAATTTCACTCGATCGATTCATTTATGCGCTCGGTATTCGCCAGGTGGGCGAGACGACGGCGCTCGCGCTGGCGCGCGGTTATGGTTCGTGGAAGGCATTTCACGACGCCGCTTTGAAGATTGCGGAGGGCGATGAGGAAGCGGCCGCGGAAATGGATGCGATCGACCAGATCGGCGACACCGTCATCGATGCGGTGAGAGCGTATTTCAAGGAGAGCCACAACCGCGGCATTGTGGAGCGGCTGACGAAACAGGTAAAAATCCTCGATGCCGAGAAGCCGAAGGCGAACAGCGCGATAGCGGGCAAGACGGTGGTGTTTACCGGCTCGCTGGAAAAAATGACGCGTGAAGAGGCAAAGGCACAAGCCGAACGGCTCGGCGCCAAAGCTTCCGGCTCCGTATCGAAGAAAACCGATTACGTGGTCGCCGGTCCCGGCGCCGGCTCGAAGCTGTCGGATGCGCAGAAACTAGGGGTCAAGATTCTAAGCGAGGACGAGTGGTTGAAGCTCATCTCGTAGTCATTCCGGTGCGATTAAGCGTGAACGCGGTGCTCACGTCCCGGTGACTGCTAGAGGGGCCGCGTCGCTTGTCGCAGCCACTTCTGCGTCTTGGTATCCACCAGCGGACCGATCACGTCGCGCACGCGCTTGTGATAGCCATTGAGCCATGTCCGTTCTTTCGGCGTCAGCATTTTCACGTCGATCAGTCGCCGGTCGATCGGCGCGAGTGTCAATGTCTCGAAGGCGTTGAGCGGCTTTTCTGCGCCTTTGGGCGCGGGTTCGGCGATAACCAGCACGAGATTTTCAATCCGGATTCCATAGGCCGCCGTTTTGTAATAGCCCGGCTCGTTCGACAGGATCATGCCGCGCCGGAGTGCCTCGGTGCCGAGCTTGGAAATGCGCGCCGGGCCTTCGTGCACCGAAAGATAGCTGCCGACGCCATGGCCGGTGCCATGGTCGAAATCGAGGCCGGCCTGCCACAATGCTATGCGTGCGAGTGGATCGAGCTGCGCGCCGGTGGTGTTCTCCGGGAAAATTGCGGTGGCGATTGCGATATGGCCCTTGAGCACACGGGTAAAACGGTCACGCATTTCGGCGCTCGGCTTGCCGGTGACGACGGTCCTCGTAATGTCGGTCGTGCCGTCTTCGTATTGCGCGCCGGAATCGATGAGGAACAATTCGTTCTTCCGGATGCGCCGGTTGCTGCTTCGGGTGACGCGATAATGCACGATCGCGCCGTTTGGGCCGCTGCCCGATATTGTCGGAAACGAGATGTCTTTGAGCGCGCCAGTATCGCGGCGGAAGCTTTCCAGCGCCGCCACTGCATCAATTTCGGTAAGCTTGCCTTTTGGCGCTTCGCGATCGAACCAGGCGAGAAAGCGGACCATGGCTGCACCGTCGCGCCTGTGCGCTGCGCGTGAACCGGCGATCTCGGCCTTGTTCTTGATTGCCTTCATCGCCGTGATGGGGTCGGCGCCGCGTGCGGCCTTGCCGCCGGCGTCCGTAATCAGCCGCGTCAACGCATCGGCGGCGCTCGCCTGATCGAGCCGCACCGTTCTGCCCTTGAGCCTCGAAAGATCGCGTGCGAGATCATCCGGCGCCCGCACGTCAGCGATGTCTTCCAGCGTGTGACGCACATCATTGCCGAGCTTGCGGCCATCGATATAAAGCGCAGGCCGCTCGTCTTTCGGCACCAGTGCGAACGAAAGCGGCAGCGGGGTGTGCGCAACATCACTGCCGCGAATGTTGAAAGTCCAGGCCACGTTCTGCGGATCGGAAATGAGCAGCGCATCGGCGCGCAATTTGGCTAATTCGGCGCGGATGCGTTTGAGCTTGTCGGAGCTGCTCTCGCCAGCGTAGCGCAAATCGTGCGTCACGACCCGGCCCATTGGTGGAGCAGGGCGGCCGGTCCACAGCTCATCGATCGGATTGCTCTCCACCGGCACAAGCGTTGCGCCGGCGGCGGCGCAGGCTTTCGCGAGTTTTTCCGTGGCCTCGGTCGTATGCAGCCAGGGGTCATAGCCGACCGTTGCGCCGGAGTTCAGGTTCGCTTCAAGCCACTTGTCAGGCGGCGTTTCGACCAGATGGACGATTTCGAACAGGCTCGTGTCGACCTGCTCGGCGGCTTGCACCGTGTAGCGCCCGTCGACGAACAGCGCCGCGCGGTCGGCGAGGACGATGGCCGATCCGGCCGATCCGGTAAATCCGGTGAGCCATGCAAGCCGCTCCTCGCTCGCCGGAACGTATTCGTTCTGATGACGATCGGCTCGCGGTACGATAAATCCGTCGAGGCCCCGTTTCTTCAGATTGGCGCGCAAGGCTGCGACACGCGCCGCGCTTTCGGCACGTTCGCTAGTATCCTCGAATGTCTGAAAACGAGCTTCGAACATTGTGTCAGTCTAAGAGCGCCGTCCACCCGCGGCAACGCCCGGCGCGCGTCTCATGACGAGCGTGGCCCAGCCATCGACATTTAGCTCGCGCTCGAGGATCAGGTCTTGCGCGCGATAGATGGACAGCACGCCGTTTGCGTCTGCAGGGAGCAGGCCGGAAAGGACAACGTGGCCGCCGTTTGCGATGAGTGGCGCGACCGATGCCGCCATGCGCATCAGCGGCACCGCGAGAATGTTGGCGAACACCAGATCGTAGGGTGCGCGTTCGCCGATTCGTTTTGCCTTTGTGCCGTCGGCCAGAATTGTTTCGACGAATGTGCCGACGCGATTCAATCGGGCATTCGCCCGCGCTGCACTGACCGAAAGCCGATCGATGTCGGTCGCGAGCACGTGACTGCGCAGCATTCTGGCCGCCGCAATTGCAAGCACACCCGTACCCGTGCCGAGGTCGAGAATGCGCCGGGCACGCTGCCGCTTCGCAATTGCATCGAGCGCCAGCAGACAGCCGCGCGTCGTGCCGTGATGGCCAGTGCCGAACGCGAGCGCGGCTTCGATCTCGATTCCGATTGCGTTGGGGGGGACGCGCGCGCGGTCGTGGCGACCGTGGACAACGTAGCGTCCGGCGCAAACCGGCTTGAGCGCGGCAAGGCTCGCCGCCACCCAGTCCTTTGACTCGATCGTGTCGAAGGCGAGCGCATCGGCAGCAGCCTGCCCGGCGCCCAGCGCGATCAGCTTGCGAACGGCGGCCTCATCCGGCGGATCGCGGAAATCGAGCTCCACGATCCAGCGGCCGCCGCCGTCCTCGAAGGCGGCACAGACGATGTTGTCGGCATCGAGGCCCTCGCCGACAAAAGCAGCAAGCCGCCGCGCGGTCGGCTCGTCGCAGATCAAGCGGGCGCGGGCGGTAGGCCCCATGGCTGTCGCTGCCGGCTCGCCCCGGCGGTCCATGACACGTTGGGCTCTCACGAAGCGCATCCGAGGGTGCACGGTCAAGCCGGCTTGCCGGGCGGTTGGTAATTTCAACCTTGAGCGGCTATCTAGTCGGCATGACGATCGAAACCCCGCGCCGAGACGACATCGACGCGCTGGCGCTTGCACGCCGCAACGGCTGGCCGGAGGACATGCGGCATCTGATCGCGCGCTATCCGCGTGAGCAGTGGGATGGACACGCGAACCTGGGCTCGATGGCGCGCTTCTGGCTGTCGCGGCATGCGATGTTTCGCGAACTGGCGCGCATGCTGACGGCCATCATGGACGACTTTCGTGCAGAGCGGCTGACGGCGGCAGCCTTTCCGCAGCTGTTCGTGCCGCGTCTGCAGTTCATGCTGCAGCAGCTCGACCTGCATCATTACATCGAGGACCACCACCATTTTCCTGTCTTCCGCGCCGCCGACGCGCGGCTCGCGCGCGGCTTCGACGTGCTGGAAAACGACCACGAAGCGATCCACGCCGACATGGAGCGCACGGCCGAGGCCGCCAATGCACTTCTGCGCGCGTTAGGGAGCGAAGCCGATCCCTTGCGCCGCGCCGCCGACGGCTATGCCGAGGCGAGCGGCGTCCTGCTCGCCGGCCTCGTGCGCCACCTCGACGATGAGGAAGATCTGATCGTGCCGCTGATCCTCGACCGCGGCGAGGACGCACTCGGGGTGGGGCACTGAGAGCGGACCGGCCCGCGGGAATACTGCATCGTCCGCTTTCGCGGGGAATACTGCATCGTCCGCTTTTGCGGACGATGACAGCTTGATCGGCGAATGGATTTCGGGGGCCGCGCCTTCGGTGCGTCCCGGAATGACGGAAAAGATCAATACCCGAACGTCAGGAAGCCGCGGCCGTGCCGCTCCGCCGGCGGCAAATAGGGCCGCACGCGGTAATAATAATATCGCGGTTCTTCGCCATACTGCCGCCAGTACCTGGGCGCCGGGTGCGCGCTCTCGCGCGGCACCACGACAGCAACGGCATCATCATTGTCATCATTGACATTGGCGTCGGCATTGGCGTTGCCAAACGTGCGCGTGGACGTGCCGTCGTCGAAGTCGCGCGTGATGGTGCGCGGCGCGTTACGGTGCGCCACCGCCGGCGCTGTCTCCGGAATTTCGCCGGTAAGCACGATGTGCGTGTGGCTCATGCCTTCCTTCTTGACGAGCGCCCACAGCTTGGCTGCGTCCTTCACGTGCAGCCGCACGCAGCCGTGCGAGGCGGGCCGGCCGATGCTCGAATGATTGGTGCCGTGGATGGCGTGGCCCTGCTTGGTGAAAAAGATGGAGTAGGGCATCGGCGCATCGTCCCACTCCTTGCTGAAATGATCCTTTTCCATGCGAAAGGGCGTGAACGCGCCGTTGGGCGTGTCGTATTCGGCAACGCCGGTCGACACCGGCCACACATACCGCTGCACGCCGTCGACCGCGACGGTCATTTTCTGCGTCGATTTATCGACTGTAACGAGCAAATCGGCGCGAGCCGCGCCTGAAAACGCCACGGCGACAATACCCGCCGCCGCAATCTGCAACAGTGTCACACGCATGTTTAATGTCCTAAACGCCCCCGCGTACTCGAACCGCCCACTAACAAGCCCCGGAACAGGATTCCGTTCCGGCACCCGCATGCCATCGAAATCGTTAATCCCGGCGGCATCGGGGCGGAAACACGGCGCTCAACAGTCTGTCACTTCACGGTGTTTGCGCGCAACAATTGACGCCGCAACGCAGCGCAGACGCCGTCGCATACGAACGGATCACTTCTTTTTGTGCCGCGTTTTCTTCTGTCGCACGCTCGCGCGCAGCAGGTGCGGCGGACGCGGGCCTTCGCCTGAAAGCTCCAGCACCCAGTAGCGCCGCCGGCCGGAAACGACGGAGGCGATGCCGTAATGATCGAGATCGCCGCGCAGCATGTTGGCGCGGTGGCCGGGCGAGGCGGCCCACTTGGCGATGGCGCAAGACTCGCTGTCGCAACCCCACAACACGTTCTCCGCAAACACGCTGCCGGCTACCGCCGACGCATGCGCATAGAAGCCGTCGTGATCGAGCGAACCGCGCCGCGCCATGTCGTAGGCGTGCGCGCGGGCATAGGCCGTCAGCGCGCTGCTCGGGCGCAGCGGCTTCAGGTGATGCTGCGCGCGGAAGCCGTTGAGCGTCAGCGCGTGGGCGGGCAAAGCGAGCAGGGCGGCAAGCGGCAATGCGGCAACAAACGCTTTACGCACGATCATATCCCCCGCTGGCAACACACGCTCAAAAAGGCCGTTCGGGCAATTTGCGGGCGGCATTATAGAGCGGCGCCGCGCGGCCGGCGCAAGGCACGGGCTTTACTACGCCCGCCAGGCTGCCGGCCGCCGCTTCCGGCGCGCGGTCGGCATCGCCATATGAGCGGTTACGTTTGACTTGAACCGGAGCCGCACGCCCATGACCGAGCCCCTGGTCGTCGTCATTCCTCACCGCCTCGGCAAGGACGAGGCGGCTCGCCGCATCAAGGACGGCGTTGCGCGCGCCAAGACCGAGTTCGCCTATCTCATGCGCATCGAGAACGACGCGTGGGAGGGCGACCGCCTGAGCTTTGCCGCCAGCGCGCTCGGCCAGCACGCGCACGGCTTCATCGACGTTTACGAGGGCGCGGTGCGGCTCGAGGTCACCTTGCCCTGGCTGCTCGCGCGCTTCGCCCGCGCCGTGCAGCGCGTGGTGGGCCAGCGCGGCACGCTGCTGCTGGAGAAGAAGTGAGCGCGGCGGGCGTGATCCTTTCCGCCGTCATTCCGGAAGTCGCGCCAATGCATCGAAGGCGCGCGTGAACGCGCTTATGCGCTCGCCCTGGAATGACTCTGCGCTACCGCGCGTGCCGCTGCGCCTTGGTGAGCGCCGCCGCCACGGAACGCGGACGCCGCCCGCCGCCGCTCACCTGCGCGGTGCATTTCTGCCCGTCCGCGCAATGCACGATGCAATCGGTGCCCGGGCCGCCCTTGCAGTCCGTGGCGCAGTCATAGCCTTTTGAATCCTGCGAGAACCGGCCGCCGGCGGTGGTGCACGCTGCCTTGAGCGCGTCGGCATTCATCGCCGGGAAGGTGAGGTCGCGCGCGTGCGCCGCGTTGCTGGACGCGAGCGCGCCGCCGAGCGCCAAAGCGCCGGCGAGGATGAGGAAGGTAAGTGGATGCCGCAAAGGCTGATCCCCCCTGTGTTTCAAGCCGCCCGTGGCGGGGAGTATGGCATAGGTTGTGGGCGGGCGGAGGTCCTTCGGATGTTTGAGAAATCAACTCGCTATTGCTTCCCCTTCCCGGCGCGATGCAGCGGGTTTGGTGGGTAAGGAGGATGTTAATGCGAAGGAAGAAATAACCGCATTGAGACGCAACTGTCGGTTCAATGCAACTGTGGGAAACCCGTTATAGCTGTCCTTGAGTTTGCTTCCGAATCGGATTTGCTCCGCTTCGGAGTAGGTTATGGCGATTGCAGAGACCTTCGCATCGTTCAGGGAAACGTGCGCGCTGCGTTTCACTAACTTTCCCAAACGGCTGTGCCGAGGGCTACTCAGATTTCGCACCTCGGTGGCTTGCTCGGGTATCTGAAGATGTTCCCCAAACTGGCCAATAGTCCTGCGGTAAAACGGTACGAAAGGAATTTGCAGGATATCGAAGCGACTCAGTTTTGAATACAAAGTCTCCTAAAGCCTCTCGACAGCGCTTCTCGCTTGGGTTTGTTGCCGTCGATAGTAGAAATCCCGACGGCTTGCTCACGCAGCGGCATTGAAGGTGATGCGCCCGCGTTGCCTTGATTTTCCGCGCCGGGGCCGCACGGTGATTTCGATATCTTGATCGAACGCCGTGAGCATGCGCATCAGTCGCTCCAAGGAGAAGCCCTGATAGTGGCCGCGCAGAATATTCGACAGGTCCGGCTGTTTGACGCCGATCAGCTTTGCGGCGGCAACTTGCGTCAGCTTCCGCGCCTTGATCAACCGGTGAAGCTGCACCACGAGCGCGGCTTTCAGTTGGTGTTCTTCCGGGTTCGGCAGACCGAGGTCCGCGAAAATATTGCCGCTTCCGACATCGTGAGCTGGCAACACTTTTTTTCTCATCGTCCTACGTCCTTGCGCGCCTTGTGAATGATCTCGGCCTGGCGCAGGCGCTGTCTGATCAGGTCGAGATGCGGTTTCGGCGTGGCAATCCCCTTGGTAAATTTTTTCTGAAACGCGTGAAGCACGTACAGGGCATCCTCGAAGCGGACCGTATAGACGGCGCGATAGGTGTCGCGATCTGCGCTTTGCCGAATTTCAAGAATGCCGCTGCCGAATCCCTTGAGAGGCTTCGCGCCGGCCGGATGTTCTCCGACTTGCGCCTCAAACAGCGCGTGCCCGATCTCGCGGCGCACCGCGACTGGAAACGCCTGCAAGTCACGCCGACTGGACCCGACAAAAATCGCTGGTTTGATCCTGCGGAGCAGCGCGTTCACAGCGTCATAGTAGTTCTACTATAACGCGCTGTCAAGGTGAGGCCGCCTCACACCCTCTCCACAAAACTATCCACCACGCGCTTTTCGCCCGCCTTGTCGAAGGCGATGGTGAGCTTGTTGCCATCGACGGCGGTGACGTTGCCGTTGCCGAATTTCTGGTGAAACACGCGGTCGCCGACGGAGAAGTCGGAGACGGTGCCGGTGGATTTGGCGATGAGCTCGCCTTCGATCGTCAGCGGCGTGCGGCGTTTCGATGACCGGCCGGCTGCGCCGGCCGAGCCTGCCCGCAAGGGGGAGGGGGAAGAAAGATCGGCGCGGTCGGCGCCCCGATCTGATTCATCAAATTCGTCTCCCCCATACCGCCGCTGCCCTGTCTCGTCGAAGCCGCCCATCCCGCGGCGGCCCTGCGCGCGCTGCCAGCCGGGCGTGGTGTAGCTCGAGCCGAACGAGGTCATCTCGTCGAAGCGGCTCGCGCCATAGCCCGACATGCCGAAGCCGCCGCCGCCCGCGGCCTCCGTCACCTCCACATGCGCCTCCGGCAGCTCGTCGAGGAAGCGCGAGGGCACGGTCGTCGACCACAGGCCGTGGATGCGCCGGTTGGTGGCGAAATAGATTTTCGCGCGCTTGCGCGCGCGCGTGAGGCCGACATGGGCGAGGCGGCGCTCCTCCTCGAGCCCGGCGCGGCCGCTCTCGTCGAGCGAGCGTTGATGCGGAAACAGGCCTTCCTCCCAGCCGGGCAGGAACACGGTGTCGAACTCGAGCCCCTTGGCGGAATGCAGCGTCATCACGTTCACCGCCTCGTCGCCTTCGGCGCGGTCGGTGTCCATCACGAGCGAAATGTGCTCGAGGAAGCCGGCGAGGTTTTCGAATTCCTCCATCGAGCGCACCAGCTCTTTCAGGTTTTCGAGGCGGCCGGCAGCATCCGCGCTGCGGTCCTTCTGCCACATGTCGGTGTAGCCGGATTCGTCGAGCACGGTTTCGGCGAGCTGCGTGTGCGGAATCTTGTCGCGCAATTCGCGCCAGCGCGCGAAGTTGTCCATCAGCGTGCGCAGCGCGAGGCGCGGCTTCGGCTTCATCTCGTCGGTTGAGGAAAGGATGCGCGCGGCCTCCGAGAGCGGGATGCGCTGTTTGCGCGCGTACTCGTAGAGCATTTGCACGGTGGCGTCGCCGAGCCCGCGCTTGGGCACGTTGACGATGCGCTCGAAGGCAAGGTCGTCGGCCGGCTGCGCGATGACGCGCAGATAGGCGAGGGCGTCTCGGATTTCGGCGCGCTCGTAGAAGCGCGGCCCGCCGATCACGCGATAGGGGAGGCCGAGCTGGATGAAGCGGTCTTCGAATTCGCGCATCTGGAAGGAGGCGCGCACCAGGATCGCGATTTCGTTGAGGTTGTGCGGGCGGCCCGAGCCGTCGTCGCGCTGAAGCTGCTCGATCTCCTCGCCGATCGCGCGCGCTTCCTCTTCCGAATCCCAGGCGCCGGTGACGGTGACCTTCAGGCCGTCGACGTCTTCCGTGCGCAGCGTCTTGCCGAGCCGGCCTTCGTTGTGCGCGATGAGATGGCTTGCCGCTGCAAGAATGTGTCCGGTGCTGCGGTAATTTCTCTCGAGCCTTATGACCTTCGCGCCGGGAAAGTCGTGCTCGAAGCGC
Source organism: Pseudolabrys sp. (assembly GCA_035760805.1). Classification (GTDB taxonomy): domain Bacteria; phylum Pseudomonadota; class Alphaproteobacteria; order Rhizobiales; family Xanthobacteraceae; genus Pseudolabrys. Next base: position 63,268 of record DASTSG010000003.1, read on the forward strand.
AGGATGTTGTCGACCTCCGCGCCGCGCCAGCCGTAGATCGACTGGTCGTCATCGCCCACGCAGCAGATGTTTTTCGTTTCCTTCATTCCGGGGCGGCCCGAAGGGTCGGGCCCGGAATCCATGCCCTCTGTCTCGCCGTCATCTTCGGCGCCGGGAGTATCGGTCTGCGTCTTCGCGGGGACGACCGAGGACGATGTCGGCTGCGCCAGGAGCCGCAGCCACAGATACTGCGCGACGTTCGTATCCTGGTACTCGTCGACCAGGATGAACTTGAAGCGGCGCTGATAATTCGCCAGCACGTCGGCGTGTTCACGGAAGAGGCGGATCGTCTCCAGCAGCAGGTCGCCGAAATCGACGGCATTGAGCGTTTTCAGCCGCTCCTGGTAGGCGGCGTAAAGCTTCTTGCCCTTGCCATTGGCAAAGCTCGCGGCTTCCCCCGCAGGCACCTGCGCGGGCGTCAAGCCGCGGTTCTTCCAGCCGTCGATGAGGCCGGCGAACACGCGCGCGGGCCAGCGCTTCTCGTCGAGCTTTTCCGCTTCGAACAGCTGCTTGATGAGCCGGATCTGGTCATCGACGTCGAGGATGGTGAAGTCGTTTTTGAGCCCGACCAATTCGGCGTGGCGGCGCAGGATTTTGACGCCGATCGAGTGGAACGTGCCGAGCCAGGGCATGCCCTCGACGACCTGGCCGACCATCTTGCCGACGCGCTCTTTCATCTCGCGCGCGGCCTTGTTGGTGAAGGTGACGGCGAGGATTTCGTTCGGCCGCGCCCGCCCAAGATTGAGGATGTGCGCGATGCGGGTCGTCAGCACGCGCGTCTTGCCGGTGCCGGCGCCCGCAAGCACCAGCACGGGGCCGTCGAGCGTCTCGACGGCGAGGCGCTGTTCTGGATTTAAATCAGTAAGATAGGGCGCTGCTCTCGCGTGAAGCGCACGCGCTGCAATGCCACCCGCAACCGGCGTGTGCAAGGATGCGTCCAAGTCATTGTGTACGGGCAGCTTTTTTGGCTCGGCCATTCGTCTCGCGAGGTGAGGGGTCCAGGGCGCGGCATCAGGCGCGCGCGATTCTCTTCTTTCCAAAGATGGCACCGGCGGGGCCGAAATGGGAGGGGCATACGCAGGAAGCGGCTTAAAACCGCGGATTTTCCGCCGATTTTTGCCCGTATCGCCGGTTTGTGCAGCGAAAACCCGTCCGCAAACGGTAGTCCTCGTCGCCTCGATCAGATGTCATGCGGCCAGTTATGCCGGAATCTCTCACAACCAAAGTGCTGATCGTGGGCGGGGAGACAGGATGCCGGCATCCGCGGATGCCTTGATTGATCGGGTCCGCGGAGCTTGCAATAGCGGTTAGTAGTGAACGCTATGACACGTGCGCCGGCAGCGCCTCCTCCTCCTCCACTTCGCTGCTCCTCGAGTGGTCCGCTGCCACCATCATGTAGACGGCCGGAACGACAAACAGCGTAAACAGCGTCCCGATCGACAGCCCGCTTGCGATGACGAGCCCCAGGTTGAAGCGCGAGACTGCGCCGGCGCCGCTCGCAATGATGAGCGGGACGACGCCAAGCACCATGGCAGCCGTCGTCATCAGAATGGGCCGCAGGCGGATGCCGCACGCTTCCTCGATCGCCTCGCGCTTCGATTTGCCCTGCCGCTGAAGGTCGTTCGCAAATTCAACAATCAGAATTCCGTGCTTGCTGATGAGGCCCATGAGCGTCACCAGGCCGACCTCGGTGTAAATGTTCAAACTGGCGCCACCCAATCCGATGTTAATGAAGATCAGAGCGCCGGCGATCGACATCGGCACCGATACCAGAATGATGAACGGATCGCGGAAGCTCTCAAACAGCGCCGCAAGCGCCAGGAAGATGATGATCAGCGCAAATCCGAAGGTTACGAGAAACCCGCTGGACTCCTGCACGAATTGCCGTGACAGGCCGCCGTAGTCGACGGAATAGCCTTGCGGCAATACGCGTGCCGCAAGATTTTGCAGAAATTCAAGCGCATCCGCCTGCGCCACCCCGGGTGCCGCAACGCCTTGGATGGTCGCGCTGTTGAGTTGCTGAAAATGGTTGATGGATTGCGGGATTGTCTCCGTCTCGATGGTCGCGAACGTGGACAACGGAATGGGGATCCCATCGACATTCGCGACATAATAATTAAGCAACTGCTGAACGTTCGCCCGGCTGGCCCGCTCTACTTGCGGAATTACCTTGTAGGAACGCTGGTCGAGACTGAAGTAATTGACGTAGCCGCCGCCCAACATGCTGGTCAGCGCAGAGCCGACGTCGCTCATGTTGAGGCCGAGCTGCGCGGCTTTGTTGCGGTCGATTTTGACGATCGCTTGCGGGTTGTCGATTTTCAGATCGCTGTCCAGGAAAATGAACCTGCCGCTTTTGACCGCCTCCTGCAGGAATTGCTGCGCGACTTCGTTCAGCCTGTCGAATGAGTCCGTGGTCTGCAGCACAAACTGGATCGGCAAACCTTGGCTGCCGGGCAGCGGCGGAAGTTGAAACGCCGCCACCCGCGCACCGGCAATGGCATTAAGCTCGTTCTGGATAACCGGCTGCAATTCGTTGGTTGTCTTTACGCGCTCGTCCCAAGGCTTGAACACCATGCCGGCAATCGAGGTGCCGGGCGCATCGATTTGGAAGACGTGCGCGGTTTCGGGATGCTTGGCGAAAATTTGGTAGACCTGCTTCGCGTAGACGAGTTTTTGCTCCAGTGTCGCATTCGCCGGTAGTGTTGAAGAGGCAACGATAATGCCCTGATCCTCCTGCGGTGCGAGTTCGCTTTTGGCGCCGGAGTACAGAAAGTAAATGCTGCCGAGCACAATCGCCGCAAAAACTCCGGTCACCGGCAGATAGTTGAGGCTCCCGTGCAGCCAACGCTCGTATCGGCTGCGGACCCGTTCGAACACGCGATCGATCAGGTTGATAAATCGATCCTGCCAACCCGGATTTTCCGGATCGCGCTGCCTGAGCATGCGCGAGCACATCATCGGCGAAAGCGTCAACGCAATGATCGCCGATACGGTGACTGCACCGACCAGCGTAAAGGCGAATTCCGTGAACAGCGCGCCGGTCAAGCCGCCCTGAAATCCGATCGGAACATAGACCGCCACCAATACGACCGTCATTGCAATGATCGGGCTGCCAAGCTCGCGCGCGGCGATCATGGATGCCGGTATCAGGCGCATGCCTTGTTCGAGGTGACGATTGACGTTCTCGACGACGATAATGGCATCATCGACGACCAATCCAATGGCAAGCACCAGGGCCAGGAGCGTCAGAAGATTGATCGAGAATCCGAACGCCAGCATCATCGTGAACGTCCCGATGAGCGACAGGGGAATGGCGATCGTGGGGATCAGGACCGAGCGGAACGATCCGAGGAAGAGGAAGATTACGAGCGTCACGATGATGAGCGCTTCGCCGAGCGTCCACACCACTTCCCGAATGGAGCTGTTCACGAAGTCGGTTGAATCGTAGATGATCGTCCCGTTCAAGCCTGCCGGCAGCTGCGCCTGAATGCTCGGGAATTCGTCTCTCACACCCTTGATGACGCTCAACAGGTTGGCGCCCGGCGCAACCTGAATACCGATGTAAACCGCTTGCTTGCCGTCGAACGCGACCTCCGTGTCGTAATCGTCGGCGCCGAGCGTGACATTGGCGACATCCTTCAGCCGCACGATGGCGCCGTTGGATTGCTTAAGCACGAGATCGGCAAATTCCTTCGCGCTATGAAGGCTGGTGGAGGCGGAGAGGTTGATCTGCACCATCTGACCCTTGGTGGTGCCAAGTCCTGAAATGAAGTCATTGACCTGAAGCGCCCGGGCCACATCGGTCGCGGTCAGCCCGTATGCCGCAAGCTTCTCAGGGTCCAGCCAGGCGCGCAGCGCGAAATTTTGCCCGCCTAGGATTTCCGCAGTCTGCACGCCGGCTACTGCCTGCAGCTTCGGCTGAACCACTCGCGCCAAATAATCCGTAATTTTGTTCCGCGGCAGTACTTTGCTGTCGAAGCCGATATACATCGCATCGACCGTCTGCCCCACCTTGACGGTGAGCACGGGCTGCTGGGTGCCGGACGGAAGCCGATTGAGTACCGACTGAATTTTGGCGTTGATTTCTGTCAGCGCCTTGTCGGCCTCGTAGTTGAGCCGCAGGTAGATGGTGATGGTGTTGACGCTGTTCTGGCTCGACGAGGTCATGTAGTCGATGCCGTTCGCCTGCGCGATCGCATTTTCGAGCGGCGTCGCTATAAAGCCGGCGATCACGGCAGGATCTGCGCCGTAATACGTCGTAGTAACCGTGACGACCGTGTTCTCCGTGCGCGGATATTGCAGGATCGGAAGCGATCCGACGGCGCGCAGGCCCAGAACGAGGATCATGAGGCTGACGACACTCGCCAGCACCGGGCGCTTGATGAAGATGTCCGTGAAGTTCATGGCTGTCGCGCCCGTTGCGCTTCAAAACGCCTCGTCGGCTTTCGCAGGTCGCCTCGCGACCGGATTGCAGGTGCCCGCCTACTCATGGGCCAATTTCGGGTTGGGGCTGTTGGGTGGCTGGATCTCATTGTTGATCACAATGGGCGACCCGTTGTGCAGCTTAACCTGACCTGAGGTGACAACCGTATCGCCTTCCTTGACGCCGCTCAGGACCGCGACCTGATCCCCGCGCGTCTCGCCGGTGGTGACGAAGGTTTGCCGCGCAACGAGTTGCGGCTTGCCGTCCGCGTCGGTTCCCTTTTGTTCGACCAGGTAAACGATGTTGCCGTAGGAATTGTAGGCAATCGCGGTTTGCGGAAGCGTGACGAAGCGTTGCGGCGTCCCGGTATCGATATCGACAGTGGCGTACATACCGGGGAGCAGCACATCGTCCTTGTTCGACAATTGTGCGCGGACCTGCACATTGCGTGTGGCACGGTCGACTTGCGAATTGATGGCGAGAACCTTTCCCGAGAATGTGTGATCAGGGGCCATGTCGACCTTTGCAGTCACCTCTTGCCCGATCTTGATCTCCGCCAGTGCGCGTTGCGGCAAGTAGAAGTCGATAAAAATTGGATCGAGTTGTTGTAGCGTCACGATCGGCGTGCCGGCGGCGAGATATTGGCCGACATCCACCTGACGAATGCCAAGCCGTCCTGAAAACGGTGCCCTGACCGATTTGTAATCAACGGTCGCCTGCTGTTGCGCGACCAACGCTTCTGCATTCTTTAAATTGGCTTCATCTGTATCGAGCTGCTGCTGACTAACGGCGTTGCTCTTGATGAGGATACGATCCCGCTGAACGTTGATGCGGGCGAGGTTCGCCGTCGCCTTCAACGCATTCAATCGTGCAATGTCCTCCTCATTTACCAGCTCCAGCAGGAGGTCGCCCTTTTTGACGTTAGCGCCCGACTTGAAATGTATCTGCGAGACGATGCCGGAAACCTGAGTGCTTATGTTCGCGCCATTGACGGCGCGCACGGTGCCGACCGCCTCCAGCCGCGATTGCCATTCGTCCGTAGCGGCAACCATGGTCGAAACGGTCTGCGGGGGATTCGAGAGTTTGGCGAGATACTTGCTTATCATCACAGACTTGAATGCCTGGAACCCGAAAACACCTCCAAGCACCAAGCCGGTGACCAGCAGCATGATCACCATGCGTTTCAACATCGCTTTTCCTTTGCGTTGGATTGGCTGTCTCCCCGCGGACCAGCCAAAATAATCGCGCGGCAAGGGCACCCTTTTTCAAACGGGCTCCCGCCGCGTCGCACTAATTAGGCGGTGGAACTCGCGCCTGCCAGCCCCTACTTTGGCAGCAAACAATGGCCAAAAACCGTCGGGCGATGTCAGATAGCGCGCGCAATTTAACCTAAGGTTACAAGTCCAAGCGGCGATTTGTTCAATTCCGATGTTCAGACCTCGTCCCTAAGCTCACCGCCAAGCAGGCCGGCCAATGTGGCCGCAACTGCCCCGAATAGCAGCGCGACAAAAGACCAGAAAGAGATATACGCAAGCGCCTTGCGCGCTTCATCGGTCATGGCCGCTGGTTGGCCGTTGGTGCCGACATGCGTCGATAGCACGCCCGTGACCACCACCACGACCGTCAGAATGCCGACGCCGACCACCCAAACCATGAAGCCATGCGCCGCGTCGCGGAACTGCGTTTCGGGCCCCGGAATATGGTCGCGAATCCGCAAGCGGGCGGCCAGATAGCCGCCGACCGCGTAAGCGACCGTCTGAGAGAACACCAGCCAGATCGCACCGGCAATTGTCATGGTTGCCGTACCTGGTCCGGAATAGGGACTCGAAATTGCGAGTCCGATGCCGGTGCCTAATGAAATCATGATGAAAGCGACCGCCCAGGCAGCAAGCGCGCCCGCAATGACCACGCCCCAAGAAAACGCAGAGCGCGCTGACTTCGTTTGAATAATTTCGATGTTCTCGCCCATGATTGCCGTGTCGGTCATGCGCGCCTCCCGGCCGCCTTGTGGCTCTTGTTCATAGCCAATTTAACGGGGCTTCGGTTTGTTGGTTCCGGCAGCAGCCCGCCCGCGGAACAACGGGGTTGCTGAAGGCATTGACCGGCGTCGGTGGGGCAACACGGAGCAGTCCCATGCTCGGCTGGGTCGTTACGTTTCTTATCATCGGACTGATCGCCGCCATTTTCGGCTTCGGCGGCATCGCAGGCACGTCGTTCGCGATTGCGAAGGTGATTTTCTTTATCGCGTTGATTCTGTTGCTGATATCGATCGTGTTCGGAATGGTACGGCGTCCGCTTTAGCGCGGCGATCACGCGTTGCTGGGCATTGAGATTCGCCGGCCGACTGCTTCCGGCCGTGGCAGGCGTGAGTGCGCCGCCTTCATGCGCGCCAACGCACGCAGCGCCGGCTCACCGAACGGCGCCACCTTTTTTGCTGTCATATCCACGTGCAACGTCATGTTTTCGGACGTGGCGGACACCCACCCTTCCGTCGCGTGGAACAGCTGCTCGAAATAATGCACGCGTTTGGTATCGTAATCGAGCAACTGAAACGTCACGCGCACCGGATCATTGGCGTGCAATTCACGGAGGTAGCGGACGTGCACCTCGGCGGTGAAGGTCGAGTGCTTGTGCTCTTTCAGATAGGCGAGGCCGATGCCCAACAGCTCGTAGGCTTCGTCAACGGCGCGATCGAACAGCACGTTGTAGTAAGCCATGTTGAGATGGCCGTTGTAGTCGATCCATGCCGGCTCGACGCGCATCATCGACGAGACAAACGGCGCGAAGAAAACTGGCTCAAGATCGAGGCGATCGAGCATCATGCGCTGATTGGATAGATTGCTTTCTCGCCGCTCAACACCCGCGCGACGTCCGATGCGCACTTGGTTTGCAGCTCGTTAAGGGCTTCGATCGAATAAAAAGCGGTGTGTGGGGAAATGATGACGTTGTCGCGCCCGAGCAACGGTGAATCCTTGGCCAGCGGTTCGCTCGCCACGACGTCGAGCGCCGCCCCGCCGATATGGCCGGAGTCAAGGGCGGCGATGAGCGCCGTTTCGTCGATCAGCGGCCCGCGCGCGGTGTTGACGAGATAAGCGCCCTTTTTCATTTTCGCGAATGCATCGGCATTCATCAGCCCGCGCGTTGCAGGCGTCAGCGGCGCGTGCACCGAAATGTAGTCGGCGGTCCGCAGCAGCGTGTCGAAATCAACGCGTTCAACGTTCGCGGCGCTGAAGATCTCAGCCTTTGCGTGGGGATCGTAAGCGATGACCTTCATGCCGAATGCTTGCGCCTTCGGCGCCACCAGCCGCGGAATATTGCCGAAGCCTACGAGGCCCAGCACCGTGCCCTCGATGCGGCGGATCGGCACGACCGCGGGCATCTCCCAGCGTCCGCTTTGCACCAGCTTGTTTGAGAACGGAATTTTGCGAATGAGGGCCAGCAGCATCGCCATCGCGTGGTCGCTCACCTCGCGGATGCAATAGTCCGGTACATAATTGACCGCGATTCCCTTTTCCTTCGCGGCGGGCAGGTCGATGTTGTCGACGCCGAGCCCGAAGCGGCCGATCGCCTTGCAACGCGTGAGTTGGCGCAGCAGTTCGCCCGGGAGCTTCGCGTAAGTGACGAGGATTGCGTCGGCGTCCTTCGCAACCGCAAGGATGTCGTCGGCGTTGCTGCTCTTTGCCACGCGGAAAGTCGGATTAAGGTGTGCCAGCGCCGCTTTTGCCGGGTCGAGGGACGGGAAAACGCTGTCGGTCACAGCAATAACGGGGCCGCTCATGCCTTGCTCCAAAGGGAAGATGCTCGTCCCGCAAGTTACGACAGGGGGCCGCCTTGCGTCCACTTGCTAACGCAGCCCCGCCTTGCGGAACGCCTCGACGTAATGGTCGCGTTCAGCGGCGTGGCGGATCGGCATATTGGCGGCAATCCAATCCAGCGAGATGTTCGGCTGCGCGCGCTTGAGATCTTGCAAGGCCGCCGATGCGGCGTCCATCTGTCCGGCCATGGCGGTTGCTGCCACCAGGACACGGTGGCCGCCGACGAAATCGCTGCGCTGACGAACGGCTTCACGCGCGAACTTGATCGCTTCCGCGTAGTCCTTGCCGACAAATCGCGCGTAAGAAACGATGCCGCAATAAATCGCGCGCAACGGATCACGCGGGCTCAAACGAATTGCACGCCGCGCGGCCTCGTCGGCTTCCTGCCAGCGGCTGTTGTAGGAAAGACAGAGACCGTAATAAGCCTGCGCCAACGCGCAATTCGGGTTAAGGCGCAGCGCCGTTTCATATTCTGCAAGTGAATCGTCGAAGCGGCGTGCCATCAGATAAACGTGTCCGAGAGCGAGATGCGCCCAAGGGTCCTCGCTGTCGCTGCGAATGGCGGCAACGGCCGCGCGTTCTGCAATCGGGGCGGTCGCGGCCATATCGGCCCAGCCCATATGGGCGCTGAACATGTAGCTGTTGGCGAGCAGACCGAGGGCCTGCCCGTAATTGGGGTCGATGCTGGTCGCTTTCTCGAGCAAGGCTTGCGCCACGACGTTGTCTTGCCGCGTGACGCGCCAGTAATGTGCGAGCGCCCGCATCACCAGATCCCAGGCATCGAGGCTGTCCGGCGGCTTGCGTTGAGCGCGGAAATCCTCAGCGGCATAGATTTGCGGTTCGATAGCAGCGACAATCGCCTCGGTGATTTCGTCCTGCACGGCGAAGACGTCTGAAAGATCGCGGTCGTAGCGCTCGGCCCAGATGTGGCCGCCGGTTGCGACGTTGTTGAGCTGCGCGGTGATGCGCACGCGGCCTTCATCCTTGCGCACACTGCCTTCGAGCACGTAGCTGACGCCAAGCTCTTCGCCGATCTGCTTCAGGTGGACCGACTTGCCTTTGTACGCAAAAGACGAGTTGCGGGCGATCACGAAAAACCAGCGCAGCTTAGACAAGGCGGTGATGATGTCCTCGCTGATTCCGTCCGAGAAGTAGTCCTGTTCGGCATCGCCGCTCATGTTGAGAAACGGAAGCACGGCGATCGCCGGCCGGTCGGGCAGGGTGGGGCGCGCGATTTCCGCCGCGCTCTCGCGCACTTGTGTTTCGTCGAGCAGGTCGCCGACGAAGCGAATTCCCTTGCGCGCAATGGTACGAATAAGTCGCTGCTGTTCGCCGCTGTCGCCGATGGCCTTTCGGGCGGCATTGATGCGGCTGGTGAGAGTCGAATCCGAGACAATGCGACCGCCCCAAACCGACGCGATCAGGTCGTCTTTGGTGACCACGCGGTCCCGGTTCTGCACCAGGTAGACCAGCAGGTCGAACACCTGCGGCTCGATGGGTACCGGCTCCGAACCGCGGCAAAGCTCGCGGCGGTCGACGTCAAGCACATGATTCTCAAAGTGAAATTTCACGGCACAGTCCCAAGACAGGACTAGAAACCCGCTCTCACGAAATAATCAAGCCCACCTCAAGCGGAAATCAAGTGGAGGGCAAAGCCTTTCGATTGGCTCGGGGCGAGGATCGCTCGCACCAGCACAAAGGAGACGACGATGAGCCCTCTCGCGCAACCCGTTCAGGGGTCTATCGGGCAAGCCGAAACCACGGCAGCCCCGGATCTTGGGGCCGTCAAGGCCCGGCAACGCACGGCCTGGTCGTCCGGGGACTATGCGCTGATCGGGACAACATTGCAGATTGTCGGCGAAGATTTATGCGAGGCGCTCGACCTGCACGCCGGACAGAAGGTGCTCGATGTCGCCGCCGGCAACGGCAATGTCACGCTTGCGGCCGCGCGCCGTTGGTGCGAGGTCACCTCGACGGATTACGTACCCGCGTTGCTTGAACGAGGCCGTGCCCGCGCCTCGGCCGACGGTTTGACAATCGAATTCATCGAGGCCGATGCAGAGTCGCTGCCTTTCCCCGACGGCTCCTTCGATGCGGTCGTTTCAACGTTCGGCGTAATGTTCACGCCTAACCAGGACAAGGCCGCCGCCCAGCTACTCCGCGTCTGCAAGCGCGGCGGCAAAATCGGCCTCGCCAACTGGACCCCGGGCGGCTTCGTCGGGCAGATGTTCAAGATCATCGGCAAATATGTTGCTCCGCCCGCCGGCGTGAAGTCTCCACTCGCCTGGGGGACTCATGAGCGGCTCAATGAATTGTTCGGCTACGCCGCAAGTTCGGTTCAGGCGGTGCCGCGTGATTTCAATTTCCGCTACCGATCAGCCGAGCATTTCGTGGACGTATTCAGAGCCTATTACGGACCCTTACACAAAGCTTTTGCAGCGCTCGGCCCTGCTGAGCAGGATGATCTGAAAAAGGATCTGCTCGACCTTATCGAACGCAAGAACAAGGCGTTCGACGGCACCATGGTGGTGCCGGGCGAGTATCTCGAGGTGGTCGTTACGAAGCGCTGATGCGCAAACCAGCCACAACAGGAGGCGACTATGAATCGCATTCTCGGCTTCATCTATGGAGTCGTCGTCTATCTTTTTTTCTTCGCCACGTTTCTTTATGCCATCGGTTTCGTGGCCGGCGTTGGGGTTCCCAAGACGATCGATAATGGTCCGACCACGCCGGTGGTGATGGCAGTCGTCATCAACCTTGTCTTGATGTCGATCTTTGCCATCCAGCACAGTGTCATGGCCCGTCCGCAGTTCAAGCGATTGTGGACGAAGATCATTCCGACGCCGATCGAGCGCAGCACTTACGTGTTGCTGGCGACGCTTGCGCTCGCGCTGTTGATGTGGCAATGGCGGCCGATCCCGCACGTTGTCTGGCAGGTTCACGATTCGCGCCTTGCAACCGCGCTCGTCGTCCTTGAAGCGATCGGTTGGGGCAGCGTGTTGCTCAGCACGTTTCTCATCAACCATTTTGAGCTATTCGGCTTGCATCAGGTTGCCAACAATCTCGTCGGCAAGGAGATGCCGCCGGTGCGGTTTCGTACGCCGCTGTTCTACAATTTCGTGCGTCATCCGATTTATCTCGGATTTATCATCGCTTTCTGGGCCACTCCGACGATGACGGCTGGCCACCTGCTGTTCGCCGCGGTGACGACGGCTTACATTTTCGTCGGTATCGCGTTTGAGGAGCATGATCTCATCGCCGTCTTCGGCGATCAGTACCGCGAGTATCGCCGGCGGGTTTCGATGATCGTGCCGCTGCCTCGCAAGTCGCCGCAAAACGAAAGTCGCATACGGCCGGCACCGTAATTGGATCTTTTGCCGCGGGCCTGAATTTCGTTCACTCCGCGCTGCTTGCTCTGCTAACGTCCAGCTAATCGCTGGACGTGGCAGAGGAATTCGAAATGGCTTTGAGCGGTGCAGCCGCCGGGAGAAGGCGTAACGCGAGCGCGAGTGAAAAGACTATAGCCGCGCTCGCTTCAATGTTCGGCAATCGTGTCGTGACCTCGCAAGCCGTGCGCGAGCAGCACGGAAACACGCTCACCTGGGTCCCGAATCAACCGCCGGATGCCGTCGTCTTCCCGCAATCGACGGAAGAAGTGCAGCAGATTGTTCGGCTGTGCGCGACAAACGACGTACCCGTCATCCCCTTCGGTACCGGCACATCGCTCGAAGGTCATGTGAACGCGCCGTTCGGCGGAATTTCGATCGACTTCCGTGATATGACCAAAGTCCTCGCCGTACACGCCGAGGACCTCGACTGCGTCATCGAGCCTGGAATCACGCGCAAAGCGCTGAACGAGCACCTGCGTGATCAGGGCCTGTTCTTTCCGATCGACCCCGGCGCCGATGCCTCGCTGGGCGGCATGGCGGCGACGCGCGCCTCCGGCACGAATGCGGTGCGCTATGGCACGATGAAGGACAACGTGCTCGCCATGAAAGTGGTCATGGCCAATGGCGAACTGATGACCACCTCGCGCCGAGCCAAGAAATCGTCAGCCGGGTACGATCTCACGCGCCTGATCGTGGGCGCCGAAGGAACGCTCGGCGTGATTACCGAGCTGACCTTGAAGCTCTCCGGTATTCCAGAAGCGATTGCGTCAGGCGTTTGCCCGTTTCCCTCGGTAGACGCGGCTTGCAACGCAACGATCCTGACGATCCAGTCCGGCATTCCCGTCGCCCGCATCGAGCTGCTCGATGCGCTGCAGATCAAAGCCGTGAATTCTTATTCGAAGTTGACCCTCCCGGAAGTGCCGATGCTTTTTCTTGAATTCCACGGCACGGACGCAAGCGTTGCGGAACAGTCCCGGCGTTTCGGTGAAATCGCCAAGGAGCTCGGTGGAGGACCTTTCGATTGGGCAACGAAACCCGAAGAGCGTTCAAGGCTTTGGCAGGCGAGACATGATGGATACTGGGCGGCGCGTCATCTGCGCCCCGGGGCGGCTGCTTTCGCAACGGATGTCTGTGTTCCGATCTCGCGCCTTGCCGAATGTGTAACCGCTACCCAGCAAGAAATTGCCGCGCTACGGCTGACGGCTCCGATCCTCGGCCATGTCGGCGATGGTAATTTTCATCTGACGTTGCTGGTCGACCTGAGTGACGCCGACGAAGTCGGACGTGCCAAGCAGTTGATGGAGCGGCTGGTCGAGTTGGCGCTGGCGATGGACGGCACTTGCACCGGGGAACACGGCGTGGGTCAGGGCAAGATGAAATACCTTCTGGCCGAGCATGGGGCTGCCGCGCGGGCCGCCATGGCGGCGATCAAGAAGGCGCTCGACCCGCAGAACATCATGAACCCGGGCAAGATCATCGACTTCGGCTGATCCGTCCGCCGCGCGACATAGATTTGCCTCCAAAACCGATAGAAATGGCGTAGGATTTCAGCCAGTCAAAGCGCGGACGTGGGTGGGGCCCTGCGGACCCGCGCCGGAGCTTTGTGTGCAGACAACACTTCTTGGACTGGGCATCGCGATCATTCTGGCGCTCGTCGCAGCGCTGGTAGGCCCTTTCGTGATCGATTGGGGCAGCCACCGCACGCTCGTCGAAAGCGAGGTAAGCCATTTTCTCGGTGCGAAGGTTCGCGTTGCCGGGGCAATCGATGCGCGCTTGCTGCCGTCGCCGCGGCTCGTCTTGCATGACGTCACAATCGGGCCGGAGAGCAGCGAAGCAATTCATGCGCAGTCGGTCGGGGTCGAGTTCGGCCTCGGGCCTTTGATGCGGGGTGAATGGCACGCAACGGAAATGGATGTTGCGGGCTTGCAGCTTCATCTCGGACTCGATCGTTCCGGCCATGTGCAAGCCCCGGCCGTCGCTGTGAAGTTCGACCCCGACATTTTTTCAATTGATCGGCTGAGTGTGCATGATGGAAGGGTCGTGCTCAGCGATGCCGCGAATGGCCAGACGCTGGCGCTCGACAAGGTCTGGTTCAATGGCGATGCGCGATCGCTGCTCGGTCCCGTTAAAGGGGAGGGTGCGTTCAAGATCGGTGACGATCTTTATCCGTATCGCCTTGCTGTTGGCCGGCTTGGTGACGACGGCAAGCTGAAGCTTCAATTGAGTGTTAATCCGGTCAGCTATCCATTGAGTATCGAAGGCGACGGAACGCTCTCGCTTGCACAAGGCAAGCCGCAGTTTGATGGAACGTTGAACGTCGCCCGTCCTGTTGCCATTGCCGCGCAGCAGGCGGGCTCGGTGAGTGCCCCGTGGCGATTGGGTGGCAAGGTCAAGGTCACCGCGTCGGGCGCGTTGATGCAGGATGCCGAGTTTCAATACGGTTCGGAGCCTCAGGCCATAAACCTGACCGGCACCGCCGATTTCAGGTTTGGAGCCCATCCGCACTTTGATGGCGTATTGTCGGCGCACCAGATCGATCTCGATCATTTGTTGGGGGACACGAATGCGAAACTGCCGCCCGCTGCGGCGTTCCGTAAGCTCGCCCTGCTCGCGGCAGGCGCTTTCCGGCCGAGATTCCCCATCAGTATTGGGCTCGGCATTGATCAGGTGACGCTCGGCGGCAGGCTCGTGCAAACCGTACGCGGCGATGTCTCCACCAGCGGTAACGGCTGGAATCTCGACCGTTTCGAATTCCGTGCGCCGGGTTTGAGCCAGGTGCGGTTAAGCGGAAGACTGGAAGTCAACAGCGACGGCGTGAGTTTCACCGGGCCGGCGGAAATTGACTCCGCCGATCCGCGCCGCTTTGCGGCGTGGCTGACGGGTGAAGCGGAAGCCGGCAAGGCCAAAGCGGGACCGCTCAACTTGCGCGGCGAGATGACGCTTGGACACAAGAAAATTGCCATCGAGCGCCTTGCGGCAAAATTCGACCGCGAGACGATTTCCGGCCGACTCGTCTATCAATTCGCCGCCGCCGGGCAGCCGTCGCAACTTGACGCGTCATTGAATGCGCCGCAGCTGGATTTGGATGCCGCGCTCGGCTTTTCAAAGGCGCTGATTGCCGGCTCGTCGATCGAGCGTCCGCACAATATGGCCATCGCGGTCGACATCGGTCACGCGACGCTCGGCGGGATCGACGCACAGGATCTCAATGCGCGGGTGCACGTCAATGCCGATGGTCTCGATATAGAGCGGCTCGCGATCGGTGATCTCGGCGGCGCCACGTTTTCGGCGAGCGGACGTATTGAGACAGCAGATACGCCGCATGGACGTATCAACGTCGATCTTGCCGCCCGCGATTTGGCCGGCGCCACCGGCGTTCTTGCGAAATTCGCGCCGACGATGGCGGCAAAGCTGGCGGCTGTCATGCCCGCGATGGCGCCCGCAAAGATGCATGCAACGCTGAACGTTGTCCCGTCCGGTAAAAATGCCGATGGCAAGTTGGATGTAGAAGGAACCATCGGGGCCGTTCATGTCGTGCTTGCGGGAAATGGGGTCGCGGACGTTGCCAAGTTCGATATCGGGAATGTGCACGTCGCTGGAAAGTTGAATGCCAAAGATGGACGGGCGCTGATCGCCTTGCTCGATCTCGGTCGCGTTGTGAACGTCGGATCGGGTTCGGGATCGCTGACATTTGACGCGCGGGGACCGGCGCGCGGGGATTTGCGCGTCAGCAGCAAGTTGCTGGCGACCGGCCTCGAAGCGACGGCCAGCGGCACCGCACGCGTCAGCGCGGAAGGAATCGATACAGCGGCACTCAAGGTGTCGATTGTGCGGGCGGATGCAGCTCCTTTGCGTGCGGCGATCGGAGCGGGAATGCGCGAACTTCCCATAGCGCTCGATGGCCGGATCACGCTATCCGGATCACAGGTGAAGCTTAGCGACTTTCGCGGCTCGGTGGCAGGAACGCGTATTCACGGCGACATCGCCGCGGTTTTGGATAGTCCGGTGCGCCTGAGTGGAGACATCGGCACGGACCATATCGACGCCACGGCGATCATTGCTGCTGCAATCGGCGTACCGCACGCGGATACGGCCACTGCCTGGCATTGGGCAAGCGAGCCCTTCGCGTCCGGCATTTTTTCCTCGCTCGCCGGCGCAATTACGTTGAAAGCAACGCGTGCAGATCTGACCTCGGCGCTCGCCATGCGCCAATTCCGATCCACTTTGAAGTTTGACACAGACGAGATATCGGTCGACGACGTCTCCGGTGACGTTGCCGGCGGGCATTTGAAGGGCCAGATCTCTTTCCGCAATTCGGACGGGGTGCTCGCCACTCATTTGACGATGGCAATCGACGGCGCCGATGTAGCCGCTCTCATGCCTGAATCGGCGCGTCCGCCGCTTTCAGGCAAACTGGCTTTGAAATTGCAGCTCGACGGCAATGGCATGAGCCCCAGCGCACTGATCGGCTCATTGCGCGGGTCGGGCTCCCTCGCTCTGGCCGATGCACGGATTGCTGGCGCTGATCCGCATGCATTTGAGGCGGTCGCGAACGCCGTCGATCAGGGCATGGCGGTCGAGCCGGAAAAGATTTCCGAGGTGGTCGACCGCGTTCTTGAGAGCGGGCATTTTGCGGTCGCGAGCATTGGCGGAAATGTAACGGCCGCAGCGGGTCAGCTGCGGCTCGGCGACACGTCTGCGCATGGCGACGATGCGGACCTCAGCGTGAACGGAGCGCTCGATCTGACCGACGGTACTCTCGACGCCCGTCTTGTGCTGACAGGGGCATCCAAATCGGAGACGAGCACGCGACCGGATATTTTCATGGCGGTCAGAGGGCCGATTGCATCACCATCACGCAGCGTCGATGTCTCCGCGTTAACGGGTTGGCTGACGCTGCGCGCGGTCGAGCGTCAGGCAAAGAGACTGGAGGCCGCCGAACGCGCCCGTGCTGCTGCTGCGGCAGCCGAAGCGCAGAAGGCGGCTGCCGAAACGGCGGTCGAGCCTGCCGCGCAGCGCCCGACAAGTGCAGGGCAGGAAACTCCCACGCCTCGCGCGATCCAGTCGCCACCTCCGGTTCGGCGCATGCCAACCGTGGCCGAAAAGAAACCGCCCGTCCATCCGCAGCCGCCGAAAAGACGCGCCGCGCCGGCGTTGCCGCCGCCGCTGGTGATCAGGCCTGCGCCCAATCCCGCGCGGGGATTTTCAACTATTGCGCCGAACTGACCGCAGCAGCGCGCACGCCAGCAACCTCCCGTGTCGCCGGCTGGCCGTGGCTCTGGCCACGATAATGGTCGAGCACATAAAGGCGGATGGCGGAGGACAGGTTGCCGTGATGGCGGCCTGAGTCGATGGTTGCAACCAGATCGGACAAGGACATATGGCGCCGCTCGGCGATATCTTTCAGACCCGTCCAGAAGGCATCTTCAAGGCTGACGCTGGTCTTGTGACCCGCGATGACAATTGAACGTTTGACTACGGGCGATTTCATCGTTCCTCCCCTGAGCCGATCCGATGCGCATCCAACTCACGAAGGGATTTTTGCAAGCGCGCGGATTCAAGTTTTGCTGTTTCATTCGACCGACCGTGAGCGAGCCTGCTTGCAGCGGCGCGCTGTTGCTCTTGTTGCCGGCGAACGCGTTTACGTACTGTCCGTAAATTGACGATTTGCGACATAATGAAAACTCAAGCCTGCAGGGCGAGGCTAGCCAGTCCTGCGCCCCTTCTCGGATCTCCCATTGCGGGAGGCGGCCCGTTCGTTAGAAGCGCCGCTGTCTCTCAGAAGCGCCACTGCGATAATGCGAAAATTGGCGACTAAAATTCAATACACGGTTAGTTGAAAGCAAATGCAAAAAATCGCATTTGCCCGGGAATACGTGCGGTCTTACGGTGTTGAGTCAGCTTGCCCGAGTATCAGGAAATGTACATTTTAAAATTATTGCCTTGGTCGCAAAGCTATACTTCGTTTTGTAACTCAGCGCACAAAAATAATTGGACCCCGCCGGCATTCATACGATGAAAATACCGGGGTCGCCCAGTAACGATCGATACCAATACATAGAGCTTGCTTGCACGCTTCGCTTTCACGTGTCGTGGGGTGAATTGTTGCGGATCAATACACGGGCTTGACGCTGGCGCATCGGCGCATGGCTCATGATGTGCTCACTCGGGCCGGGTCATCCTGTCGGCCCGCACCAGCCGGTCGAATTCTTCTGCGGAGACAAATCCGAGCCGTATTGCCTCTTCGCGCAATGTGGTGCCGTTAGCGTGGGCTGCTTTGGCAACTTGCGAGGCTTTGTCGTAGCCGATGTATGGGGAGAGGGCGGTCACCAGCATGAGCGACCGCTCCAGCAGTTCGCGGATGCGGGGTTCGTTGGCTTTGATGCCGACGATGCAATTGTCGCAGAACGAGCGCGCCGCGTCGGCCATGAGCCGGATCGACTCCATCATGCAATGGGCGAGCACCGGCTTGTAAACGTTCAGCTCGAAGTGCCCCTGCGATGCAGCGGTCGTGATCGTCGTATGATTTCCGAACACGCGGCAGCACACCATCGTCAAGGCTTCCGTCTGCGTCGGATTGACTTTGCCGGGCATGATGGACGAGCCGGGCTCGTTTTCAGGCAGGATCAACTCGCCGAAGCCGGAGCGCGGGCCCGAACCGAGAAAGCGGATATCGTTGGCGATCTTGAACAGCGCCGTGGCGGCGGCAACGATCGCGCCGTGTGCGAAAACGTAGGCGTCGTGCCCTGCCATGTGCTCGAATTTGTTTGGCGCGCTGACGAAGGGTAGCCGTGTCAGCTCCGCCACGCGTTTGGCAAAACGCGTGGCAAACTGCTTCTTGCTGTTGAGCCCGGTACCGACGGCCGTGCCGCCCTGCGCAAGTGGATAAAGTTCTTTCAGCCCCAGGCGGATGCGGTGAATGCTCGACTTGACCTGCGCCGCATAACCGGAAAATTCCTGGCCGAGCGTCAGCGGCGTTGCGTCCATGGTATGCGTACGGCCGATCTTCACGATGCGGGCAAACTCTTTGCTTTTCTTTTGCAATGCGTCTTGCAGATGGGCGAGTGCCGGGTCGAGTAGCCTTGCAATTCCTTCCGCCGCGGCGATGTGCATCGCCGTCGGAAAGCTGTCGTTCGACGACTGACTCATGTTGACGTGATCGTTTGGATGCACGGGCGATTTCGCGCCGAGCTTCCCGCCGAGCGCGAGATTGGCCCGGTTCGCGATCACCTCGTTGACATTCATATTGCTTTGCGTGCCCGATCCGGTTTGCCACACGACCAGCGGAAACTCGTCATCGAGTTTTCCGTCAACGATCTCCTGGGCGGCGCGAATGATCGCATCGGCGCGCCGACGGTCCAGCGAGCCGAGGTCTCGGTTTACTTCGGCCGCGGCGCGTTTGATCAATGCGAGAGCGCGCACGACTTCGATCGGCATGCGTTCGGTGCCGATGCGGAAGTTATGCAGTGAGCGCTCGGTCTGAGCGCCCCAGAATCGGTTGGCGGGAACGTCTATCGGACCGAAGGCGTCGCTTTCCGTGCGCGTCCGAGGATGAGATTCGCGCGCTTGTTTATCCATTCCGATCCCGATTGCACAATTAGGACGGCAACAGTTCTACTTTTTGCGAAACCGATCAAGCCGCACAACTTCAGCGCCGCCTGGTTCGCTTTCGCGAGGCGGTTCATCGGGAGAGGGCGGCGTGGAGTCTGCCGGTGGCGCGGAGGCGGATACTTTCTCCGGCGTGGGCGAAGGCTGCTGCGTACCGTTGCTATGGCCGTTCGCATCCGGAGAGCGATTCTCCTGCTGCTCGGCGATCTGTTCGAATTGCAAGCCGAATTGAACGGACGGATCAAAAAAGGCGTTGATGGCATCGAAAGGCACACCGACACGCTCCGGCACGCCGCCGAATGAGAGCCCCACCTCAAAGCCTTCGTCAGTGACGACGAGATCCCAGAACTGGTGTTGCAGGATGATCGTCATGTCCTTGGGAAATTGCTCCCGCAGGCGCGGCGAAAGCTTCACCCCCTCCGCCCTGGTGTCGAAGGTGATGTAGAAGTGATGCTCGCCGGGCAGGCCCTTTTTGGCCGTATCGGCCAGAACGTTGCGAACCACCGCGCGCAAGGCTTGCTGCGTGAGAAGATCGTAACGGATGTGGTCGACCATTTATTTCGCCCTTCTGGACCGGTCGCAGGGACTCAATGCCGGCAGGATGCTAACGCGCCGGGGCGCGAATGCTATCCCTCATAAATGCACCGGTCCCACAAATTTGGCGAGAAAGTGGAGGCTTCTGTTGCCAGGTGCCTCCGGACCCCGCCTGACGCTGCTAAGACGTCAGGACTTTGATTTCGGTCTTACAGACTGCCTTACGCAGCCTGAGCAACCGGAGCATAGTTGTCGTTGGCAACTATGAATTTGGCCCGATAACGGCGGAACCATGCCGGGCAAAAGCACGCCCTTTACGCCCTCGTCGATCCTATTTCGGCCCCATGATCGGAGGTCGGTAGTCGCCCCCTGAATTGGTGGAGCCGCCGGGTACTGCCCCCGGGTCCGAAAGGTTTATTGCGACGGCCATTTATTGCCATAGCCGGCTTTCGCCGGCGCGTTGAATATAAGGCCTGATGGTTGACGAAAAAAGACCGGCCATGTTCGGCGAAATGGGCCCCCGCGACTGGCGTCCGACCCACTGGGATGAGGTTACCCCAAAATTCGATGGTCCAACCTGACAACGCACGATAAGGCTTCCCGCATGTCCGACCCCACCGTTAGCGCGCCAGCCGGAACGACCGACCGGCCGTCACTTTTTGAGCTCTTCATCTCATTTGTCGGCGTCTCGCTTTCCGGCTTCGGCGGCGCCCTGCCTTGGGCACGCCGCATGATCGTGGATCGGCGAAAGTGGATGTCCGCCGATGAATTCAACGAGGCGTTTTCTCTGTCGCAATTTTTGCCCGGGCCGAACGTGGTCAACTTTTCAGTTGTTTTCGGCCAACGCTTCGGCGGCGCGCCTGGTGCCGCGGTCGCCTTGATCGGCTTGATGGGCCCTCCGGTTGTCATCGTTACGATTATTGGAGTGATCTATGCCTATTTCGGCAACATCGATGCGCTGGGGCGCATCCTCAGCGGCATCTCATCGGCCGCCGCCGGTCTGATTGTCGCGATGGTCGCAAGAATGGCGGCGCCGTTATTCCGGCGCGGACCGTGGTTCGCACCGGTTGTGGCGCTCGCCGGGTTCATTGCAGTGGGCATACTCCGCTGGCCGTTACCGTTGGTGCTGATCGCACTCGCGCCGATCAGCATTTCATTGGCCTGGATGCGGCGATGACGGACCACTCCGGATTTGGGCCGCTGCTTACGCTCGCCGGCTATTTCGCCGCCCTTTCGCTATTTGCAATCGGCGGCGCCAATGCGGCCATTCCCGAAATGCACCGCATCGCTGTCGATGTGATGCACTGGATGAACGATCGGCAATTTGCAGACATGTTCGCGATCGCGCAGGTCTCGCCCGGACCAAACATGATCATCGTTACGTTGATCGGGTATCACGTCGCGGGTGTCGCCGGTGCCTTGGTGACGACGGCAGCCATGATCGGTCCAACGTGCACGGTTGCTTATTTCGTTGGGCGCACCTGGGATCGCTTCAAACACGCGCGATGGCGCGCGGCGGTGCAGGCCGGCATGGTACCACTGTCGCTCGGCTTGGTCGCCGCGAGCGCATTCGTGGTCGCGCGCGCCGCCGACCACAACGCGATTGCTGCCGGATTGACGGTTGCGACCGGCGTCGTTGCATACTTCACAAGCCTCAATCCGCTCTGGCTGTTCGCCGTTGCCGGCGCGGTCGGCCTTGCCGGCTATCTCTGAGACGCTACTCGGCCGGCGAGGACTGCGTGGTGGTCGGTACCGGTTCCGGCTCGTGCGCGATCTTGGCTCTTGCGCGATTTCGCATGATGCCGCGTACCCAAATGAAGATTTGCGCCAGGATCAGGATACAGCAAAGCCCGATGAACACGGCACTGATCGGCCGCTCGACGAATACGCCGAGGTCTCCGCGCGAGATCAGCATGGCGCGCCGGAAGTTTTCTTCGAAGCGCGGGCCGAGCACAAATCCGAGCAACACCGGTGCGGGATGAAATCCCAGCAGCAGGAGAATGTAGCCGAAGATGCCAAGCACCATCGTTTCGCCGACCTGGAACATGTCGTTGTTGGCGCCATAAACGCCGATGCAGACAAAGAAGAGGGCGCTTGGGTAAAGATATTTGTACGGAACTGTCAGCATTTTCACCCACAGCCCGATGAGCGGAACATTCAGCACGACGAGCGCGATGTTGCCGACCCAGAAGCTCGCGATCAGGCCCCAGAAGATGTCGGGATGCTGACTGATGAGTTGAGGCCCCGGCACAATTCCCTGAATCATGAGAGCGCCCAGCATCAGCGCCATCGTCGTGTCGCCGGGAATGCCGAGGCTCATGGTCGGAATGAAATCGCCTTGCACGGAAGAGTGAGTTGAAGCCTCCGGCGACGCCACGCCTTCAATAGCACCGGTGCCGAACTTGCCCGGATTTTTCGATATTTTCTTTTCGGTCGCGTAAGCGACAAAGGATGCGATGGTCGGGCCGGTACCTGGAATCAACGAGCACAGGCTGCCGACGAGGGTGCCGCGGAACATCGGGGCGATCGCCTTTTTCAAATCGGCGCGGTTCGGCCACATGTCTCGCACGCGCACGTTTGAATATTTCAGATCGATTTTTACTTCCTGATTGATGCTTCGCATGAACTCGGCGATTCCGAACAGGCCGAGCGCCAGCGCAACGATTTCGACGCCGTCATAGAGTTCGAGGATTCCGAACGACAGGCGCGGTACGCCGGTCTCGAGATCGGCTCCCACGAGTCCGAGAAGAAGCCCGACGACGGTCATTGCGATTCCCTTCAGCGGCGAACCGCGCGCCAATGTCGAGCCGGCGAGTAGGCCGAGGAGCATCAGCGAACACACTTCTGCCGGGCCAAATTCCAAGGCGATGGTGACCAGGGCAGGTGCGAGGAAAATCATCTCGGTGATGCCCCAGGACGCCCCGACAAAAGACGAAATGACGGTGATGCCGAGCGCGGTGCCGCCTTTGCCCTGTTTGGTCAGCGGGTAGCCGTCCAGACATGTCACCGCGTGGGGTGGATGACATGGCAAATTCAGAAGAATCGAGCAGATCGCGCCGCCGTACTGGCCGCCGTAATAGATGCCGGCCAGCATCAGAATGGCCGCCACCGGCTTCATGCCGAACGTCAACGGCAACAGAATGGAAATTGTCGCCAGCGGTCCCATGCCCGGCAGCACGCCGACCATGTTGCCGACGAGCACGCCCAGGATGCACCACATCAAATTGTGCGGCTCAAGCGCGACGCCGAAACCGTAGGTCAGATCGGAGAGTGCCGTTTCAATCACGAAAGCCCCCACTTCAGGACCGGCATCGGCATTTTGAGAAGGTATGAAAAGAGAATGACACCAAAGATGGTGACGCCAATCGAGAGGATGGCGGCACTCTTGATGGAGGTGGAGCGGTCACCAAGCGCTGACACGAAAACGCAGGCAAGCGTTGCCGGCACTAGTCCGCCCAGCTTGCCGAAAACTATGAACAGAGCGGGACCGGCGAGAATGCAGCCCCAGCCTCGCCACTCGAGTTTTTCAGGAAGGACATGCTCTTCGTCGTCACTTGAGCCGAGCGATGTGCCCGCAATCAGGATGCCGAGAAAGATCAGCAGAACCCCAAGAGCGACCGGAAAAAAACCCGGTCCCATCTGGCGTAACGTGCCGACGTTGTAGTTTTGACCCTCCACGGCGGCAACGAGGCCGATCAGGATCATCAATCCGCCGGCATAATAGTCTTTCTTCAGCTTGAAACTGTGACGCAAGAGCGCTTCCCCTCGTGGCTTTTTGCCCAATAGACAGAGGCTTATGCGAGCGGTCAATATGGCTGCCCGCCGCAGCTAGGGCATCGACTGGCCGTGCCCTGAAAAAAGACGGCAACGACGGCAACTTTTGGCCGGTGTGCGCAACAAAAAACCGCTGTGGACGCCATGATCGCGGCGGAACGCGGGCCGAAACCTTCTCATCAACCGACAACAAGCGAAATTGTGCCGGCAATCAATGCAACCGTCAGGACACTGAACGCCGTGATGTTCACGTCCCACCGACGCGCGATCAGCGGCAGTGGCGCTTTGAACGGCAAATAACCGTTATCGTCGAACGCGCCTCCGCCATAGAGTGGCATTGAAAACACAGCAACAAAGAAAGCGCCGTAGACAATCGCGCCTATCAGGCACGCCAAATAAAGGCGTTCTGTCGCCAGCTCGCCTGGTATCCAAATAAGGGCAAGCGCCAGCAGACCGAAGCCGACATAGCTGCAAATCTGCCAGACCACATGAAAGCGCGCATGCGGCGTCCAGGCGGGATTCGTCGCATGTGTTTTGTTGAAGTCCGCGAGGATGGTGATGAAACCATATCCAAGTGTCACCACCGTCAGCAGAACCCGGGCGACGACATAATGGTCGACGATGCTGCTCATGGCCCTTCCCCTTGGCTTTGCGCCATCTTATCAGGGTCGGAGGTGCGCGGCGACCATCTGCGTGAGGCCGCTCCGAACTACACGGTCGGCACACCCACCGAGGCTGCGAGCATCGCCTCCTGCTCGCGGCGGCTCATTGGCTTGGGCCGGCGCGCGACGGCCTTGCGGTTGACCTTGCGTTTGGCAATGCCATTGAGCTTTTTGTCGGTTGCCTTCTCTTCGCGGAGATTGGCGGCGAACAGCTGCGCCGCATCGGTATGTCCGAGCGCCTTTGCCCACGCAATGAGCGTGCCGTATCGCGTGATTTCATAGTGCTCGACGGCTTGCGCTGCACCGATCAGGGCAGCGTTCATCACGACTTTGTCGCTGACATCGGCGGCGATTTCGTTGGCCTCATTAAGAATGCCGTCGATCGCCGGACAGTCGGTACCGGAGGGCTTGAGTTTGAGTTTTTTGAAGACCTGCTCCAGCCGTTTGATGTGCGTCTTCGTCTGCCTCAAGTGGGTTTGAAAGGCTTTTTTCAATTCGCCATCGCTCGCCTTCTGCACCATGTCCGGCAGCGCCCTCTCGATCTGGCGCTCGGCGTAGTACATGTCCTGAAGAGCGTGCACGAACAAATCATCCATCGTCGCGATATCCGGGGAGAACCAGCCCATGATCGGTGTCCTTGCGTTGGGGTGACTTCGCTAGTTAAGCGTTTGCCGCACGCTGGGTTCCGGTACACTCCGGTTCAAGCAAGGGAGGCATCAAATGAGTATTGAGCGCCATGACAGCGGACCGCGCATGAGCAAGGCGGTGGTTCATGGAGACACTGTTTACCTCGCCGGCATTGTCGCCGAGGAGCCGAAAGGCAAGACCACCGCCGAACAGACCAGAAGCATCCTCGCGCAGATCGACGGGTTTTTGGCGAAGGCCGGCACCGATAAATCGAAGCTCTTGTCGGCCAATATCTGGATCACCGACATGGCGAACTTCGCCGAGATGAATTCCGTGTGGGATGCGTGGGTTGCGCCCGGGAACGCGCCGGCGCGCGCGACCGTCGAAGCCAAGCTCGCCTCACCCGATTACAAGGTCGAGATCATGGTCGTGGCGGCGAAATGAGCGAGCCTGGCATTCTCGCGATCTTCAACGATTGCCGCGCCGGCCGTGAGGCCGAATTTGAGGAGTGGTTTCAGGGCGAGCATCTGCTTGAGCGCTTGAGTGTGCCCGGCTTTCTGTTCGGTCGCCGGCATGAGGCGATTTCCGGTTCGTCGCGCTACTTCAATTTTTATCTGACCGAAAGCCCGGACGTGCTCACGTCGAAGCCGTATCTCGATCGGCTCGACAATCCGACGCCGATGACGCGCAAGATCATGTCCGAAGTTTTCGTCAACATGAATCGCACGGTCTGTCGGCGTGTGGCGCGGAGCGGCTGCTTTCGCGGTTCTTACGCGGTCACCGTGCGCTTCAACGATCAGCCGGACGAGGCGGCGCTGAGATCAGAATTGGAAACGTTGGTGCGCCGGCCGGGCGTCGCGGGCGGCGAAATCTGGATCGCGCTTGATCCGCGCGGATTGCCGGTCTCCGGCGAGGAAAAGCTGCGGGGCGGCGACGCGAAAATAGCCGGCTGCCTGCTGATCGATACGCTACGGCAGCGTGATGCTGAAGACATCGGCAGTCAAATGTCGAAGCAGTTTCCGGGAACAGCGGTCGGGGTGTTCCGTGTCCTCTGCTCGCTGGGGCGCGGCAATGTCTGACAGCTTGCCGTTCGCATCTGCAGAATAGCCTGACAAGGAATGGGTCAGTTGTCCTGCGGGCTCTCGTCTTCTTCTTTGTCTCCGGACCGTGTGCTCATTTCTTGATGACGGATAGCTTCCCGCTGCGCTCGAGCCGCGCTTCCTCGACCTCGTTCGGTTGTTTCACGCCTTGTTGACGCAAGTCTTCGGTCAGGTCGTCATCGGACATATGTGTCTTGCGCATTCCTTTGCGATCGACGACGCCGTTTTTGATAATCAGTGTGTCGTGTCCTTTGGTAATCGCACCGAGTGTCTTGGAATTTTGCGTCACGTACGAGATGAGCCAGTGCATGAGAATGAGGACGAGTGTGGCGGCAAGCGATGCGACGAACGGCGCGTTGCCGGAGATGGCACGGCTGGAAACCGAACCGATGACGATGACAAGGATTACGTCGAAGGCGGTCGCTTCGCCGAGGAATCGTTTCTTGCCCAACCGGACGTAAGCGATCAGCACGATATAAACGACGAAAGCGCGTAAGCAGACCTGCGCCACGCTGAGCTGTTCGGCTCTGGACGCCGAAAGCCCGAGGACCGAATCAAAGAAATGCGAGACAGCGTGCATCGTGGTGTCAGTGTCTGCTTGTTGAGACACCAACCAACGTTGCGTTCGGTCGGCTTGTTCCGGCTTTAGGCGAGTTCGAGTTCGGACCGGATTTGCGCGCGGAAATCGTCGATTGGGACGAGGCCTTTCGGCGTCTCGACGTGCCAGAACGTCCAGCCATTGCAGGCATCGAGGCCTTGGGCAAGAGCACCGATGCGATGGATCGACCCGATTTTGTCGCCGAGCGAAACGGCGCCATCAGCGCGCACCAGGGCGCGGTGGCGTTTTTTGCTGTCGACGAGATTGGCACCGGGCGTGATCAGGCCACGCTCGATAAGCGCATTGAACGGCACGCGCGGCGCCTCGCGCGCGCTGACGAAGGGTACAAGTGTTGGCGCCTCAAGCGGCTTCACCGCCGCAATGCGTTTTTCCGCGGCGGCTGCATAAACGGAATCGCGCTCGATGCCGACGAAGCGGCGGCCGAGATGCTTCGCCACTGCGCCGGTGGTTCCGGTGCCGCAAAACGGATCGAGCACGAGGTCGTCTACGCGCGAACTTGAAAGAATGACGCGCGCAAGCAGCGCTTCCGGTTTTTGCGTCGGATGCAGCTTCTTGCCGTCCCGGCCCTTGAGACGCTCGTCACCGGTGCAAAGCGGAATGGTCCAGTCGGAGCGCACCTGGACATCGTCGTTGCCGGCCTTCAGCACTTCGTAATTGAATGTGTAACCTTTCGCGTTCGCATCGCGCGAGGCCCAGATCAGCGTCTCGTGTGCGTTCGTGAAGCGGCGGCCGCGGAAATTCGGCATCGGGTTCGACTTACGCCAGATTACGTCGTTCAGGATCCAGAAGCCCAAATCCTGCATCTGTGTCCCGACGCGGAAAATATTGTGATAAGAGCCGATCACCCAAATCGTGCCCGCCGGTTTCAACACGCGGCGGCAGGCGCTGAGCCATGCGCGCGTAAACGCGTCGTAGGCGGAAAAATCCGCGAACTTGTCCCAATCGTCCGTGACGGCATCGACGTGGCTGTCGTCAGGCCGTTTCAGATCGCCGCGAAGCTGAAGGTTGTAAGGCGGATCGGCGAACACCAAATCGACGGATTCGGCGGGCAATTTCGCGATTTCTGTGACGCAATCGCCGACCAGAATGCGAGCCGGTTGGGTGCTCTCGGAAACTCTACGGGGCGCCCGTGAGGGCGCCCCGCGACGCGACACAACCATGACTCAAAACCTGACTCACGTGACGCGGTCGGCGACGCGGGACCTGCAACCGACGTGCCTCGCATGATGCGCGCCCAAGGTAAAAAACGGCTTAACCGAATGTCCTTGCGACTCGGCAAATTCTGCCTATCTCGCTGGAACTTAGCGTCGCTTTCCGCGAGCCCGGCAATAGCGGTAATGTGCACAACATAAATGAAGGGATGGTCCGATGCGTTGGGACGATTTCCGCCGTAGCGACAATATTGAAGACGACCGCGACGGCGGTGGTTACGGCGGCAGCGGCTACGGCGGTGGCTTCGGGATTCCGATCGGAAGCGGCGGGCTTGGTATTGGTACGGTGGTTGTACTCGCGTTGATCGGATGGGCGACCGGAATCAATCCTTCTATTCTCATCGGCGGCGCCGAGATGGTTTCGCGGACGCACTACGAGCAGCCTTATCGGCAGGCGCCGGCACGAACGAGCCGACCGACGGACGCGGCCGGCGATTTTGTCGCCGCTGTGCTTGGCAATACCGAAGATACCTGGAGCGACATTTTCCGGGCATCCGGACGGGAATATCGCGCACCGCGTTTGCGGCTTTATCGCGGCGGCGAGCAGGGCGGCTGCGGATTGGCGCGCGCCGCAATGGGACCGTTCTACTGTCCGAATGACCGGCGCATCTATCTCGATACCAGTTTCTTCCGTGAGATTCAGATGCGTTTTCGTGGTTGTAACGGCAAGGCATGTGAGTTCGCCGAAGCTTACGTCATCGCCCATGAGGTCGGGCACCACGTGCAGAATTTGATCGGTGTGCTGCCGAAGGCTCAATCGCTGCAGCAAGCGGCGGGCAGCAAGGCGGCGGCAAATCGCGTGCAGGTTCGCGTGGAATTGCAAGCGGACTGCCTTGCAGGCGTCTGGGCCAACCGCTCAAATCAACGCTGGAAGACGATCGAACCCGGCGACGTCGAAGCCGCGTTACAAACGGCGGCGGCAATCGGCGACGATCGTTTGCAGAAGCAGGCGCAAGGCTATGTCGTGCCGGATGCTTTTACGCATGGCTCATCTGCGCAGCGACA
The DNA here is from genome assembly GCA_035760805.1 of Pseudolabrys sp. Taxonomy (GTDB): domain Bacteria; phylum Pseudomonadota; class Alphaproteobacteria; order Rhizobiales; family Xanthobacteraceae; genus Pseudolabrys. The sequence goes on from DASTSG010000003.1 coordinate 92,074, forward strand.
ACGTTGGTTCAATGTAGGACTGAAGCAGGGCAAGGTATCGGCGTGCGATACCTTCGCGGCAAAACAGTTGTAGTTCTTTTTCGCGGCCGAGCTTTGTCTCACCATTCACGCCTCAGGAGGGAAGGCATGGATGCCTGCAACAAGCGGGAGCTCGGTGAGGAAGGGTAACATTCATGGCAGGCATCGATGAAAGCAGGCAATTCGTTGCGCTGAAGTTCGCCGTTTTGACGGTTTCAGATACGCGCAAGCTTGCCGATGACAAATCCGGAAACGTTCTCGCCGAGCGCATTCGCGCGGCCGGACACCATGTGGCCGAGCGGTCGATCGTTACCGACGACGTCGATGCCATCCGCCAGCGTGTAAAGGCTTGGATCGCCGATCCGATGATCGATGTGGTCATCACGACCGGCGGCACCGGATTTACCGGCCGCGATGTCACGCCGGAGGCGATCGAACCGCTTTTTGAAAAGCGCATGGATGCATTCGCGACCATGTTTCTTATGGTGAGCGCACGCAAGATCGGGACCTCCGCGATTCAGACGCGGGCGACCGCCGGCGTGGCACAAGCGACATATGTGTTCTGCTTGCCGGGCTCGCCCGGCGCCTGTGCGGACGCCTGGGACGAAATCCTCGTGCATCAACTCGATTATCGGTACCGGCCCTGCAATTTCGTGGAGATCATGCCGCGGCTCGATGAGCACCTGCGGCGCCCGAAGGCGAAAGGAGCGACCGTCTAGGCGGCCATAGCAGCGCAGTTGCGCCGGGGCACGCAAGCATGGACGGTCGGCACGCTGGCACAACTGCACGGTGCCGGATTGCGCCGTGCTCGGGGCGGCTTGGGGACAGGCGCAACCGAAAAGCGCTTCGCATCCAAGCGCACTCGGAACAGAAATCGCAGATGACACTGATCGATGCGGCTCATCGGCTGAAATTGACCGCATCGGTATTTCCACCGCTGATGACGACGCCAATCCGTTCGCCACGCTGTGGCCGGTAGCGTCCTGAGAGAAGTGCGCTCAGCGCCGCAACTCCGCCGGCCTCTGCCGCGATCCGCAGCACCTGCCAAAGCGTGCGTTGTGCGGCCGCGATATCGTCGTCCTCGACCAAAACCACTTGGCTCACGAAGTCACGCGCAATTGGAAACACAAGTTCGCCGACGCGTTTTGGTGCGAGCGAATCTGCGGCGATGCCACCTGCCGGCGCATCGGTCGGTTGGCCGGCTGCCAGTGCGTTCGTCAGCGTCGGCGCCGACTCGGGTTCTACGCCGACGACCTTGATCCGGTTGTCGTACCAGGCAGCGATTCCGGCGATCAGCCCACCCCCGCCGACGCTGACAAGGAGTGTATCGAGTTGTGGGGCTGCATTCTCGAATTCCCGGGCCAGCGTGCCCTGGCCCAGCATCGTTTCAATCTGGTCGTAGGCGTGCACCGACATCGCGCCGGTGTCAGCGATGTAATTTTCACATGCCGCGAGCGCATCGGCATAACGGTCGCCGGTAACGAACAGTTCGGCGCCGTAATCGCGGATGCGTGCGATCTTTGCGGGCGAGGAAATCGTAGGAACGAAAATCCGCGCGCGGATGCCGAGCTTGCGTGCCGCGTAGGCGACGGCCGCGCCGTGATTGCCGCCTGAAGCCGCAGCAACCCCGACAGCCGGCACGTTCCGCGTCAAAAGATTAGCGAAGGCGCCGCGAGTCTTGAATGAACCGGCGTGCTGGAGCAACTCGAGTTTAAGCTGCAGCTTTCCGGCGGCGATACCAAGATCGGCACCGTCAATCTCCACCACTGGCGTTCGGCGGATATAGGGCGCAATCAACGCGTCGATCCGTTCGATGCCCGGACGGCTGACGGATCTCACAACGTCAAATCCCAGAACTCCGCCACCACATCCTTGCTCCACGAGTGGCGTTTCTCGCTTGATGTCAACTTGAATCCGGCGCGCTCGTAAATGTGCCGCGCGGCAGTCAGCACGCTGTGCGTCCAAAGCGTGATCTTCCTGTAGCCGGTAGCACGCGCGAACCGAATGCATTCGTCGACGAGTCGTGCTCCGATACCGAGCCCGCGCGCATGCGGTTCGACCAGCAACAAACGAAGCCGGGCGACTTCGGGAGAATCCCGGACGATCATCACAGTTCCAATCGGCTCACCATCCACCTCGGCGATCCAGCAGCGTTCGCATTTCGGATCATGGTTGTTGGCAAAATCGGCGACGATCTGCGCGCACAAGCCCTCGAACGGTTCGGTCCAGCCGTATTCTTTCGCATAAATTTCGGCGTGGCGTTTGACGATCCAGCCGTAATCGCCCGGCTTCGGCGGGCGCAGGATGCATTTCTCGCCTGTTCTTGGCTGAGCTTTTCCGTTCAGCAGCGTTTCGATTGAATTCATTGCGCAAACAATGCGCTCCTGCGAAGCGGGATCGAGCGCATCCAGCATGTCGCCGACCAGTCGCTGAGACCGTTTTTCCATCGGCGCAAACATCTTGCGCCCGCGTGCCGTTAGCGTGAGATGACTTTGCCGTGCGTCCTTTGCGGAAGCCGTTCGCTTGATCATGCCGCGCTTCTCGAAGTGGCGCAGCACACGGCTGAGATAGCCGGCGTCGAGATCGAGGTTGCTTGCAATCTCGCTCGCGGTGCGCGCGCCATGCGCAATTTCGTAGAGCACGCGCATCTCGCCGAGCGAATAGGGGCTATCGAGATAACCTTTGCGCAGAACGCCGATCTGCCGTGTGTAGAAGCGGTTGAAGCGCCGCACTGCCGCGATGTGCTGTTCGCGTCGAGGATCTGCTTGCATGACGAGCAGTTTGGGGCAGATAGTTGACTAAGTCAAATATCGGCCGGAAGACCTGTCCAGCTGATCGCGCATGGCAGCAGGGCGACGCGGCGACGGCCGATGCGATTCAGCAATGCAGCCTCGGCATCCTCGCTGTCGGGGTGCCCGCCTATCGACTGGTAGTGCCGTTTCCCGATGAGCAGGCCGTTCGTTGGAGGCGTCCTGCCTCCAATCATTGCCGCGAGCAATGCAAAGATTTCGCCAAAGCCGGGACGTTGAGCGCCGATGTGCGCACTGACATGAGCAGCTGCGCGAAATGCGCCCACGCTATCGGCACGATCAAGCCGCTCGGCGGTGGCGACGAAGCTTTCGACCGTGGCGATCCAGTTGTCGCCCGGCACGGCGCCCGCGCGCAGAAACATGAGCCACGGCCGGCGCGCGGCCAAGGCGGCCTTCCTTAGCCGTTCGCCAAGGGGGCCTTGCGACGTCACAAAGCGACAGCCGGCAAGATCTGCGACTTCGGCGGTTGCGTCGCGCGAGTTGGCGTCAGCGACAATCACCTCTTTCAACACGCCGGCGATCGCGCCAGGGACCAGTGCAGCAAGCGTCCGCACCAGCGTCTGCTCTGATTCGCGCGTCGCGATGATGGCACTGAGCATGGAACTGATTGCCTCGAGCGGCTTTGCCACAAAGTCATGTGCAGGTGAACCCCGCAGCCCCAAAATGATGGCACCGGGCCCTCGCAAAAATTCCTGAATGATAATGTTCTTGTTATGTTCTCTTGGTTGAGGTAGGGTGGTGCCATGGCTCGTAACTCCACAGCCTTGAAGCGTCCGCCGGCGGGGCAGCCCTCCACGCCGGCGGACGACGGCAAATTCGGCGAATACACCACCGGCCTGCTCGGCGTTGCTGTTGATTTCGAACGCCGGCGCGGCCGGGGCGCGACGAGTAACGCCAGCGGTCGCTACGAGCCGCTGGCGCGCATCGCCTTCGATGACGGCTGGCGCTCGCTCGACGAATTACCGGCATTCAAGACGACGGTAACGATCGATGCCACGCGCAAAATAATCACCCGGAACGATTCGCCCGATATCGGGTTTGATCGCTCGATAAATCCCTACCGCGGCTGTGAACACGGCTGCATCTACTGCTTCGCTCGACCGACGCATGCCTATCTCGGCATGTCGCCCGGTCTTGATTTCGAGTCGAAGCTCTTCGTGAAGCCGGACGCGGCCGAGCTTCTCGAGAAAGAACTTTCCGCGACCAATTACGCGCCGAAGGTCATCGCGATCGGCACCAATACCGATCCCTATCAGCCGATCGAGCGCCGCTACCAGGTGATGCGCCGCATCCTCGAGGTGCTGGACGCTGCCGGCCATCCGGTCGGAATCGTCACCAAGTCGGCGCTCGTGTTGCGTGATCTCGATATCCTCGCACGCATGGCGGAGCGGCGGCTTGCAAAAGTCGCGCTTTCGGTGACGACGCTCGATCCCGCGCTCGCGCGCAAAATGGAGCCGCGCGCGGCAACGCCGATGCGGCGACTGGAAACGCTGCGGCGTTTATCACAGGCTGGCGTGCCGACGACGGTCATGGTTGCGCCAATCATTCCGGCGCTCAATGACATGGAGATCGAGCGCATCCTCGATGCGGCCGCCGTCGCCGGGGTCAAGGAAGCGGGATACGTGCTGCTGCGGCTGCCGCTGGAGGTGCGTGATCTCTTCCGCGAGTGGCTGGAAGCGAATTACCCGGACCGTGCCGATCACGTCTTCAAGCTCATCCGCGATACGCGTGGCGGCAAGGACTATGACTCGACCTGGGGCAAGCGCATGAAAGGCGGCGGGCCTTATGCCTGGATGATCGGCCGCCGCTTCGAGATGGCGTGTGAGAAACTCGGACTCAATCGTCGCAAATACACGATGACGACCGAGCATTTCCGCAAGCCCAAGGGAGGCGCGGAGCAACTCAATCTGTTTGGATGAGTGTTGTATGAATTTGCCCGCAGCGAAATTGACTGCCGTGACGCTCGGCGTGCGTGACTTGCGCGCAAGCGCGCGCTTTTACGAAGCGATCGGGTTCAAACGGAAATTTCGTGCGACCGGAGATGAGGTCGTATTTTTCGACGCAGGCGGCGTCGTACTGGCGCTCTGGGATTGGGAAAAGCTGGCGAACGATTCGACGCTTGCAGCTGAGCCGAGGCCACAGGCATTTCGCGGCGTAACCTTGGCGTGGAATTGCGAGACTGCCGAGGAAGTCGACGATGTGATCGAGAAAGCCATTCGCGCGGGTGCCGAGCCGTTACGCGCTCCCGGTACGACCGATTATGGCGGTTATCGCGGTTATTTCGCCGACCCCGACGGACACTGCTGGGAAGTGGTGCAGGCGCCGGGATTTGCATTCACAGCCGACGGGCGCTTGATCCTGCCGGATTAAGCGCTGTTTCCTGGGCTGACGCTTTCCCCGCATTTCACATCGCGCGTTGACTTTCGCGTTCGCCCGCGCGTTTGATCGTGCCTATGGGCCGAGCCGCCGTTGCCAGAGCGCAAACCGCAAGATTGCCGCTCAACGAGCCGGAATTGCGTCCGACGTTCCGCCGGGAGCGCCGGGCGCTCGCCCGCGGCGTCTGGCCGGTTGCCGGTTGCGATGAGGCGGGCAGGGGACCGCTTGCGGGGCCCGTTGTCGCTGCCGCGGTGATACTCGATCCCAAACGCATTCCGCGGGGGCTCAACGATTCGAAGAAGCTCGATGCCGAGCAGCGCGAGAAACTTTACGCAAAGATATGCGCGACGGCCGAGGTCGCGGTGGCGTTCGGCACGGTGGAGCGGATCGATCGCGACAATATCCTGCGTGCCTCGCTATGGGCGCTCGCGCAGGCCGTGAAGGCGCTGCCTGTGCGGCCCAAACTCGTGTTCGTCGACGGTAACATGAAGATCGACGCCGGCTGCGACTGCGAAGCCGTGGTGAGCGGCGACGCGCTGGTGACCTCAGTCGCCGCCGCTTCCATTGTCGCCAAGGTTACTCGCGACCGGCTGATGAGACGACTCGGCCTTGCCCATCCCGGTTACGGCTTCGAGCGCCACATGGGCTACAGCGTGCCGGAACATTTCGCCGCGCTGGCGAAACTCGGGCCAACGATCCACCATCGTCGTTCGTTCGCGCCGGTGGCAGCGAAACTGGCTGCCTCGGGCGCCGAAGCTGCCGAGATATTGGCGGAAGAAGCCATAGCCACCTTGTTGCCACGCTGAGGTTCGTTCTCTAATCCTGCCGTCCGCTCTTGACCCTTTCGCGCTTGCGGGTGGGTGGCGAGCGAAAACGAGCCAGGTGGGGTTCGGCAAGATGCCCCGCCGCGATCGACCCTTTCCTTGCGGGGGAGGGGGATGAAGGTGCGCGCGGGCCGATGCATTACGTCTCACTGATCGTCGAATTCCTGCGCGGGCGGCCATCGGCCGTCTTCTGGGCGGCAGTCCTCACGCAGGCTGCGCTATGGGTGATTGTGCCGTCGATATTTTACAGCACGCCGCCCGGTGACGTGCCGATGCTGCTTGCGATCGGCCGCGAATTTCGCCTCGGGAGTCATCTTGGGCCGCCGCTTGCTTTCTGGTTCGGCGAGGTCGCGTTCAGAATGGCCGGCGCGTTCGGTATCTACGTGCTGGCGCAGGCCTGCATGGTTGCCGCATATCGCGCCGTATTCGAGCTCGGGCGCCTGATCGTTGGCACGCGGCATGCGGTGCTTGCGGTGTTGTTGATGATCGGCATTGCAACCTTTTCAGCGCCGTCGGTGGACTTTGGTCCGGCGGTGCTCGCGCTTCCGCTTTGGGCGCTCGCACTGCTGCACTACTGGCGGGCCGCGGGTCAGCGCGAGCTTGGGTATTGGTTCTTGCTGGCCGTCGATCTGGGGCTGCTGCTGCTCACAAGCTATGCCGGATTGATTCTGCTGGCGCTGCTGATCGTGTTCTCACTGTTTTCGCGCCGCGTGCATTCCTCGTTTGCGCATCCGGAGCCGTGGTTTGCAATCTTGCTGCTGCTGTTCATCGTGACGCCACACATTGCCTGGCTGCTGCTGCAGTCGGACAAGCCGCTGCTCGAAACCTTGCGGCAGAACATGATGCCGGTCCTCGCGGCCAAGCCCGCGTTCCAATTGCTCGGATTGATTGTTGCCGTTCATCTCGGGTTGCTGCTGCTGGTATGGTCGGCAAGCGGCTTTCCAAGGCGCCGCCGCAAAGAACTCCCGCCCGAAATCGACCGCATGCCGACGCGGCCGTTCGCGCGCTCGTTCGTCTACTATTTTGCAATCGCGCCCGCCTTGGTCGCGCTGGTGATCGTGGCTGCCTACGGTCGCGTCGAGCCGCTCGTGCGCGTCGGCCCGCTGGTTCTGCTGTCAGGACTCGCGATCATTGTCCTTGCCGGCGACCGTGTGCCGCTTTATCGCGAACGCGTCGTAAGTTTTACGTGGGTCGGGTTGCTGATTGCGCCGCCGGCACTCACGGCGCTTGCGGTGACAATCTTACCTTGGGTATTTCCCACCGATTTGCGTGTCGCACAGCCGGCGAACGCGATGGGGCGCTTCTTCGCCGATACCTACCAGCGCCGTACCGGCAGGCCGCTGCCCTATGTGGTCGGAGACACCCGTACGGCCGCGGTGGTCGCGCTTGGCTCGCCCAGTCACCCGCATGTGTATTTCAGCGATGCGCCGGAACGCAGTCCCTGGGCGACGCCCGCCGACATACGCGCGCAGGGCGGCGTTCTGGTATGGCCGGCTCCCGGGACCAGCGCGGCGCCGCCGCAAGAGATCAAAGCCGGATTTCCGGGATTGATCCCGGAGGTACCGCAGGTCTTTGAGCGGCGGGTTGACGGCTTCCTTCCGCATATCCGCATGGGCTGGGCGGTCATCCGGCCGCAGTCGGGGCAAAACGCGGCGGCCGCTGACGGACGTTGATCGGGCGCGTCGCAGTGGACAAGTAACCTGTCAGCAGGCAGCCCGCGACGTTTGGGAATATCGTGTCGCGGCAGCCACGGGTTGGGAGACCTGCGATGACAGACACGACCGCGAGCGAAACCTCTTTCCTCGAACGTCAGTTCAGGCTGGCGGAAAACGGAACAAGCGTCCGCACCGAATTCATCGCCGGCCTGACGACCTTCCTCACGATGGTCTACATCGTGTTCGTGAACCCCGCGATTCTCGGCAAGACCGGCATGGACGCGGGCGCTGTGTTCGTTGCGACCTGCATCGCAGCTGCCGTCAGCACGCTGGTGATGGCGCTCTACGCCAACTATCCCATCGCGCTTGCGCCCGGCATGGGTATCAATGCGTTCTTCGCATTCACCGTCGTGCTGACCTACAAATACACATGGCAGCAGGCGCTCGCGGCCGTGTTCTGCTCGGGCGTCATCTTCTTTTTCATTTCCGTGTTTCGCATCCGCCAGTACGTCATCGACTCCATTCCGCATAACCTGAAAATGGCAGTCTCCGCCGGTGTCGGCCTTTTCCTCGGTATCATCGCGCTTGAAGAGTCGCACATCATTGTCGCGCAGCCGGCGACCCTGGTGACGCTCGGCGATCTTCGCCACTGGGAGCCGGTGCTGATGCTGTTCGGCTTCGTATTGATCGCGGCGCTGAATTACCGGCGCATTATGGGCGGAACGCTTATCGGAATCCTGGTCGTGGCGATCATCGGCATACCGCTTGGCCTCACGCACTATTCCGGCATCGTCTCGCTGCCGCCTTCGATCAAGCCGACCCTGTTCCAGCTCGACTTTTCGCGCATTGCCGAGCCCACGTTTCTCATCGTGATCTTCTCGATCCTTTTCATCGATGTTTTCGACAATGCCGGCACGCTGATCGGCGTCACGCACCGCACCGGCTTGATGAAAGACGGCAAGCTCGCGCGCATGAAGGAAGCGCTGATCTCCGACAGCTTCGCCGCGATGTTCGGATCGCTCATCGGCACATCGACCACCACGAGCTACATTGAGAGCGCGGCGGGTGTGCAGGCCGGCGCGCGCACCGGGTTGTCCTCGGTATTCGTCGCGATCTTTTTCCTGCTTGCACTATTCTTTTCGCCGCTCGCGGGCATGATCCCGGCCTACGCGACCTCGGCCGCGCTGTTCTATGTTGCCTGCGTGATGGCGCGCGGCCTTGCCGAAGTGGACTGGAATGATGCGACGGAGTACGCCCCGGCTGTGGTCGCGGCGATCACGATGCCGCTCACCTATTCGATCGCGACCGGCATCGGCCTTGGCTTCATCACGTATGCCGTGCTGAAAATCATCTCCGGCAAGCTGCGGGAAGCGTCTCCGGCAGTGATCGTGCTGGCGCTCCTGTTCGTCATCAAATTCGCAATCTCGGGGTGAATGCCATGCCGGTGCTGGAAGGCTTCGGCGAACTCGCCGCGCTGCCCGAGGAACGCCTTAGCGACAAAATCAGTCGCCGCACGCTTTCCGGCAAGCAGGGAATGATCGTGTGGTGGAAGATGAAGGCCGGCGCGCACGCCGCTGCGCACAAGCACCCGCACGAGCAGATCGTCTACATGCTTACAGGGCGCATGGATTTCCGCATCGGCGACGAGAAACGCACGATGCGTGCGGGCGACATCGCCGTCATCCCGGGCGGTGTCGAGCATGAAGGCTTTTTTCCCGAGAATACCGAAGTAATCGATGTGTTTGCGCCGCCGCGCGAGGATTTCCTGAGTGGCGGTGTGCCGGCCTATATGCGGAAAGGCTGAATGAGCGGCGCGCTCTCATCCTGGCAATTGTGGGCGGTCCTGTCGGCGGTGTTCGCGGCCCTCACCGCCATTTTCGCCAAGGTCGGCGTTGAGAACATCAATTCCGATCTCGCGACGTTCATTCGTACGGTTGTCGTTGTCGTTACGCTCGCCTTCCTGCTGCTGGCGACCGGCGAATTTCAGTCGCCCGGATCGATTCCGCCGCGCAGCTATCTGTTCCTGCTGCTCTCCGGCCTCGGCACCGGCGCGTCGTGGCTGTGCTATTTCCGCGCGCTCAAGCTCGGGCAGGCGGCGCAGGTCGCGCCTATCGACAAGCTCTCGGTCGTTCTGGTGGCGCTGTTCGGCGTCATCTTCCTTGGAGAGCGGCTCACGGGACCGAACTGGTTCGGCATTATTCTGATCGCCGCTGGTGCGATCCTGGTCGCTTATCGCTGATCCGAATCGAGCGCTTTCTTGATTGCCAGGAAGTCACGCCATGCAAAGCGTTTTTGTAGCGGGCTGCGCAGCAGGAAGGCCGGGTGAAATGTCGGCATGGCGCGGATCTCACGCTTCCCGGTGTTGAACGTGAACCAGCGCCCGCGTGCCTTCGTGATGCCCTCCTTGACGCCGAGCAGCGTTTGGGCGGACGGCCCGCCGAGACAGACGAGAATGTCGGGATCGGCCAGCTCGATCTGGCGCAAAATGAACGGCAAACAGATTTGCGATTCCTGGGGCGTCGGCGTGCGGTTGCCCGGCGGCCGCCACGGCACAATGTTGGCAATGTAGACGCTTGTGCGATCAAGCCCGATCGCGGCCAGTATGCGGTCGAGCAATTTGCCCGAGCGGCCGACGAAAGGCCGCCCCTCAATGTCTTCATCGCGCCCGGGCGCTTCACCGACCAGCATCAGCCGCGACGCAGGATTTCCATCGGCAAAAACAAGCTGGGTGGCCGACTGCTTGAGCGAGCAACCGTCGAACGCTTCAAGGATAGCCCGTAACTCTTCGAGCGTCCTGGCGCTGCGTGCAGCTTCGCGCGCCGCCATTGTGGCCGCATCCGGGGCGAGCGGAGTTGAGGCGACCGCACGAGTCTTGCCCGTTCCCTGGTTGTCGGGGAGGGATGAAGAAGGAGTTAGAATAGCGCTCTTCGCTTTTTCGTGCCGGTCGCCCGATTCGCTGTGCCGGCCGACTTGTGCCGAAGCGGAAGAATTGGAATGAGGCGCCTGGTTCGCCGCGGAGTCCGAAAGCCGGTCGATTGGCTCTTCGCCGACTATCGCGTCAACGCCCGCTTCCACATAGAAATCGAGCAGTTCGCGCGCAGCATGTTCCGTTGTGGGGACCATGATTGATCATACCACGGATATGATTGCCGGCTGTGCACAAAAGTGGAAAATGAAGACTGGAAGGAGTCCTCATGGTGGATGTGCCCGCCCGCGAGGCAATGGAATTCGATGTCGTGATCGTCGGAGCCGGCCCGGCGGGCTTGGCGGCCGCGATCCGGATCAAGCAGATCAATCCTGAAATCTCCGTCGTCGTCGTGGAGAAGGGTTCGGAGGTCGGTGCCCATATTCTGTCGGGCGCCGTAATTGACCCGACTGGATTGGACCGTCTGCTGCCTGACTGGCGCGCCGGGGATACGCCGATCAAAACTCAAGTGACCGACGACCGGTTTTACTGGCTCGGCGCGAGCGGCGCGGTCCGGTTGCCGAATTTCCTGATGCCGCCGCTGATGAACAACCACGGCAACTTCATCGTATCCTTGGGAAACGTATGCCGCTGGCTTGCAACAAAAGCTGAAGCGCTCGGCGTCGAGATTTATCCCGGCTTTGCCGCATCTGAAGTGCTTTACGAGGACAACGGCGCTGTAGCCGGCATCGCGACAGGCGATATGGGCGTCGGGAAGAACGGCGAACCCAAGGATAATTTTACGCGTGGCATGGAGCTGCGCGCAAAGTACACACTCTTTGCCGAGGGAGCGCGCGGCAATCTCGGCAAGCAGTTGATCGCGCGGTTCAGACTCGCTGCCGATCGCGAACCGCAGAAATTCGGGCTCGGCTTGAAAGAGCTTTGGCAGGTCGCGCCGGACAGACATCGCAAAGGATTGGTGCAACATACGTTCGGCTGGCCGCTCGACAATTCGACCGGCGGCGGCTCATTTCTGTATCATTTCGATGAGAATCTCGTTTCGGTCGGTTTCGTCGTTCATCTCAATTATTCGAACCCGTATCTGTCACCGTATGAAGAGTTCCAGCGCTTCAAGACGCATCCTCTGGTGCGCGATACTTTCGCAGGCGGCAAGCGGCTCGCTTACGGCGCACGCGCGCTTACCGAGGGTGGTTATCAATCGGTGCCGAAGCTCACGTTTCCCGGCGGCGCGCTGATTGGATGCGACGCGGGCTTCATGAATGTGCCGCGCATCAAAGGCAGCCACAACGCAATGCTGTCCGGGATGCTTGCCGCCGAGCAGGTGGTTACCGCATTGGACGCGGGACGCGCACGCGACGAGCTCGTGACCTATGAGGAGGCGTGGCGCAGCTCGGCCATCGGCCGCGATCTCTGGCGCGTGCGCAACGCCAAGCCCCTGTGGTCCAAGTTCGGTACGATTGCCGGCATCGCGCTCGGCGGGCTTGACATGTGGGCCAACACCTTCGGCGTGCCGCTGTTCGGCACCCTCGGTCACGGCAAACCGGATTACGCCACCTTGAGGCCGGCGTCCGAATGCACGCCGATCGCCTATCCGAAGCCCGACGGTGCGCTGACGTTTGACCGGCTTTCGTCGGTATTCCTTTCCAATACCAATCACGAGGAAGATCAACCCGTCCATCTCCGCGTGGCCGACATGGGCTTACAGAAATCTTCCGAGCATGACCGCTTCGCCGGCCCATCGGCGCGTTACTGTCCGGCGGGGGTGTACGAATGGGTGGAGGAGGGCGGCGAGCCGAAGTTCGTCATCAACGCGCAGAATTGCGTTCACTGCAAAACGTGCGACATCAAAGACCCGAATCAGAATATTACATGGGTTCCACCTGAAGGCGGCGGCGGGCCAAACTATCCGAACATGTGATGTAGGGTTCTTGTGGTCGGTCACGATCCTGCCACATCAGCGTTTTCAAGCTCGCTTACACGTTCTGCCGTTCTGTTCTTGCGACCCAGGCGCAAAAAGTCCATTCTCGGCCTAACACCGGCGGCGAAACGCGAATATATTTGGCGCGCCGTCCCATGGAGCATCGCTCGTGACCTCTTCAAACCTGTTCCGGTGCGTGGCCAGCGCCGCGCTTGCGATTTCTGTTACGGCGGTGCCGCCGGCATTCGGCGCTCAGACGCCGAGTGCGCGCGAGTTGGCAGCCATGAGCGCGGCGGGCAGTTACCTCGCGGCGCGCCACGCCGGGCAGCAGCGCGACGCAGCCGCCGCCGCCGCTTTCTACGAGGCTGCGCTGCGGCGCGATCCAAAGAATCCTGAATTGCTCGACCGCACGTTCCTCTCGCTGCTGGTCGGCGGCGAGGTAGACGAGGCGGTGACGTTTGCGAAACGCGTCCTTGATCACGACAAGAACGACAAAATCGCGCGCCTTGTGCTCGGCGTATACGAGGTCAAGCAAAAGCATTATTCGAGCGCGCGCCACGATTTCGCGCATTCAGTACGCGGCCCGATAACCGACTTGACCGCGACGCTGCTGACCGCCTGGGCACGGTATGGGGCCGGTGACGAGAAAGACGCCGTGGCGACGATCGACCGGCTTAGCGGGCCCGACTGGTACACGATCTTCAAAGATTTGCACGCCGGAATGATCCTTGATCTTGCCGGCCACAAGAAGCAAGCCGGCAAGCGCTTCGAGCAGGCGTACAAGCTCGATCCGTCCGCGCTCCGCGTGGTAGAGGCTTATGGCAGCTGGTTATCGCGCAACAATCGCAATGACGAAGCGCTAACTGTCTACAAGAACTTCGACAAGCTGCTGCCGCATCATCCGCTTATCGAAGATGCCATCGCCAAAGTGAAGGGCGGCGGAAAATTGCGCCCGCTCGTTGCGAGCGCGCAGGCCGGTGCCGCCGAGGCGTTGTACGGCCTTGGCGCGTCGCTCGGACGGCGCGGCGGCGAGGATCTCGGGCTCGTTTACCTGCAGCTTGCGTTGTATCTCGAGCCGCGCCATCCGCTGGCCCTGCTCTCGCTCGCCGATCTTTACGAGACGATGAAAAAGCCGGAACTGGCGATCAAGGCATACGAACGGGTGCCCGCAAACTCGCCGTTGCACCGCAATGCCTTGATCGAGATGGCATCCAATCTCGACGCGCTGAAGAAATCGGACGAGGCCGAAAAGCATCTGCGCGCGCTTGTTCGAGAGTATCCGAACGATATCGAAGCGATCACGGCGCTCGGTAACGTGCTTCGCGGACACAAGAAGTTTTCCGAGTGCGCGAACGTCTACTCCAAGGGCATTGCCACCATCGAGCACCCGACGAAGCCGAATTGGGTCATCTATTATTTCCGCGGCATTTGCTACGAGCGCTCGAAGCAGTGGCCGAAGGCAGAGGCCGATCTGAAAAAGGCGCTGGAGCTTTATCCCGATCAGCCGCAGGTGCTCAACTATCTCGGTTATTCCTGGATCGATCAGGGCGTAAATCTCGATGAAGGCATGAAGATGATCAAGCGAGCCGTCCAGCAGCGCCCGGACGACGGCTACATCGTCGATTCCCTTGGCTGGGCGTATTACAAGCTCGGCAACTACGATGAGGCGGTTAAACAGCTCGAGCACGCGATCGAGCTCAAGCCTGAAGATCCGACGATCAACGATCATCTTGGTGATGCTTACTGGCGCGTCGGACGTACGCTCGAGGCCAAATTTCAATGGGCCCACGCACGGGACATGAAACCAGAGCCCGAAGAACTGTCGAAGATCGAAGCCAAGCTGAAGTCGGGCTTGCCCGATGAAACATCCTCGCAAGCGCGTGCTGCGAAAAAGGGCGGCGACGGCGGTTAAGGCATTCGCGTGCGCGAGCCGTTGATCGAAAAGGCTCCGGCCAAGATCAATCTGACGTTGCGCGTGCTCGGCCGCCGTGAGGACGGCCTGCACGAGCTCGAAAGCCTTGTCGCATTCGCCGACCTTGCGGATACGCTAGAGCTCGATCCGGAGGCTCCGCTGGCGCTCGCCGTCAGCGGTCCTTTTTCCGAAGCGACGGGGCCGCGCGAGAATAATCTGGTTCTGAAGGCGGTGCGGGCTTTGACGGAGCGCTTTCCGAAATTGAGGACGGGGCGCTTCACGCTCCGGAAGGAAATTCCGGCGGCGGCTGGGCTTGGCGGCGGGTCCGCCGATGCCGCCGCCGCTTTGCGGCTGCTCGCGCGCGCCAATGGTCTCGCTCTTGACCAGGAGGTGCGGACGGCCGCCGCTCTCGTCGGCGCGGATGTGCCGGTGTGCCTCGATTCGGAATCGCGCGTCATGGCGGGCATCGGTGACGTGCTCTACGAACCGATCAAGTTGACGCCGCTGCCGGCAGTGCTGGTCAATCCGCGCGTGGCGGTGCCGACGCGCGATGTATTCGCGGCATTCGAGCCGGCGGATCGCACGCGGAAATATCTGCTCGATCCTCCGTCCGGATTTGAGCCGCTGGTCGACTTTCTTGCCGACTACGGGAACGATCTCAATCGGGCAGCGATCGCGTGTGCGCCGGTGATTGCCGACGTGCTGACGGCTCTGCGTGCATTGCCAGGCTGCCGGCTCGCGCGTATGTCAGGTTCAGGCGCAACATGTTTTGGCCTGTTTGAAACGGAAGGCGAGGCGCAAACGGCGGCAAAAAAGCTTTCACTCCTACAGGAGGGGTGGTGGATTTGTTCAACGGTTCTCGCCCCGCGGAAGGTCAATCGGCCTTGAAATCGGCGGCTTCGGGCGGAACAGTATCAACGATGAGCGCGCATTTCCTGCGGCGAAGGAGTTCGCAATGAAGTTACAGTTTATCGGCTTTGCAATTGCCGGCGCGCTTCTGATCGGCGCAGGCCCTTCCGACGCCGCATCGGCAAAACACAAGACGCATTGGAAGTATTACACGCGGCAGTATTGCCGCGACGTCGCGATCCAGCCGTCAATTGTCGAGTGGTTAGTCGGCGTACGGCCGAAGCCGGAGTGGAACGGGTGTTCGCCGCCGGTGTATTCGGGAGGCGATTACGTTGGCGAGGATCCCGACCTGCACGTACGCGCGACGCTCGCGCGCGATCCCAGCCAAGGCTACACCGATCGATACTGACCGCGGGCGTTAGTGCGCTCGCGCAATACAGAACTCGACCGTTTCTTCGAGCGCCTGCTTGATCGGCGACTCAGGTTCGAGGGCGAGAGCGTCCTTGGCAATCGCGCCATAATGCTGTGCGCGCCCGACGGTATCCTCAAGCGCGCGATGCTTGACCATGAGCGCGATGGCCGTATCGAGATCGCCGTCGCGGACGTCACCTTGGCTGAGCGTGCGATTCCAGAATGCGCGCTCGCTTTCCGTCCCGCGTCTGAATGAGAGCACGACCGGAAGCGTGATCTTGCCTTCGCGGAAATCGTCGCCGACGTTCTTGCCGAGCTTGGCCGATTTGCCGCCGTAGTCGAGCGCGTCGTCGATAAGCTGGAAGGCGATACCGAGATTCATGCCGAACGACCGGCACGCGGCCTGTTCGGCCTTTCCGCTGCCGGCCAGCGCAGGCCCGACCTCGCAAGCCGCGGCGAACAACTCAGCCGTCTTCGCGCGGATCACGGCCAGATACTCATCCTCCGTCGTTGCCGTGTTCTTGGCCGCGGACAATTGCATCACCTCGCCTTCAGCAATCACGGCGGCGGCGGACGAAAGGATTTCAAGGGCGCGGAGGTTGCCGACCTCGACCATCATCTTGAAGGCCTGGCCTAGCAGGAAATCGCCGACCAGCACGCTTGCTTCGTTGCCCCACAGCATGCGCGCGGCGAGCTTGCCCCGCCGCATGTCGCTTTCGTCGACCACGTCATCGTGCAGCAACGTGGCCGTATGCATGAACTCGACCGCGGCCGCGAAGTTGATGTGCCCATCGCCCGAATAACCGGCAAGGCGCGCCATCGCCAGCGTCAGCATCGGGCGCAGCCGCTTGCCACCCGAGGCAATCAGGTGGTTTGCAATCTCCGGGATCATCGTTACGTCCGAACCGGTCCGTGCGACGATCGTGGTGTTGACCCGCTCCAGATCGTGGGCCACCAGCGCGGATAGGCGTTCGACCGTCGCAGAGGACGGACTTTCGAAAGGAACGACGACGGCCACGAACGGCTCTCCTACGGACCATAAGGACGCGCGAGAATAGAAACGCTATCGTATGGGGGCAAGTGCGGTCCGTCGGGATGGCTGACATGCGATATGGTGGGTGGGCCGATGGTTCGGAAAGAGCAGTATATGTGCGGCTTTATTGAAATCCCCCATTCCTCGCCGCGGGGCGCCGGAGCTGATCATGCGCGAAATCCTGCGGACCAATGATGCCGTGCTTGTTTCGGCAGTGGTGGCATTGCTCGATGCGGCGGGCATCCGCAACATGATCCTGGACCAGAACATGAGCGTGCTTGAAGGCTCCCTCGGCGTGCTGCCGCGCCGCGTGCTGGTCGATGAAGATTACGAATCGCGGGCCCGGCAGTTATTGCAAGATGCAGGATTCGGGCACGAGCTTCGTCCGAATGAGAACTGACAATCAGGCGGCCGTCACCGATGACGCTGTGCTCGGAGGCCGGCTCCGGCTGCGGCAGCCGCGCAAGGGACATCGCTTCGGGCATGACGCCATTCTGCTGGCGGCGGCGACCCCGGCCCATCCCGGCGAACACGCCGTTGATCTTGGTGCGGGCGTCGGCGCTGCCGGGCTGGCGCTGGCTTGGCGTGTTGAGCGGCTGAGCGTGACGTTGGCAGAGATTGATGCCTCGCTCGTTGCGCTTGCCGCCGAGAACGCGGCGATGAACGGATTTGGTGATCGCGTGAACGCGGTCGTCTCCGACGTTGCCTGTCTTGATCTGGCGGTCGCCAGTGCGGATCGCGTTTTGATGAACCCCCCGTTCAACGATGCGGAGCGGCAGAACCTGTCGCCGGATGCCGGCAGACGGCTGGCACATGCCGCAGCAGCAGATACGCTGGCAATCTGGGTCGAAGCCGCGGCGCGGCTCTTGCGCGCCGGAGGGACGCTGACACTGATTTGGCGTGCCGATGGGCTTGGCGACGTGCTGGCGCGACTGTCAACGGCTTTCGGCGAGATTGCCGTACTCCCGGTTCACCCACGACCCAATACGACCGCCATTCGGGTTCTGGTGCGCGCCACGAAGGCGAGCGCCGCGCCCCTCCGGCTCTACCCGGCTTTTTTTCTCAACGATGCGGACGGAAGGCCGTCCCAGGCGGCAGAGGCGGTGTTGCGCGATGGCGCAATCCTGCCGCTCGCAAAGAGCTGGGCGTGACGGCGGGCTTGCTTCAAGATTTGCGCCGCCCCGGCATGAGTTCGCGCCAGTGCGATCGCGCAAATTGGCTCCGCAGCCGATCAAGCAAGCCGTCGTCCATCTTGGACAGCGTAATGACGGCGCCGATCAGCAAAAAAACCATCGTCAACTTCGTATCCATGTTCCGGCTCCGTGTTGCATCTGCGACGCGCTTTCTCGGAGTAACGCAGGAGGCATTTCAGTTCTTAAAATTTGGGTAATTTCAGACGTTGACGTGAAACTCGCGGCAATGTGAGCACACGACTTCGTCAATTTCTGTGAGGCGGCTCACGGTTGATGCAAATTTTATGCGAGCCGCGCCCGGCTTTACTTCGTGACGTCATCCTCCTAACTGATCTTCATGGCTACCTCCGCATCTCAACCAATGCCCGACCTTCTGAGACGAACGGTCGACGCTGCAGGCCGCTTCGTGCCGGCACGGTTCCGGCGCGGGATACCGGTCGTGCCGGTGGTGCGGCTGACCGGGGTTATCGGCCTGGGGGCACCGCTGCGGCCGGGCCTTTCGCTCGCAACGATGGCGCGGTCGCTCGATCGCGCTTTTGCGGTTCACAATGCGCGGGCGGTCGCCCTTGCGATCAACTCTCCGGGCGGTTCTCCCGCACAGTCGCATCTGATTTACCGCCGCATTCGTTTGTTGGCGGAGGAGAAGGGAATTCCGGTCATCGCCTATGTCGAGGATGTCGGCGCATCCGGCGGCTACATGCTCGCTTGCGCGGCTGACGAGATCGTGGCCGATCAATTTTCAATCGTCGGCTCGATCGGTGTGATCGGTGGCACCTTCGGCTTTAATCAGGCGATCGCAAAAATCGGCATCGAACGGCGGGTCTATACGTCAGGCGACCGCAAGGCGATGCTCGATCCGTTCCTGCCGGAAAAGCCGGAGGATGTGGAAAAGCTAAAGACGATCCAAAAAGAAATTCACGAACGCTTCATCGCTTTGGTCAAACAGAGCAGGGGTGCACGACTCAACGGCGCGGATGCGACCTTGTTCTCGGGCGAATATTGGACGGCATCTGCCGCACAGGAACTTGGCCTGATCGACCGGATCGGCGATCTGCGCACCGATCTGCGGATCCGTTTCGGCGACAAGGTGCTGACTCCGTTGATCGCGGCCGAGCGCAGCTGGCTGGGGCGCAAGCTTTCCGGCGTGAAGGCGCTCGACGATATTGGTCGCCATCCCGGGCTCGCCGACGAACTGATCTCAGCGCTCGAAACGCGCGCCTGGTGGGCGCGGTATGGACTGTAATGCGGGAGGCCCGTCCTTGTTCTTGGCATCGCTTGCCTTGCGGGCAGTAAAGCTTTTTGCCGCAACAGTGTCATTCCAGATCGGGGGTACAGGGTTGCACCGCGAGGGCAGCCCATAAATTGCCTTGTTCGCATCAAAGCTTTAGTCTTTACCCGACTGCTCGGGAGGTGCCGATGTCACCCTTTATTCTTTCGCCCCTCATCAAGTGGACAATGGTTGCCGTAGGCGGGGCCATGGTGGTGCATTGGGTGGTGAAGGAAGTGCGCCGGATCAATGAGGAACTCGACCGCGCGAAACGCGTGCCGATCGCCGAAACGAATCGCCGCACGCTGCGCCGTGATCCGGTAACCGGGGAATATCGGCTTTAGCCGATTAGGGCCCCGAATTACCGTCCTCCGCGCGAAGCGGAGCCGGTCCGCGTGGATTTCTGCTTCAGATCAGTGTTGCCGCTTGCGCAAAAGCGAGCGGAGCGCGTGTCGCTTGACCCCCATGAGGGGCGCCGATACGGTCCGCCGTCTTCATGGGCAAGAATTTAAGCGATGGCTGAAGCCGATCTTCGTGCCGCGGAACGCGCGCATCGTGGCAGTCTCGATCCTGCGCAGTCGTTCCAGGGCCTCATCCTCGCCTTGCAGCGCTACTGGGCGGAGTGGGGCTGCGTCATTCTCCAGCCCTACGACATGGAAGTGGGCGCAGGCACGTTTCATCCCGCGACCACGTTGCGCGCGCTTGGCCCCAAGCCGTGGAATGCCGCCTACGTGCAGCCGTCGCGACGTCCGAAAGACGGCCGCTATGGCGAGAACCCGAACCGGCTCCAGCACTATTACCAGTTCCAGGTCATCCTCAAGCCGTCGCCGCCGGACATTCAGGATCTCTATCTGAATTCGCTCGCCGCCATCGGCATCGACTCAAAGCTGCACGACATCCGCTTTGTCGAGGATGACTGGGAGAGCCCGACGCTCGGCGCCTGGGGTCTCGGCTGGGAGTGCTGGTGCGACGGCATGGAGGTCTCGCAATTCACCTACTTCCAGCAGGTCGCAGGATTCGAATGTGCGCCGGTCGCCGGGGAACTCACCTACGGGCTCGAGCGGCTCGCAATGTATGTGCAGGGCGTCGAGAACGTTTACGAGCTGAACTTCAACGGCCGCACCGACGAGAAGAGGGTGACCTACGGCGATGTGTTCCTGCAGGCCGAGCAGGAATACTCGCGGCACAATTTCGAATACGCCGACACCGCGATGCTGTTCGAGCAGTTCAAGATGGCGGAAGCGGCATGCAAAAAATATCTCGAAGCCGGCTGGGCGAACGGAAAGAAGGAGCGCCATCTGATGGCGCTGCCTGCATACGATCAGTGCATCAAGGCCAGCCATGTTTTCAATCTGCTTGATGCGCGCGGCGTGATCTCGGTCACCGAGCGACAAGGCTATATTCTGCGCGTGCGCGAGCTCGCGAAAGCGTGCGGTGAGGCCTGGCTTGCGACAGAAGGCGGCGGCAAATGAGTCAAGCGAAGACGCTGTTGCAGATGGCCGGGGTCAATCCCGCGCCGGCGAAATTGTCGGACGCCGCTGTCATCGTCATCGACGCGCAGGATGAATACGTTTCCGGCAAGCTGCCGCTGACCGGCGTCAACGATGCGCTCGCACAGATATCGAGATTGCTCGATGCAGCGCGTAACGCCGGCACGCCGATCATTCACGTGCAGCAACGCGGGCGTCCGGGCGGACTGTTCGATCCAGCGGGGCCGATGTTCACGATCGTGCCGCAGGCTGCACCGGTTGCAGGAGAGATGATTGTCGAGAAGCCGCTGCCGAATGCGTTCGCCAAAACCGATTTGCACGAGAAGCTGCAAGCGAGCGGAAAAAAGTCGCTCGTCATCGCCGGCTTCATGACGCACATGTGCGTGAGCGCGACCGCGCGCTCGGCGGTCGATCACGGCTATACCGTTACGGTCGCCTCCGACGCGGCCGCGACGCGCGATCTGCCCGATCCGCTCGGCGGCCCCGACCTCAAGGCCGAGCACATCCACCGCACCGCGCTCGCCGAATTGGCCGACCGCTTCGCCACCATCGCGCGCGTCGGCGATATCAAGGCTTAGCCGGCTTCCGTCACATCATTCGTGAGGCAAGGGGATACGGCCCTGCCGGTATCTTCACACCAAAAGCTCTGAGGGCTACGGTCGCGCTCACTGGCTCGCTGGGGCGAATCCGATGCTCGGCTGGATCGTGACGCTCACCATTGCGGTCGTGGCCGTTTACGCGGCCGTGATCTTCAATCGGCTGGTCCGTACGCGCCAGATGGCGAACGAGGCGTGGAGCGGTATTGACGTTCAGCTCAAGCGCCGCTCCGACCTCGTTCCCAATCTGGTGGAAGCGGTCAAAAGTTATGCGGCGCACGAGCGCGGCGTGCTTGAAGAGGTGACGCAGCTGCGCGGTCAGGTGCGGGCGCTGCCATCCGGAGATATCAATGCGCGCGCACAGGCAGAGGGCGCACTCTCGGCCGCGCTCGGCCGGCTGATTGCCGTCGCTGAAAACTATCCGAATCTGAAAGCCAGCGAAAATTTCCTCGCGCTCCAGCAGGAACTCGCCAAACTGGAAACCGATATCGAAATGGCGCGCCGCTACTACAACGGCGCGGTGCGCAATCAGAATGTCCTGGTGCAATCGTTTCCCAGCAATCTGATCGCCGCGTTATTCGGATTCACGCAACGGGAGTATTTCGAAATTTCGGATCAGGCCGACCGAATGGTGCCGCAGGTCGCGCTGCAGGCGACACGATGAATATGCGCGCGCAACGCATCCTGATACGCCGGCCTTTGGCAACCGTATGTCTCGGATTGTTTTTTGTGTCGCTTTCGATTGCGGGTCGCGCCTCTGCGGCCGAGGTTATCCAGTTTTTCGATTCGCGCGTGCAGGTGGCCAAGGACGGGGAGCTCACCGTCACTGAAACCATTCGCGTGCACGCCGAAGGCGTGCAGATGAAGCACGGAATTTACCGCGACTTCCCGACGACTTTTAAAGACGCCGCCGGCGTGTTGCGCGAAGTCACCTTCAGCGTTCTCGGCGTCACCCGCGACGGACACTCAGAACCGTATTTTCTCGGTGGCGCGCACAATTTCACGCGCATCTATGCCGGCAACAAGGACGCCCTGCTCCCGCACGGCGACCACATCTACGTCATCCGCTATCAAACCGGGCGGCAGATCCGCTGGTTCGACGGCAAGCCTGAGCTCAATTGGAATGTCACCGGCAATTTCTGGAATTTTCCGATTCTGGAGGCGCACTACAGGCTTGAGCTTGCGAGCGGACAAAAGCCGCTGCGCTGGACCGCCTATAGCGGTCGCCTCGGCGCACACGGCACGAATTGGCGCGGCGGCATCGGCACTGACGGCGTGCTTCGAGTTTCAACCGTGCGGCCACTCGCGGCTGGCGAGGGGCTCACCGTTTTTGCAGCACTGCCGGGTGCGGCAGTCGATCCGCCGAGTGAGGCCAAGCTCCTTTACTATCGGCTGTTCGACAATCGCCGCTGGATTTTTGCCGGCATCGGTTTTGCGATCGTCCTTGCCTTCTACCTTGCGGCGTGGAACGCCGTCGGGCGTGATCCCAAGCGCGGCACGATCATTCCGCTGTTTCATCCGCCCGAGGGCATTTCACCCGCGCTTGCCAACTACATTCGCGATTGGGGCTTCGGTCGGGAAAAATGGCGGGCATTCACGGCGGCGGCCTTGTCGCTTGCGGTACGCGGGCTCATCCGTCTCGATCGAAGCGGCGATGCGCTGATCCTGAAAACGACCGGCAGGCAGGCTGACAAAGATCTGCCGCCCGGCGAGGGCGCCATTCTCAAGTGGGTCAGCGAGCGGGGCGGTAGCGCCACCATCGATCGGGCTCATGGGAAGGCTGTCGCCGAGGTCGGCGACAAGTTCACGGCCGCCATCGAAGCGGAAAGCCGCAACCGCTTTTTCCGCCGCAACCTCGGTTACGTGCTCGCGGGCGTCGCGATGACAGCGGCCGTCATCTTCGTTGTCGTCAACTATGGCGGCTTGCAGGAGGAAGACCTCGCGGTTCTCTTCGCAATCTGTTTCGGCGCGATTTTCGTCGGCATGTTCGCCGTCCCGATCGTCCTGTCGTTATTCGGTGGCGGCAGTGGCGCTCGCGCATGGGCGCGTCGCGGCATCACGCTGTTCGCTGGTGCCATCATCCTTTTGACCGTGTTCTCCATGGCGCACACGATGCTCCCGCATGGTTTGAATTTGCCGGCGATCGTCTCCTTCCTCGCGGATTATTCGTTCTCCTTTGTGCTGGTGATTGCTTTTGCCGCGCTCAATGGCGCTTTCCTGTTTCTGATGCGCGCGCCGACTGCACTCGGCCGCCCGATCATGGACAAGCTCGCCGGCTTTCGCCTGTATTTGGAAACGGCCGAGAAGGACCGTCTCAATCTGCAAGCGCCGGAAATCACCGCCGACCGCTTCGAGGCGCTGTTGCCTTATGCCGTCGCGCTGGATGTGGAGAAGCCATGGGCGCGGGCTTTTGCGGCCGCGCTGCGCCGCGCCAACCCGGACGATGCCGATCCGATGCGCAATTATCAGCCGGCCTGGAGCAGCGGGGGCGGGTGGTCAGGCCGTGATTTCGGCAGCGCCGTTTCGTCGTCCATTTCGAGCGTCAGCGATGCCTTTGCGGCCGCCGTGCCGTCCTCCTCCGGCTCGGGCGGCGGTGGAGGAGGCTCCGGCGGCGGCGGAGGCGGTGGCGGCGGCGGCGGATGGTAGCCGGCAAGTGACATTGACCGTTCGTCTTGCTAGGCAAGCGCTGCTTTTCTCCGATAAGCGCCGGCCAACATGCCCGATCTTCTGCTTGAGTTTTTCTCCGAGGAAATCCCCGCGCGCATGCAGGCGAAAGCGGCGGACGATCTTCGCAAGATGGTGACCGATCGGCTGGTCGCGGCCGGCCTCGTCTACGAGGGCGCCAAGGCGTTCGTGACGCCGCGCCGCTTGACGCTTTCTGTGCACGGCGTCCCGGTGAAGCAGCCGGATACCCGCGAGGAAAAAAAAGGTCCGCGGGTCGGCGCTCCGGAACAGGCGATAGCCGGCTTTCTGAAGGCGGCGGGTCTCGCGTCGATCAGCCAAGCAAAGGTGCAGCCGGACAAGAAGGGCGATTTTTACGTCGCGGTGATCGAGAAGCCGGGACGTGCTGCGATCGATGTTATCGCCGAGATTGTGCCGGACGTGGTGCGGACGTTTCCCTGGCCGAAGTCCATGCGTTGGGGCGCACAATCCGAGAAGCAGGGCTCTTTGTCGTGGGTGCGACCGCTGCATTCCATCGTCGCCACCTTCGGTCCGGAAACGGAAGAACCGGACATCGTGAATTTCTCGGTGGACGGCATCGCCGCCGGCGATGAGACGCGCGGCCACCGATTCATGGCGCCAGGTCCGATCAAGGTGCGCCATTTCCGCGACTACGTCGCCCAGCTCGAAGCGGCCAAGGTCGTGCTCGATCCGGCGCGCCGGCGCGACATCATCCTCACCGACGCGAAAAATCTCGCCTTTGCGCAGGGCTGCGAACTGGTCGAGGACGAAGGGCTGCTGGCGGAAGTCGCAGGCCTTGTCGAATGGCCGGTCGTGCTGATGGGCACGTTCGACAAGGCGTTCCTGTCGATTCCGGAAGAAGTGATCCGCGCCACCATCCGCAACAACCAGAAATGCTTCGTGCTGCGCGACGCGCAGACGGCGAAGCTCACCAACAGGTTCATCCTCGTTGCCAACGAAGAGGCGAGCGACGGCGGCAGGGCAATCGTTGCCGGCAACGAGCGGGTGATCCGCGCGCGGCT
>DASTSG010000004.1:0-138632 GCA_035760805.1 Pseudolabrys sp.
GCAGTAACGAACCGGGTTCGCGTCGGTTTGGATCACGCACGCCGGGGGCTGGCGGAAGGGGTGAGATTCGAACTCACGAGGGAGCTCGCGCCCCCTGCCGGTTTTCAAGACCGGTGCCTTAAACCGCTCGGCCACCCTTCCTGGTGTTGATTTATCTATGGCTTTTGAAAAGAACAAAACGGAACGGAGTCCGGTCTGCTACCATTTTGCTACCCCATGCGATCAGGACTGCTTGTTCATAGCCGCACGGAGAGCGCCGTCAACCAGCGCAATAGCGTCGTTCTGCCTTCCAGGCAGACGTATGAAGGTCCAAGGTTATCCCATCTTCAAACGACCCGATCGCTCACTGGCGATCTTCGGATAGACGCCAGAGGCCAAAATGAGTGGCATGCGCGTGCCGGAGATCATGGAACCGAAGGCGAGGCCGCTTCGTCCCCCGGATAAACAGGTCGCATGCCTGTGTGATACCTTGGAGCCGCAGCGGATGGCCGTCCTCAACTGCCTTGATCTGGGAACTCAGAACCTCACGTTCACGCCAGTACGAACAACATTAAAAGCCGTGTCTTCAAATCGCGCCGTGAACGAGGCTGCGGGATTAGACAGCGCGCGTACAATTACGTCTTTGTTGCCAAGATTTACATGCAGATATTCAAGCTTCACGGTCGCCGGGCGATTCAGGATTGCGAAGTTCGGGATTCGCCACTCCACCCCGCCTCCGGCAGTCCATCCCGTTCGCGTTTGAGTATCTGACCCGGACGCACAAACGGACGCTTCGACACAGATGAATGACGGTGCCGTTAGGAACCCTATGCTGATAAATTTAGCGTTGTTTGCGATTGAATACGACTGCTCGACGCGCCCGTAGGCAAACCCACCAGTTCCGTACACAAGCCAGTCGGGCGTGATTAGAAATCCCAATCGACCTCGCACTGTGCCAAACCAATCTACATGCTGGTGTGCAGTACTACTGAATGGTACTCCTAGCACAGTAAAAGCCCCCGAAGAGCGATCTTTCAGGTCGCTAACTTGTAAATCAGTTTCAATGCCAAGAAGCCAATTCGGCGCGAATTGATAATTGTAGCCGAGTTGCAAGCCCCCGAGAACGCCAGAGGATTTCAGGGTAGGTGAATTTAAGGATAGGGGCACTGCATTTAGGATAAGCACTTGGGTGGCAGGATCATTGCTGGAGATGGCGGTGGATTGATCTTCAGTCCATCCATATCCAATGTTGGACCCTGCATAAAACCCAGTCCAACTCGGTGAGATCGCGGCACTCGGCGGCTTTGTGGTGGAATCCGCAAATGAAGCTCCGGTAATTGCAAAAGCCGCAAAGACAGTCGCAATCGATGCAATAAGCGAACGAAACATGCGCCCCCCCAATTATCTACGTAAATAGTTTAACGACTTGCGGATATGGGGCAATACCGTCGATCTAGCGATGCACACTGAATATCGCGCTGTGTCATTCTGTTGCCGCAAGTAATCGCGGCGGCTGAAAAACAGTGCCATTGCGCCGGGGGACTTACGTCGCAAAAAGCAAGACGACACCAGTTGAGCCGGGCAATAGGACGGTGCGCCGTGTCGAACGGCTAACATCGCAAGCTTACCGGTGACAGTAAGCGGCGCCGCCCATTCCTGAAGGGCATTCGGGCGGGGCCTGCTGCCTTGAAAAGCCAGCTATGCGCGACTCGGTCGCGGTGCGAACATACCCCACACGAAGAGTACGATCAGCGCCCCGATGATGGCGCCGACTAGCCCAGCGCCTTCGCCCGCTCGATACCATCCGAGCGCCTGGCCCAAGTAGGTCGCCACGAACGCACCGGCAATTCCCAGCAACGTCGTAAGGATGAACCCGGACGGTTCGTTTGGTCCCGGATGGACCAGCTTGGCGATCAATCCGGCGACAAAGCCAATAATGATGGTCCAAATAATACTCATGGGCGGACTCCTCCGTGCGCGGAGGAAGCAACTCGGATGGACGTTTTTTGTTTCCTCAAGGCGCGGAATCGCGCAACGGCTGCAGCCGCGCGGCTGGATTTGAACCGAATCGGCCGCTTGCGCGTTGACTAAATACATCCCGGACAGCGAGGAACTCATGAACATAACCGCGCAAGAGCGCGCCGAACGGCTGTTTAAGAAAGAAGTCGATAGAAAAACCGCAATGGCAGAGTATCGCGCGGAGCAGGAGGCCGTTAAGGCGCGCACGGCAAGGCTGCGCGCTGAACGGCTCGCCCGCGACGCCAAGCTCGAAAAAGCCCGTAGCTGATGCGGTTACGTCTGGGGCGGTAACGTCCCATCGAAGTTTCCACATGCGCGGACTTCGGGCGCGCGATCCCGCGATGCCTGTTTGATGTTGCGCCCACGAGCGTCCGGGCGTCACTCGGCGCGCGTGAGCTGAAATTCCTCCGCGGTGCGCTCGAATGTCTCGGCGGCGCTCTTTATGCAGTAAAGGATGCGATTGTCGCATTCGACCGGACGCTGCCGCACAATCTTGTAATCGCCGGGCGCGCCCGGCATCAGCGTTCCGCCTTCATAACGGACGGTGGTGCCAACGGCGAATTTGTGAGTCATGGTTCGCGCTCTTCTGCATACCCCATTTTATGACGAAAAACGCCCGACGCAGGGCCGGGCGTTCAGCAGCGTTTTCGCAGTTCGCCGTCAGGCGAGCTGAAGATTACCTGCGGCTTGCTTGCCGCGTTCCGTGACGACATCGTACGTCACGCGCTGGCCTTCGTTAAGGATGCTCATTCCGGCCCGTTCCACCGCGCTAATGTGAACGAATACATCGCGTGAACCGTCGGACGGTGTGATAAACCCAAAACCTTTTTGAGTATTGAAGAACTTCACGGTACCTGTTGCCATTGTGCTATTCTCTTGCGTTGGCTGCATTTAGAGTGAACTTTCGCCGAAGCGACTTCCCCGCGTCGGCGATCGAAACATCCGGATTTTCAGGGTGTCTTGATAAGTGCCCACTCAGGGGCATCGCAGCAAGGCGAGCCAAAAAAACATCGTTTCAATAACAGCCATACGCGCATCGAAGGCTTCGGTCAATGTCAATTGCGAGGTGCCTGAATGCGGATCGAGAACGGCATGCGACACTCGTCGCGTGCCGCTCTAATTGAGGCGAGCGCATGGCGCTATAAACGTTTTATTTCGGTCGGCTACTGTTTGCACCCAGGAGACGACATGATAGCTCTAATCATGTTGTATCTCGTAGGCTGCGATGAAGGCGTCGTGAAGTGAAGAAGCGTGCAGTTCCATTTGTAAAAATGTGGGCCGATGTCGTGCAGGACGACGGCTGTTTCGTCGTCACCCTTATGTTCGAGGACGCTTCAAAGCGCCAATTCATTCTAGACGAAGCGTTTGAAAGCCATACGCTCGAAGAGGCGAGCGAACAGATCACGTCGCTGGCAGATGATTTTAAAATCAAGAGAAAAGATCTGACGTTCAGCTTGAAAATGGAAAATTATCGTGACGGAACAATTCACTAATTGGCGCTCCTTTTCAGGCTCCCCTATTGTTCCTGACGACGGCTAGCCTGGAGTCGCATCAGCGCCGTAATGCTCAGCGGGACACGAGTAAATCTGCAATTCACGACCCGTGCCTTAAGCCGCTTGGACCGCCGCCCCAGGCGAGGCGTTTACAGCGTTCGGTTAGCGGCGTGGGCTTTGCATCGCTGATCGACGGTCACACGAAGTTCCAGCGCTTCCAGCCCAAATTTACTTTGTAACGGAACGCAACGTTCCAAGTGCCGTTAGCTCTGCACGACGCATAGCAGTCAACTTGTTGGAGTGTGGGAGAAAACGGATGGATACCAGGCCGGAGGGAACATTCGGCGCCCAAGCAAAAAGCGATAGTCCTGCAGATGTGCAAAACGCAGCGCATGAAGCGGCCGGCGCTATCAAGGAGAAGGCGCGTGCAACCGCCGAAGACGTCAAGGCCGCGGGCGCGGACCAAATCGCGGGCGTAACGCGTGCCGTGCATGGTGCCGCGGACCAGCTGGGACAGGAATTGCCGAAAGCTGCCGGCTTTATTCATGCGGCGGCTGAGAAGCTCGAAGGAGCTTCCGCGGGTCTGCGTGACAAGAGCGTCGAAGAGATCGTGGATTCATTCGGCAATTTCGCGCGACGGCAGCCGGCCGTCGCCTTTGCTAGCGCGGTGCTTGCCGGATTTGCGCTCTCGCGATTCTTGAAAAGTTCGGCGCCCGACGTTCGGCGGTAGTGACGGGAGGTACACATGGCTACGCGCGGTTACGAGCGCTCGATACCTGAGATCATATCGAATCTGCTGACGCAATTTCCGATGCTCTTGCGCAAGGAAAGTCAGCTCGCGCGTGTCGAGATGTCCGAGAAGGTCGGCCGGGTTGCCGTCGGCATCGGATTTCTCGTGTTCGGCGCGGTGCTGTTAATTCCGGCGATTGTCATTCTTTTCCAGGCAGCGGTCGCAGCGCTGCAGCGCGCCGGAGTTCAATTGCCGGCAGCCCAGCTCATCGTCGGCGGCGTTGCCTTTGTAATCGGACTTATTCTGCTGCTCATTGGTGTGAGCCGCATGAGGGTTCGCAATCTCGTTCCCGACAAGACAATAGGCCAAGTGCAGCTGGATGCCTTGGCAGCGAAAGAACAAGTGAGGCCGGGCGATGACTACCAGCGAGCAGCTTGAGCGTGAAACCGAACAAACACGTGCGCAGATTTTGGAATCGCTGAATGAATTGCGCGCGCGAATGACGCCGGGCCAAATGGTCGATCAACTCGTCGACTATATGAGCGAAAGCAGCGGCGGAATGTTCTTTCGGAATTTGAGTCAGCAGGTCAGCAGTAATCCGCTGCCGGTTACGCTGATGGGCGCAGGATTGGCCTGGTTGGCGATGTCCAGCCGGCGGGCCAACGGGCGACCACGGTCGGACGTGTCGGCATCCCGTGCCAGAGATACGGATGCAGGGCGCGCCGCCGAGAGCGTTCAACAAACAGGACGGGATTGGGCGCAAAGCACAAGATCCGTTGCATCCGATGCGCGCGCGCGGACCAGTCAAACCATGTCGGGCATGCGGGACTCTGCGCAAACGGCCGGGAGCGCGATCGCGGATGTTGCGGCTTCTACCTATGACGAAGCGACGAGGCAGGCTGGCGACGCCGCCTCGCGGCTCCAAGGTGCTGCCATCTCTGCCGCGGGCGCCGTCAGCGAGGGAGTCTCCACAGCGTCCGGGTTGGCCGCCGATCAGGCCCATAAGGTGGGTGAGCAATTGCGGGGATCAGCATCGCGGATGCGCAGCAATATCAATGGCGCCGGCCGAAGCATGATGGATTTCCTTTACGAGCAGCCGCTGGTGCTCGCCGGGGTCGGTCTGGCCATCGGCGCTGCAATCGGCGCGGCCCTGCCGATTACCGAAGCTGAAAATGAGATGTTGGGCGAGCGCAGTGAGGCACTGAAAGAACAGGCAGGCGAAGTGGTCGAGGAGCAGTTTGAAAAGAGCAAAGCCGCCGCCGGCCAAGCCTGGGATGCAGCCCGCGATGAATTCAGGAGCGAACAGGCGGAAGAGGGCGGGGCAAAACAGTCAGAGCCGGTCGCAGGCGAAGCTCCGCTCGTGCCAAAGGCAGAAGGCGGCGAAAAGGAACGGGAGGAAGCCGAACAACTGGGCCACGGCTGATCCACCAAACATTGCAGAAGCGGCGTGGGCCAATAGACCCGCGCCGCCTTTTTTTTGCCCTCGATCTTGCGGACTGTTGAAGCCGATTTCCGATCGCGAACTAATCCTTTACCAGCAAACCGCTACGCCATTCTCGTTCGCGCGCAAGCGCGCTATTCTGATGAACGGTATCAGGGGATTCCGGCTGCATGGATGGATTTCGGGGGAACTCCGGGCTTGGCCGGGCTCTGCGCATCCTTGTGCTCGTGGGCGGCTGTATGGCCCTTGCCAATTGCGCCAAATATTCCGGGCGAATCGATCCGCGCTATGGCGTGGCCGCAAGCGAGCGCGTCGTTCCGATCGGGCAGCCGGTACCCAAAGGCGGCGGTTATTACCGCGTCGGCGATCCGTATGTCGTTGCCGGGCGCACCTATGTTCCGCGCGAGGACCCCAATTACAGTGCGATCGGTTACGCCTCGTGGTACGGCGAAGATTTCCACGGCCGCTATACGGCCAATCACGAAATCTTCGATGAACATGCTATCTCCGCAGCTCATCCGACACTGCCGCTACCGTCTTATGCCCGGGTGACCAATCTGAAAAATCACCGGTCAATTGTTGTCCGCGTCAATGATCGTGGCCCGTATGTCGATAACCGCCTGATCGACGTCTCGGTGCGGACGGCCAAACTTCTTGGTTTTTATGGTCATGGGCTCGCAAAGGTGAAGGTTGAATACCTTGGGCGCGCGCCGCTGGCCGGTTCTGACGACCGCAAACTCGAAGCGACCTTGCGTGAGGGCGTCCCCGCTGCGCCACCGGTGCGGGTGGCGTCGGCAAAGTCGTATGTGCCGGCTGAATATTTTAGTAGCCGCTCGATATCGGAGACTCCGCCAACCCCGCCGGAGCGGCCGTTCACGCTCGGCGCACAGACACACGACATTCCCTCCACCGCGTCGCGGCAGCACCCCTCGATTGAGCGTCGCGCGCTGGCTACAGTTGCCAGGGCCGATGAAGCACCTGATCGACGCTCTTCGCAGCGGGACGCAACGTCGCCGCGAATGACCTCGCCGGTATCGGCCTATTCTTCCGCCCAGCCAGCAGGCGGCGGTGGCTTTATGAGCGGCCGGGGCCTCTACTAGGCTCGCCGAGCATTCATAGAACCCGGCCCGGCATTTTGTCCGGAATGTCGCAGGTTTTCGCGGGACCGGCACTAAGCTATGATGCGCCGGCATTGACTGGCGGCTTAAAGAAGCGGCAGAGCAATCCTATATCCCCACTGGTGTCGCGGATTACCTGCCCCACGCGCTGAAATGACCACTCGAACGCTGTCGATCATACCTGCCGTTGCCTTTGCCGGCTTGATGGGGCTTATCGCCGGTCAGTCGCTCGCCGCCCCAAGCGCGCCGGCAAAGAAGGATGAGCCGTCAATCAGCGCGCCGCACGCGATCCTGATGGATGCTCAGAACGGAAGTGTGCTGTTTGAGCGCGACGCCGACGCGCTGATATTTCCCGCCAGTCTCGCCAAGCTGATGACGGTTGAATACGTGCTTCACGAGATCGAGGAAGGGCGCGTGAAGCTGACCGATGAATACGTCGTCAGCGAAAATGCCTGGCGCAAGGGGGGCGCGCCGTCGCATTCGTCGACCATGTTCGCGGCCTTGCACAGCAAAGTCAGTGTTGACGACCTGCTGCATGCCGTTGTCATCCAATCTGCCAACGATGCGTGCATCGTGCTGGCGGAGGGAATCGCCGGGAATGAGGACGAGTTTGCCGCGAGGCTGACCAAGCGCGCGCGTCAGATCGGACTAACCAAATCCGTCTTCACCAATGCGAACGGATTGCCCGACCCGGATGAGAAAGTAACCGCGCGCGAGCTTGCGATGCTGGCGCGTCATATCATTCTGAACTATCCGAAGTTTTATCCCGTGTTCGGTCAGCCTGAATTCACCTGGAACAAGATCAGGCAGCGTAATCGCAATCCGTTACTCGGAATGAGTATCGGCGCGGACGGATTGAAGACGGGGTATACGAAAGAGGCCGGCTACGGTCTGGTCGGCTCGGCCGTGCAGAGCGGTTTGCGGCTGATCGCTGTGGTGACCGGCGTCAAGACTGCGAAGGAACGAGCGGAGGAGGGCAAGAAGCTTCTGGAATGGGGCTTCCGTAATTTCGAGATGCGCCCGCTGTTCGCGGAGGGCCAAATTATCGGCGAAGCGAAAGTATTTGGCGGCGCGAAAAATTACGTACCGCTGGTGTCTCCGGGCGTCGTGCGCGTGATGGTGCCAAAAGCAGGCGGTGAGCGCCTGATCGCGCGGATCGTCTATACCGGTCCCTTGCAGGCGCCGGTCGAGAAGGACGTCGCCGTGGCCAGTCTGAGGGTCTGGCGTAATGACAACATGGTGCTGGAAGTTCCTCTCAAGACCGCCGAGGCCGTGGGTAAGGGCACCGTAACGCAACGTGCATTTGATGCCGTGACCGAACTCGTCATCAATCTGTTCCGGGCGGGGGTGGCGCGCCTATGATGCTCGCGGGCGCACACCGTCCGCGCCGGCTGGACGGTTGACCGGTCTACAGTATGCAGGGACGCTTTATTACATTCGAGGGCGGCGAGGGCAGCGGCAAGTCGACCCACGCGCAGTTGCTGGCTGAGCGTCTCAAGGCTC
Source organism: Pseudolabrys sp. (assembly GCA_035760805.1). Classification (GTDB taxonomy): domain Bacteria; phylum Pseudomonadota; class Alphaproteobacteria; order Rhizobiales; family Xanthobacteraceae; genus Pseudolabrys. The sequence continues at coordinate 8,284 of DASTSG010000004.1, forward strand.
AGGGAATTGATGTCGTTCTGACGCGCGAGCCGGGCGGTTCGCCAGGCGCTGAAATTATTCGCCACATTCTGCTGTCTGGCGTGGCCAAGCCCCTGGGTGCGGAAACCGAAGCAATTCTGTTTGCTGCGGCGCGCGACGATCACGTGCGCAACACGATCGCGCCGGCGCTCGCTGCCGGAAAATGGGTGGTATGCGACCGCTTTATCGATTCGACGCGCGTTTATCAGGGAATCGTCGGTCGCGTCGATCACCGTCTTATCCGGGGGCTTGAGCGGGTCACGGTCGGAGAAGTCGTGCCTGACCTGACGATCATCCTCGACATTCCGGCCGAGCTTGGGCTTGCACGGGCGGCGCGACGCCGGACTTCAGACAAGGCCGATCGCTTCGAAAGCGAGGATCTGGCTTTTCACGAATTGCTGCGGCAGGCCTATCTCACGCTGGAAAAACTCGAGCCGCAGCGCTGCGTCGTGGTCGACGGCCGCAATGCCCGCGAGGTGGTGGCGGCCGATATCTGGAAGATCGTTGCCGAACGGCTGCGCCCGTACCAGAGCCGTACGCGCGAGGCTGCGACGCCGTGAGCGGAAGCGATACCCAAGACGTGGAGATGAAGCTCCCTCAGGAGACGACGACGCTGTACGGCCATGGCGAGGCCGAGCGAATGCTGTTGCAGAGCTATCAGAGTGGACGCATTCCGCATGCGTGGCTGATCGGAGGGCCCGCCAGCATTGGGAAGGCGACGTTGGCCTACCGCATGGCCAGATTCGTGCTGGCGCATCCAGATCCTGCGGCCGCAGACGTGCAAAGCGCGAAAACGCTCGCAGTTGAAGCCGACCATCCTGTCGCGCGCCGGATCGCGGCGGATACGCAAGGCGATCTTCTCGTGCTTCGCCGCTCGATTAATCCAGAGACGGGCAAACTCTACACGGTGATCCGCGTGGAGGATGTCCGCCGCACGGTTTCGTTTTTCGGCTCGACCGCGGGAGAGGGAGGCTGGCGTGTCTGCATCGTCGATACCGCCGATGAGCTGCAGTATCCGCAGGGCTCGAATGCGCTGCTCAAAGTGCTCGAGGAGCCGCCGCCTCACGCTTTGTTTCTGCTTGTGAGCCACTGGCCCGGCCGCTTGCTGGCCACGATCCGCTCGCGTTGCCGGCGACTGTTCCTGCGGCCGCTTTCGGCTGATGATGTTGCACGCGCGGTCGGGGATGCCGTGGGGCGGGACGCGAATGATCCAGACGTAAAGGCTGCCAGCGCGGCAGCGGAAGGCAGTGTGGCGCGCGCCCTCGACCTTGTCGGCGATTCCGGTTTGGACCTCAGGCGGCAAATCGTTGACGCCCTCGCGCAGCTGCCACGGCCCGACCCGCGCTTGTTGCATGCGCTCGGCGATGCCTTGAGCGGCAACGAGCCGCGGTTGTTGGCGTCGTTCGTGGATGTAGTCAATGGCTGGCTCTCGCAACGGCTTGCGGATGAGCCGCAGGACGCGCGCCGCATGGCGCGCCTGGCGCGTGCATGGGAGAGCATCAACCACAACGCGCGAGATGTGGATACCTATAATCTCGAGCGCAAACCGCTGGTATTTGCGGTTTTCGGTGCACTGGCTGAAGCCGTGAGGCAGTAAGCTTTTATGCCGATGCAGCGGCAGCAGCCTGCGGCTGCCGCTTCGCCAAACGGGAGCGGTGGAAGTTGAGGATTTGCTGAGCGATCGGCTCCTTCAACCGCTCGAAAGCCGCCATGCACCGGTCGACATCGGCCGGCGAACGCTGAAACCTTTGTGCGGAGAGGGTGATGATCGACTTCGTGGTATCCCATGAAAGGCCTACCGCCTTCGCCATCACAAGCAGCGGTTCGACCTGTGCATCGCGTACCGTTTGTTCGACGAGCTCTGGCGGCATCTTCGTCATCAACGCCAATCCCGCAACGATCTCGTCAAACCGGCCGAAGCGGGCAAAATCTTTCATTTTGGTCGTGGTCAACTGCCCTGCCATGTGAAGGGTTTCAACCAGAACCTGCGCAGCGGCAAATGTCTGCGTCTGCGTGACTGCCGTGTCCTCGATACGGCTGGCAATGTCGTCAACGGCGCGCCTGATTGCCTCTTTGCTGTGCTTTTTCTCCGATTCAAGCTCTGCCCGGACGGTTTCGGATGCGATTTCCAGCAATTGAGCGAACAGCTGTGGCGGCAAGTCTGGGCGAGCGCCGACACAGCGTGAGAGCTGATCGTCGCCCCGCGCTCGATCGATCAAAAGACCGAATCCGTTTTTGGAAAAGCGCGCACCGGCATTGCTTGCGGTACTGAGCACCACCTGCTGGTCGCCGCGCGCTACCAGAATATCCGTAACGGCTTCGGGAATCGCCTTGCGACGGGAAATCGCGAGCATGTGCTCCTGACTTTTTGTCCGCGCGCATTCAACCAGCGTTTCCGTATCGAGTTGCTCCGAGTGAATGAGAACGGGAGAGGCAATGTCGATTGCGTCGTCGCAGGCCAGCATCCGCATAACCTTGGGGGGCGCCTTTTTGACCGGGCTTAACCTGATCGCAAGCAGCGCGCGCGCCGATTCCTCGATCGTTGCCACCAGCCGCACCAGTACGTCGTCGACGACGGCGATTTCTTCGGCCGAGTACTGGTCAATGCTCACCAGAAACAGGTCCGTTAAATGCCGGACCATGGCAGCACGCCGTGAGCGAGAGCTGCGGGCGATCGAGCTGTCCAACTCGTGGATGAGAGCGTGAGGGGCGCCCATGAGCCTTGGGAAACCGTTCTGGTTGGCCAGGACCTGGCAAAGCAGCTAATTGGTTAACGCGTTGCGGGATTGTACAGGAAGGTGTTTTAGCAATTGGTAAAGCATTGCCGCCGGGACCGGAAAAGGTTGTTTTAGCCTGCGCACTGAATGGCCTAGCACCGGCGAGGCGCGGCCAGGGTCGGGTTTATCGCGGCACTACGCTTTCAGATAGCGTGCGAAGAAGGCGAGCACGTCGGTAACGGCTTTCCGCTGCACCGCATCCGGGGTGTAGGTGCCATCGGCATTGCGGACGGGATAAACGAAGCCATGAATATCGTGCTCGTAGGTCTCCCACTGCGATGGCTTGCCGGCCTCATGCAGAAGATCATAGGTCACGCGAAAAATTCCCTGTAGCTCGTCTGAATTGCGGCCCTGCACGAAAATGGGTGTGTTAATGGAGCGCACGCGCTCCCGCGCAACGTCCTCAGTGATTCGCGCCCGCACCTTGGCCGGCTCGCGCATCAGCATCTTTTCGACATTGAGCAGTCCTGTTTTGGGATCGACATGCGCGGTTTCATCCGGCTTGAGGCGGAGGAATTCGTGCGAGGCAGGCTCACTCGCAACCATTGCTCGGAAGCCGTGGTACTCCGACGCAATTTTAAGCGCCATCTCACCGCCGTGGCTCACGCCGATGTAGCCGAGGCGTGAACCATCGATGAAAGGCAGCGTTTTCACGTACTCGGCGACCGCAATTACGTCCTCGTATTCCAGGGGGCCGCGGTTGAACAACTGGCGGCGCTGCCGGCCAGATTGAATGAGCTTGCCGATGCGGTCGTAGGCGTAGTCGACCTCGGCGCGGTAACGCATCCAGGCCGTCGCATAGCCCGCGGCGAGAAACTGATCCGGCGTCCAGCTCTTGCTTTGTACGTGATCCCGCAACATAGCCATGCCGCCACCGCCATTACCGGTGGCGCAAAGAATGATGGGGAAGGGGCCCGGCCCCTCCGGTTTGCGGAGGCCAATCGGAATGTAGACCCCATCGACCATCTCGACGTACATCAGATGGACAGGGAAGGGGGAGCCGCCAACGGGCTCGGTCACCACGACATGCTCCGGGTCGATACGCGAATCGGGCCATTTGCCGGCGGACATGCTTCGATCTCACGTCAAGGAAAGGGCGGGGTGAGGGTAGCCCAACAATTCGAACGATAACGCTACCATTTCCGGAAGGCTTTCAAACACGCGTTGCTTGCCCACGCAGGGGTGGGTTGCTACGTAATCCTGCTCATCATGGCCGGGCTCGACGCGCGAAGCGCCGTCTTCACGCCTCAATGTCCCGGCCATCCATGTCTTGACGGATACTACGCCCAGGACGTGGGTGACCGGCACAAAGGCCGGTTCTGACCCAGGTAAGTGACTGAGAGATGCCGGCTAAAGAACCCTACTTCATCACGACGGCCATTTCTTACCCGAACGGTCCGCCGCACATCGGCCATGCCTACGAGGTGATTGCGACTGACGCCATCGCGCGCTTCATGCGGCTCGACGGTTACGACGTCTATTTTCTGACCGGGACCGACGAGCACGGGCAGAAGATCCAGCAGACCGCTGCCAAAGAGGGCATTTCGGCACGGGAACTGGTTGATCGCAACGTCGAACGTTTCAAGGCCATGGTCGAGCGCCTGAATTGCTCGAACGACGACTTCATCCGCACGACCGAAGAGCGTCATCACAAATCGTCAATTGGCATCTGGGAGCGGATGCAGAAGAACGGTGACATTTATCTCGACAAATACGCAGGATGGTACTCGGTGCGCGACGAGGCGTTTTATGCCGAAGATGAAACGCACCTGAACGAACACAAAGTGCGCATCGCGTCCAAGACAGGTACGCCGGTCGAGTGGGTGGAAGAGGAGAGTTATTTCTTCCGCCTTTCCGCCTATCAGCAGAAGCTGCTCGATCTTTATGAGCGCGTTCCCGATTTCGTGCTGCCGCAAGAACGGCTCAACGAAGTTGCGAGCTTCGTGCGCGGCGGGCTACAGGATCTTTCGATCTCGCGCACGACCTTCGACTGGGGTATCCGCGTGCCCGGGACCGACAAGCACATCATGTATGTTTGGGTCGATGCGCTGACAAATTACATCACCGCCGTCGGGTTCCCGGATATCGAAAGCGAAAAATTCAAACGCTACTGGCCGGCGGCGTTGCATGTCATCGGCAAGGACATCGTGCGCTTTCACGCCGTCTATTGGCCGGCGTTTCTGATGTCTGCTGGAATTGCCGTCCCCAAACGCATTTTTTCCCACGGATTTCTGTTCAACCGCGGCGAGAAGATGTCGAAGTCTGTCGGCAATGTCATCGATCCGTTCACGATGACCGACGCCTACGGCGTCGACCAATTTCGCTATTTCTTCCTGCGCGAGGTGCCGTTCGGTCAGGATGGCAATTACAGCCACGAGGCGATCGTCAACCGCATCAATGCCGACCTTGCCAACGACCTCGGCAATTTGGCGCAACGGTCGCTCTCGATGATCGGCAAGCAACTGGGTGGCGTGCTGCCGCAGCCATCCGCGTTTTCGGAGTCCGACAAGACAATGTTGACGGCGGCCGATGCGATGATCGCGGCGGCGCGCGCGCACATGAAAACACAGCAGCTTCACCAGGTGCTCAGCACGGTCTGGGCGGTGGTGGCCGACGCCAATCGTTATTTCGCCAGCGAAGCGCCGTGGGCGCTGGCCAAAAGCGATCCCGCAAAGCAGAAGACCGTGCTGTATGTAACGGCGGAAGTGATCCGCCAGGTTGCGATTTTGTGCCAGCCTTTCATGCCGACGTCGGCGGCGAGGTTGCTCGATATTCTGGCAATCCCGGAAAACGAACGCGATTTTTCGCATCTCGGGGGCGCCCATCGCATTGTGCCGGGCACCAAGCTCCCGTCACCGCAACCGGTATTTCCTCGCTATATCGAGCCGGAGGTGGCGGCATGATCGTCGACAGCCATTGCCACCTCGATTTTCCGGATTTTGCGAGCGAACTCGACGCCGTCATTGCGCGCGCCAGGGCTGCGGACATCGGCCGCATTGTCACGATCTCGACGCGCGTGCGCCGGCATGAGCAATTGCTCGCGATCGCAGATCGCTATGCGGAGGTCTATTGCTCGGTCGGGACGCATCCGCATCATGCGCACGAGGAACTCGATATTGGCACCGACGAGCTACTTGAGCGCGCGCGCCATCCGAAGGTCGTCGCGATCGGCGAGGCGGGGCTCGACTATCATTACGACAACAGCCCGCGCGATGCGCAGGAGAAAAGCTTTCGTGCGCACATTGCGGCAGCGCGACTGAGCAAACTGCCTTTGGTGATTCACTCGCGCGAATGCGATGCCGACATGGCGCGGATTCTCGAAGAGGAAAGCGGGAAGGGCGCCTTCCCCGCCGTATTGCATTGCTTCACCGGCGGCCGCGATCTTGCGATGCGCGCTATTGCGCTCGGACTTTTCATCTCCTTCACCGGTATTGTGACCTTCAAGAATTCCGGTGCGTTGCGCGAAATCGCCGCAGAATTACCGGCCGACCGCATCATGGTCGAAACCGATGCACCGTATCTTGCGCCCGGGCCGTACCGCGGCAAGCGCAACGAACCATCATTTGTCGTCGAAACCGCCAAGGTGCTGGCGCAAACGCGCGGCGTCTCGTTCGAGGATATAGCGCGGCAGACAACCGATAATTTCTTCCGTCTGTTCAACAAAGTACCCAAGACCCTCTCTAGCGCCGCATGAGCCTCACCTTCACGATTCTCGGCTGCGGTTCGTCGATGGGCGTTCCGCGCGTCGCGCTGGGTTGGGGCGCGTGCGATCCCAAGAATCCGAAAAATCGCCGCCGGCGATGCTCGCTCTTGGTTGAACGGGCCGGACCTGAGGGGTGCACGCGTGTGCTTGTGGACTGTTCGCCGGACCTCCGTGCGCAGCTTCTCGACGCCCAGGTCAATTCGCTCGATGGTGTGCTGCTCACCCACGAACACGCCGACCACACGCATGGTATCGACGACCTGCGGCCGATATTTGTGCGCGCGCGCAAGCAGCTCGACATCTACATGGACGAGCTCACCGCGAAGGCGGTGACCACCAAATTTGACTATTGCTTTGCCAGTCCGCCGGGCAGCAATTATCCGCCCATCGCCACGGCCCAGCCTCTCACCGCCGGTCAGCCTCTCACGATCACGGGGCGAGGCGGCGCCATAGAGGCTTTGCCCGTCTTGCAGGAGCACGGCGATATTCCATCGCTCGGGTTCCGGTTCGGCGGCCGCGTGGGTGGCCTTGCATACTCATGCGACATCAAGGCGCTACCGCCCGAAAGCCTGGCGGCGATGACTGATCTCGACGTCTGGATCGTGGATGCGCTGCGCTATGCGCCGCATCCGAGCCATATGGCACTTGGCGAGACATTGGACTGGATCGCCCGCATCAAGCCGAAACGCGCCATCTTGACCAACCTGCATGCCGATCTCGACTACGAAGAACTGCGGCAAAAGCTTCCACCGGGTGTCGAACCGGCCTATGACGGCATGCGCATCGACATTCGTTAAAATGCGAATGGCCGGCTTCTAAAATCGTCCAGTTTTAGGCCTCAAACAGAAATATTCCATAATATGTCTTATGCGAATTGCGGATTAGAAACGGGCCCCGACTGGGGGCATGGCGACGCTCATCGGTCGGCTTGCCGGAGCGCATCGTGAAGGCGTCCCGCGATATTTCCGATCTCATTGCGATCATGGCGGCTCTACGTACGCCGGGGAGCGGTTGCCCGTGGGATCTTGAACAGAGCTTTGAAACGATCGCGCCCTACACAATCGAGGAGGCTTATGAGGTGGCGGATGCGATCGTGCGTGGCGCCACCGATGAGTTGCGCGACGAGCTCGGGGACCTTCTGCTCCAGGTGGTTTTTCACGCGCGCATGGCTCAGGAGCGCGGTGCGTTCGACTTCGGAGACGTCGTAGAGGCGATCACCAAGAAAATGATCCGCCGGCACCCTCACGTGTTTGGCGACGAGCAGGGCCGGACCGCGGAGGCTGTTTCAGGTTTGTGGGAACGGATCAAGGCCGAGGAGAGGGCCGCCAAGGCAGCCGCCCAGGGACAAGCAGGCGTGCCGAGCGCGCTGGCGGGTGTGCCGGTCGCCCTCCCCGGGTTAACCCGAGCGCTGAAGCTTCAGAACAAGGCGGGCGCGGTCGGGTTCGACTGGAACGATCCGAAAGCGGTGCTGGCAAAAATCCGCGAGGAGGCCGACGAAATTGAGGAAGCGCTCGACGCCGGTGAGAAGAAGGAAGCCGCGGAAGAGGTTGGCGACCTGTTGTTCGCCGTCGTCAATCTCGCGCGGCATCTGAATGTGGACCCGGAAGGAGCGCTGCGCGCGACAAATCTCAAGTTCGAGCAGCGCTTCCATTTCATCGAGCGGGCGCTTGCCGAACGCGCCATGACGCCGACGGACGCCACGTTGGCGGAGATGGATGCGCTTTGGAACGAGGCGAAGGCTGTCGAGAAATCGCGCCTGCGGTCTGACCGAGACGCTTCGAAGAAAGGCGAATCCGGTCAACCCTGAATACTGAACCGCGCCTTGACCCGCGCCGCTTTCTCGGTGTCAGTTCGGATCCTGACGGCGATCCGACCTGTATCGGTCAACGATTTTTCCAACACTTCGGCATTGCGATAGAGCCAGCTCAGTCCGGCGCCGTCGGTCGGATCGAGGAGAACGTCGAGCGTTTGGCGCTGCTCGCTCAGACGCTTTTCGATTGCCGCCGCAAGCGAATCGATCCCCTCGCCCGTTAACGCCGAAACTAAAACAGGCTCTCGGCCGCCGATCTGTCGCTGCGCTTGGTTCTCAAGCCGTAGGCGGCCATCGGCATCCAGCCGATCAATCTTGTTCCAGACCTCGATCAGACGTCGATCCTTGTCCGCGTCGATTCCCAGTTCGCGCAGCACCTTCTCGACGTCTTGCGATTGTGCGGCGGCATCCTCGTGCGACATGTCGCGGACGTGCAGAATGATGTCGGCCTCGATCACCTCTTCCAGCGTTGCGCGAAAAGCCGCAACGAGCATGGTTGGCAGGTCGGAAATGAAACCGACCGTGTCGGACACGATCACGCGGCTGCCATGGGGCAAATCGACGGCGCGCAATGTTGGATCGAGGGTGGCGAACAACATGTCAGCCGAAAGCACCTTTGCCGCCGTCATGCGATTGAACAAGGTCGATTTGCCCGCATTCGTGTAGCCGACAAGCGCCACGATCGGATACGGCACGCGTTTGCGGCTTTCGCGGTGCAGCTTGCGGGTCCGTTTGACCTTTTCGAGTTCCTCCTCGATGCGTGCGAGCCGTTCATCGATGACCCGTCGATCCGCTTCGATTTGCGTCTCGCCCGGTCCGCCGAGAAACCCGTATCCGCCGCGCTGGCGCTCGAGGTGGGTCCATGACCGAACAAGGCGGCTCTTTTGATAGGTCAAATGCGCATGCTCGACCTGTAGAGCCCCTTCCCGCGTCCGCGCGCGCCTGCCGAATATCTCCAGGATCAAACCCGTGCGGTCGAGCACTTTGGCATTCCACGCCTTTTCAAGATTGCGCTGTTGCACCGGCGAGACGGGACAATCCATAACCACGACGCCAGCTTCGAGCGATTTCACCAGGCCAGCGATCTCGTCGACTTTGCCTTTGCCGATATACGTTGCCGGACGAATATCGCCGAGCGCGATCAGCCCCGCTTGCACGACGTTGAGATCGATCGCGCGGGCAAGGCCGACGGCTTCTTCAAGCCGTGCATCAGGCGTGCGTGTCGCGCGGCCGGTACGTGCAGCCGTTCCGCCCCCGCCAGCAAGCTTCAACCACGGCTCAATGACGATTGCGCGCCCGGTTTCGGAGCCGGTCGCAACGGGACTAACCCGATCGGTCCCCTGCTCCCTTCGCCGTGGTTCCAATCAGGCCTTGTCCGCGGCCGCCGATTCTTCGCCGCCTTCGAACAGTTGAATGGGATGACCTGGCATGATCGTCGAAATCGCGTGCTTGTAGACGAGCTGAGAATGCCCGTCCCGTCGCAGCAACACGCAGAAATTATCGAACCAGGTCACAACGCCCTGCAGTTTCACGCCGTTCACCAGAAAGATGGTCAACGGTATTTTACTCTTGCGGACGTGATTGAGAAAAGTGTCTTGAAGATTTTGCGCACGATCGGCGGCCATGGCCGTTTTTCCATTTTTCGCTCGCGTCTTCGCGCGAGACCTTTCGTTGTCTCCTGGACCCCACGCGCAAGTTCCAAATGCGCGTGTCGTTTCGCCCCTCACCGAAACAGTCCGACCCAAGGGAGACTACCATTAGATGGTAGTGCGTTGGCGGGCGCAAGCGCTACTCGCCGCCATCGACAAGTTATTGATAGAACAACAATTTCATGAGAGCTCGGCATAGCGCCGGAAATCGCGGCGGAATGCAGTCGCAACAAGGCCCGGTGCGCCGTTACCCACAGGCCGATCGTCGATGGTCACAACCGGCATGACCGTCTGGCTCGCCGATGTGATGAAGGCCTCGCGGGCGGCGTAGGCCTCCTCGACGGTAAAGGCCCGTTCTTCGAATTCGATGCCCTGGTCGGCAATCATGTCGAGCAGAACACTGCGAGTAATCCCCGGCAAGATGCCGGTACCGAGTGCGCGCGTCGCCAGCTTGCCGTCCCTGGTGACGATCCAGGCATTCGAGGATGCGCCTTCCGTCACATATCCGTCCTTATCGACGAGCCACGCTTCGCGTGCGCCCCGGTCGCGGGCCGCCTGTTTCGCAAGCACATTCGGCAGCAGCGAGACCGACTTGATGTCGACCCGCTGCCAACGGATGTCGGGCATCGTAACGACCGCGACCCCCTCCTCCGCGAGCTTATCGAGCCGGGCCATATCACTGTTGCGCGAGGTGACGATAACCGTCGGGGGTCTCGCCGGGACCGGAAACTGAAAGTCGCGGGGAGCGGCGCCGCGGCTGATCTGCACGTAGACAATGCCGTCAGTGACACGGTTGCGGCGTACCGTTTCGCGCATCACAACGCCGAGGGCGGCAAATGACATTGGCTGCACAATCCGCAGTTCGCGCAGCGACCGCTCCAGCCGGGCAAGGTGGCGACGCTCGTCCACCAGCCTGCCGTCCTTCACCTCGCAAACCTCGTAAACGCCATCCGAAAACTGAAAACCCCGATCCTCAACCGAAACGAGGGCATGCGCCATCGGAAGATAGCGGCCGTTGACGTACGCGATGCGCGACATGAATGGTCCTAATTTATTCCGAGCGCCTTGAGCTTGCGATGGAGTGCCGAGCGCTCCATTCCCACGAATTCAGCAGTCCTTGAAATATTACCGCCGAACCGGCTGATTTGCGCAACCAAATATTCGCGCTCGAATACCTCCCGTGCATCGCGCAGCGGCAGGCCCATCAAGTGCTCGCCACCATTCCCGTTCGGCATACTCGGTACCATCGAGCCGACATCGGCCGGCAGCATGCTTGCGTCGAGCACCACGTCCGGATCGCCGCCCGCAAGAATCATCAGGCGCTCAACATTGTTGCGAAGCTGGCGCACGTTGCCCGGCCAGTCGTGCGATTGCAACACGGCCATCGCGTCATCGCCAATTTTACGCTTCGGCAGCCCGGTGGCGCGTGAAATCTGTTCCATGAAGTATTCGACGAGATCGGGAATGTCCTCCCGCCGCTCGGCAAGCGGGGGCACCCGGATCGGCACGACCGAGAGACGGTGGTACAGGTCTTCGCGAAAACGCCCCTCGCTGATTTCATTTTCCAGATTGCGCGCGGTTGACGAGATGATGCGGACATCGACCGCTATCTTGTTGGTACCTCCGACGCGTTGGAACGTCTGGTCGACAAGAACACGTAGTATTTTATTCTGTGTTTCCCGCGGCAAATCGGCGACATCGTCGATAAAAAGAGTGCCGCCGTTCGCCTCCTCCAAAGCGCCGGTCTTGGACTCGCCGGAGCCGTTCGAACGATCGATGCCGAACAGTTCCGGTTCCATCCGCTCGGGCGTAATAGCGGCTGCGTTCAATACAATGAAAGGGCCACTCGCGCGCGCCGAAAGCTGATGAATGGTTCGCGCGGCCAACTCCTTGCCACCACCGGACGGGCCGACAATGAGAATGCGGCTGTTGGTCGGCGCCACCTTCTCAATCGTTTGCCGCAGTTGGTTGATCGCCGCCGAATGGCCCACGATCATCGGTTGGGCTGGGACGGATTGCTTGAGCTGCTTCACCTCGCGGCGCAGCCGCCAGGTTTCAAGCGCCCGGTCCGCGACCAGAACCAGGCGGTCGGCTTTGAACGGCTTTTCGATAAAATCGTAAGCGCCGTGTTTGATGGCAGCGACGGCCGTTTCGATATTGCCGTGCCCGGAGATCATTACCACCGGGAGGTCGGTGTGTTCTTGCTTGATCGCATCGAGCAGCTGCAAGCCGTCAAGGCGGCTGCCCTGCAGCCATATATCCAGGAAAACCAGATGCGGCCGCTTGGATAAAATCGCCGACAGCGCTTCCTCGCTGTTGCGTGCGGTGCGTGCGGTGTAACCTTCGTCCTCGAGGATCCCGGCGACCAGCTCGCGGATATCGGCTTCATCATCAACGATCAGAATCTCGGCCGTCATGACTGTGACTCGTTACGTTTCGATGTTCGCATTCGGTGTTTCGGAACCTGTAGTGGCGGGATTAGCGGCGAAGCGCATGCGCAACCACGCACCTCGCTGCCCGGGAATGCGGTCAGCCGCATCGCGAAGCTCGATTATTCCCCCGTGCTCTTCGACGATACGGCCGACAATGGCGAGACCAAGGCCGGTCCCCTTTTCCCGAGTCGTGACATAGGGTTCGAGCAGACGGTTGCGGTTTTCCTTCGGCAAGCCGATCCCGTTATCCACAACGTCTATGACGATGTCCTCGCCATCGCGTGCGGCGGACACTCGAATACAGCCTTTACCCAACTCGGCCGGCGGCACCGCCGCGATGGCTTCGGTTGCATTCTTGATCATGTTCGTCAGCGCTTGCGAAATCAGACGGCGATCGAATCGGGCAGGCATCGGGTCTTCAGCAATCTCGACCTCGATGTCGATTCCGGCGTTGCCGACCCGCATGAGAAAAGCTGCCTGCCGAACGGTATCGGCCACATCATCGGCCTCGATCACCGGTTTCGGCATGCGCGCAAAACGGGAGAATTCATCGACCATGCGCTTGATATCATCGACCTGGCGCACGATCGTATCGGTACACTGGTCGAAGACGGTGCGGTCCTCACTGATAACTTTCCCATACTTTCGGCGCAGCCTCTCGGCGGAGAGCTGAATGGGCGTGAGCGGGTTCTTGATCTCGTGCGCAATACGTCGCGCGACGTCGGCCCAGGCCGATGTCCGTTGCGCAGCGACGAGTTCGGTAATGTCATCGAGAGTGACCACGTAGCCGTGGTCGGATTCGCCGGATTGTTCGCTGGTCACACGCACCGATAAATTGCGCTCCCGATTGTTGCGATTGATTGTGATCTCACCTTGCGTCAGACGCTGACCGCCCGAACGGGCTTCTTCCATGATCGCAGCAAGTTCCGGCAAGACCTCGACGACCGGACGCCCGAGAGAATCCTGTTCGCTTTGGCCGATTAGTTTTTCTGCGGACCGATTGAGGATACTTACGCAGCCCTTGCTATCGACGCCGATGACACCTGCGCTTGCACCGGCCAATACCGCTTCGGTGAAACGTCGCCGGCTATCGATCAAGTCGCGTGCCCGCACGATGTCATCGCGCTGCGTACGCAGTTCCTGAGTCATTCGATTGAAGGTTTCTCCCAGCTTGGCAAGGTCGCCTTCCGACTGCCGTACCGGAACGCGGACATAGAGATTGCCGGTCGAGACAATGTTTGCCGCGCCGATCAAGCGGCGGATCGGTGCGACCAAGCGGTTTGCAAAGTTCAAGCCGATCCAGACCGCCGAAAGCATCACGATCAGCGCGATGACGGTGTACATCAGCGCAAATGCGACCTGGATTCCCAGGCGGCGTGACTCAATGGCGATGTACTCCCGAACGCTCTCTTTGGTCGCTTGCAGTTCGGGAACGACCCGTGGATCGAGCAAACGCGCGACGTAAAGATAGTAGTCGTCGTAACCGTGGATTTTTACCGCAGCCGCAACGTAGTTCACGTCCGGAAGGAGCACCACCTGAGGCTCCTTTTCCGTGATCGAGGCCAACGCCTCTTTGGGCGGAATGGCAAAGGTCTGGCTGCTTGGCAAGGTGGCGCGCTCAATCACGGCCAAATTCTTGTCGAGGATGATGGCGGTGGCCAAACCGCGCACGGATGCCTGGAAGGTCAGAAATTGGCGCAGCTTTTCGTGATCGGCATCGAACACCGACTTGTTGGCGGCAATGTCGTAGGCCATGACCATGATGTCGGAGCGCACGATTTGCGCGTGATCGTGCAGGTAGGCTTCTGCCACCACGAGTGAATTCTGGAGAGCCGCCCGAGTGCGCGTGGAGAACAGCCGATCGAGACCGCGATCGAGCGTCACGCTTGCAACAATCGCAACAAGAATGGCGGGCGCTGCCGCGATCAACGAGAAAAGGCCAACGATGCGCACATGCAGCCGCGCACCAGCTTTTCCGACACGTCGCGCCTGGACGACCTGCCACACTTCGCGTCCGATGATGCCGAGCAGTAGCAAGCCTGTCGCGGCATTCGTCAGCAGCAGCGTGACCACGACATAGTGCGTAGGTGCGATCGGCGTAAAATCGGCCAGAACGATAAACGTGACGAAGGCCGAGAGCAGCGCGAGACCGACCGCAATCAGACCCAGCATACGTCCGTCGCCGCCCCTGGCGGGGGCGCCGGCAAGCCCGGTCTCGGTTGCGACTGCCTGATCGATGGTCATGTCCCCCCTTTTTGCACGGGAGTGCTCCCATGCAAGCGCACCCGTCCAGATCCAATTCTGGCAACTGATGCTTTTATACAACAATGTTGCTGAATTGAGACATTAAGACGGCATAAAAGGCACAGGATCAAGACAAACGGTGCCTTTAATGCCCTCGGTACACTTGAATATCGAGGTCCCGGATTTTCTTGCGCAAGGTGTTCCGATTGACCCCCAGTAGGTCGGCAGCACGAATTTGATTGCCGCGCGTGGCGGTCAGAGCTGCGCTGAGCAAGGGGTATTCCACCTCACGCAGAATTCGGTGATAGAGGCCGGAGGGGGGTAGGCCGTCTTCAAAGCCCGCGAAATAAGCGTTCAGGTGACGCTCGACTGCTGCGCTCAAACGCTCGCCGGGACGTCCATCCTCTCCAAGGGGGACCAGCGCAGGCTCGGTGAGTTCGTTGTCGAGGACAGCCGCGGTAATCACGTCCTGCGGATAAAGTGCCGCCAGGCGACGTGCGAGATTTTCCAATTCACGCACGTTGCCGGGCCAACGGTGGCGTTTGAGACGCTCAAGCCCCGGCCCGTCGACTTGTTTGAGTGGCAAGCCTTCGCGTGCGATTTGCGCAAAGAAATGCCGAATCAGATCGGGAATATCTTCTACCCGCTCTCTCAGCGGGGGCAGCCGCAGAGGCACGACGTTGAGGCGAAAAAAGAGATCCTCACGAAAGAGCCCCTGCTGAATTAGCAGCCGCAAATCCTTGTTGGTCGCGGCCACGATGCGTACGTCGGTCTTGATCGCGGTGCGCCCGCCCACCGTCGTGTATTCGCCTTGTTGGAGCACGCGCAGCAACCGCGTCTGCGCTTCCATCGGCATGTCGCCTATCTCGTCAAGGAAAAGCGTTCCGCCTTCCGCTTGTTCGAAGCGGCCCGAATTCCGACTGTTCGCGCCGGTGAAGGCGCCTTTCTCGTGCCCAAACAATTCGGACTCGATCAGATCGCGTGGAATGGCGGCCATATTGACGGCAACGAAAGGGCCGGAGCGACGCTTCCCATAATCATGAAGCGCCCGCGCGACGAGTTCTTTGCCGGTACCGGATTCACCCGAGATCATCACAGTAAGATCGGTCTGCATCAGACGCGCCAGCACGCGGTAAATTTCCTGCATCGCCGGTGAACGTCCGACCAGCGGAATGCCGTCCATCTCGTCGTGCTTGGGGCCGGTCGTCCGCCGCTCTTTGGGTTGCGACAACGCCCGCCCCACAATCGCGATCAATTCCTTCAGATCGAAAGGCTTCGGCAGGTATTCGTACGCGCCGAGCTCAGAGGCTTTGATCGCCGTCATAAACGTGTTCTGCGCGCTCATGATGACAATCGGCAGATCGGCCCGCGCTTTGCGAATCCGCGGGATCAGATCAAACGCGTTTTCGTCCGGCATCACGACGTCCGTAATAACGAGATCGCCGTCGCCCTGATTGATCCAGCGCCAGAGCGTTGCCGCGTTGCTGGTCGAGCGCACTTCGTATCCCGCCCGCGACAGGGCCTGATTCAGCACGGTGCGGATAGCGGTGTCGTCGTCTGCAACCAAAATGCTTCCGGTCGGCATGGTCGTCCTCACGAACTCGGCATGCGGGAAAGACGCTCGGCGGAATCACTTCCACCCTCGTACATCGGCATCAGCACGCGGAAGATTGTGCGTCTGGGCTGCGATTCACATTCGATGATGCCGCCATGGTCGCCCACGATCTTGGATGCCAGCGCCAACCCTAGGCCGCTGCCGGCCCGCTTGGTTGTGACAAACGGATCGAACAAGTGCGGCATCAAATCTTCCGGTACGCCCGCGCCATTGTCTTTGACGCAGAACTCAAGCGGCAGCGATACGCGTGCCTTGCTGCCGGGAACGGCCAAGCGGACGCCCGGGCGAAATGCGGTCGTGAGCTGGATTTCGCCGTCGAGCGCATTTTCTCCGATGGCTTCGCAGGCGTTTTTCACGAGATTGAGAAACACTTGAACGAGCTGATCCCGGTTGGCGTATACCCGCGGCAACGACGGATCGTATTCTTCCGTGAATTTGATGTGTCGCCCAAATCCGGATTGCGAAAGTCGTTTCACGTGATCGAGGACGACGTGAATATTGACAGGCGCGCGCTCCACCGGTCGCTCGTCGGCAAATACCTCCATCCGATCCACAAGTTTCACGATGCGGTCGGTTTCGTCGCAAATCAGCTTTGTCAGCGCACGATCTTCATCGCCTGCGGATTGCTCCAGCAGTTGGGCAGCGCCGCGGATTCCTGACAGCGGATTTTTGATCTCATGTGCCAGCATGGCAGCGAGTGCAATCACCGAACGAGCAGCTCCGCGATGCGTGAGCTGACGGTCCATTTTGTCGGCTATCGTGCGTTCCTGCAGCATCACCACGACGTGCTTCGGATATTCCGGCAGCGGCGCGACATGCAGATCGACCAGCCGTTCGCCCGGGTTTCGCGGCGTGGCAAGATCGACTTTGTATTCATTCACCGCTGCGCCGCGCTGACGTACCTGCTCGATGAGGGTCAGCAATGGCGATCCGAACGGCACGAGATCGCGCAACATATGCCGCCGCAGCATGGCGGCGGATGCCTGAAAAAATTGCTCGGCGGCGACATTCGCATTTGCGATCGTGCCGTCGGCAGCAATGGTAATAACGGGATGCGGCAGCGCGTGCAGCACGGCATCGGACGGCGTCGCTTGTGCCGTTGAAACGGCTCCGGCGAGGCTCATGCGGCCGCCCTCCAGGCAAAATCATCGAAGGCGTCGGCCAGAAAGCGATGCGTTTGCGGTGGCTCTTCCGAGGTCAGGACGCGCGAACGGTGCTCTTTGAGCAGCGCTTGAGGGACGCGCGCGGTCGCCGCCGCGGTATCGAGTGCCCATCCCAAATGCTTGCGTGCATGTCGGCGTCCGATGCGCACCCCATGATGCGCGAGCATTTCGTCGTAAAGGGTCGCGATCAACGTGAATTGTTCACGAAGCGCCGGCGCGGCCGCGTCCTTGCCCGTTGCGAGACGGTGCGCAAGCTGGCCTGGAAACCACGGACGGCCTTGCGCCGCGCGTCCGATCATCACTGCGTCGGCATGCGATACTTCGATCGCTGTCAGCGCATCTTCAAACGAGCGGATGTCGCCGTTGACAACGACTGGAATCGATACGCTCTGCTTGACGGCCCGGACGGCGGCCCAGTCGGCACGACCGCCATAAAACTGGCATCGCGTGCGGCCGTGGACCGTGATGAGTTGAATACCAGCCTGCTCCGCGCGCCGCGCCAGCTCCGGTGCATTGATTGAGTCCGCATCCCAGCCCAGACGCATCTTCAGCGTGACCGGTACGCGCACAGCGGAGACGGTCGCTTCGATAAGGTCAAGCGCGTGGTCGAGGTCGCGCATGAGCGCTGATCCCGCAGCGCCATTCGTCACCTGTCGCGACGGACAGCCCATATTGATGTCGATGATGGCGGCCCCTTCCGCCTCCGCGATTCGCGCGCCTTCGGCCATCCAGCGCGCCTCGCAGCCCGCCAGCTGGACGACATGAATCTGGACGCCCACTCCTTCGCTACGCAGTCGTGCTTCGCGTTGGTTTTCTACCAGCGCTGCACTTGCCGTCATTTCAGAGACCACAAGGCCCGCACCGAGCCGTTCGGCGAGCCGCCGAAAGGGGGCGTCGGTGATGCCCGACATGGGGGCCAGCAACACACGGTTCGGCACCGTGACATCGCCCACTTGCAAGGAAACGCCAGAGAATGAAGGCGGCTCGGCCATTTCGTCCCTGCCTACAAAATAGGCGATGAGATACAATGCTTAGAGTTTAGCCAGCTCCGAAGCGCAGCACAAGTGCTGCGGTGCAAAAAGAACTTGAGGGCGATGGATAGATGGCGGTTTGCGCGGGGCGAGGAACACGGTAAAGGCTGGCCATGTTAGCGAGATCATGGGCATGAGCGGCGTTGCAGCAGTCGTCGTGGCGGCCGGGCGCGGATCGCGGGCTGGGGGCGATATCCCCAAACAATTTCGGTCCATTTGCGGGATCCCGATGGTTCGCCACAGTCTCGCGACCCTGTCAGAACACCCCGGCGTCGACATCGTCCAGCCGGTCATTCACGGTGACGATATCGAGCGCTTTCGCGCGGCCGCGGTCGATCTGGACGTTCTTCCACCGGTATTTGGCGGCGCGACGCGGCAGGCTTCCGTACGCGCCGGGCTTGAGGCAGTAGCGCCACATGCGCCTGAAATCGTCTTGGTGCATGACGCGGCACGGCCTTTTGCCTCCGCGAGGCTCGTCGCGCACGCGATCGCAGCAGCAAAGAAATCTGGCGCGGTCGCCCCTGCCCTTCCAGTCAACGACACGGTCAAGACCGTGGATGCGAGTGACCTAGTCACCGGAACATTGGATCGCGCTTTGCTGCGCCTTGTGCAGACCCCGCAGGCTTTCGCATTTGCGCCGTTGTTGCAGGCCCACCGTCGTGCGGCTGCGGAAGGTCGAGAGGACTTCACAGACGACACAGCGCTTGCGGAATGGGCGGGCATTGCGGTCAGTGTGTTTCCGGGCGAAAGCGGAAACGTCAAATTCACGAACCCGGACGATTTTTTGCACGCCGAAGCCACACAGTTCGCAGCACTTGGTGACGTACGGACCGGCACCGGGGTGGACGTTCATTCGTTCGGACCGGGCGATCATGTGACGCTTGGCGGTGTCCGCATTCCGCATAATCGCGCTCTCACGGGCCACTCGGATGCGGATGTGGTGCTGCATGCGCTGGTGGACGCCATCCTCGGTGCGCTCGCGGATGGTGACATCGGCGTGCATTTTCCGCCGAGCGACCCACAGTGGCGTGGCGCCTCATCGGACAAATTTATGGGCTTTGCCGTGCAGCGCCTCAGGGCAAGAGGCGGACGCATCGCCCACATCGATATCAATTTGGTGTGTGAGAGCCCGCGCATCGGACCGCATCGCGATGCCATGCGCGCGCGCATCGCAGCACTCGCCGGCGTCGATGTCACACGCGTCGCGGTGAAAGCAACGACGAGCGAAAAGCTCGGCTTCATCGGCCGCGGCGAAGGCATCCTGGCCTACGCGACTGCCACCGTCCGCTTACCCTGGACCGACCATGGCTGAAAACGAGCTGGCCGCTGCCGCGCGCGCGGTGCTTGCCGTGTGTCAGAAGAAGAAACTGACGCTCGCCACGGCGGAGTCGTGCACCGGCGGTCTGGTTGCCGCCACGCTCACCGAAATCCCCGGCTCATCGTTTGTTTTCGATCGCGGCTTCGTCACCTACAGCAATGAGGCGAAGCAACAGATGCTCGGCGTACCGCCGACCTTGATCGACACGTATGGCGCAGTCAGCGCCGAATGCGCAGAGGCGATGGCGAAAGGCGCGGTCGCCCACGCCTCCGTCCAGCTCGCCATTTCGATTACGGGAATCGCTGGCCCCGCCGGAGCTGTCCCCGGGAAGCCGATCGGCCTCGTGTTCTTTGCCGCCGCATCGCGCAGCGGCCGGTTGATTGGGCGCGAACACAGGTATGGCGACATTGGCCGGAACAAGGTACGCGAGAAATCAGCCCTCGAAGCCCTGTCAATGCTGCGCGAACTCGCCGAAAGCGAAGAGCCGCATCCGCCCGCTGAAGGTGTCGGCTAATCTAGGCCGATAACCGTTGCCGCGGTGCAGCAGTGTGGCCATGCTCGGCATGCTCATGCGTCTCATGCGTCTCATGCGCATCAGCTGGAAGCTGAAGCACCGTCGCACGCTGGCCTTCGCACAGTCGCGTCACCAAAACGATGCGCCCATTGGGGAACTCCAGGGCGTCATGATGGGTGTCGTAGCGGTTGAGGTTAATTTGCCGGAAACGAGCCACCTTTTGCGGGATCTTGCCAATGCCGAAACGGGCCAAAAGCCGTCCAAATCCATAGTCAATCTCGACATTCCGCTCGAACGCCAGTTCGGTGCCAGGGCGCAGGCAGACTGCGACCTGCGGCTCCGCCACATCGCCGAAGCCTCGCGTGATTGAATTGGGAAATTTCTTCGAGACAAGCTTATCGCCGACCTTGGCAGGACGGGTGGCGACGCCGGCATGGAGACTATAATCGCACATTGACATGCTCCTTTTTCACTCTTGAAAAGCCGCCTCCTCATTGCCAACGCGAAGTGTCTCGCGATCGTTTGGCGATCTTGTGTCGGAGCAATCAATCTTTTCGGAATAGATATAGGAACAAGCCGCAACGTCGCGCCGTTACCCTCGATTCACTTGTGGCGACGTAAGGCTTTCAGCCGCGCTTGCGACCGTACACCGCATCGGCCCGCTTCTCGAAGGCCGCAGCGAACCGGCGAAAAGCAGCGTCGAACATGGCTCCCATCAGCATCGCCAGCATGCGGCTCCTGAATTCGTAATCGATGAAGAACTCGACTTCGCAGGTGGCGTCTTCCTTCTCACGGAACGCCCAGCGATTTTGCATGCGGCTGAACGGCCCGTTCAGGTATTCCACCAGGATTTTCAGATCGCGCTTGTCCAGCGTGACACGACTGGTGAATGTCTCGCGTATGAGTTTGTAGGCCACGGTCATATCGGCCACGAGGACTTCCGATCCATCCTCCTGAGCCGTGCGCCTCCTGACGTTCAGCGCCCGGCAAAGGGGGACGAATTCAGGATACTTTTCGACATCGGCGACAAGGTCGAACATCTCCGCGGCACGGTGATGCACATGACGTCTGGTTGAAAATTGAGGCATGCGCTTGATCTTGTCCGCCCGTTCGGGAACGGCGCGTCAACGCCGAACCCGGAATGCAAGATGCAAACTCCAAGTGTGATACTGGATTCCTGGTCCGCAACCTAACGTTCGCGCCCGGGAATGACCGTGGCGTTCTCCCGCGCCGCCTTAAGCCGCGCAAAATCATCCCCGGCATGATGCGACGAGCGCGTGAGCGGCGATGCTGAAACCATCAGAAATCCCTTCGCGTACGCAACCGTCTCAAGCCCTTTGAATTCGTCGGGCGGAACGAACCGCTTCACCTCATGATGCTTGCGCGTCGGCTGCAAATATTGGCCGATCGTCAGGAAGTCGACATTAGCGGAACGCAGATCGTCCATGACCTGCAGAACTTCGTTTCGTTCTTCACCCAGGCCGACCATGATGCCTGATTTCGTGAACATCGCCGGATCGATTTCCTTGACCCGTTGCAACAGCCGCAAGGAATGGAAATAGCGCGCGCCGGGACGCACCGTGAGATAAAGCGATGGTACCGTTTCCAGATTGTGGTTGAACACGTCCGGTCTCGCCTCAACGACCTTTTCCAGCGCTCCGTCCTTACGCAGAAAATCCGGCGTGAGAACCTCGATGGTCGTCGTCGGACACATGGCGCGAATGGCGCGAATTGTGTCGGCGAAATGTTGCGCGCCGCCGTCAGCCAAATCGTCACGATCGACCGAGGTGACGACGATATGCGAAAGGCCGAGCTTCGCGGTTGCCTCAGCGACATGGGCAGGCTCATGCGGATCCAGCGCGCCCGGCAGCCCGGTCTTCACGTTGCAGAAGGCGCACGCGCGCGTGCACGTATCGCCCATGATCATGAAGGTGGCGTGCTTCTTCTCCCAGCACTCGCCGATGTTTGGACAGCCGGCCTCCTCGCAGACAGTGTGCAAGCCGTTCGTGCGCATGATTGCACGCGTCTCGAAGTATCCGGCTGAAACGGGGGCTTTCACCCGAATCCAGTCCGGCTTCTTCTGCAAGGGCGAATCCGGCCGATGCGCCTTTTCAGGGTGGCGCGGGCGCTGCGTGAGATCCAGAAGGATGGCCATGGACGATACTTACGGGCGCAGGCGTTGCATCGCAAGGTACGCAGCCCTGTCATTCCACGGCGCCGCGAAGCGGCAAACCCGAAATCCATAATCACAAAATATGAAATCCGAGCCCGAGCCCGTCATAGCCACACTTCGCAGACCGATGGGCGTGTCCCGGAATGACAGAGGCTACGCCCTGCGGATTGCACGCCAAATAAACAAAAATACCACGGCGCCGATGGTCGCCGTAATCAGCTCACCGACAAAGCCGGGCGCCGGCATCACCCGGAGGGCCTCGAACAGCCACCCACCCACGATAGCGCCGACCAGGCCGACGGCGAGATTAACGAAAATCCCGCCGCGCCCACCCAAAATGACATGTGCGAGCCAACCGGCGATAAGACCAACAACGATCCACGCAATGACGCCCATTGTTTTGCCCCCCGGATGAAACTCACATATTTAGTACACGTCCATACGCATCCAGCACCGCCTCCTTCATCATCTCGGACAGCGTCGGATGCGGGAAGATGGTGTGCATCAGCTCTTCTTCTGTCGTCTCCAGATTCATCGCCACAACGTAGCCTTGAATGAGCTCGGTCACTTCGGCGCCGACCATGTGCGCGCCGAGAAGCTGCCCGGTCTTCTTGTCGAAGATGACCTTCACAAGGCCCTGGTCCTCACCGAGAGCGATTGCCTTGCCATTGCCGACAAACGGAAACCGTCCGACGCGAATATCGAGCTTCTTTTCCTTCGCCGCGCGCTCGGTCAGGCCGACCGAGGCGATCTGAGGCGAGCAATACGTACAGCCCGGTATCATTTGTTTGTTCATCGGATGAGGATTGAGACCCTTGATCGTTTCGACGCAAAGTACGCCCTCGTGCTCGCCTTTGTGTGCAAGCATTGGCGGTCCAGATACGTCGCCGATGGCGTAAATGCCGGGCACGTTCGTCCTGTTGTATTTGTCGACAACAATGATGCCGCGTTCGGTTTTCACGCCGAGCTTTTCAAGGCCAAGGTTTTCGATATTTCCGGTGACGCCGACGGCGGAAATCACGCGATCGACAGTAACCGTCTGCGTTTTACCGTCTGCATCGATTGTCGCCGTGACATTGTCAGCTTGTTTGTCGAGCTTTGTGACTCTGGCATTGGTTAGGATCTTGATGCCCTGCTTTTCGAAGCTTTTGCGCGCAAAGGCGGCGATCTCGTCATCTTCAACGGGGAGAATTTGCGGCAGGACCTCAACGATCGTTACATCGGCGCCGAAGCTGCGGAAGAACGACGCAAACTCGACGCCGATGGCACCCGATCCGATCACCAGCAGCGACTTCGGAATACTTGGCGGCACCATTGCTTCGAAATAGGTCCAGACCAATTTTTTATCGGGCTCGATCCCCGGCAACACGCGCGGGCGCGCGCCCGTCGCGACGATAATGTGCCTGGCCTGGTAGCTGCCGGCGCCGAGCGCACCCTTCGGCCCGTCCGTCTTCGACGCTTTGACAGTGACCTTGCCAGGCGCGTCGATAGTCGCTTCGCCCCAGATCACCGAAACCTTATTCTTTTTCATCAGGAACCCGACGCCGTCATTGAGCCGCTTGGAAACGGCACGCGAGCGCTTCACGACAGCGCCGGCGTCATATGAGACAGAGCCGGCTGAAAGTCCGTAATCCTTGGCGTGTTGCAAGTAGTGATAGATTTCGGCCGAGCGCAGCAAGGCTTTGGTCGGGATGCAGCCCCAATTGAGGCAAATGCCGCCGAGATAATCGCGTTCGACGATCGCGGTTTTGAAACCGAGTTGCGCCGCGCGAATGGCGGCGATGTAGCCGGCCGGACCGGAACCGATGATCAGAATGTCGAAGGAAGTGTCAGCCATTCACCTTATACTTTCTTTTCCACTCCTGGGCCGGGAGAACGTCACACCACCATCATCACGGGGTTTTCGATCAGCGCCTTGAATGCACCGATGAGTTCAGCCCCCAGAGCGCCGTCGACGGCACGGTGATCACAAGACAGAGTCACGCTCATCATGTGCGCGGCGACAATTTGCCCGCCGCGGACCACGGCGCGCTCCTCACCCGCGCCGACCGCAAGGATGGTCGCGTGCGGCGGGTTGATGACAGCAGTGAAGTCCTTGATGCCGTACATGCCGAGATTGGAAACGGCGGTAGTGCCGCCCTGGTATTCCTGCGGCTTGAGTTTGCGCGCACGAGCGCGGGCGGCGAGGTCGCGCATCTCGTTCGAAATCGCCGACAGCGATTTCGTCTCGGCGCTGCGGACAATCGGTGTGATGAGGCCGTTTGGCAGCGCGACAGCGACACCCACATCGGAATGCTTGTGCCTGAGCATGCCGCCTTCGGTCCAGCTCACATTGGCGTCTGGAATGCGCTGCAGTGCCAGCGCCAGCGCCTTGACGACGAAATCGTTGACCGAAAGTTTGTAGGCCGGCTTGCCGTCCTTATCTTTTGGCGCGGCCGTGTTGATCTCCTCGCGCGCGGCAATGAGCTTGCCAATGTCACAGTCGACCGTAAGGTAGAAAGTCGGCATTGAATTGGTCGCCGCGGTGAGCCGCTGCGCGATGGTGCGCCGCATGCTGTCGTGCGGCACGATCTCGTAAGAGCCTTCTTCGTAAAGCGAACGAATTTGTTCGTCCGACATCGCGGGCGCAATCGCTGCGCCGCCAGAGGCAGCCGCCGGAGCAGCGCGTAATCCTTTGCCTGACTTCGCCTCCTCAATATCGCGCGCGATGATGCGGCCATGCGGACCAGAGCCTTGCACGCGCTGAAGTTCGATGCCTGCTTCCTTCGCCAGCCGCCGTGCAAGCGGCGAGGAGAACACCCGATTTGCGCCTTGTGCTTTGATCCCCTCACCCGCCGCGCTGCGCGTGGCGACCTCTCCTCGCTGGAAAGAGCCAGGCGCCGCGCTTTGCGGCGCGGCAGCGCGCGCTCCCTCTCCGCTGGGAGGAGCAGGTTGCGGCGAGGAGACACCGGCGTCAGCTTTTTTCTCCGGCCCTTTAGTCTGCGGCGTCGTTGCCGCAACGCTGGATGCCGCGGCTTTCACATCCTCGCCTTCGGCGGCAAGCACGGCGATAACCGAATTGACGGCCACGTCATGTGCACCCTCGGGCACCACGATTTTGGCGAGCGTACCCTCGTCCACGGCCTCGTATTCCATCGTCGCCTTGTCGGTTTCTATTTCGGCGATCACGTCGCCTGCGCTGATTTTGTCACCCTCTTTCTTGAGCCACTTGGAAAGGTTTCCCTTTTCCATTGTGGGGGACAGCGCGGGCATGAGGATATTGGTGGGCATCGCGAAACTTCACCGATAGCAGACTGCTTTTGCCGCTTCGACCACCTCGGCAACCGACGGCAATGCGAGCTTCTCAAGATTGGCGGCGTAAGGCATTGGAACGTCTTTGCCCGACACCCGTGCGACCGGCGCATCGAGATAGTCGAATGCGCGCTCCATGATGCGCGCAGCGATCTCGGCGCCAACGCCTGATTGTTGCCACCCCTCCTCCACTGTTACCGCCCGGCCGGTCTTTTGCACCGACTCGATAATCGTATCGGTATCCATCGGGCGAAGCGTACGCAGGTCGATAACTTCGGCTTCGATTCCACCTTTCGCCAGTTCCTCGGCGGCTTGCAGGGCATATGTCATTCCCATCGACCAGGAGACGATCGTCACATCGTTACCGGCGCGCGCGATCTTGGCCTTGCCGATCGGCAGTACGAAGTCATCGAGCTTCGGGACCGGCGAGGAATGGCCATAAAGGATCTCGTTTTCGAGGAACATGACGGGGTTGGGGTCACGAACCGCGGCCTTGAGCAGGCCCTTCGCATCCGCTGCCGTTGATGGTGCGATCACCTTGAGCCCAGGGATATGCGAATACCAGGCCGAAAAATCCTGACTGTGCTGCGCAGCAACGCGCGCCGCTGCTCCGTTCGGCCCCCGAAAGACGATCGAGCAGCCCATCTGACCACCCGACATATAGAGGGTCTTGGCGGCGGAATTGATCAGATGATCCATCGCCTGCATGGCAAAGTTGAATGTCATGAATTCGACGATCGGCTTTAAGCCCGCGAATGCTGCGCCGACGCCGAGGCCGGCAAATCCATGCTCTGTAATCGGGGTGTCGATGACGCGCTTCGCGCCGAATTCCTGCAACAGTCCCTGCGTAACCTTGTACGCCCCTTGATATTCCGCGACCTCTTCGCCGATCACGAACACATCCTGATCGCGCCGCATCTCCTCAGCCATCGCGTCTCGCAGCGCTTCCCGCATGGTCATAGTGACCATTTCGGTGCCTTCGGGAATCTCTGGATCAGTTGCGGCTTTGGCTTCAGGTGCTTGTGGTGCTTTGGGTTCTTTACGCGGAGCCGGTGTCTCTTGCGCTTTCGTCTCGGTCTTTTCTGCTTTTGCCGGAGCTGCGGATTCCGCCGCTTTTTGCTGCTGCGCCGGCTTCACATCCTTGATCGCCGATTTGTCCTCACCCTCACCAAGAATGACAGCAATCGGCGTATTGACAGCTACATCCTGCGTGCCTTCCGGCACCAGGATCTTGCCAAGGGTGCCTTCGTCGGCCGCTTCAACTTCCATGGTCGCTTTGTCGGTCTCGATCTCCGCGATCACATCGCCGGATTTAACGGCATCACCCTCTCGTTTAAGCCACTTCGCGAGATTGCCCTTCTCCATCGTGGGCGACAACGCGGGCATCAGTACTTCGGTCGGCATGGAAATTTTACTCGGCGCGGAGCAAGGATCGGAACGCTTGAAGTCTAGCGGTAAACGTCGGTGTAGAGCTCGGAAACGTCCGGCTCAGGATCGTGAGTGGCAAACTCGGAGGCTTCATTGATGAGCGTGCGGACTTTCGCATCGATCTTTTTTAATTGCTCTTCGGTGGCGAACTTCTTCTCGATAATGCGTTGCCGGGATTGCTCGATCGGATCATGCGTCGCGCGCACCTTCTCGACTTCTTCGCGCGTACGGTACTTGGCGGGATCCGACATCGAGTGGCCGCGGTAGCGATAGGTCAACATCTCGAGAATGTACGGACCTTTGCCGGCGCGGCACCAGGCGACGGCCTTATCGCCGGCGGCCTTCACCGCGCGCACATCCATACCATCGACCTGCTCGCCCGGAATATTGAACGACAAGCCACGCCGCGACAGATTCGTTTCGGCGGAGGAACGTGTAATGGCCGTGCCCATCGCATAGCGATTGTTCTCGATGACATAGACGACCGGCAATTTCCAAAGCTCAGCCATATTGAAGCTTTCGTAAACTTGCCCCTGGTTGGCTGCGCCGTCCCCGAAATAAGTCAAACAGACGTGATCATTGCCGCGATAGATATTGGCGAACGCCAAGCCGGTTCCGAGCGGCACCGGAGCGCCGACAATGCCGTGGCCGCCATAGAAGCCCTTTTCAACCGAGAACATGTGCATCGAGCCGCCCTTGCCCTTCGAGTAGCCATGGGTGCGGCCCGTCAATTCGGCCATGATACCCTTGGGATCCATGCCGCTGGCAATCATATGCCCGTGGTCGCGGTATCCCGTGATGACCTGATCGCCCGGCTTGAGCGTCATCTGCATGCCGATGACCACTGCTTCCTGGCCGATATACAGGTGACAAAAGCCGCCGATCAGGCCCATTCCGTACATTTGACCCGCTTTCTCCTCAAAGCGGCGGATCGTCAACATGCGCTCGTAAGCGGCAAGCTCCTGCTCCTTGGTGAACTCCGGGACCGTCCCCTGTAATGGGCGCTGGGCGCTTTCGGCCTCAGTTTTTCGACTTGCAACGGTCATGACACTCCTTGCGCAGACCTGACCGGGCGATTGGCTCGATACGTCGGAACCCCATAGCGTAATTTCCCGCAAGGTGAAAGCGCAGGTGCTCCCTGCAAACTTTCATGCCTCCGCTCAACAAATTGAGCGCAAAGGCAAATCGACGAACAGTGGATAACGACCGCTGGCCGCGGGGAGTTCCTAGCGGGGATGCAGCAGTAACGTCACATCGCGAGGATCGGCATAGCCGAGCAGCGCACGTGCACGTTCGTCGAGCATGTCAGGGTCGATACGTTCCGACCGCAGCAGAGAAACGCGGTGCTGCCAGTGAGCGCGCTCCGCTTTCAGCTCGGCAAGTTCGGCTTTCATTGCCGCCATCTGCTGTTCGAGGTTCTGCCGGGCGCGCAACCCATGGTTACCGGTGTACGCGTTAACACCAAAGTAGCCGATAAACAGCGCCGCGAGCGTATAAAGCGCAAGCACGGAAAGAACAGTTCGACGACGCCGGTGGGTCACCATGCGGCGAACAGTGGCAGGGTGCTGTTAAAGCCTGTTTAACGTTCCGATCGGTTCAGTACAGCCCGCGCGCCCGCAACTCGTTCAGGACGAAATTGCCCATGCGTTTCCCGCGATTGCGCAGGGTGCGCAAAATCCCGGCATCGACAAAATAGGTGAGAAGAATCGAGTCCCGCGTCTTGACGCGATTGTGCACAGGGTCGGCCGAATGCCACGTATCGTCCGCGACGGCAAACGCATAGCCGGTATTCGGCGCAAAACGCATCTGAGTGCGCTTCGGCAACGACCCATCCGCAAGCTTCTCGTGAAAAATCGTACCGATATCGGTGTTGGCGTCGTCCGCCGGCAAGTACAACTGGACGGTGATTCCTTTCCAGTGCGTATCCGTATGCGGGGTAATGAGGTAGCCGGGAATATCGCGCGTCAGGATCGGAATGGGGTACATGCCGACCTTTGCAAAGTCGGCGCCAAACCGTCTTGAAAGGCCGGGCGCAAGCCGATGGATAAATGCAGCCTTGACCACATCCGAGCATAAAGCACGACCGACCACATCCCACAGCGCTCTTTTTTCGGGTGGCAGATGGCGAATGTATTCCGGAAACAGATCGATTTTCACGCGCGTGTGGGTACCGTCGCTCAGATCATGCCCTTTGCTGCGGCCATGCATCGGCCGGTAGTCTGCCGCGACTGGCATCATCGCAAGGATTTTCGCGTAGACGTCGTCCGGGAACACGCGATCGAATTCGAGATGGAAGAACGGCTTTTCGACTGCGCGCGCAGCCTCGATCGATGAGGCGACAAAATTGCTCAGGCGCTTAATGGCCTGCTGACGGTCCATCGCGTTCAGACGTGTCGATTGATCCATCGTGATACCGGCCGGCTCGAAGAACCTGAAACGAATAGCGCCAATTTCGCCCCTATTTGGCATACGCGCAAGCCTGACGGGGACGGAGGTACAAATTATTTGTGCGGCTTTAACGCCGACTGTCCGGCGTATTTTGCCTGCGCTCCGAGTTCCTCTTCAATTCGCAACAACTGATTGTACTTCGCCGTGCGGTCGGAACGCGCAAGCGACCCGGTCTTGATCTGCCCGCAATTGGTAGCGACCGCGAGGTCAGCGATGGTCGAATCCTCCGTTTCGCCTGACCGATGAGACATTACCGCCGTATAGCCCGCCTTGTGCGCCATCTCGACCGCCGCCAGCGTTTCGGTAAGTGTGCCGATCTGGTTGACCTTGATGAGAATCGAGTTGGCAACGCCTGCTTTTATCCCGTCTGCTAACCGCTTGACGTTTGTCACGAACAGATCGTCGCCGACAAGTTGACACTTGGAGCCGATCAGGTCGGTCGCGATCTCCCAGCCGTCCATGTCGTCCTCGGCCATTCCATCTTCGATGGACACGATCGGGTATTTCGAAACAAGCTGGCCAAGATACTGCGCCTGTTCTTTTGCGCGGCGTGTCTTGCCCTCGCCTTCGTAGACGTAAGCGCCGTCCTTGAAAAATTCGGTCGCGGCCGCATCGAGCGCAATGGCAATGTCGCGGCCTGGCGTATAGCCGGCCTTCTCGATCGCGCGCATAATAAAATCGAGCGCCTCTTCCGCCGATTTTAGGTTGGGTGCAAAGCCGCCTTCATCGCCGACGCTGGTGTTGTGGCCCGCATCATGCAGCGATTTTTTGAGCGTCTGGAACACTTCGACGCCCATACGCAAAGCCTCTGAAAAGCTGGGCGCGCCGACGGGCATGATCATGAATTCCTGAAAGTCGATCGGATTATCGGCATGCACGCCACCGTTCAGGATGTTCATCATCGGCGTGGGCAGCAGGCGGGCCGAGGTCCCGCCGACGTAGCGATAAAGCGGCTGCTTCTTGGCGGCCGCCGCGGCTTTGGCCACCGCGAGCGAAATGCCGAGGATCGCATTGGCCCCTAGCCGGCTTTTATTCGGCGTTCCGTCGAGGGCGATCATCGTCTCGTCGATTTTGGCCTGCGCTTCGGCATCCATGCCGCCGATCGCGTCGAACAATTCACCATTAACGGCAGCAACCGCCTTGCGTACGCCCTTGCCGTTGTAACGCGTCTTATCGCCGTCACGCAGTTCGACTGCCTCGTGCGCACCGGTCGAAGCGCCCGACGGCACCGCGGCGCGACCTCGCGACCCGTCTTCGAGGATTACATCGACCTCCACCGTTGGATTGCCGCGGCTGTCGAGAATTTCACGTCCAATAATATCGGTGATAGCGGTCATAGCGGCCCCGGGATGGAGATTTTGAGCGCTTCTACAAGATCGAGAACCCCCTTGTCATGCCCCGCAGCGGCAAGGCATCCAGTAGCTCAGGAAAGAAGGGAAATGGCGAGAAAAACACTGCAACTGGGACGTCCGACCTCGATGCCCGCTTCACCAGACGAGGCGGTGCTCGACCGTGTGCCCAATCCTCACCCCGACACAAATTATCTTGCGCGGTTTACCGCGCCGGAATTCACGTGCCTTTGCCCGATCACAGGACAGCCAGATTTCGCCCATCTGGTCATCGACTATGTCCCCGCGCGGTTCCTGGTCGAATCGAAGTCGCTCAAACTTTATCTTGCCAGTTTCCGCAACCATGGCGGCTTCCATGAGGACTGCACGATCGGAATCGGCAAAAAGCTGGTGACGCTGCTCAAGCCGAAATGGCTGCGGATCGGCGGCTATTGGTATCCGCGTGGCGGGATGCCGATCGATGTGTTCTGGCAATCCGGTAGGTTACCCGCGGGCGTGTGGGTACCGGACCAGGGCGTCGCGCCCTATCGCGGGCGCGGCTAAGCACTCGCCGGCGTCGGATGCCGCAAGCAGAAAGCACATACCCAGCCTGTGATCGTTAACACCACCGCACCGAGTAAAAGTACCGGTGCGATCCCGATCGTCTGCAGCCCCAGGCCATAGATTACCGGCCCGATGGCCTGTCCGATAAAGAAGAACGCCGAATGGCCGGCCAAGGCAGAAGCACGCGCAGAAGGAGCAAGCTCAGTGACGAAGACCTGGATGCATCCGTGCAGCATGTAAAAGCC
Organism: Pseudolabrys sp.; assembly: GCA_035760805.1. Taxonomy (GTDB): domain Bacteria; phylum Pseudomonadota; class Alphaproteobacteria; order Rhizobiales; family Xanthobacteraceae; genus Pseudolabrys. The sequence goes on from DASTSG010000004.1 coordinate 40,035, forward strand.
GAGACCGAGTACGACGAAGTTCGCAAACTCAAACGGCCACGGAAGCCGCAAAGCGATCATGACAAGGCATGACGCGATGATCATGCCTCCGCTCGCCATCAGCCGCTGCGGGCCGAAGCGTCTGACCAGCCAGGAAACGATCATGGTGTAGCCGATTCCGCCGACACCAAAACCCGCAATCACGATGCCCGCAATCGACGCACTGGTGACGCCTTCGCTGTGGAGCAAGGTTGCAATGTAGGGAAAAACGCCAAACATAAAAATCGCTTCCATGAACACCGCGCCGAAGCAAAATTTCGCCAGCGGGTTGCTGAAAACGGCGCGATAGTTCGGAACGAAGGTCGAAAGATCGAAACGGCCCGGCGTCTCCTTCATGGTACGAAAGGTCGGTACAGCGACTGCAAGTGCAAAGAGGCCGATGGCGGCGGTCGCGAAGAAAACGCTTCGCCATCCGATCAAGTCCGCGATGATGCCGGAGCCGGACGCTCCCAGCAGATTGCCGCTCATTGCCGCGAACAGAATTCGGCCGATTGCGACCTGCCGCTGTGCAACCGGCACGCGATCGCCGGTGATCGCAAGCGCAATCGGAAAAATGCCGCCGGCCGCGATCCCTGCCAGCACGCGGCATGCCATCATTACCTCGAAACTCATCGTAAAGCCCGCGATCAGGGTGATGACACTGAGCGACAGCATGGAGACGACGATCAGGCGAGTCTTGCTTAGCATGTCAGCGAGCGCGCCGAGCACCGGCTGGATCAAAGCGTAAGGCAGCGTGAACCCGCTTGAGAGCAGTGCGGCTGTCGTCGCCGCCACCCCGAGGCCGACCGCAATTTGCGGAATAATCGGATCAACCGTGCGCATAAACAGCGTCGTTGCGAACACGACGAACGCCATCAGATTGAGTTCACGGGTCATTGCGGAAACTTGACCGGCGATCAGTGCTTGGCGAGCCGATCGAATTCAATCAACCGGCGCAGCAGCGGCTCCATTTCTTTGAGCGGGACCATGTTGGGTCCGTCGGATGGCGCATGATCGGGGTCTTGATGCGTTTCGATGAAAATGCCTGCCACGCCGACCGCGACAGCCGCGCGCGCCAAGACCGGCACAAACTCGCGCTCGCCGCCCGAAGACGTGCCCTGTCCTCCTGGCTGTTGCACCGAGTGCGTCGCGTCAAAAATGACCGGCGCGCCGGTTTCGCGGGCGAGAATCGGCAGCGCGCGCATATCGGAAACAAGGGTGTTGTAGCCAAACGATACGCCGCGCTCGGTGACAAGCACGTTGCTGTTTCCAGTACCGGTGATCTTTTCCACGACGTTTTTCATGTCCCAGGGCGCAAGGAACTGGCCCTTCTTTACGTTGACGGCTTTGCCAGTTTTGGCAGCCGCGATAAGCAGGTCGGTCTGCCGGCAGAGAAATGCCGGGATTTGCAGGACGTCGGCAACTTCTGCAACGCGCGCGCACTGTGCGGCTTCGTGTACGTCCGTCAGAATCGGCACGCCGAACTTCTCGCGAATTTCCGCAAACACCGGAAGGGCCTGCTCAAGCCCAATTCCGCGTGCGCTTTTTGCTGAGGTACGGTTCGCCTTATCGAAAGACGTTTTGTAGATGAATTTGATGCCGACGCGGGTGGTTATCTCCTTCAGGGCCGACATCATCTCCAGCGCATGCGCGCGGCTCTCGAGCGCGCAGGGACCGGCGATGAGGGCAAGCGGTAACGTGTTGCCGAGCGAAACACCGGCAACCCTGACCGTCAGTTGTGGATGCAAGGTCTTTTCCAAACACAATCCCCTGTCGTCCGCGGGACCATGAAGCGCCCCGGCAGCGGGGTCAACGGTCGGAAGACCGTCCGGTCTCGAATATCAGGGCAGCGCCCAGCGCGGTCTCAGGTCCGACGACGATGCCGTCGGCAATGCTTCGATGAATGACGTTTTGACTTTCCAGGATGGTACGTACCGTCCCCAAATCCTCGGCCAGAAGCCTGATCGCCGCCAGCCTTGCGCTTTCTGTAACATCCGGCGCCCTGCCGCCATATCGGCAGGAATATTCATGCGGTGCAACAAGCTCAATCGTGCCGCGAGACGTCTTCAACAGCAGACGGCCCGCCCTCTCTTCCCAGTCATCGCTCCGGGCGAAAGCGGTGAGGAACTTGCGATGTTGCGCCGGATCGCTGGCGACGATCACTGCGGCCGCAACAGCTCTCGTCCCATTCGGATGACGCTGAAAGGCCGAATTCCAGAAGTTTTCGGGATGATGTTGGCGGCACGTAAAGAAACCGATGTCGGCAGCTTTGTCGTCGCGCGCAAAGGCAAGTGTAAAGGCGACCTTGACGGCGTCGCCGTTTGGGCGCTTGCCGTCGCGTTCAAAATAATAGGGGTCGAAGCAACCGATTCCGCGCAGGTCAAAGTATTCGGCATCGCCTTGGCGACCCTCGAGTACCAGCATCGAGAGCCCCTCGTCTTTGGTCAGGAAATCACGGTTAAAGGCACCAAATGAAAAGCATCGCGGCTTATGTGGCGTTATTCCACGCGTCTCCGTAGCCGCGAGCAACTCGATGAACGTGCCGGGCAACTGAATGATGTGGTTCTGCGTGCCCCAGGCTGGCGGATGCCGGTTACGTGCGCCGACCTGGAATCCGAGGCGTTTGTAAAGTGCGGTTGCCGCATCGAGATCGCGTACGGCGTGAACAATATGATCCAGTCCTGCACCAGCCATGCCGGTGCACTAGCACGGGAATTTCCCGATTTCCAAAAAACGACCACTTGTCCGCGCGGCGGTCACACGAACAAGTGGTCGAGGCACGCATGAAGATCGGCTGCGGCGCGATTGGCGCCGCCTCGCACTATTTCCTGTTCGCGCGCTTGGCGGCCGGCGCGGGTTTTTCGCAAGCCGTCCAGTAGCCAAAGCCCATATCGCTATTGGTCGACACCCAGCAGTTGCTTCCCATCTGAATCGGCCCGCCGGCGCTGTGGACCATGTTCTGATTCATCAGGCCTTCGTTGGTCGTGTCTTGCGCCTGTGCCGGTGCCGCCGCAAAGAGGCCGCCGGCCGCCAGCGCGAACACCACGGTAGAGATGTGACGCATTGGAATTGTCCTCAGGTTGCAAAAATTTCAAGCACAAAATCCAATGCGCAACGGACGCGTTATACAAATAGTCCGTGCGGAAATAAGTGAGCTCCTGTCGTAACTTTCGCACAAACGACGGCGCAAATTGCAGATCAGGATTGCAGGATCAGACGAGGCGGCTCTGCTCCACCGCCGCTCCAATGAACGAGGCAAACAGTGGATGCGGTTCGAACGGCCGTGACTTCAACTCTGGATGAAATTGTACGCCGATGAACCAGGGATGACCGTCGTATTCAATTATCTCTGGCAAAATTCCGTCGGGCGACATGCCCGAGAAGCGCATGCCGTGCTGCTCAAGGCGCCCTTTGTAGTTTGTGTTCACCTCGTAACGATGGCGATGGCGCTCTGAAATTTCGGTCGTTCCGTAAATTCCGGCAGCACGGCTGCCGCGGGCGAGCATCGCGGGATACGCCCCGAGCCGCATCGTTCCACCAAGGTCGCCGCCGGCGGCGCGCTGCTGCAGTTCATTTCCCTTGAGCCATTCGGTCATAAGGCCGACAACAGGTTCAGGCGTTGCACCGAATTCTGTCGAATTTGCTTCTTCGATGCCGCACAGATTGCGGGCCGCTTCGACCACGGCCATTTGCATGCCAAAGCAAATTCCGAAATACGGCACCTGCCGTTCGCGGGCGAACTGCGCTGCCTTGATCTTGCCCTCGGCGCCGCGCTGTCCGAACCCACCGGGCACGAGAATACCGTTTACCTGTTCCAGATACGGCGCCGGGTCCGCATTCTCGAATACGTCGGACTCGATCCAGTCGAGATTGACTTTCACCTTGTTGGCGATGCCGCCATGGCTGAGTGCCTCGATCAGAGATTTATAGGCGTCCTTCATTCCGGTGTATTTGCCGACAATGGCAATGGTTACGTCGCCCTCCGGATTGCGGATTCTGTCGTTGATCGTGCGCCACCGGTCCAGGTTCGGCGGTTTCGACGTGTCCATGCCGAAGGCCGCGAGTAGCTCCGTATCAAGCCCTGCTTGATGATACGCCTCCGGAACGGCGTAGATGTTGTCGACATCGCGCGCTTCAATCACGGCGCTTTCGCGCACATTGCAAAAAAGCGCAAGCTTGCGTCGCTCGCTTTCCGGAATCGGCCGGTCTGTGCGGCACAATAAAATATCGGGCTGAATGCCGATCGAGCGCAGTTCCTTGACCGAGTGCTGTGTCGGCTTTGTTTTGAGTTCGCCCGCACTCGGAATGTACGGCATCAAGGTCAGGTGAATGTAAACGACATGACCGCGTGGCAGGTCGTTGCCGAGTTGACGAATGGCCTCGAAATAAGGAAGTCCCTCGATATCGCCGACTGTGCCGCCGATCTCGCAGAGCACGAAGTCAAACCCGTCATTACCTTCTCGGATAAACTCTTTGATCGCGTTGGTAACGTGCGGGATCACCTGAATGGTAGCCCCGAGATAGTCGCCCCGACGTTCCTTGGTGAGGATCTCCTGGTAGATGCGTCCAGTGGTGATGTTGTCTTGCCGTGTGGCCGGACGACCGGTGAATCGCTCGTAGTGACCGAGGTCGAGGTCAGTTTCGGCGCCGTCGTCGGTGACAAACACCTCGCCATGCTGGTAAGGCGACATGGTTCCCGGATCGACATTCAAATAAGGGTCCAGCTTGCGGAGGCGGACCTTGTATCCGCGCGCCTGCAACAACGCGCCGAGCGCTGCCGAAGCGAGACCTTTGCCCAGTGAGGAGACCACGCCGCCGGTGATGAAAATGTACCGCGCCATGGGACCTAAGCTTTAGCGCCCCCGAATCGATTCGACGAGGGCCAAGACCGCAGGGCCTGAATGCGCTTGTGGGAGGTCGAGCTTTTCCTTGTCCTGCCAAATACTTGTTTTCGTTTGCTCACGTTTTTCCAACCTCTTTGGCTGCCCGCAACGGTTCAAAACGGTGAAGGGCCGGAAGCCGGCCCTTCAGAGATGTCATTATTTCGATGTAGGCACTTGTGGCCCTGCTGGCGGTGATGCTGGCGCGCTCCGCTGTTGAAGCTGGTTCAGAACACCGCCTTCCTTGCCGCCGAGAGGCGGCGCAGTGTTTGCTGGCTGCTGGGTCGGAGCGGGTCGGTTGCCGCCCTGAAAGATTGACGGCGCGTGGCGGCCCATACCGGCCAGGATTGAGAGCACTAAGCTGGTGACAAAAAACAGCGCAGCGAGAATTGCCGTCGCGCGCGTGAGCACGTTCGCCGTCCCCCGGCTTGTCATAAAGCCGCCGCTCGATCCGATGCCTAGCCCCCCACCCTCGGAACGCTGAAGCAGGACGACCCCGATCAAGGCCAGCACCAGCATCAGATGGATCACGATGACAACTTGCTGCATCTGCGCTTTCGCTCACAACCAGCACACCTGAGGCCCGCGCGGGCCTTAGCGCCATGCCGGTCATATAGGAATTTGCCGGGGTCTCTACACGATCCTGTGCGGCTTTGCCACCCTCGCCTCTGCTAGCGGTAAACTGCCGCGATCGGAAGGAAGTCCGCAGCCCTAAGGCTGGCGCCCCCGACCAACGCGCCGCCGACATTGGGCGCCTTGAGAAGTTCCGCTGCATTCGCAGCCTTGACCGATCCACCATAAAGGATGCGGATGCCGGATGCCTGATCGCCAAACCGCGCCGCGAGCCGCGAGCAAATGAATTTGTGCATGTCGGATACGTCTGTAACCGTTGGCGTCAATCCCGTCCCGATTGCCCATACCGGTTCATAGGCAACGACTGTGTTCTCAGGGGTCGCGCCATCCGGCAGAGAGCCCGTGAGCTGCTTCTCGACGACCGCCAACGCCTGCCCGCCGTCGCGCTGCGCCCGGTGTTCGCCGACACAAACAATCGCAGTCAGCTTCGCGCGCCATGCGGCCAACGCCTTTGCCCGCACGATTTCATCCGTCTCATGATGATCGACACGGCGTTCAGAGTGGCCAACAATCACGGCACTGGCGCCGGCGTCAGCAAGCATCTCCGCCGAGATATCGCCTGTATGTGCCCCCGCAGGCTCGGCGTGGCAGTCCTGCCCCCCGACCAGGACACCGGTTCCCGCGGCGGTTCGGGCAAACAGCGAGATCAGGGTAGCCGGCGGGCAGATCATCAAATCGACGGCGTCTTTGAGCGCCGGCGCGCCGGCGATAATTGCACGCAGTTCTGCCAGCGACGCGGAAAGCCCATGCATCTTCCAGTTTCCCACCACCATCGGACGTTGCACGGCTTGCATCATGTCCCCTCTTCTCGCACGTAGCCCTTCATCCACTCCAGCCGATGCGCCCGCGCGTCACGGGCGATCCTACTTGAGTTGCAATGCCTTGGGGCGCTATTGAAGGCGCAGTTAGCGTCATTCACCAGCAAAAGCAGGTCATATGCTTCGAGGTATCCACAAGGCCTCAGCCAGTCGTCTCGGCAAAGGCATTATGGCCGTCGTTATGGGTGTGCTGGCCATCAGTTTCGCCATTTGGGGCATTGGCGACATTTTCCGCGGCTTCGGCCTTTCCACTTTCGCCAAGGTCGGTGGCACGGAAATCGGCATCGAGCAGTTTCGCGAATACTATAACGACCAGCTCCAGCAGATCGGGCGACGCTTGGGACGCCCGGTTACGCCCGATCAGGCGCGCGCGCTCGGCATCGACCGTCAGTTGATCGCTCAGCTCATTGCGCAAACAGCGCTCGACGAGCAGGCACGCCAATTGCACCTCGGCGTCTCTGACAAGGACGTTGCAAATCGCATCACGGACGATCCCAGTTTCCACGGCGCCAACGGACAGTTCGACCACGACCGCTTCCAGCAACTCATTCGCCAGGCCGGATTTACCGAAGCCCGGTTCGTCAACGAGCAGCGGCAGGTGATGTTGCGCAAACAACTCGCCGACGCCATCACAAGTGGATTGAAAGCTCCTGCCCCGGCGGTGAATGCGATCGACGAGTATCAGAACGAGAAGCGAAACATCGACTTCGTCAAGCTTGGAGAAGCCCAAGCGGGCAATATTCCCGCACCCACACCGGAGGAGCTTTCCAAGTATTTCGACGACCACAAAGTGCTCTTCCGCGCGCCTGAGTACCGGAAAATCATCTTCCTACCCCTCACGCCGGCCGAGCAGGCGAAATGGATCACTGTCTCGGATGCCGACGCAAAAAAGTATTTTGAGGAGCACAAGAACGATTTCGGGACACCTGAGCGCAGACGCGTGTTGCAGATGGTGTTTCAGAAGCCGGAAGAAGCCCAGGCTGCGGCCGATGCAATTGCGAAAGGCAAGAGCTTTTCCGACGTAGCGAAAGAACGTGGGCTGAAGGAGTCGGACATCGATCTCGGCACGATCACCAAATCGGCGATTATCGATCCTGCAATCGCCAAGGCTGCCTTTGCCCTCAAGGAGGGTGAGACCAGCGCGCCGGTCAAAGGCGAATTTGGCACGGTGCTCGTAAGCATCACCAAAATCGAACCCGGCAAGGAGCCTACCTACGAAGACGTTGCGCCGCAAATCAAGCACACCATCGCGGAGAGCAGAGCCAAGAACCAGATCAGCGACTTGCGCGACAAAATCGAGGACGAGCGGGCGGCAGGCTCGACTATAGAGGAAACCGCCAAGAAGCTCGGGCTCGTCGCAACGACAATCGATGCGGTCGACCGCTCCGGCAGGGCGCCGGACGGCTCAGTCATCCCAAACTTGCCGAAACAGCCTGATGTTGCTGCGGCAGCGTTTGCGACCGATGTCGGCGTCGACAATGAAGCGCTGCAGGTGCCGGGAGGCGGCTTTATCTGGTACGACGTTCTTGGGATCACGCCGTCGCGCGACCGTACGCTCGAGGAGGTCAAGCCGAAAGTTGAAACGCGTTGGCGCAACGAACAAATCGCCTCGCGGCTGCAGAAAAAAGCAGACGACATGATCGGCAAGCTCAAGAGCGGCGGTACGTTGGCTCAGCTTGCGAGCGATGGCGGCCTGACCGTCGACAAAGCCACGGATCTGCAGCGCGGCCACCCGAGCGAGAAAGTGCCCGGAAAAGTGATTGAGATGGCGTTCCGTATTGGTAAGGGATCGCCCGCCACCGTCGAAGGCGACGACGAAACAGAGCGCTACGTTTTCGTCGTGACCGGCGTGACGGAGTCCAAGCCTGACCTGGGCGCGGCCGGCACAAAGCAGATAACGGACACGCTTCAACGTTCCTATACGGACGATCTACTGGCCCAATATGTGACGACGCTGGAAAGCCAGCTTGGCGTCGATATCAATCAGCAGGCGGTCAATCAGATTGTCGGTGGCGGCACACCTAACCAATAGGATGCGCATGCGCGACTATGGTTGTGCGCGCCGCACTCCGCGCAGAATGCGTCCTCACGCAAGAATGCCTTGATCCATGCAAGTTGAGCCCTCCGAAGCCGTATTTGCCGACCGCTATCGCCGCGGCGAACCGCAGGTTGTCTGGACCACGCTCGTGGCCGACCTGGAGACGCCCGTTTCTGCTTTTCTCAAAATCACCGGCGGAAAACCCATGAGCTTCCTGCTCGAGTCGGTCGAAGGCGGCGACACACGCGGAAGATACTCGATCATCGGACTGGAGCCTGACGTCGTCTGGCGTGCAAAGGGCGCGCATGCCGAGATCAACCGCGGCGCGCAGACGAAACCGGACGCATTTGCGGCATGCGGCGAGCCGCCGCTCAAGGCGTTGCGGTCGCTCATTGCGGAGAGCCGCATTGCTTTGCCGGAAGGTCTGCCGCCGATGGCCGCGGGCGTGTTCGGCTATCTCGGTTACGACACCGTGCGGCTCATCGAGGATCTCCCCTCATCAAAGCCGGATCCAATCGGCATTCCGGATGCCGTGTTGATCCGCCCAACGCTGATCGTTGTGTTCGACGCCGTGAAAGACGCGATCACGGTCGTCACCCCGGTTTGGCCTGACAAAAATATCGACGGCAAAACGGCGCTGGTGCGCGCAATTGAACGGCTTTCCGGCGTGGTCGAAAGCCTCGACCGCCATCTCGATATGTCGCTGATCGACGTCGACGCCGGTCCCGTTGATGTCCCGCCGAAATCGAATACGACGCCTGACGAATACAAGGCAATGGTGCGCAAGGCGAAGGATTACATCGCGGCGGGAGACGCTTTCCAGATCGTGCTCGCGCAACGTTTCGAGGCGCCGTTCACGCTGCCCCCCTTCTCACTCTATCGCGCGTTGCGGCGAACAAACCCCTCGCCCTATCTGTACTTCCTCGACTTCGGCAGCTTCGCGGTCGCCGGATCAAGTCCGGAAATTCTCGTCAAGGTGACAGGTGATACCGTTACGATCCGTCCTATTGCCGGGACACGGCCGCGCGGTGCAACCCCGAACGAGGACAAGGCGCTCGAAGACGAATTGCTCGCCGATCCGAAAGAACGCGCCGAGCATCTCATGCTGCTCGATCTTGGCCGCAACGATGTCGGCCGAGTCGCGCGCCTGGGCAGTGTGACAGTCACCGACAAGTTTTTCATCGAGCGCTACAGTCACGTGATGCACATCGTTTCCAATGTGGAGGGAAAACTCGATCCCAAGTACGACGCTCTCGACGCGCTTGCGGGCGGATTTCCGGCGGGCACCGTGTCTGGCGCACCAAAAGTGCGCGCGATGCAAATCATCGACGAGCTGGAAAAAGAAAAGCGCGGCCTGTACGCCGGCTGCGTCGGTTATTTCTCCGCCGCAGGCGAGATGGATACCTGCATCGTGCTGCGGACCGCGCTTGTCAAAGACGGTGTCATGTACGTTCAAGCCGGCGCCGGCATCGTTGCCGACAGCAACCCGGAACTCGAACAGCAGGAGTGCATCAACAAGGCTAAGGCACTTTTCCGCGCTGCTGAGGAGGCTCGCCGGTTTGCGAGCGCCGCAAAACGGGGGCAGTAACCAGGCCGCGGGACCCTTCTTGACCCCCTCCGCCCCCCGCCTTAAGACCTGTAAACGGCGGCAAACATGATCGTTTTGATCGACAACTATGACAGTTTTACTTTCAACCTGTTCCATTATTTGGGCGGGCTTGGAGCGGACGTTGTCGTCTATCGCAACGATAAGATTTCATCCGACGAAGTCGTAGCGGCAGATCCGGAAGCGATCGTTCTTTCGCCCGGCCCTTGCACGCCGAACGAAGCCGGTATCTGCCTCGAGCTTGTTTTGAAAGCATCCGCGACGATTCCCGTGCTCGGCGTCTGTCTCGGTCATCAGGCCATCGGGCAGGCGTTCGGTGGCAAAGTCGTGCGCGCACCGCTGCCGATGCACGGCAAGCTGTCGGAGATTCGTCACAAGGATACCGGCCTCTTTCGCGGCATCAATGGTCCGTTCAAGGCGACGCGCTATCACTCGTTGACGGTCGACCGTGCCGGCCTGCCGCGCGAGCTTGTTGTTACAGCGGATACGGACGATGATGTTATAATGGGATTGTCACACGCGAGCTTGCCCGTGCACGGCGTACAATTCCACCCCGAAAGCATCATGTCGGAGCACGGACACCTCATTCTGAAAAACTTTCTCGACATCGCGACCGCCTGGAACGCGCGACGGGGGCGTACTCCTGCGCACCGGCGTACGCTGAATTAAGGGCGTCTCGTGACGGACGATTTCAAGGCACTCATCGCCAAGGTTGCGACCGGTGCGAGCCTGACGCGCGAAGAGTCGGCGGCGGCGTTCGATCGCATGATGTCGGGCGAAGCGACGCCGTCACAGATGGGCGGCCTCCTGATGGCAATGCGCGTGCGCGGCGAGACGGTGGATGAGATCACCGGCGCGGTTACCACGATGCGCGCCAAAATGCACGGCGTGAAAGCGCCGCCCGATGCGGTCGACGTTGTCGGTACCGGAGGCGATGCTTCCGGCTCATTCAATATTTCAACCTGCGCAGCGCTGATCGTGGCCGGCGCAGACGTGCCGGTCGCGAAGCACGGCAATCGCGCTCTCTCCTCGAAGTCGGGGGCGGCCGATGTACTGATGGCGCTCGGCGTGAAAATCGATCTCACCCCTGAGCAGGTCAGCCGTTGCATTCACGAAGCAGGTATCGGATTCATGTTCGCACCGGCGCACCACCCGGCAATGAAAAACGTCGGACCTACCCGCGTCGAACTCGGCACTCGAACGATCTTCAACCTGCTTGGTCCATTGTCGAATCCGGCAAGTGTGAAACGGCAGATGATCGGCACCTTCTCGAAACGGTGGATCGAGCCGATGGCGGAGGTGTTGAAGATCCTCGGTTCCGAAAGCGTCTGGGTCGTGCATGGCTCCGATGGTCTCGACGAAATTACCACGTCAGGCCCGACCAGCGTGGCTGAGCTAATGAACGGGAAAGTGCGTACCTTCGAGATCACGCCTGAAGATGCCGGACTAAAGCGCGTGATGCCTGATCAGTTGCGTGGCGGCGATGCCGAGCATAACGCCAAGGCGCTTCTCGATGTGCTCAAGGGAAAAGCAAGCGCCTTTCGCGATGTTGCCCTGCTCAACGCCGCCGCTGCCCTGATCGTTGCCGGCAAGGCCAGGGACCTGAAGGAAGGAGCAGCCATTGCCGCCAAATCCGTCGATTCCGGGGAAGCGCAGGGGCGGCTCGACAGGCTAATCACCGTATCGAACGCTGCGTGAGCGATGGCAGATATTCTGTCCAAGATCGAGGCTTACAAACGCCAGGAGATCGCGGCGGCAAAACGAATGCGGCCGCTTGGCGAGGTCGAGCGCGCCGCAGCCGCTGCGCCGCCGCCGCGCGGCTTCTTGCGCGCGATCGAACGCAAGCAAGCGGGCGGCGACTATGCGCTCATCGCGGAGATAAAAAAAGCGAGTCCTTCACGAGGGTTGATCCGCGCCGATTTCGATCCTCCTGCGATCGCCCGGGCGTATCAATCAGGGGGCGCTGCGTGCCTGTCGGTCCTTACTGATGCGCCGTCATTCGACGGCAGGCCTGAATATTTGTCGGCTGCACGTGCGGCGACCGATCTCCCTGCCCTGCGCAAGGATTTCATCTACGAGCCCTATCAGGTCGCAGAATCGCGCGCACTCGGCGCCGATTGCATTTTGATCATCATGGCGGCCGTCTCCGATGCCGATGCCAAAGCCGTCGAGGACGCCGCGTTCGACTATGGCATGGATGTTTTGCTGGAAGTTCACAATGACGAAGAGCTTGCGCGCGCGCTGAAACTTCGATCCCGGCTGATCGGTATCAACAATCGTGACCTGCGCACGTTCGAGACGAAGCTTGCCGTCAGCGAACGATTGGCGCCGAAGGTCCCCCGTGATCGCGTCATCGTCGGCGAGAGTGGCATCAGCACACCAGCCGACCTCGTACGCCTGTCCGCCATCGGGATCAGGACATTTCTCGTCGGTGAAAGTCTAATGCGGCAAAACGATATTGCAGCGGCGACGCGTGCGCTCCTGGCACGTGTACCGAGCACCGATGCTGCGCAATAGCCATGGGCAGGACGAAAAATAAAACGAAGCGCTCGCCAAAGCTCGATCGCACTCTGAGCCATATCGACCAACGCGGTCAGGCGCGCATGGTGGACGTATCTCACAAGTCTGCGACCGAACGGAGCGCAATCGCCGAAGGTCGTGTCATCATGCGGAAGGAAACGCTCGACCTCGTGTTGGAAGGCAACGCAGCGAAAGGTGATGTGCTCGGCGCAGCGCGGCTGGCCGGAATCATGGCCGCGAAACGCACCCACGGGCTCATTCCGCTCTGCCATCCCTTGCCGATTACAAAGGTTGAAATCGAGATCGACCCCGACCATTCGCTTCCGGGTTTCGTCGTACGTTCGACCGTCAAGGTGACGGCCCAGACCGGCGTTGAAATGGAGGCGCTGACCGCCGTATCGATTGCCTGTCTGACGATCTACGACATGGTCAAGGCGGTCGAAAAAGGCATGCACATCGAGGGCATTCGTCTCATTGAGAAGCACGGCGGCAAGTCGGGCGACTGGCACGCAGAGGAGTAACGTTTGGCAAAGGCGCTGATGCAGGTTGCCGAAGCGCTCGCGCTTGTACTCGCGGACGCAAAACCTCTAGCGGTCGAAAGGGTGCCGCTCAGTGCTGCCCTGGGTCGCATTCTTGCGGAAGACCTTGTAGCCCTCCGCACCCAACCGCCTGCCGCTCTGTCGGCTATGGATGGCTACGCGGTGCGCGCCGCCGATGTGAGCGCGGCTCCCGCTACTTTAAAGCTCATCGGAGAGGTCGCCGCCGGCCACCCCTTTTCCGGTACGGTCCGCGCAGGCGAGGCGGCGCGCATCTTTACCGGCGGTGTGATGCCGCCGGGCAGTGACACCGTTGTGATCCAGGAATTCGTGACGCGCGACGGCGATAACGTGATCGTCAATCGGTCAACCGGCCGAGGTAAAAATGTCCGCGCCGCCGGAATCGATTTTTCCGCAAACGATGTTCTGCTTCCAAAGGGCCGCCGCCTCACCGACCGCGACCTCATGCTGGCGGCGGCGATGAACTATCCGAACCTTCCTGTCCACCGGAAGCCGAGAATCGCATTGCTCGGCACTGGCGACGAACTGGTGCTGCCCGGAAGTCCGCTGAAGCCCGGAGAGATCGTCTATTCCAACGGATTTGCGTTGCTTGGTCTCATTCAGCGTGAAGGCGCCGAGCCGCTCAACCTCGAAATTGCGCGCGACAACGTCGGCGACATAGCCGCTGCGGCCCGGCGTGCCCGCGAATTGCGCGCCGATGTTCTGGTGACGACCGGTGGCGCGTCCGTTGGTGACCACGATCTGGTGCAACGCGCTCTTGCCGAGGAAGGCCTGACGCTCAGCTTCTGGCGCATCGCGCTACGTCCCGGCAGGCCGATGCTGCATGGCCGACTCGGCGATATGCCGGTGCTTGGCCTTCCTGGAAATCCTGTCTCTGCGTACGTTTGCGCCGTCCTCTTTCTCATTCCACTGATCCGCTCGCTATCCGGCCGCGCCGATATCACGCCACGATCAGAACGGGCCATTCTCGCCAATGGTCTGCCTGCAAACGACGAACGCGCCGACTATCTGCGCGCAACGCTCACAACGGAACCCGATGGGACACTCGTTGCAACGCCGTTCCCGCTTCAAGACAGTTCCCTGATGGCTCCGCTCGCGAAGGCCGATTGCCTGGTGATTCGCCCGCCGCATGCGCCTGCGGCTCCGGCGGGCACGCAGTGCGACATCCTTAAGCTCTGCCTTTAGCGCCCTTTCGAGTTGTTCACTTCAAATTAAAGGGTTGCAGAACACATACCGAACAGATAGTGTCCGTTCATGCTTTGTTTCTTCGCTGCCGGCCCGGGGACATTGGGGTCTGGTGGCCGACCGGGGAGAAAACCCGATGCTGACGCGCAAGCAATTTGAGCTCCTGCGGTTCATCCACGAGCGTCTCACTGAAACCGGTGTTCCCCCCTCCTTCGATGAAATGAAGGACGCGCTCGACTTGCGCTCCAAGTCGGGCATCCACCGCCTCATTACGGCGCTGGAGGAGCGCGGTTTTATTCGCCGTCTACCGAATCGGGCGCGCGCCATCGAAGTGATCAAATTGCCCGACTCGGTCGGCCACGGCTTCGGTGTAAACCGCGCGCGGGGGTTCACGCCAAGCGTAATCGAGGGCGACCTCGGCCGCGTTCGTGCAGCGTCGGAGGATGATAGCGGTCACCCGATCGCCGTACCCGTCATGGGCCGGATCGCTGCTGGTACACCGATCGAGGCAATCCAGACGCGCAGCCACGTTATCAATATGCCGCCGGATCTGCTTTCTGCCGGCGAGCACTTCGCACTGGAAATCCGCGGAGACTCCATGATTGAAGCCGGCATTCTGGATGGTGATGTGGCCCTGATCCGGCGGACGGAAGCCGCCGACACCGGAGATATCGTGGTCGCGCTCATCGACGACGAAGAAGCAACCCTCAAACGCTTTCGCCGCCGCGGGGCCTCGATTGCGCTAGAGCCTGCCAACGCGTCCTACGAAGTGCGTATCCTGCCACCGAACCGGGTGCGTATTCAGGGCAAACTCGTGGGCCTGTTCAGGCGTTACTAGCCACCGACGGCTCACGTACGAAGCACGCGCGCCCTGAAGCTGCCCACACCGCTGCGTCGTATTGATCCCGGCTCGTGCGGCGCGTTCGGCCGGAGCGACAGAACCATTTAATCTAATCGCCCGCTTCCATGTCATCGGCGCTCGGTGTGGCGTCGCGCGGCGTTGCCGCGCTCTGTGCCGGACCCGCGCGCGGCCGCTGTGTCCAGGGTCTGTCAAAGTCGGCAGCGCGCGCAGCTATCTTTTCAAAGGCGATGCCATCCCAGCGCAGTGCCATGGCGCCGTTCGAGCGCGAGACATTCCGATCAATCACGAGCGCTGCGCAGTCAGGTGGCGTCTCACGCCGGCTGATGACGACAGCGGCACGTTTGCAGTCCTCCTCGAAGGCCTCCGGCTCAAGCGCGAAGGATACAAGCTTGCCACCTGCCATTCGGCCGATACAGCCCGTTTCATCGCAGCGGACTCCCTTGCTCAAGGTCTCGTCTTTTGGCGTTCGCGCATCGCCATCCGCCGCAAGCCACTCTTTGATCGCAAATGCGTCATGGCCGCCGCCCAGGAGCGACAACCGCCCGGTATCGGTGCGAAAGGCCGCCACTTGACCGTCCCCCGCAACAAGAATCTCCGGCTTGTGCGTTTGCAGCGCCCACAAGCAGGCGACGGCCGCGATGAGCGCGCCGGTCCAGCGCAAGGGCGTGCGCAACAGGCAAATCAGAAGAAGGCCCAAGGTGCCCAGCAGCAGCGGACCGGTGCCGAAGGCATGAACATGACCAACGGCGCCCGGCAAACTCGCCACCCATTGGGCGATGAAGATCATCCACTCGAGCCCTGCCCCCATCAAATACCAGAAGACGCCATCAACGCCGAACGGCATTGCCAAGACACCGAGAATTCCCATCGGCATGACGAAGCCCGATACGACCGGCATCGCCAGCAGGTTGGCGAGCATCCCGTAAGGCGCAAGACGGTGGAAGTGATACGCAGCGTAGGGCGTGGTCGCGAGACCGGCGACAAGCGAGGCCAGCACCAAGCTTGCGAGTTCGCGTACGCCCCACAAGGCAATCCGTGCGCCGAACGATGTGTCGGCATCGGCGTGCCATGGTAGTCCACGCTGGTATCCGGCGATTAACGCGAGCGTCGCCGCAAATGACATTTGAAAGCTTGGATGCACGACAGCCTCCGGCGAAACCGCGAGCACGCCGAGCGCCGCCACCGTAATCGTGCGGAAGGTCAGAGCGGGTCGGTCCACCATCACGCCAATCAGAACGATCCCGATCATGATAAAGGAGCGCTGCGTCGCAACCTCATTTCCGGAAAGAAGCAGATAGAAAAGTGCGACGGCAAAAGCCGAGAGGGCCGCCCATTTCTTGATCGGATAGCGGCTTGCAAACGCCGGGATCAACGCAAAGCTGGCACGGATGAAGAAGAATACTACACCCGCCACCACAGCCATGTGGAAACCGGAGATGGACAGTACATGCGCGAGGCTCGAAACGTACATGGCATCATTGAGTGACGGCGTGATGGGGTCGCGCTTGCCGGTGATGAGTGCGGACGCAATGGAACCTTCATCGCCTGGGACGGTGCTTCGAATGCGCCGATCGATCGACTCGCGCAGAGAATCGAGAACTGCCGCATAGCGTAGCCAAATGCCGGGAGAGTGCGGCGCCGGCACGACCCTGATCGCGCCCAATGCATAACCTGACGCACCGATTTGCTGAAAATACATATCGCGCGCAAAATCGTAACCACCCGGCCGTAGCGGCGGAAGCGGCGGCGTCAGCCTGGCCTTGAGCGCGACGAACGATCCGACGAGCGGCGCGGTGCCCTTCTTCACTGCGAGCCGCGCGCGGGCGGGCTTTGTATCGAGCCGCCGTCCTTCGATATGGGCAACGCTCAGCGTGATGCGATCGCTCCGCTCACGCTCTTCGCGCTTCTCGACAAAACCTGAAAGCGAAGCCGTCGCCGGATACGTCAGCACGGGATGGCGGACCCGCGCAGTCCTGATCGTCGCGGTCCCGAATCCAATGAGCAAAGCTGCAATCGCAACGGAAAGCGGAAACGCGAACGGCCGCCGGCGCGCACAATACGCGACCGCGGCAGCCGCAATCGCTGCCGGTCCCACGGCCCAAAGCTTGGGCTCGTGACCGGCTGTAAAATAAACGACGATTCCGGCACCAAATGCGACCGGCAGCCACGGCACCAGGCGTCCCGGCGCAACCTCCGCGATTGCCCATTCTCTGATCGCGGCGCGGAATTGGCGTAAGGCCTGCGAGAGCTCTTGCGGGAGCAGAAATCCGCGGTACGGGCGCTCTGCTTCAATTTCTGCTGCGCGCGCTTTTGCCCGTGACCGCGATTGCTGAGAAGCCGCCATCCGACCCACGCCACATGAGGCCGCGATGGTACTTCAGCTACAGGTTGTGGCTAGGAGAACGGTTGCGAACCTTCACAACCTCGCAGGCGGAGGAGCACGCTACCTCTTACCCTGGTCCTTCGCCGTTTCCCGCGCAAAGGTGTCGCGCAGGCCGATTGTGCGAATGAATACCGGCTTCTCCGGAGTCGAATCGCGGTCCCGACAGAAGTAGCCCTGACGCTCGAACTGCACCGGCACTTCGATCTGGGTGTCGAGCAGCGACGGCTCGATGCGCGCATCTGGCAGGACCTCAATTGAATTCGGATTGAGATCGGCTGCGAAGTTTTCGTCGCTACGCGGCTCCGGCTTCGCGAACAGCGGACCATAAAGGCGTACCTCGGCGGGAAGCGAATGCGCCGCCGAAAGCCAATGCATCGTCGCTTTGACTTTGCGGCCATCGGGCGCGTTGCCGCCTTTAGTCGCCGGGTCGTACGTGCAGCGCACCTCGACGACGTCTCCCTTCGCGTCTTTCACCACGCCATGGCATTTGACGAAATACGCGTAGCGCAATCGAACTTCCGCGCCCGGAGAAAGCCGAAAAAACTTTTTCGGTGGGTTCTCCATGAAATCTTCCCGCTCAATGTAAAGCTCGCGGGCAAATCTGATCTTGCGTGTTCCCGCCGTCGGGTCGTCCGGATGGTTGACCGCCTCGAGTTCTTCCGACTGTCCGTCAGGATAATTCTCGATGACCATCTTGAGAGGCCGGAGCACGGCCATGCGACGCAACGACGTCTTGTTGAGTGCCTCGCGCACCGAAAAATCGAACATTCCGACGTCTACGATGCTGTTCGCCTTGGAGACTCCGACACGTTTGATGAAGTCACGAATGGCAGCCGCCGGCACGCCGCGCCGGCGCAAGCCGGCGAGCGTCGGCATACGCGGGTCGTCCCAGCCGCTCACGTGTCCGCCGCGTACCAGCTCCGTTAGCACCCGTTTGGACAGGACCGTGTATGTCAGATTGAGCCGCGCAAATTCGTACTGGCGCGGCCGCGACGGCACCTTCAGGTTATCGAGAAACCAGTCGTAAAGCGGTCGATGGTCCTCGAATTCGAGAGTGCAGGCTGAATGCGTGACGCCTTCGATCGCATCAGACTGTCCGTGTGCGAAGTCGTAACTCGGGTAGATATGCCAGGTCGTACCGGTGCGCGGATGCGGGGCATTCAAGATGCGGTAAAGTACCGGATCCCGCAGATTGATATTTCCGGACGCCATATCGATCTTGGCGCGCAACACGCGCGCGCCATTCGGAAATTCGCCGGCGCGCATGCGGCGGAAAAGATCGAGATTCTCGTCGACGCTGCGGTTGCGGAATGGGCTGTCCTGGCCTGGTTCGGTCAAGGTTCCGCGCCGGGCCCGCATTTCGTCCTGAGTCTGATCATCAACGTAGGCTTTGCCGGCCCGGATCAGATCTTCGGCCCACTCGTAAAGCTGGTCGAAATAGTCTGACGCGTGATGAAGGTGCTCGCCC
This sequence comes from Pseudolabrys sp., assembly GCA_035760805.1. Taxonomy (GTDB): domain Bacteria; phylum Pseudomonadota; class Alphaproteobacteria; order Rhizobiales; family Xanthobacteraceae; genus Pseudolabrys. The sequence continues at coordinate 59,003 of DASTSG010000004.1, forward strand.
CAGTCGAAGCCGAGCCACCGCACGTCGCGCTTGATGGCGTCAACATACTGCTGCTCCTCCTTGGCCGGATTGGTGTCGTCGAACCGCAAATGGCAGCGGCCGCCAAACTCCTGCGCCAGACCGAAATTCAGACAAATCGATTTGGCATGGCCGATATGCAGATAGCCGTTCGGCTCCGGCGGAAAGCGTGTCACGACCGACTTGACGCGGCCGGCCGCAAGATCGGCTCTAACGATGTCGCGGATGAAATTGCGGCCGGCGCTTTCCCCGTCGATCTCGTCAGCTTTCGTTTCCTCTGCCGCCATACCTGGTCCAATTACCGTGCGTTTGCTTTGAGCGGCCTATGCCACGGCGGACCGCCCCGCTCAATGGCAAATCCAGTGTCATTTGGAGCGGCAGTTATGGTAGAGGGGCGCCGATGAGCGACCCTGTCATTACCCGTTTTGCCCCCTCGCCCACAGGCTTTCTGCACATCGGCGGCGCACGCACGGCCCTGTTCAATTGGCTTTATGCACGCGGTCGCGGCGGAAAGATGCTGCTGCGCATCGAAGACACCGATCGCGAGCGCTCAACCGCTGCCGCCGTCAACGCCATTATTGACGGCCTGACCTGGCTTGAACTCAATTGGGATGGCGAAATCATTTTTCAATTCTCGCGTGCCGCGCGGCATCGGGAGATCGCTGAAAAACTGCTGGCCGAGGGGAAGGCTTATTACTGCTACGCGACCCCAGAGGAGCTCGCCGCCATGCGCGAGGAGGCGCGGCGGACGGGACGTTCCAAGATTTACGACGGACGCTGGCGCGACCGCGATCCGTCGGAAGCCCCACCGGGTGTCAGACCTGTGATCCGGCTGAAGGCGCCTCTCACCGGCGAAACCGTTATCGAAGACCAGGTGCAGGGGCGCGTGGTGTGGCAGAACACCGATCTCGACGATCTCGTGCTGCTGCGGTCTGACGGCACACCCACATACATGTTGGCAGTCGTCGTCGATGACCACGACATGAACGTGACGCACATCATTCGCGGCGACGATCATCTGACCAACGGTGCACGCCAGAAGCAGATCTATGACGCGCTCGGCTGGCCTGTGCCGATCATGGCTCATATTCCGCTGATCCATGGACCGGATGGCTCCAAACTTTCCAAACGGCACGGGGCGCTGGGCGTCGATGCCTACCGCGCTATGGGGTATCTCCCGATTGCCTTACGCAATTACCTGGTACGGCTTGGTTGGAGTCATGGCGATCAAGAGATTTTCAGCACCGAAGAGATGATCGCCGCCTTTGACCTGCCACAGATCGGTCGTTCACCGGCCCGTTTCGATTTTGCAAAGCTGGAGAGCCTGAACGGCCATTACATGCGATCCAGCGCCGATGCGGACTTGGTTGCGGCGCTGGAAAGCTTGTTGCCGCACATTGCAGGCGGTGCGGAGTTAACCAAAGTCATGACCCCGGCGCTGCGCGCAAAGCTCGTTGCGGCGATGCCAAGCCTTAAGGATCGATCAAAGACCCTCGTAGAACTATTTGAACAATCAAGGTTTATTTGGCAAAAAAGACCTCTTGTTCTGGATGAGAAAGCACAAGCCGCCCTCACGGAGTCGGCAAAAGATATCCTCCGATCAATCCTGCCGGAATTGGGAGGCATCGGTGACTGGAATGCGGCAAGCGTAGAGACTGCCATCCGCGGGTTTGCGGAGCGCTCGGGCGTAAAGCTTGGCGCCGTCGCTCAGCCTCTGCGTGCCGCACTGACCGGGCGGACGACATCACCGCCCATTTTCGACGTGCTTTCCGTGCTCGGGCGGGATGAAACGCTCGGACGGTTGCACGACGTGCTGGACTGAACTCATCAAATCGTCGCATGCGCGCGCCCGGAGGCGGAAGGGATGCCTATATGCGGGATAAGCAAGCCTTCTAAACCGCGCCTTGCGGCATACAGTTGAATGGGCTACCCCAAAGTGGTTTCGGGATTCCGCAGGCCCATGCTGGCCTCCGCTGCCCCGGCAGCCCACTTCGCGAGGTCTGCTCGCTCTCAAAAATCGAGGGTTCGATCATGGATGCCAAAACCGATGCCAAGGGAAAAACCGGCACGTTGACGGTCGGCAACAAGAACTGGGACCTCCCGGTCTATCAGGGCTCGCTGGGCCCGGATGTGATCGATATCGCGAAGCTGTACAGTCAAAGCGGACTTTTTACCTACGATCCGGGTTTTACCTCGACCGCAAGCTGCGAGTCGAAGATCACGTATATCGACGGCGACCAGGGAATCCTGCTCTACCGCGGGTACCCGATCGAGCAGCTGGCCGAGCACGGGGACTTCCTCGAAACCTGCTATCTGCTGCTCTATGGCGAGCTGCCGACGCCGGCGCAGAAGGCCGACTTTGACTACCGCGTCACACGCCACACCATGGTGCACGAGCAGATGATGCGGTTCTTTCAGGGGTTCCGTCGCGACGCGCATCCAATGGCGGTGATGACGGGCTGCGTCGGCGCTCTGTCGGCATTTTATCACGACTCGACCGACATTTCCGACCCGCACCAGCGCATGATCGCCTCGATTCGGATGATTGCGAAAATGCCGACGCTCGCGGCGATGGCCTACAAATATTCGATTGGCCAGCCATTCATGTATCCGAAGAACGATCTGGATTACGCCTCGAACTTCCTGCGCATGTGCTATGCGGTTCCGACCGAGGAATACAAGCCGAACCCGGTTCTTGCACGCGCGATGGACCGCATTTTCATTCTGCACGCCGATCACGAGCAGAATGCATCGACGTCGACCGTGCGGCTCGCGGGCTCATCCGGCGCCAATCCGTTTGCCTGCATCGCCGCCGGCTGCGCGTGTCTTTGGGGTCCTGCGCATGGCGGCGCCAACGAAGCGGCGCTCAACATGCTGTCCGAAATCGGACATGTGGAGCGCATCCCTGAATTCATCAAGCGCGCCAAGGATAAGGACGATCCTTTCCGTTTGATGGGTTTCGGTCACCGCGTGTACAAGCACTATGATCCGCGCGCCAAAATCATGCAGAAGACCTGCCACGAGGTCCTCAGCGAACTTGGCATCAAAGACGATCCGCTGCTCGACGTCGCCATGGAGCTGGAAAAGATTGCACTCCACGACGAGTACTTCATCGAAAAGAAGCTTTATCCGAACATCGATTTCTATTCGGGCATCACGCTCAAGGCGATGGGATTCCCGACGACCATGTTCACCGTGCTGTTCGCAGTCGCGCGCACCGTCGGCTGGATCGCACAGTGGAAGGAGATGATCGAGGATCCGAAGCAGAAGATCGGCCGGCCGCGTCAACTCTACACGGGTGCCACGCGGCGCGACTACGTGCCGATTTCGCGGCGAAAATAGCCGCGCACGGCGTCGTCGTTTTCAGCCTTTGCCGTTCCTTCCGCGTGCGCGCGGGTGACCGTTGGCGCGTTCCGCGCCGTCATAGGCCCACTGCACGTAGGCGCCAGCCCACGTGAAGCCGCCACCGAATGCTGCGAGAATGAGACGGTCGCCCCGCTTGAGCATCGATTCATAGTCCCACAGGCAAAGCGGGATCGTAGCATTCGTGGTATTGCCGAACTTGTGAATCGTCACCATGACGCGATTCATCGGCAAACCCATGCGTTCGGCGGTTGAAGCGATGATGCGCTTGTTGGCCTGGTGCGGCACCAGCCAGTCGATCATGTCGGCATGCAAGTTATTGCGGCTCATGATCTCCGTTGCCACCTCCGCCATGCGCGCGATGGCAAACTTGTAGACTGCCGCACCTTCCTGGTGGACGTAATGCAGTCGGCCGGCAACCGTTTCGGCGCTCGCCGGCATGCGGCTACCGCCGGCCTTTTGATGCAGATGGATCATGCCGGAGCCGTCGGAGCGGATGAGCGCATCCATGATGCCCTCCCCGCTCTCGCTTGGTTCCAGGAGGACAGCACCCGCCGCGTCGCCAAACAATACGCACGTGGCCCGATCGGTGTAGTCGATGATCGACGACATCTTGTCGGCCCCGACAACCACAATCTTGCGGCACGTGCCGTTGGCGATGAACTGCGACGCAATTGTCAGTGAATAAAGGAAGCCCGAACACGCCGCCTGAACGTCGAAGCTGCCGATGTTGCGCACGCCAACCATGTCGCAAATCAGGTTCGCGGTCGATGGAAACTGCATGTCAGGCGTGGTCGTCGCGCAGATCAGTAAGTCGACCTCGTCGGGCTCGGTATGGCTCTTCTCAAGAAGGCCCCGCACGGCTTCCGCCGCCATGTGCGAGGTCCCGAGGCCTTCACCTTTAAGGATGTGCCGTTCCTTGATGCCCGTGCGCTCGGTGATCCAGGTGTCGCTGGTATCGACCATTTGCGCCAATTCTGAATTCGTAAGCAGGTCGGGCGGAAGATAGCCGTGGACGGCGGTGATCGCAGCGCGGGCGGAGGTCAACGGCTGTGTTCCATGCAAACGGCCACACGGCCGGCTCAGGAGGACGTTACGCCTGTCCGGACCGTGGCGCCACTCCCGGTGCCGCAGATCGGACATTCTCGGCTGTTTTGAGCACAATTTCCGCCGCCCGGGCGCTGGCCGAAGCCGTGCCGATCTCCATGATTGCATCGAGCCGCGCAAAGGCCGCCAATTGTCGCCGGCGCTCAGGCGAATCGGAAAACAGCGGGAGCAAGGCGCCCGCGAGCCGTGCGCCGGTGCAGTCGCCCTGCAAAAATTCGGGAACGACGTTCTCGCTCAAAACAAGGTTGGCGAGAATTACCGACGGCACCTTGATCATCAAACGCGCCACCATCGCCTCGAGCGATGAGACCTTGTAGGCCGCAACCATAGGGATACCCGCGATCGCAAGCTCAAGCGTGGACGTGCCCGATTTCGTCAGCGCGAGGCGCGCGGTTCGGAAAGCCTCGTCCTTTTCGGCAGGGTTGGCGACAACGCGTGCCGGGAACCGCCAACCGGCGACGGCGGCTTCCATCATTGCAACAAGATGCGGCACCGCCGGAACGATCACTTGCATGTCACCGATCTGGGCACGCACCCGCGCGAGCGCATCGCCAAACGTACTTTGCATGCGGCGGATTTCGCCGGCTCTGCTTCCAGGCAATACGAGCACGATCGGCGGATTCGATTTCCGCCGTAATGCCTCGTCGCCATTCGGCCGAAGATCGTGCACGCGCTCGCCGAGTGGATGGCCGACATATGTGCCCGGCGGCCCGCCCAGCTTCAGCAGCACTGACGGCTCAAAGGGCAGCAGCGCCATCACGTGATCGACATAGGCTCGCATGGCTCGCGCCCGGCCTGGCCGCCACGCCCATACCGACGGGCAGACATAGTCGACGATTGGAATTTCTGGTGCCACGCGCCGGACGCGGCGCGCCACGCGGTGCGTGAAGTCGGGACTGTCAATGATGACGAGAACGTCAGGACGGGTTGCAATCACCGCATCAGCCGTTTGACGGATACGTTGAAAAATTTTCGGCAGGCTTGCCGGAATTGCCGCAAATCCCATGATCGCCAATTCGTCAATCGGGAAGAGCGTCGACAGTCCTTCCTCCGCCATGTGGCGGCCGCCGACGCCGGAAAACGCAACGAGATTGTTGGTGCGTTGCTTGAGCGAACGCATCAATGCCGCGCCAAGCCGGTCGCCCGATTCTTCTCCAGCCACCACAAAGATATGAGGTCGTATACCGGCAGCGGCGTTCATGGCGCCGGCGAAGCCTTTAATCCCGCGACGAAAACGTTGAGCCGATCCGCCGCCTCTGCAACGTTCGTTGGCTCGGCGACGATTGTCTCGCCTGCGATTACGGCCAAACCTGCAAGCCCGGCATTGGCCACGCCTTCGATCGTTTGCGGCCCAAGCGAGGGAAGATCGAAGCGGCGGTCTTGAGCCGGTTTCGGCGCCTTGACCAGAACGCCGCATCCGCTACGGGCGCCAATACGTCCGGACGCCCGCAACGCCGCAACCCGCGCCAGCATCTGGTCGGTGCCTTCGATCGCCTCGACGGCGAGCACATGGCGGTCTGAGACAACTACAGCCTGCCCCACGTCATACGGCCCTGCCGCGCGCAAGTAGGCGAAGCCTTTGTCAATATCCGCTCGGTCCTGCTTTGTGGGTTGAATTCGCCCAAGCGTTCCCTCGGGCATGAGAATTTCCGGTGCGACTTCATGAGCGCCCAGCAGCCGAAATCCATGCTGCTCGAAAATCGCTCCGACGCCTGACAGCAGATGATTGTCCCCGCCGCGAAAAGCAGCGGCGATTTTCGGCAGCAACGTGATCGTCTTGAAATCGAGTCTCACGTCTCGAAGCGAAGGCCGCACCAACGTGCCGATAAACACGATTTCGCGGCAGCCGGCCTGGCGCAAGCGGCGTTGCAGTTTACCAAACTGGCCGAGCGCGCCCCACTCGTGCGGGTAATTGACGATTCTGGCGGCGTCCGCAACGCCACGAATCCCGAACAAAACGACGCGCCTGCCGCGCCGGATAACTGCATCAGCAACCGCAAAAGGAAGGCTGCCGCCGCCGCAAATAATGGCCAACGGCGATTCCGCGGCCGCGAGCAGCGCAGCGCTCATGTCCCATCACCGTTCTCCGCGCGGCGCACGGCCATCGTTAACGGCCGCTTGCCGGCGCGAATGAAATCGACCATCCGGCGCACCAGCGGATCGGCGGCGCCGGTTTGCGCAAGTCGATCGAGCCTTGCCCGGAATTCGCCTTCTCCGAAAAACAGCGTTCGATACGCCGCGCGAAGGGCGTGAATTTGTGCTTTTGGAAGGCCGCGCCGCGTCATGCCTATAACATTGAGCCCGACGAGATTGGCAAGCGGCCCCTGCGCCATTCCCCACGGAATGATATCCGCGCGCACGCCGCTTAAGCCGACGATCATCGCGCCTTCACCGATGCGGACGAACTGCCGGACGGCCGAGTTGCCACCGAACACAACGAAATCGCCGATCGTCACATGGCCCCCAAGGACGGCGTTGTTTGCAAAAGTGACATCGTTACCGACCTTGCAATCGTGCGCCACGTGCGAGCCGACCATGAGGAAACAGCGGTCGCCGATCTCGGTGACGCCGCGATCTTCTTCGGTTCCGATATTTGCGGTTACGCCTTCGCGAATGTCGCAGTCGGCACCGATCAGCAGACGTGTCGGCCCGCCGCGGTATTTCACCGATTGCGGCGGCGAGCCCAGCGACGCAAATGGATAAATAACCGTTCGCGGTCCAATCGTCGTGTGGCCGGCGATGTGCACGTGCGCGACCAAACGGCAGCCGTCGCCGATCGTGACATTGGGGCCGATCGTGCAGTAAGGCCCAATCGACACATTCTGTCCGATCGTCGCTCCCGTTTCGATCCGCGCAGTCGGATCGATGGTCGTCATCGCCATGCTCATGGATCGGAGATCATGGCGCCGACTTCCGCCTCGGCAACGATCTGGCCCCTCACCCTCGCTTCGCCGCTATACCACCACATCATCTTGCGCCGCGCGATTCTGTTCATGTGATATTCGATGGTGTCGCCGGGCAAGACCGGCCTGCGGAATTTTGCTTTGTCGATTGTCAAGAAGAAAACAGATTTGGGTTTCGCCATTCCGACTTCAATGACGCACAGCACGCCCGCGGTCTGCGCCATACCCTCGATCATCAGCACGCCCGGGAAAACCGGATTGCCCGGAAAGTGCCCCTGAAAGTGCGGCTCGTTCACCGTGACATTTTTTATGCCGACGCCGTGCTGGTCGCCGCGTATATCGATTACCCGGTCGACCATCAGGAACGGATAACGATGCGGCAGCATCGTGAGAATCTGCGCGATGTCCGCTGCCTCGAGCCTGGTGATGGGGTTATCCATCGGCGGAGCTCCGTTCGTCCGACCCGTGCGCTCCTTTCTTTCGCGCAAGACGCTCGAGCGTCATCATCTCGCGGAACCATTGCTTGACCGGCTTTGCCGGCGTGCCGCCCCAGCGTGCGCCGGGAGGCACGTCGCCGTGGACCACGCTGACCGCGGCGATCTGCGCGCCTTCACCGATTGTGACACCGTTATTCAGGCCGACACGCGCGCCGAGCACAACAAAGTCCTCCAAGGTCGAGCTGCCTGATATGCCGCTTTGCGCCACAACGATGCAATGGCGCCCGATGCTGACATTGTGGCCAATCTGAACCAGGTTGTCGATTTTCGTACCCTCACCGATCACGGTATCACGAATGGCGCCACGATCGATGGTCGTGCCGGCACCGATCTCGACATCGTCTTGGATGATGACGCGGCCAACCTGCGGAATCTTGATGTGACCGCCCGCGCCCATCGCAAAGCCGAACCCGTCCTGGCCGATCTTGCAACCCGGATGGACAATCACCCGGTCGCCGATCAAAGCATGCGTCACGACGGCGCCGGCGCCGATGGAGCAACCACGCCCGATGCGCACGTCCGGGCCGATGACTGCATTCGCAGCGACAATGGTCTCAGCGCCGATCTCGGCCCGCGGCCCAATCACAGCACCGGGATCAATCGTCACGCCGCTTTCGAGCCTGGCCGATGGATGTATTACTGCCCCATCGATCCCTTCCGCGTTGTGCAACGAGCCCGGCCGCAAGGCGTGGGGAAAGAGCGCTCGTCCGGCAGCGACGAATGCCTTGTATGGATCGCGCACACGCAGTGCAACGACACCCTTGGGCACCAGGTCGGCGAGGGCCGGTGTGACGAAACAAGCCGCTGCATGGGTTGCGGCGAGCTGGCCTGCATAATTCCGGCTGTCGCAAAAACTTAGGTCGCCGGGTCCCGCCCGATCGAGTGGTGCGATGTTGCTGACGCGCCGTTGAGTCGCCTGCGCGGCGACGGCCTCAGCGCCGGCGAGCGCGACAATCTCCCCGATCGTGAGGCCGGGCGTCTGACGCAGGAACAATGGCTCTGTCATGTCACCAGCGCCGTACGCAAATGCGCGGGTTCGATCAGAACTTGGTGCCTCCGCTGAAGCGGAACCACTGCGTACGGTCGTAGCTCTTCTTTGTTACGGGCACAGCGAAATCGAACCGCAGCGGGCCCAAGGGCGAATCCCAGATCAGGCCGACACCCACCGATGAGCGGACCGCGGCATCATCGTCGAAAACCAGATGCTCGCCGGTGACATTCCAGAAGGTCGGCCCCTGGTAATCCCAGAGCGAGCCTGCGTCGGCAAAGGCTGCGACCTTGATTCCGACCTCCTTCGGCAGGAAGTAAAGCGGTGTCTGCAATTCGACGCTTGCACCCCAGTACAACGAGCCGCCAAGCGCGTCAGCGGTCGGTGAGACGAGATCGCGCGGACCGATGCCTGCCGGCGCGAAGCCGCGCACAAGATTCGGCCCCATCTGGAAGTGGTCGAGCGCGCGCAGATCCTTCCCGCCCCACGAAGTGATGTTACCGCCTTGCAAATGGATCAGGCTGACCACGTCGGGCAGCACTTCGTAGTAATTGCGCACATCGGCAGTCGTGCGGATGAAGTTCACGTCACCGCCGACGCCGGCGAAGTCCTGGCTCAACTCGGCGTAGAGGCCGTTGGTCGGGTTCTTGTTGTTGTCGAGCGTGTTGTAGGCGAGCGTGTAGCCGACGAGCGACGTGAGCGTCGCACCCTGCGAAAGCTCGATACGAATCGGCAGTGAGGCCTCACCACCGTCGAAATAGCAGTGATTGTTCGGAAGGATCGGCGGCGGTCCTGCTACGGCCGGATCGCGACAGTCATTCAAAAAGTTCGGCAGCTTGATTTCCTGCCGATAGATCGAATAGCGCGGCTGGATCGACAATTCCTCGCTGAGCGCAAGTCCGAGCTTGAACGTCGCGCCGAGCGTGTTCGTGTCGTAAGACAGAAAATCGTTCGCGCGCGTCTGCTTCCAGAACAGATCGACTCCGCCCGCCATGCGATAGCCGAACAGGTAAGGCTCAACGTAGGAAAGCTGCACGCCACGAGCGAACTCACCGTATTGCACGGCGACGCGTCCCAATTGCCCGCGACCGAACAGGTTTCGATCGGTGACGCTGACTTCGGCGAGGAAGCCGTCTGAGGTCGAGTAGCCACCGCCGATGGAGAATTCGCCGGTAGGCATTTCCTCGACGTTGACGTTGACGATCACCCGGTCCGGCGCGGAGCCGGGTTCGGTGGTGATTTTGACCGTCTTGAAGAAGTTCAGGTTCTTGAGGCGGCGCTCGGCGCGATTGATCAGCGCCTGATTGTAAGCATCACCTTCCGCGATATCGAATTCGCGACGGATCACATAATCACGCGTACGCGTATTGCCGCGAATATTGATGCGCTCAATGTACGCGCGCACCCCTTCTTCGATGACGAAGGTCAGATTGATGAGACGTTTTTCGGTATTTCGCTCGCCGCGGGGGTGCACGGTCGCGAAGGCGTAACCGCGCTTGGCCGCTTCGATCGTCATTCCTTCAACGGACTTCTGGACCAGATCGGCGTTGTAAACATTCCCGGAGCCAAGACGGATTCTCGAACGCAGGATGTCCGGATTGATGCTTTGCACGCTCGAAATGACGTTGACGGTGCCGACGTGATAGAGCGGCCCCTCATCGATCGTGTAGGTGATGACGAAGCCTTTTTTCGCAGGATCGTACACCCCGACAGCAGAAATGATGCGGACGTCCGCGTAACCGTGGCTGAGATAAAATTTCCGCAGCAAATCGCGGTCGGCTTCGATCCGATCGGGATCGTAGATATCCGTCGTCTGCAGGAAGCTCAGCCAGTTGCTTTCGCTGGTCTTGATGACGTCCTTCAGCCGGCTCGATGAATAGGCGTGGTTGCCGACGAAGATGATTTCCTTCACGCCGGTCTTCGGGCCTTCCTTGATCTCGAAAACAAGGTTAACGCGATTGTTGGGAAGTTCGATCTCTTTCGGCACGACGCTCACGTCGTAGCGGCCGCTCCGGTGATAGATTTCGACGATGCGTTGAACGTCCGCCTGCACGGTTGCACGCGACAATGTTCCGCGCGGCTTCGACTGGACCTCGGCGGCCAGCTGCTCGTCTTTAGCTTTTTTGTTGCCCTCGAATGCAACCTTGTTGATCACAGGGCTTTCGACGACGGTAACGACCAGACGGCCATTCCTGTGGCCGATGTGGACGTCCTGAAATAGTCCGGTTGCGTAGAGCGCCTTCAGGCCCTCATCGATCGCCGCTGCATCGAGCCTGCCGCCAGGGCCCGGCTTGAAATAGGACCGGACGGTATCCGCCTCCACGCGCCGGTTGCCTTCGACAATGATCGAATTGACGGTCTGCGCGACCGCAACATCTGCGGACGCAACCGCTACGGCAGCCACCCCGAAAAGAAGGCCTCCGAGGAGGACGCAACACAGCGCCAGCCCTCGCGCCATCCGCATTCCAAGTCCCATTGCGCTGCGCGCCCTCTCGTCCCTCGCGGCGCCCGCTGCTGATTTGCTCGGCATCGGGCAATCTTGCGCCGTTTGTACAGCGTTTTGCCCAAGCTGCAAACGAAACTGCCGCTTAGTTTTCCCTTTACCCTCAAAAAGTTGCTCTACGGCAACGATCAGGAGGTGGCGAGATGGACGATGTCGTTAAAGGTCGCAAATATCATTAACATAACGACAATCGCGAGCCCGATACGGAAACCAACTTCTTGGGCACGCTCGGAAAGCGGCCGGCCGCGTGCCGCTTCAATGCCATAGAACAAAAGGTGACCCCCATCCAAAAGGGGAATGGGAAACAGATTCAAAAGCCCGATCGACACGGAAAGCACAGCCGTAAGGTGAATCAGGGCCACGAAACCGACCGACGCCACCTCGCCTGAAACCTGTGCGATGCGAATCGGTCCGCCGAGTTGATCGGCCGCCTCACGCCCAGCAAACACGCCGCCAATGTAAGACAGCGTCCGGTCGATCACGAACCAGGTCTCGTGCGCCCCTAAAACAATCGCGTAAAGGGGGTTCACGCGTTCCGTCTTGATGTCGCCAGGCGCCATTGAGCGGCTGATTCCGAGCACGCCCATGCGGTGTTCGTTGCCGAAATTGTCCTTGACGGTCTGAAGAGCGGGGGTTGCGGTCAACGTGACCAGCTTTCCTCCCCGTTCGACCTCAATTTTCAGAGGTTCGCCTGCGCTGGTACTGACGATCCGCTGCATATCGTTGAAGCTCGTGATCTGGACGCCATCGATCGAAACGACCAGATCGCCCGGCTTGAAACCGGCGGCTTCGGCCGCACTATTGGCCTGCACGGCATCGACGCGCGGGGTTGTTGTCTGCTTGCCGTAAAGCGTGAAGATTCCGGCGAAGATCACAATGGCCAGGATGAAATTGGCGATTGGCCCCGCCGCAACAACGGCAGCGCGCGCCCCGACCGGCTTGCCCATAAAGCTGTCTTTTTTGTCCGCCGGGCTCATTTCCGCCAGCGCATTGCGATCCGGAACGCTGGCAGCATTCTCGTCGCCCAGAAATTTGACGTACCCGCCGAGCGGCACGGCCGCCACCTTCCAGCGCGTGCCGTATCGGTCGTAGAAACCGAACAGTTCGGGTCCAAATCCGATCGAGAACGCCAACACCCGAATGCCGCACAATCGGGCAATCAGGAAATGGCCAAGCTCGTGAAAGAAAACGACGATGGTCAGAACAAACAGGAATGGAACTACGTAACCGATAATTCCATTGCCGAGAGCGCTTAACTCCCCAACCACATTAAAACTCATTGGACCCTCGCCGCGCCCTTGGCGCTACGTTCGTAAAGAATTTCTTAACATGCCTTTACGGCGATTTCGGGCAAGAGGTCTCGGGCTAAAGATTTGGCAACATGGTCAACGGCCATGGCGTCCTCGATCGTCGCGGGCTCGGCTGTGAGACCATGGCGGATGGCGGCTTCAAGTGTCGCTTCAACCAATGCCGGGATGCCAGCGAAGCTTATCCGCCCGGCGATAAACTCACTGACAGCAATTTCATCTGCGGCATTGAGGACCGTCGGTGCTGCACCGCCCGCTTCCAGGGCGGATCGGGCCAGCGCCAATGCAGGAAAGCGTGCTGTATCAGGCGCTTCGAAGCTCAATTGAGCAACCTGGGCGAAGTTGAGACGCGGCGCAGCGTCGGTCATTCGTTTGGGCCATCCCAGGCAGTGGGAGATCGGCACCCGCATGTCGGTCGCACCAAGTTGCGCCACGACAGATCCGTCGCGGTATTCGACCATTCCATGCACCACGGACTGGGGATGAACAACCACATCTATTTGCGCAGACGGAAATGAAAATAAGTGATGTGCCTCAATAAGTTCCAAGCCTTTGTTCATCAAACTTGCCGAGTCGATCGTTACCTTCGGGCCCATCGACCAATTGGGATGCCGTAACGCCTGCTCCGGCGTCGCGGCTTGGATCGCTTCCAGTGACCACGTCCGGAATGGACCGCCTGACGCGGTGAGGATGATCCGATGTACTTCATCGCGCGATCCGGCGCTCAGTGCCTGAAATATGGCATTGTGCTCCGAATCGACCGGAAGGACCGTGGCTCCCACTGCCGCTGCGCGCCGCATAAACAGTGCACCCGCGCACACGAGACACTCCTTGTTCGCGAGCGCGACGGTTGCGCCGCGTTCCACCGCCGCAAGCGAGGCCTTCAACCCGGCAGAGCCGCTGATGGCGGCCATAACCCAGCCGGCCGGGCGTTCCGCGGCCTCGAGCAAGGCCGTCTCACCCGCACCCGCCTCAACTCCGGAACCGGCCAGGGCGCTCTTCAGGTCGCCGTAGGCGGATTCATCAGCGACGACCGCAAAGCGCGCATTGAGATCGCGCGCCAAAGCCGCGAGCGCACCCGCATTGCGGCGCGCGCTGACCGCTTCGACGCGGATTCGTCCGCGTTCACGCCGGACAAGATCGATCGTGCTTGTACCGATCGATCCGGTTGCGCCAAGAATGGTGATGCCACGTTCGGCCGGGACAGCTACCGCTTGTGCACGTGCCAGATTGCTCGGGACCATCCCTTCACCATACCAAAAGACCTTGGGCCGGGTGCGCGAATCCGCCCCGCAGCAATCCAATAAACAGGCCCAGCAAAGCAGCGGCCCAGAACCCATCCAGCCGGTCCATGACCCCGCCGTGGCCTGGCACGAGCTGGCTTGTATCCTTAACGCCGAAGCGCCGCTTAAGCGCCGATTCCAACAAATCGCCGCCTTGCGCCGCTGCCGAAAGCAGTATCGCAATCAATACCGGCGGGAACCAATTGGTTCCCGGAAAATAAAGAGCGGTCAGCCCGCCCGCAATCGCTGCACCGGCAAGCCCCGCCAGTGAGCCCGACCAGGTCTTATTCGGACTGATGGGGGGAGCGAGCTTCGGCCCGCCGATGGCCCGTCCGAAAACGTAGCCAAAAATGTCGGTCGTCCAGACCACCGCAAACAGAAAAAGAATGGCACCGAAGCCCAAGTGGTCCCCGCTGCGCAGCAACACAGGCGCGAGCAGCATCATTCCGGCGTAAGCAACGCCCGCAGCCACGATCGTCCGCCGCGTTGATGCAGCGAATATGGCCGTCGCCAGCGCACCTAAAGCGATCACGAGTATTGCGGCGATCGGGTGATCGCGCACGACCACCAAGGCCGAAACGGCGATCGAGGCTGCCCCGACCAGAAACGTCAGGAGATTGCCGGCGCCCGTGACCAGGGCGATCCACTCCCACAAGGTTGCGAGCGCTGCCAGCCCCCAAAACGCAATGAAAGCAATTCCGCCGGCATAGGCGGCAGCCAGCGCAAGCGGCGCCAGGATCAGCGCGGAGACGACTCGAACGAGAAAATTATGGCCGGCGAAAACCCCCGAATTGCCGTGATGGAAAGCGGGATCGGCTTCACCCATCTCACGACCCGGTGCGGGCGACCAAACCGCCGAACCGTCTCACGCGCTGGCTGTATTCCTGAAGAGCAGCTTCAAGTGCGGCGCGGTCAAAGTCGGGCCAATACGTTGGGACAAAAACGAGTTCGCTGTAAGCCGACTGCCAAAGGAGGAAGTTGGAAAGGCGCTGCTCGCCGCTGGTGCGAATGATGACGTCAGGATCCGGCAGATCCGGCGCGTCGAGGAAACGGCCAACGGCCTTGGCATCGATCTCGTCGGGCTTGAGTGCGCCCTGCGCAACGGCCGCAACCATCCGGCGCACCGCGCGCGCCATCTCCTGGCGCGCACCGTAGTTGAACGCGACGACGAGCGTAAGTCCATCATTCGCGCGCGTAAGGTCTTCAGCCTCCACCAGCAAACGCCCGATGTCCGGCTCAAGGCCGTCCCGCTCTCCAATAACACGGACGCGCACATTGTTACGATGCAGATCGGCGAGATCGTGCCGGATAAACCGGCGTAACAAGCCCATCAATTCACGAATTTCGGTCGCAGGCCGCGCCCAGTTTTCGCTGCTGAACGAAAAGATCGTCAGCACGCCAATTCCAAGCTCTCCCGCGGCGCGGACCGTCTTGCGCAACGCCTCGACGCCGCGCCGGTGCCCTTCCCCACGCGGCAGTCCACGCGCGGCAGCCCAGCGCCCGTTGCCGTCCATGATGATGGCGACGTGGCGAGGAACGTCACCACCTGGCATGGCCATTTTGGGAAAGTGAGACTCGGACATTGGCGGCAACCTCACACCGTGAGGATTTCCTTTTCTTTTGTGCCGAGCAGTTGGTCGATTTCGTGGATGAATTGATCCGTCGCTTTTTGCACGTCTTCGGAAAAACGGTCGTAATCGTCTTTGCTGATCTTGTGGTCCTTTTCGAGCTTCTTGAGCACTTCCATGCCGTCGCGCCGCACATGCCGCACGGCGACTCGCGCCGCCTCGGCATATTTGTGGGCCACCTTGACCAGCTCTTTCCGTCTCTCCTCATTCAATTCGGGAATGCGCAAGCGAATTACCTGTCCTTCAGTCGCGGGCGACAAGCCGAGATTTGCGTTGACGATCGCCTTTTCGACGGCATGGACCAGCGAGCGATCCCAGACGTTCACTGAAATGAGACGTGGCTCCGGGATACTGACGGTGGCCACCTGATTGAGCGGCATGTGCGCGCCATAGGCTTCGACCTGAACCGCATCGAGCAAATGCGGCGAGGCGCGGCCGGTACGCAGGCCGGACAGTTCCGTCTTCAGCACGGCGATGGCACCCTGCATCCGCCGCTTTACCTCGTTGAGATCGTGCGTCTCATTTGCCATTTGCGATTACCCCGAATCCAGCCGCTTCCCATGAATGATGCGCATCTAGCGCCGAAGCTAAGCCGCTGATTCTACACGACAGCTGTCGAGCGGCCATTGCCGAGCAGAACAGCTTCGATGCTGCCTTTCTCCCGGATCGAGAATACGATGATAGGCATCCGGTTTTCGCGGGCAAGCGCGAACGCTGTCGAATCCATGACCCGCAGATGTTTCTCAATAGCCTCCTGGTGGCCCAGCTTTTCGTAACGGACCGCCTTCGGGTCTTTTTTCGGATCGGCGGTGTAAACACCGTCCACATCGGTTGCTTTCAGCACGGCGTGCGCTTCAAGTTCCGCCGCCCGCAGCACGGCCGTGGTATCGGTCGTGAAATACGGATTACCGGTGCCTGCCGCCAAAAGGACGATCCGGCCCTTGCCGAGATTTTTCATCGCCCGCTTGCGGTTGTAGGTTTCGCAAACGGAAGGCATCGCGAGTGCAGAGAGCGTGCGCGCCTCCTTCCCAAGGCGCTCGATGGCGGTTTCCAGCACGAGGCAGTTCATCACCGTCGCAAGCATGCCCATGGTGTCGCCGACCGGCCGCGGCACCCCGCGTGCCGCAACCTCCACACCGCGGAAGATATTCCCGCCGCCGACGACGACGCCCAGCTCGACACCGAGCTTGGCGGCGCCGACGAGATCGCCGGCAATACGATCAATGGTCGACTGATTGATGCCAAATCCTTGCGGACCGGTCAGCGCCTCTCCCGACAGCTTGACGATGACGCGTCGGTATAACGGATCACTCATCCCTGCGATCCTTCTCTCGGACCGACGAGCGCCAAAACGACCGGCAATCTCTCGTCAGCTCTGACCCGCGGCAGCAGCAACTTCAGCGGCAAAATCCGATTGTTGCTTCTCAATTCCTTCGCCAAGCGCGTAGCGTGCAAATCCGGTGATCTTTATTGCCCCTCCGACGGAGCCTTCCGCCTCCTTGAGCGCCTGCCCCACGGATTTCGACGGCTCGTGCACGTAGGGCTGCTCCAGCAGGCAGACTTCCTTGTAAAATGTCTTCAAGCCGGATTCGACGATTTTGTCGATAACATTCGCCGGCTTGCCCTGCTGCCTGAATTTTTCGGCAAGCACGTCCTTTTCGCGCGCGACCGTCGCCGGATCGAGGCCTGCTGCATCAATCGCTTGAGGATTGCTGGCGGCCACATGCATTGCGACCATCCGACCAAGCCGCGTGAGCTCGTCAACCTTGCCGTCCGATTCCAGGCCGACAAGAACACCGATCTTGCCGAGGCCATCGCTCACCGAATTGTGCATATACGTGCCGACCGCGCCCTTGCCGACGGAAAGCGACGTGGCACGCCGCAGCGTCATATTCTCGCCGATCTTGGCGATCGTCTCGGACAGGGCGTCTGCGATCGTGCGATCGCCCACTTTCGCAGCCTTGATTTTTTCAACGTCGGGTCCGGTTTCGAGCGCAACATCCGCGATCATCTTGACCAGGCCCTGGAACAGATCGTTGCGGGCGACAAAATCGGTCTCGGAATTGACTTCAACCAGAACGCCGGTTGCGCCTTTAACGGCCGCACCGATGAGTCCCTCAGCGGCGACCCTGCCGGCTTTTTTTGCTGCCTTGGAGAGTCCCTTCTTGCGGAGCCAGTCCTGTGCGGCTTGCAGGTCGCCGTTTGTTTCCACCAACGCGGTCTTGCAATCCATCATGCCGGCGCCGCTGGTCTCGCGCAGTTCCTTGACCAATTGGGCGGTGATTTCAGCCATTCCTGTTTTCCCTGCTAAGCGATAGCCCATCCGAGGACCATCGGTTTCGTAAAGCGCCGAGAAGCGACCGGCCAGACAACCGCAACTATTCCGCGGTCAATTCCTTGGCCTTGGCAATCCAGCCCTCGACGCGTCCCGGCAGTCCCACCTCTTCGCCCACGTTGTGCGCCGCCGTCGGGCTGAGCTCGGCAATCTGCTGATAGTGGAAGATGCCGAGATCGTTGAGCTGCTTCTCGATCGCCGGCGAGACGCCGGGAAGTTTCTTCAGGTCATCGGCGACACCACGCGGGCCGGGCAACTGCTCGAAGCCCAGATCGCCCACCGAAGGCGCCTCCGGCACCTCTTCGACCACCGGCTTTTCCGCTGCGCCGACGTCAATTCCCAGTTCGCCCTGCGCGCGCGAAATCCCGTCAATCGCCGCCCTGGCAACCAGATCGCAATAAAGGGAAACGGCGCGGCTTGCATCATCGTTCCCCGGCACGACGTAACTGATGCCGGCGGGGTCACAATTGGTATCGACAATGGCGGCAACCGGAATGTTCAGCCGTTGCGCCTCTTTGATCGCGATGTCTTCTTTGTTCGTATCGATCACAAACAACAGATCGGGCACACCGCCCATGTCCTTGATACCGCCCAGCGCGCGATCGAGCTTGTCGCGCTCGCGCTGCATCGTGAGACGTTCCTTTTTGGTGTAAGCTGCGGCCTCGCCTGAATTGAGCATCTCGTCCAGTTTGCGCAGGCGCTGGATCGATCCCGAGATCGTCTTCCAGTTCGTCAGCGTCCCGCCCAGCCAGCGCGAGTTGACGTAGTACTGCGCGCAACGCTTGGCCGCTTCGGCCACCGCGTCCTGGGCCTGCCGTTTGGTCCCTACGAACAAAATCCGGCCGCCTTTGGCCACTGTGTCGCTGACGGCTTGCAGCGCCCGATGCAGCATCGGAACGGTCTGCGCGAGATCAATAATATGAATGTTGTTGCGGGTGCCGAAGATGTATTCGCCCATCTTCGGATTCCAACGGTGGGCCTGATGGCCGAAATGCACGCCAGCTTCCAAAAGCTGGCGCATACTGAATTCAGGAAGCGCCATTTACTTTCTCCGGTTGTTCCGCCGCGAACCGCGTGAGCCCCGAGTGGGACCACCGGACGGCCTTTAGCGTCCGTTGTCGGGACGAAAAGCCAAGGTCCGCGTGAGAGTTACCGGGCTTATATAGGCGCTCCAGATCGGATGCAAGGCGAGCCCGAAGCGCGGCGTGCGCTAGAGCGCCTCGACCTGCACGACGCCCGGGATGGCTTTGATCGCTCCCGCGATCTGCGGTGAGACTTTGAAACGTCCGGGGAGTTTGACCTCCACCTCCGCGCCCTCATCCAGCAGCAAGATCATGCTCACTTCGCCGTCTCCATTGCCGTTCGCCGGGCGGCCTGCACCCTGCGCCGGTTCGAGACGCTTTGCGACCGCGTCGAGCGGCGCCTGATCACGCAGGAAGACGCGTAAAGCTTTATGCAAATTTGCGGCTGCTGCGTCGAGCGGCTCGACCGACTGGATACGTGCGCGCACGTCGTCGCCCTGTACCTCGGCAGATAAAAAGAGC
The DNA here is from genome assembly GCA_035760805.1 of Pseudolabrys sp. Classification (GTDB taxonomy): domain Bacteria; phylum Pseudomonadota; class Alphaproteobacteria; order Rhizobiales; family Xanthobacteraceae; genus Pseudolabrys. The sequence continues at coordinate 78,479 of DASTSG010000004.1, forward strand.
AGTACGGCCGTACCCGGCTCCAGCGTATCGCGGTGCTCGGCAAGGCCTTCGGAAAAAATGACCGCCTCATAGTGGCCGGTGGGATCCGACAGCCCGATAATGCCCATCTTGTTTCCGGTTTTGGTGCGCCGTTCGACGCGCGAGACGACCGTACCGGCAACGCGCCCCGCCGTTGCACCATTCTTCACGGCCTTGGCAAATTCCGCCCAGGACTGCACGCGTAACCGCTTGAGAGCGGCGGCATAATCATCGAGAGGATGGCCGGAAAGGAAGAAGCCGATCGCCTCATATTCGCGTTGCAGCCGCTCGGCCGGCAGCCACGGTTCGACGTTCGGAAGAACAACGGCCTCGCGCGTCCCCACGGTATCGCCGAACAATTCGTTCTGCCCTACTGCCGCCGTCTCGTAGGAACGTTGCGCGCGGCCGAGCATCACATCGACAGCTGCAAAGACGCGCGCCCTGTTCGGTTCGAATTGATCAAACGCGCCGGCCGCCGCAAGGCTTTCCAACACGCGCTTGTTGACCGCGCGCGGATTGATACGCGTTGTGAAGTCTGTGAGATCGCTGAACTTGCGCTCGCTCCGGGCCGCAATAATGGATTCGACGGCCTGCGTCCCGACACCTTTCAACGCCGCAAGGGCATAGATGATCGTGCCGTTTTCGACTTCGAATTCCATGCCCGAACGATTGATCGAAGGTGGGTCGGTTTTGATGCCGAGCCGATCTGCTTCTGCGCGGAATTCGGCGAGCTTGTCCGTATTGCCCATGTCTAGCGTCATCGACGCTGCCAGGAACTCGACCGGATAATTGGCCTTCATGTACGCCGTCTGATAGGCGACGAGCGCATAGGCCGCGGCGTGGCTTTTGTTAAATCCGTATTCGGCAAAGCGCTCGAGCAGATCGAAGATTGCGTCGGCTTGCGATTTGTCGATGCCCCGCTCGGTGCAGCCGGAGACAAAGCGGCTGCGCTGCGCTTCCATCTCCTTCCTGATCTTTTTACCCATCGCGCGCCGTAATAGGTCGGCCTCGCCAAGCGAGTAGCCGGCAAGAATCTGCGCGGCCTGCATCACCTGTTCCTGATAGACGATGACTCCGAAGGTTTCCTTCAGGATGGGCTCGAGTTTCGGGTGGATGTAGTCCGGCTGCTCCAGCCCATGCTTGCGCGCGCAGTAGGTCGGGATGTTCGCCATCGGGCCGGGGCGATAGAGCGCAACCAGCGCAATGATGTCTTCGAAACGGTCGGGCCGCATATCGAGCAGCGCGCGCCGCATACCCGCACTTTCCAGTTGGAAGATGCCGACCGCCTCCGCACGCGCCAGGAGATCGTATGTCTTTTTGTCGTCGAGCGGGATTGCCGCGAGATCGATATCGATGCCGCGCCGCTTCACGAGTTTGACCGCCTTTTGCAAAACGGTGAGCGTTTTCAGGCCCAGGAAATCGAACTTCACCAGCCCGGCCTGCTCGACCCATTTCATGTTGAACTGCGTTACCGGCATGTCAGATTTCGGGTCGCGATAAAGCGGCACGAGCTCGCTCAGCGGCCGATCGCCGATCACGATGCCGGCTGCGTGCGTCGACGCGTGACGGGTCAGACCTTCGAGCTTTTTGGCAATTTCGAAGGCGCGCTTGACCACGGGATCGCGCTCGGCTTCGGCCTGCAAACGAGGTTCATCGTCGATCGCACGGGCAAGGGTGACCGGATTGGCCGGGTTTTGCGGTACCAGCTTGCAGAGCTTGTCGACATGTCCGTAGGACATCTGCAGCACGCGGCCAACGTCGCGCAAAACCCCCCTCGCCTGCAACGTTCCGAACGTGATGATTTGCGCGACCTGATCGCGGCCGTAACGCTCCTGAACATACCGGATCACCTCGTCTCGCCGCTCCTGACAGAAGTCCACGTCGAAGTCCGGCATCGACACGCGCTCGGGATTAAGGAAACGCTCGAACAGCAAACCAAAGCGTATCGGGTCGAGGTCGGTAATCGTGAGTGAATACGCGACCAGCGATCCTGCGCCCGAGCCGCGTCCGGGGCCGACCGGAATTCCCTGCGCCTTCGCCCACTGAATGAAGTCGGCGACGATCAGAAAGTAGCCTGGATATTTCATGCGCTCGATGACATCGAGCTCGAACGCAAGGCGCTCCTTGTATTGTTCCTCGGAGTGGCCCAAAGCGAGGCCATGCGTCGCGATGCGGCGCGCTAGTCCCGCATAGGCGCGCTTCCGCAATTCAGAGGCCTCATCGACATCTGCTCCGTCCGCTCCGACCGAAAAGCGCGGCAGAATAGGACGGCGTGTCTGAGGGCGGAACGAACAGCGTTGCGCGATTTCGACGGTCGAACTAAGCGCTTCAGGCAAATCCGCAAACAGCTTCACCATCTCCGCCCGAGACTTGAAGCGGTGCTCGGACGTCAACTGTCGGCGGTCGCCTTCGGCCAGGAAACGCCCTTCAGCAATACAGATAAGCGCGTCGTGTGCCTCGTAGTCTTGCGCCGTGGCGAAGTACGGCTCATTAGCCGCAACCAGCGGAACGCCTTTGTCATACGCGAGCTCCACGAGCAGCGGCTCCGCCGGACGGTCGGGACCGTGCCGCTGCAGCTCGATGTACAGGCGATCGCCAAAAAGGCGCAGCAACGCCTCGAGCCGGCTCGCAGCAAGATGGCTTTGCCCGGCGAAAATGGCCCGGTCGAGCGGGCCTCCGGGACCACCTGTCAGCGCAATGATGCCATCCGCGTTTCCGACAAGCCAATCCAGCTTGAGGTGCGGCTTTTCGTTAGGCGGCGTCTCGAGAAATGCGCGCGAGTTAAGTCGCATCAAGCTGCGGTAACCGGCATCGCTTGCGGCCAGCATGACGACCCTCGGACGGTCATGAACCGCATTGACGGCACGAACACCTTGGTCGGCATCGCCAAAGTCGATACCGAGCGCACAGCCGACGATCGGCTGGATTCCTGCGCCCGCCATCTTTTCAGAAAATTCCAGCGTGCCGAACATATTGTCGGTGTCGGTCAACGCGAGCGCCGGTTGCTTGTCGGCCTTCGCAAGCTCGCACAGTCGCGCGATCGTCAAAGCGCCTTCCAGCAACGAGTACGATGAGTGCACGTGGACGTGCACAAAATCTGGGCCGCTCATTGATTTTCAGTATTTTGGTGATTCGTTGCGCCGCGATGGTGCGGCGGCAGTCAGGGCGAGTCCACTGCGTCGCGGCGCTGCGTTCGATCTTTCCCCGTCATCCTTAGAGCGAGCCCGCGGCAGCGCCCTCAAAACACAACGTGCTCGGGGCGTTGCCTATCGTCTTCCAGCACGCACGAACCCGCCAGGAAGGTCTTGGAGAACACGCGTCACAGGTTTCCCAGCACCTGCGACCACACCAAAATCATGCTCAAAAACAGCGATAGCGAAGTCAGCGCGGCGGCTTCTCGGGCAATGACACGAAGCAGCATAGGTAATCTCCCTTAGAACATATAAAGAACGTAGTTCGCTATTTGTTCTAAGTCAAGCATGCACGCGATCGTTCTGAAATCCACCACAAAATCAGATATTTAATCCATTTCCACAATGCGGCCCTCGCGCAAGGAGACGCGGCGGTCCATTCGCGCGGCCAAATCCATATTGTGGGTTGCGACGATGGCGGCGAGGCCGGTTGCCCGGACAAGCTGCGTCAGCGCCTTAAAGACGTGCTCGGCCGTGTGCACGTCGAGGTTTCCGGTCGGCTCATCGGCGAGCAAAATTCGCGGCGCGTTGGCGACCGCCCGCGCGATAGCGACCCGCTGCTGCTCGCCCCCGGAAAGCTCGGCCGGGCGGTGCGGCAATCGCTCGCCCAAGCCGAGATATTGCAGCAATTCGATCGCCCGTTTCTTTGCTTCCGCGCGCGCAAGACCCCGGATCATTTGCGGCAGCATCACATTCTCCAACGCGGAGAATTCAGGCAGCAGATGGTGAGATTGATAGACGAAGCCGATTTGATTGCGGCGGATGCGCGTGCGTTCGGCGTCGGAAAGGGCTGCCGTAGGGCGACCATCGATAAATACATCGCCATGGTCAGGATGCTCCAGCAGGCCCGCGATGTGGAGCAGAGTCGACTTGCCCGAGCCGGAGGGCGCCACAAGCGCAACCGATTCCCCCGCCCAAACCGCAAGCTCGACATCATTGAGAATCTCGAGCGTTGCGTCGCCTTGACGGTAATGCCGCGCAATTCCGTGCAGGAATATAACGGGAGCCTCGTGATTGCCCTCGGTCACCGGCGCATCCGCTTCCAGCGTCTCACTCATAGCGCAGAGCCTCTACCGGATCGAGGCGCGCGGCGCGCCATGACGGATAAAGCGTCGCGAGCAGCGATAGTGACAGCGCCATGACAACAACCGCGGCGGTTTCGCCCGTGTCCATGTCGGCCGGCAAATGCGAGAGGAAATAAATCTCCGGCGAAAACAGATCGGTGCTTGTCATCCAAGAGAGGAATTGCCGGATGCTTTCGATATTCAGACAGACGACGACGCCGAGAAGGAAGCCGACAAGCGTCCCGACTGTCCCGATAGCGGCCCCCGTGATCAGAAATATCCGCATGATCGCGCCTTGCGTCGCCCCCATCGTGCGCAGGATGGCGATATCCGGTCCCTTGTCCTTGACCAGCATGATCAGCCCGGAAACGATATTAAGCGCCGCCACCAGCACGATTAACGTCAGAATAAGGAACATGACGTTGCGCTCGACCTGCAGCGCATTGAAAAACGTCGCGTTGCGCTGGCGCCAGTCGATCATGTAGATCGGCCGCTGTGCCGCGGCGGAAACCGCTTTACGGAATTCGTCGACCCGATCGGGATCGTTGGTATAGACCTCGATCGCGGTAACGTCGCCGGTGCGATTAAAGTACGCCTGTGCTTCTTTGAGCGGCATGAACACCATGGCGGAATCGTATTCCGACATGCCGATCTCAAACACGGCCGCGACCTTGTAGACCTTGATGCGCGGCATCGTGCCCATCGGCGTCACAGCGCCTTTCGGGGCAACGAGCGTGATGTTGTCGCCCGCGCGCAGCGAAAGCTGATCGGCGAGCCTCCGTCCGATAGCCACCCCGCCGCTATCGTCAAATCCGTTCAGCGTGCCCTGTTTGATGTTCTTGGCGACGGACGGAAGCTTTTCCAGATCCATCTGCCGAATGCCGCGTATCAGCACGCCACCGGCGTTGAACGGTGAAGACGCGAGTGCCTGGCCCTCGACGATTGGCGCGGCGAGACGGACGCCTGGAACTTTGTCGATACGCGCGGCAACGTCCGCCCAGTCGGTGAGCGGTTTCTCCAGGGGCTGGATCAGCAAATGTCCATTCAGCCCCAATATTTTTCCAAGCAATTCATGCCGGAAGCCGTTCATCACAGCCATCACGATGATGAGCGTGGCGACACCCAGCATGATGCCGAGGAAAGAAAACCCGGCGATAACCGAGATGAATCCTTCCTTGCGCCGCGCGCGCAGGTAGCGCAACGACAGCATCCACTCGAACGGGGAAAAGGGCCGCGTCCCGTTGGGTTCGCTCATTGCATATCTGTTCCAGCGAACCGATTTTCACACGATTCGGGCCGTTTCATGCCGTTGGAGCGCGCAAAGCCATTGTGAACACACAAGTTTTTCGCCGCTCACGCGGCTTTTGCCCGCCGGGCGCGATGCCGCGGGCCGACATCACGTTTAGCGCATCAGCAGATCAACTGCGGCAGCCGGACTCAGCATCTCGCGCGACCCGTCGACGCGCCTCTTGATCTCAACCTTGCCTTCGGCCAGCCCGCGTGGGCCCACCAGGACCTGATACGGAAGTCCGATAAGGTCGGTCGCCGCAAACTTCGCGCCGGGGCGTTCATCGAGGTCGTTGTAGAGGACCTCGACGCCTCTCTTGCTGAGTTCCGAATAGAGTTGCTCGCAGGCACCATCCGTCGTTGCGTCGCCCTGCTTGAGGTTGAGGAGTCCGACTTTGAACGGGGCGACCGGTTCGGGCCAGATAATTCCGGCGTCGTCATGGGAGGCTTCGATGATGGCTGCAACCAGACGCGAGGGGCCGATGCCGTAGGAGCCGCCGTGCACCGGAACTTCCTTGCCGTCCTGTGTGGTGACCGTCGCCTTCATTGGCTCCGAATATTTGGTGCCGAAATAGAAGATGTGACCGACCTCGATCCCGCGCGCGATCACCTGTTTATCGGGCGGGACTTCGGCAAAAGCCGCAGCGTCGTGCATATCGGAGGTGGCGGCATAGCGCGACGTCCACTGGTCCACGATCGTCTGCAAGCCGGCAACGTCATCGAAATTCACGTCAGCCGGCGGCACCGCCATATCGAGATAATCCTTATGGCAGAACACCTCGGATTCTCCGGTCGAAGCGAGGATGATGAATTCGTGGCTCATATCGCCCCCGATCGGGCCCGATTCCGCGCGCATGGGGATCGACTTCAGCCCCAGCCGCGCGAAGGTGCGCAGATAGGCAACAAACATCTTGTTGTAGGAATGTCGCGCGCCGGCCCGATCGACATCGAACGAGTATGCGTCCTTCATCAGGAATTCGCGGCCGCGCATCAGTCCGAAGCGCGGCCGCACTTCGTCCCGGAATTTCCACTGGATGTGATAGAGATTGAGCGGCAGGTCCTTGTACGATTTGACGTAGGCGCGAAATATTTCCGTGATCATCTCCTCGTTGGTCGGCCCATAGAGCATCTCGCGCTCGTGCCGATCCTTGATCCGCAGCATTTCCTTGCCGTACGCATCGTAGCGCCCGCTCTCGCGCCACAGTTCAGCGGACTGGATGATCGGCATCAATAACTCGATGGCGCCGGAACGGTTTTGCTCCTCGCGCACGATCTGGCAAATCTTCTGGAGCACCCGCAGACCGAGTGGCAGGAAGGCGTAAATGCCCGCGGCCTGCTGGCGCATCATGCCGGCGCGCAGCATCAGCCGGTGCGAGACAATCTCCGCCTCCTTGGGCGTTTCGCGCAGGATGGGCAGAAAGTAACGGGAAAGGCGCATGGTGCTTTTTTGGTGAATCGTGACAAATGAAGCCGGAGTGAAAGCGGATCGGGGCACAAAAGACAAGAGCGGTGCGATTTTCGGGAATTTTTTGTGACCCGGAGCATCTATTGATTTGAGGGCTGAGGCAGGTATAAAGGTCTGCTTAATGCGGGCGGCGGGAACACGGATTCTGAGCTGGATCGCGATCTATGCGGTCGCGCTGCATGTCGTCCTGCTCGGCCTCGTCCCCCCGGTCGTCGGAGGTCAGGCGGCCAATCTCGATCCATTTTCCTCGATTTGCCATAGCCAGCCAACCAGCCAGACCAATGAGGACTCCGGCAATCCCGACCTTGTGCCGGGTCATGCCTGCGAGCATTGCAATCTTTGCGCGGCCTATGGGCCACCGGCTGCTCCGCTCGATGTCCTCGTCGCTATCCTTGCACCGGCGCGAATTCTTGATGTGCTCGGCCCAGTTTCGGCAAGCGCGCAGAGCTCGACCATTGCCGACCTGCGACAGGCACGAGGTCCTCCGCTGAATGCGTGATGAGGTTGCCGCTGTCGCGGCTCGCCAATCAATGTCACGTTCAATGCGGAGCAATCCATGTCTAATCTTTTGCAGCGCACCGCCATATGCGGATTCGCTGTCGGCGTTGTGTGCCTCGGTTGTGCACGCGCCCATGAAACAGCTGGCAACCGTTTTTTTCCGGCGACGCTCGCGGTCGATGATCCCGGCGTAAACGACGAGCTGGCATTCCCGACCATTTCGGCTTTCAAGACCGGTGACGACCCTTCGGCAAAGCAGCTCGATGTCTCGGCCGAGTTTGCGAAACGAATCACAGACGATTTCGCCGTTTCCTTTGAACCGACCTGGACTCGTATAAGCCGCCCGGGAGGACCGAACATGAACGGCGCAAGCGGATTCCAAAATCTGGAGACCGCTCTGAAGTATCGTCTCTACAAGAATGCCGAGCATGAATTCGTGGCTTCGGTTGGCTTCAATATCGAATGGGGAGGTAGTGGTGCGGATTCAGTAGGCGCCGAGTCCGTGACCTCCTACACGCCGACAATCTTCTTCGGCAAAGGACTGGGCGACCTGCCCGACAGCATGAGATGGGCACGGCCGTTCGCGGTTACAGGTCAAATCGGCTACGCGTTTCCAAACTCGCGCACGACCTCAACCATCGATCCGGATGACGGCTCGATCGAGATCGAAACCAATCCCGACATCCTCGTATGGGGTGGCTCGCTCCAATACAGCATGCCGTATCTGAAATCGTCAGTGACGGACCTCGGTCTTCCGGACTTTTTCAACCATCTGGTTCCGATTGTGGAATTTGCGATGGAAACGCCTGTCGGACATACGATCGATTCCGGAACGGTTACCACCGGAACCATCAATCCCGGTGTGCTCTGGATCGGTGACAAATATCAGGTGGGCATTGAAGCCGTCATTCCGGTTAACCGCGCAAGTGGAAAAAACGTCGGCGTGATCGGGCAATTGCACCTCTATCTCGACGACATATTTCCCAATTCAATCGGACGGCCTCTGCTTGCCAGCTCCACCCTTGCGAGGGGGTCGAGATGAACACGCGCTTCGTCCTCTCCTTATGTGCTGCTCTCGCGTCGCTGACGCTGGTGACAGCGCCGGCGTTCGCACACGCGCGTTTGGATCACGCAAATCCGCGTGTCGGCAGCACCGTTCAATCGGCACCGCGTCAGGTGACGCTCTGGTTCACGGAGAAGGTCGAACCGGCATTCAGCAGAATCGAGGTGCGAGACGACGCCGGTAATCGTGTCGACATCGGCAAAGCCGTCGTCGATAAATCCAATCCCGTCGAACTGCACATCGCCGTGAAACCACTGCGGGCAGGCACGTATAAGGTTTTTTGGCGGGTGCTTTCGGTTGACACCCATAAGACCGAAGGACGTTTCAGCTTTCGCGTGGAGCGCTGATGCAGTGGTACAAATGACCTTGCGGCAAATCGGGGGCATATCTTGACTGAGTTCCTGATTGCCGCACGGGCCACACACTTTGCAGCAACGGTGCTGGCGACAGGCCTGGTTTTCTTCCGCCTCCTCATTGCCGAACCGGCCATGCGCGGTCGTTCAGCCGCTTTGATCGATGCGCTGCAGATCGGATGGACACGCACACTTTGGACTGCACTTGTCGTATCGGTGCTGTCCGGTGTGGCGTGGCTTGTTATCCTGACCGCAGATATCTACGGCCAGACGATCACTGATGTTGTACGCCAAGGTGAAATCTTCGCGGTCGCGGTCGACACGCGTTTCGGACACATATCGTGTGCACGCCTTGTGCTCGCGGTGGCAATTGGCGCACTCATGCCGCGGCCGTCGGTCTCGCTTATTTCCTGGAAAATTGTTCTGCTCGTTTGCGCCGCCAGCCTGCTCGCCAGCCTCGCGTGGGTCGGACACGCAGGCGCGGCACCGGGCGTCAATGGTGACATACACCTGATATCCGACGTCTTGCATCTGCTCGCGGCCGGTGCGTGGGTCGGCGGCTTGCTGCCACTGGCTATGTTGCTGGCGCTCGCGCGCGGTGAAGAACAAGCGTGGCAAACTGTCATGCCGCGCGTAGTCGGCCGTTTCTCGGTGCTCGGCATCGTCTCCGTCGGCGCGTTGCTGGCCACAGGCATCATTAACGCGCTGTACCTCGTCGGAAGCTTCCGCAATCTTTTCGGCACCGATTATGGCCGTCTGGTGCTCGTGAAGATCGTGCTGTTCGTCGTCATGGTCGGCATCGCCAGCGTCAACAAGCTCCACCTGACGCCGCGGCTTGCAAAAGCAGGAGCTGCGCCGGCGCTCCGGCGCAACAGCCTGATCGAGCTTGCCATAGGTGCCCTCATCCTGCTGGCCGTCGCCGCCTTGGGAACCATGCCGCCGGCCGCCCACAATCATGCCCACGCTCACGCGGAATACGGCCCCGTCGCCACCGGCGCGGCATTTGTTCATATCCATTCGGAGAACGGGATGGCGGATGTCACGTTGGCACCGGGCCAAGTCGGCACCGCGCGCGCAACAATTCGCCTTTGGCACGAGGACCTTACCGAATTGCCGGCAAAAGCGGTCACGTTGATCCTGAAGGCCCCGGCGCCTGGAAGCAACCCGCTCACGCGCAAGGCACGGCAGAATGCCGACGGTAGTTGGGAGGTCGAGGGCATCCCCCTGGGGGTCAGCGGCAATTGGACGGTTAACATCGAGGCCCTGCTGTCGCCGTCAGGCCGGCTCGACCTCGACGGTCCTATCGTCATTGAACCCTAGCCGGGTGGCGGAATTTCGGTGACAGACCGTTTTCGTTGGGCTACGCTTTCGGCTGCCGCGTGAGAAGCCGGCGCCAAAGACCGGTTCTAACGTGCGGTCCAAGTCTTGGGAGAGAAGCAAGTCCCGGCGCGATTGGTCGCTGCCCCTCGGAAGAAAGTCCAATAAACGCGAGGATAGGGACAATAAGCATGCGAGCAGCAGGGCGTCCGCGCCCTGCTTTTTTTTATGAGTGCGGCGGATGCGTGAACGCGATGACTTTCTCCAGCGAGATCACGTCATTCGCTTGCAAGACATAAAACGCGGCGAAAATAACGGTAGCGACCAGCGTCGTCCAAACCAGTTTGCGTAACATCAGCGCTTTTATCGGCGCTCCTGGATCCGTTCCCGCCTGTATCTCTCCGCCTTCTTGCTGGCTATGAACGCCCCACGGCAGGACAGCGAACAAAACGACCCACCAGATGATGAAGTAAATTGCGAGAAGCGTGCTGATAGCCATCCGTCGTTACGCCTGTTCCAACTCGACCAACGTGCCGCAAAAGTCCTTGGGATGAAGAAACAAGACCGGCTTACCGTGTGCGCCGATCTTCGGCTCGCCATCGCCAAGCACCCGCGCACCTTGCTTCTTTAGTACATCGCGTGCCGTGCGGATATCGTCTACCTCATAACAAATGTGATGGATGCCACCGTCGGGATTGCGCTCGAGGAATTTGGCAATTGGAGAATTGTCGCCCAGCGGTTCGAGCAACTCGATTTTCGTATTCGGTAATGTGATGAACACCGTGTTCACGCCGTGCGCAGGCTGCGGCACGACGTCAGACACCTGTGCACCCAGCGTATTACGATAGACCTGCGCGGCTTTGCCGATGTCGCGCACGGCAATGGCAACGTGATTGAGGCGGCCGATCATTCGCGATCCTTTTTCCATGCCGGCCGCACTATACAGCCAGCACGTGAACGTGGCACATCGGCTTTTTGCCCCATCGCTCGGCCACCGCAGCGCGCGCCGCACGCCGAACGGCTTCGGCAACTGAATCGGCATCCCGCCTGCGTCCACGCGGCAGCGACTCGAATGTCGATATCACCGTGTCGTAAACGGCTTCCTCGATCAGCTCGCCGGCACGATCGCGTTCCGGGATGCCGATCAAGTCCAGCTCCGGATCGGCCGCGAGTTCTCCTTTTTCGGTGATCGCCAGGGCGATCGAAAGCGCACCCGCAAAGCTCAGGCGGCGGCGGTCGGCGACGGTCCTCGTCGTCGCGTCGACCAGGATTGAGCCATCCTTGTAAATACGGCCCGCGGGGACTTCGTCGATGACGGCGGGCGACGGCGAAAGTCGCACCAAGTCGCCATTCCGGCACACGATAACGTTCGGCACGCGGCATCGCTTCGCCAAGGTTGCATGCTCTGCCAAGTGCAAAGCCTCGCCGTGTACAGGAACAAGGACGTTCGGCTTCACCCAGCCGATCAGCTGCTCGAGCTCCGCGCGCCGTGGATGACCCGACACATGCACAAGGTGCGTGCGGTCGGTGATAACCTCAATGCCCTGCTCGATAAGACCGTTGAGCACCCGGCCAATGGCTTTCTCATTGCCCGGAATCGCACGCGCGGAAAAGATGACGCGGTCGCCGGGCGAGAGCGTCACTTCCGGGTGCTGACCTTCCGCGATGCGCGCCAGTGCGGCGCGCGGCTCACCCTGGCTGCCCGTGCACAGCGCCACGACCTTGTTCGGCGGCAGATAGCCGTAGACGTCGGCGCTGCGAAATGGCGGCACGCCGTCGAGATAGCCCGTTTCACGTGCCACGTTGACGATCCGCTCCATCGCCCGGCCCACCAGAACAACTTCGCGGCCGGCCGCGTGCGCGGCCTCGGCAACGGTGCGTAGTCGGCCGACGTTCGATGCAAATGTCGTCACCGCAACGCGGCCGCGCGCCGTTCTCACAAGCTCGGCAATCGCCTTGGCGACATCGGCTTCGGAAGGAGACTGGCCGTCGCGGACGGCATTGGTGGAATCGCCAATCAGGGCGAGACAGCCTTCCTCCCCCAACGCCCGCAGCTTCTGTTCGTCGGTTGGGTCGTTCAGGATTGGCGTCGGATCGATTTTCCAGTCGCCGGTATGCAGCACGGTTCCCGCCGCGGTGCGGATGATCAACGCATTCGATTCGGGAATCGAATGCGCCATCCTGACCATTTCAACGTCGAACGGCCCCAGCTTGAACCGGCCGCCGAGCGGGATGACCGTCACGGGAATGTCCGGCGCGCCCGGTTCACCGGCACGTTTCGCGGCAAGCAGAGCGGCGGTAAACGGCGTCGCATAAACCGGAACATTAAGCTGCGGCCATAGATCGAGCAGAGCGCCAAAGTGATCTTCGTGCGCGTGCGTCAGTACGAGCCCGGCCAGATTTCTCCGTTCCTCAACGAGATAGCGGATATCGGGCAGAATAAGGTCGACGCCGGGAAGGTGCTCTTCCGCCGCGAACGAGACGCCAAGATCGACGGCGAGCCACGTCCGCTGCCGCTCGTTGCCGATCCCGTAAATCGACAGGTTCATGCCGATCTCGCCGACGCCGCCAAGCGGTGCAAACACAAGTTCTTGTTGCACGGCAGCCATGGTTACGCCCCGCTTCCAAAGCCGAACACGTCACCGGCCGTGATTATCTCGACCTGCTCGTCGGATCGCTGGAGTAAGAGCCGTCCGGCATCATCCAGGCCTGTAAAGCGGCCGACGATTTCACGCTCCGGCAACCGCACACGGATTTCACGGCCGAGCCCGGCGGCACGCTTGAGCCAATCGGCGCGGATCGCGGCAAAACCTGTCCCGCGGTGCCACTGCGCCAGCCGGCGGGTCATCGCGGTTGAAAGAGCTTGCAAAAGACGATCGGGCGCAACGAGCGCGCCTGCTGCGGCCAAGTCCGTTGCCGGATACGGCGTATCTGATGGATGGCTCGCGCAATTGACGCCGACGCCGATCGCAACCGCGAACTGTGGCTCATTTTCGCTCTCGATCAGAATACCGCCGACCTTCGCCTCTCCGATCAGCAGGTCGTTCGGCCACTTGACCTTCAGCGTCGGCAAAAGCGAGCCCGCACAGTCGAGAATGGCATCATGCACGGCAAGCGAGGCGACAAACGACAATTGCGGTGCGGCCTCGACGGCAGAAGGCTCCGTCAGCAACAGCGTCGCGTAAAGATTCCCGGGCGGCGAAATCCACGTGTTGGCGCGCCGTCCGCGGCCTGCCGTTTGGCTCTTCGCGCTGATCCACAACGGGCCGCGTTCGCCGGCGCGCGCAAGCGCCAGCGCCTCGGCGTTCGTCGAGCCGAGCGTGTCGTACATTTTGTGCCGGACCCCCGCCAGGCCCGTGGCGTCGCGGTTCATTCAAAAAAGCGATTTCGCCGCAGCGGTTGCTGCGTCCAGCAACGGTCCCGGATAAACAAAGAAGAGCAAATTTGCGAGGCCGGCCACCGCCAGCACCAGCCGCACGCCGGCCGGCATTCGCTGGAATCCCTCCGCCGCCTCGTCGAAGTAGATCGTTTTGACGATCGCCAGGTAATAGTACGCGCCCACCACGCTTGTGACGACGCCGATGACTGCAAGCGCGTAAAGCCCCGCATTGATGGCGGCAAGAAACACATAGAACTTGGCGAAGAAGCCGGCGAGTGGCGGAATGCCGGCGAGCGAGAACAACAGCACGCCGAGGAAAAACGCCATGGTCGGATGCGTGCGGGCAAGTCCTGCAAGATCGCTGATGTTCTCGACCATCTTGCCCTGACGGCGCATCGCCACGATCACGGCGAACGTTCCAAGCGTCATCGCGACGTAAATCGCCATATAGACCAGCACGCCTTGCACACCTTGCGCTGTTCCGGCTGCAAGCCCGATCAGTGCAAAGCCCATATGACCGATCGACGAATAGGCCATCAGCCGCTTGAAATTGCGCTGACCGATCGCCGCGAACGAGCCGAGTGCCATCGATGCGATGGCAACGAAGACGATAATCTGCTGCCATTCGTGTATGATGCCCGGGAACGCCACAATCGTGGTGCGTACGAACATCGCCATGCCGGCGACCTTCGGTGCCGCGGCAAAGAACGCCGTTACCGGCGTCGGCGCGCCTTCATAAACGTCCGGCGTCCACATGTGGAATGGCACGGCGGAAATCTTGAAGCAAAAGCCGACAAACAGAAACACCAGCCCAAAGATCAGCCCGACGCCGCCCTGCCCGGCTACTTTGGCAATGCCGGCAAAGCTCACCGTGCCGGTGAACCCGTAAACGAGAGATGCTCCGTAAAGCAGCATTCCCGATGATAGCGCGCCGAGAACGAAGTACTTGAGGCCTGCCTCGGCCGATTTCACGTCGTTACGGTTGAACGCGGCGACCACATAAAGCGCAAGGCTCATCAGTTCGAGCCCAAGATAGAGCGCGATGAGATCGTTGGCCGAGATCAGCATCAGCATGCCGAGGGTCGACAGCAGGAACAGCGCGCCGTATTCGAATTTCTGCTGTTGCTCGGCCTTCAGATAATCGAGCGACAGCAGCAAGGCGCCCGCCGTGCCCGTGAGCGCAAGAACCTTCAGGAAACGGGCAAAATCGTCGACAACGAAGCTGCCGTCGAACAGGACCTGCCTGCCGGTCGGCAGGAGGCCGATCAGCACTGCGATACCGATCAGGATCAGAATCGAGATGCCATTGACAAGGCGCGCGCTACGATCACCGAGAGCAACGCCGAGCATCAGCATCAGCATCGCGCCGACCGCAAGCGCGATTTCCGGTAGGACCGGCAGCAACTCGGAAATTTGCGTCGTCGTATTCATCGCGCAATACCTGCCGCCTTGTCGATTTGCGCAACCTCCTTGCCTGTGCCCGGTTCGGCCGAGGCAATGGCGTGGTTGTAGCGGTCGAGAAGCTGCGTCACGGAAGCCGCCGAAACATCGAGCACCGGCTTCGGCGCAACGCCGAGCAGGATGGTCAGCACCACCAGCGGCGCAAAGATGACAAGCTCGCGCCAGCCCAAATCCATGATTCCGGCCAGCGACGGCTTCTCCAGCGCGCCGAAGATCATGCGGCGATAAAGCCACAAAGCATACGCCGCCGACAGGATCGTGCCGAGCGTCGCAAAAGTTGCGACAGTAACGTTGATCTTGAACGTTCCGATCAATGCGAGAAATTCGCCGATGAATCCTGACGTGCCGGGCAAAGCGACGTTCGCCAGCGTGAACACCATGAACACGGCCGCATAAAGCGGCATTCGATTGACCAGCCCCCCGTAAGCGGCGATTTCGCGCGTGTGCATCCGGTCGTAAACAACGCCGACACATAGGAAGAGTGCGGCGGAAACAATACCGTGCGAGATCATCTGGAAGATGCCGCCGCCCACGCCCTGCGCCGTTGCGGCAAAGATTCCCATGGTGACAAAGCCCATGTGCGCCACCGAGGAATAGGCGATCAGTTTCTTGAGGTCATCCTGCATCAACGCAACGAGCGACGTGTAAATGATCGCGATGACAGAGAGCGTAAAGATCAGCGGAGCGAAATCGTGCGATGCCACGGGCAACATCGGCAACGAGAACCGCAGAAAACCGTAGCCGCCCATTTTCAGCAGGATCGCTGCCAGGATCACCGATCCTGCGGTGGGCGCCTCAACATGCGCGTCCGGCAGCCAGGTGTGCACCGGCCACATCGGCATCTTCACCGCAAACGAAGCAAAGAACGCGAACCAGACCCACTTCTGCATTCCGACTGGAAAGCCATGACGGAGCAGCACCGCAATATCGGTCGTGCCAGACTCCCAATACATCGCCATGATGGCGAGCAGCATCAGCACGGAACCGAGCAGCGTGTAGAGAAAGAACTTGAAACTGGCGTAGACGCGGCGTGGGCCTCCCCAGATGCCGATGATGAGAAACATCGGAATGAGACCGCCCTCGAAGAACAGATAAAAGAGGACCAGATCGAGGGCGGAAAACGTGCCGACCATCAGCGTCTCGAGCAAGAGAAACGCAATCATGTATTCCTTCACGCGGCGCTGAATCGCGGTCCAGCTCGCCAGGATGCAGATCGGCATCAGCGCAGTCGTGAGGATGACAAACGGCAGTGAAATGCCGTCGACGCCAAGGTGGTAGGAAGCCACCCCAAGCCATGGATGCTTCTCGACAAATTGGAATTCCGGCGAGCTGGGATCGAAGTGCCACAGCATGATGAGCGAGATGGCAAAGGTCACCAGCGTGGTCCACAGCGCGACCCATCGCGCGGTGCCTTTGCCGAAGCGGTCCTCGCCGCGCACAAGCATGATGAAGAGCGCGCCGACCACGGGCAGGAATGTGACGACGGAGAGGATCGGCCAATTCATCAGTGCGTCCTCGCCGCGAACATGAACCAGGTGATGAACGCCGCCGCGCCGATGAGCATGGCGAAGGCGTAGTGATAGAGATAGCCCGTCTGCATGCGCATGACGTTGCGGGTGACGTCGAGCACGCGCGCCGAAACGCCATCGGGCCCGAACCCGTCGATCAGCCAGCCATCTCCGCCCTTCCACAGGAAACGGCCCAGGCGCTTTGCCGGACGAACAAACAGGAAGTCGTAGAGCTCGTCGAAATACCACTTGTTGAGCAGAAAGAGATAAAGCGGCTGCTGCGTGCGCGCGAGTTCGGCCGGCAAGTCGGGACGCCGGATGTAGAATTGCCAGGCAATCACGAAACCGATCGCCATCATGATGGTTGCCAGGCTGCCGATGGTGACCGGAATTGTATGCATATCTTCGAGGACGGTGTTGCCTTTCGCAAAGGTCAGCGACTCGCGGAAGAAACCCTCCACGCCGTGACCGGCAAAAATCTGGCTGAACGGATAGCCGGCGACGATCGAGCCCAGCGCCAGAAAGCCGAGCGGGATCAGCATCACCATCGGGCTCTCGTGCGCTTCGCGCCAATGCTGGCGGTCGTGCGGCTCGCCATGGAATGTTTTGAAGATGAGCCGCCAAGAGTAAAACGATGTGAGCAGTGCGGCAAAGACCGTGCAGGCGAAGCCGTAGAGCGCCATCGGATTCTTGCCGACGTAGGCTGCCTCGATAATCGCATCCTTGGAGAAGTAGCCGGCGGTCAGCGGAAACCCGGTAAGCGCCAGCGTGCCGACAATCATCACCACATAGGTGAACGGAATGCGGTCCTTCAGGCCGCCCATATTTCTGATGTCCTGCTCGTGGTGCATTGCGGTAATGACCGAGCCGCAGCCGAGGAACAGCAGCGCCTTGAAGAAGGCATGCGTGAACAAGTGGAACATGCCGACGGAATAAGCGCCGACTCCCATGGCCACGAACATGTAACCGAGTTGCGAACAGGTCGAATAGGCAACGATCCGCTTGATGTCGTTCTGAACCAAACCGATCGTCGCGGCGAAGACGCATGTCGTGGCGCCGATGAACGTAACGAACGTCTGCGCCGTCGGTGAGAGCTCAAACAGCGGCGATAGCCGCGCCACCATGAACACGCCGGCGGTGACCATGGTCGCGGCGTGAATCAGGGCCGACACCGGCGTCGGCCCTTCCATCGCGTCCGGCAGCCATGTGTGCAGCAGGAATTGCGCGGACTTGCCCATCGCGCCCATGAACAGCAACAGGCAAATGAGCGTCATCGCGTTCGCATGCCAGCCGAAGAAGTTGATCGTCTTTGTCGCGACCGCCGGGGCTTGCGCAAAGACGGTATCGAACGCGACGGCGCCGACCATCATGAAGGTGGCAAAGATGCCGAGCGCGAATCCGAAATCGCCGACACGATTGACGATGAAGGCCTTGATTGCCGCGGCACAGGCCTCCGGCTTGTGATACCAGAAGCCGATCAGCAGATAACTCGCGAGGCCGACGCCTTCCCAGCCGAAGAACAACTGGACGAGGTTGTCCGACGTCACCAGCATGAGCATGGCGAACGTGAACATCGAGAGATAGGCAAAAAAACGCGGGCGATACGGGTCCTCTGCCATATAGCCAATCGAATAGAGGTGCACGAAGGCCGATACGGTGTTCACGACAACGAGCATCACCGCGGTCAGCGTGTCGATGCGCAGCGACCAGTCAATCTTGAGATCGCCCGATTCAATCCAGGTGAAGATCGGTACCCGCGCCTCATGGTGACCGAAGCCGACCTGGATAAAAGCGATCCACGACAGGATCATCGAAATCGCGAGCAGCGTCGTGGTGATGAGCTCGGCGGTGCGTGAGCCCGCAGCAGCCGGCTCGTGCGCCTGCTCATGCGCGATCGGTTCCGCATGCGTGTGCCGCATCGCCGCGCCGGCTTCCTCCGCATCCGGTTCACGGTGCAGCGTGTGCTGATCGGTGGTCGTGTTTTCGGCGCCCGGCGGCGGACCTTTGCCGGGGAAACGGGCACGTGCGCCGGCGAGCGATATCAGGCCCGCCAGAATGGCGCCGAGCAAAGGCAGGAATACGATCGCCTGATACATCCGAAAAATCAGCCCTTCATCAGATTGACGTCTTCAACCGCGATCGAGCCACGGTTGCGGAAATAAGCGACGAGAATGGCAAGACCGATCGCAGCCTCGGCCGCCGCCACCGTGAGGACCAGAAGCGCGTAAATTTGCCCGACGATGTCGTTGAGATGCGTGGAGAACGCGACAAGATTGATGTTGACCGACAGCAGGATCAATTCGATCGACATCAGAATAATGATGATGTTTTTGCGGTTGAGGAAAATGCCGAGAGTGCCGAGCGTGAACAGGATGGCGCCAACGGCAAGATAGTGGCCCAGTCCGATCGTCATGGATTGGTCTCCAGCCCCTGCCCCGGACGCACGCGCCGCAACTCGATCGCCGTCCTCGGGTCGCGCGCAACCTGCTCGCCGATGTTCTGGCGCCGGACGCGCACGCGATGTTGCAGCGTCAGAACGATGGCGCCGACCATGGCCACCAGCAGCACCAGGCCTGCCGCCTCGAAGAAGTAGACGTAGCGGGTGTAAAGCACCTGCCCGATAGCGGCGGTATTCGGCACGGAAGCGACCGGCGGAATCGGCGCGGTGATCGCATGCGGTATACCGGGCCCGATGGTCCATACGCCGATCAACAGCAGCAGTTCGGCCAGAAAGATGCCGCCGATCAAGATGCCAACCGGCAGATATTGCAGCGCGCCATGACGCAATTGCGCGAAGTCGACATCGAGCATCATGACCACGAACAGAAACAGCACCGCGACGGCGCCGACATAGACCACGATGAGGATCATCGCGAGAAATTCGGCGCCCATCAGCACGAACAGACCGGCCGCATTGACGAACGCGAGGATGAGGAACAGCACCGAATGTACGGGGTTCTTCGCGGCGATCACCATAACCGCGGAAGCCACGCAGACGCAGGCGAAAAGGTAAAAGAAGATTGCGTGAACAATCATCGTTGGCCGTCCACTCGCCGCAGCGTCTTCCCTTCCGCCTTGTGGGAAAGGGTTAGGGGGGTGGCATTGCTGGGCAAAATCATCTGCTCACCTGTACGGCGCATCGAGCGCGATGTTTCTCGCGATCTCGCGCTCCCAGCGGTCGCCGTTCGCGAGCAGACGCTCCTTGTCGTAGTAGAGCTCCTCGCGCGTTTCAGTGGAAAATTCGAAGTTTGGCCCTTCGACGATGGCATCGACAGGGCAGGCTTCCTGGCAGAACCCACAATAGATGCACTTCACCATATCGATGTCGTAGCGCGTCGTGCGCCGCGTGCCATCATTGCGGCGCGGCCCGGCTTCGATGGTGATCGCCTGTGCAGGGCAGATCGCCTCGCACAGCTTGCACGCAATGCACCGCTCCTCGCCGTTCGGATAGCGGCGAAGCGCATGCTCGCCGCGAAAGCGCGGTGAAATCGGGTTCTTCTCGAACGGGTAATTGATCGTCGCCTTCGGCCGGAAAAAGTATTTCATGCCGAGCCACGTGCCGATCACAAACTCTTTCAGGAAAATGGCTTTGGCGGCGCCGACGAGCTTCATCTTGTCCTCACTTCGCCGCAGCCACGATGCCGCCGTATTGCAGCACGGCCGCAACGATTGCAACCATCGCCAGCGACAGCGGTAAAAATACCTTCCAGCCGAGCCGCATCAGCTGGTCGTAGCGGTAGCGCGGCACGATCGCCTTCGCCATCGCAAACAGGAAAAACAAGAACAGCGCCTTGAGCACAAACCAGATCACTCCCGGAACCCACGTGAACGGTGGATACGGCACGGGCGGGAGCCAGCCGCCCAGGAAAAGGATGGTGCCGAGCGCACACATCGTGCCGATCGCGACGTACTCGCCGAGCATGAACATCATGTACGGGGTCGAGCCGTACTCAACCATAAAGCCGGCAACCAGTTCGGATTCGGCCTCGACCAGATCGAACGGAGGCCGGTTCGTTTCTGCCAGTGCCGAAACGAAGAACACGACGAACATCGGCAACAGCGGCAGCCAGTACCAGCTGAACAGCCCGTAGGGACCATTCTGTGCTTCGACAATAGCGGAAAGGTTGAGCGACCCGGCGCACAGCAGCACCGTGATGATAACGAACCCGATCGACACTTCGTACGAAACCATTTGCGCGGCCGAGCGCAGCGCGGCCAGAAACGGATACTTTGAGTTCGACGCCCAGCCACCCATGATGATGCCGTATACGCTGAGCGAGGAGATCGCGAAGACGTAAAGAATGCCGACGTTGATGTTCGAGATCACCCAGCCGGCGTTGACCGGAATGACCGCCCACGCGGCGAGCGCCAGAACGCACGAGACGAGCGGCGCGAGCAGGAAAATGCCTTTGTTGGCGCCGGCCGGAATAACCGGCTCCTTCAGAACGAATTTGAGAAGGTCGGCAAACGACTGAAACAGACCCCAGGGACCAACCACGTTCGGTCCGCGCCGCAACTGCACCGCAGCCCATATCTTGCGGTCTGCCAGCAGAATGTAGGCAATGCCGATGAGCAGAATCACCAGGAGCAGCAGCGACTCCGCCACCATCACGATCAGCGGCCAGATGTAGGTGTTGAACAGATCCATGGCCCTACTCCGCTGCGGTCTTGGCTGCCCTGTGCAGAAGCGCAGAACATTCAGCCATGACCGCAGACGCCCGCGTTATCGGGTTGGTCAGGTAGAAATCCGTAACGGCCGACCGGAAGCCGTTTCTGCTGGTCGCCCCGCCCGCCTCGGCAAGCTTTGCGATATCCGCGGGGTCGCCCGGCGTAATCTGATCGAGCCGCCCCATATGGGGATACTCGGCAAACAGCGCCTGCCGTAGTTGCGCAAGCGAGTCATAGGGCAATCTCCGGCCGAGGACGTCGGAAAGCGCGCGCAGGATCGCCCAGTCCTCGCGTGCTTCGCCCGGCGGAAATGACGCGCGATTGGCCATCTGCGGGCGGCCCTCGGTATTGACGTAGATTGCCGACTTTTCCGGGTAGGCTGCCGCCGGGAGGATGACATCGGCGCGATGCGCGCCGCGGTCACCATGCGTGCCGATGTAAATGACGAACGGCTCCGGCCGCACCTCGATTTCATCGGCGCCAAGCAGGAACAACACGTCGACGCCGCCGTCCGCCATTTGCGCGGCGTTGAGGCCGTTCGCAGACGGGACAAAGCCGATATCCAGCGCGCCGACCGATGACGCGACCGCGTGCAACATGGAGAAGCCGTTCCAGCCGTCTTTCACCGCGCCCAATTCGATCGCAGCCTTTGCCGCGAGCGCAACGACTGCCGCCCCGTCCGCCCGCGCCACCGCCCCTGCGCCGAGCAGAATGAGCGGGCGCAGGGCATTCTTCAGCGTCTCGGCGAACTTATTGTTGGCCAGACCTGCCAGCGTTTCCGGTCCAGCGCCGAGATATTGATAGGGATACGTGAGATCAGCTTTCTCACCAATCAGGCCGATTGGAAAACTGCCCGCACGCCAGCGCTTGCGAATGCGCGCGTTCAGCACGGCCGCCTCGCGGCGAGGATTGGAGCCGACGATCAACAGCGCGTCGGCTCGCTCGATTCCAGCAATGGTGGCGTTAAACAGGTAAGTGGCCCGCCCCCATTTCGGATCGATGGCCGCACCATCCTGCCGCGCATCGATGTTGCCACTGCCAAGCCGCGTCATGAGGTCTTTGAGGGCGAATATTTCCTCCACGGCCGCAAGATCGCCCGCAATCGCCCCGATCCTGTCGCCGGGCACACCGTTGACCCGCGATGCGATGGCGGAGAAGGCTTCATGCCAACTCGCCGGCTGCAGCCGCCCGTTGACCCGCACATAAGGCTGATCGAGCCGCTGCGTGCGCAAGCCGTCGACCACGTGACGCGTCTTGTCGGAAATCCATTCCTCGTTCACGTCGTCATTTGTGCGCGGCAGAATGCGCATTACTTCGCGCCCACGCGTATCGATGCGGATGGCCGAGCCTAGCGCATCCATGACATCCACCGACTCGGTCTTGCCGAGTTCCCACGGCCGCGCCGAGAACGCGTAAGGCTTCGATGTCAGCGCGCCGACGGGGCACAGGTCGACCACATTGCCCTGCAACTCCGACGTCATTGCCTGCTCGAGGTAGGTCGTGATCTCCATGTCCTCGCCACGGCCGATCGCGCCAAGCTCGGGCACGCCCGCCACTTCAGCCGAAAACCGGATGCAGCGCGTGCATTGGATGCAACGCGTCATGATCGTCTTGACCAGTGGGCCGATGTACTTGTCCTCGACGGCGCGCTTGTTTTCCTGAAACCGGCTGGCGTCGACGCCGTAGGCCATGGCCTGGTCCTGCAGATCGCACTCGCCGCCCTGGTCGCAGATCGGGCAGTCCAAGGGATGGTTGATCAGCAGGAACTCCATCACGCCCTCGCGCGCCTTGCGCACCATCGGCGTACGGGTGTTGATTACCTTCGGCGAGCCATCCTTGTTCGGTGGCAGGTCCTTCACGCCCAGCGCACAGGAAGCCTGCGGCTTCGGCATACCGACGACCTCGATCAGGCACATACGGCAGTTGCCGGCAATCGACAGGCGCTCGTGGAAGCAGAAGCGGGGAATTTCCGCACCCGCAGCTTCGCACGCCTGGAGAAGTGTGAACTCCGGCGGAACGTCGATCTCTTTGCCGTCAACGATGAGTTTGGTCATCGCCTACTCCGCCGCCTGTGGCATCGGCTCGCGCACACGCTCGTTGTCTGCGTTACGCGTATATTCGTCGATGCGCCGCTCGATCTCCGGCCGGAAATGACGTAGCAGGCCTTGCACCGGCCAGGCTGCGCCGTCGCCGAAGGCGCAGATCGTGTGGCCTTCGATCTGCTTCGTCACCTCGAACAGCATGTCGATTTCTTTTTTCTGCGCGCGTCCTTCCGACATGCGGGTGAGCACGCGCCACATCCAGCCCATACCCTCGCGACAAGGCGTGCACTGACCGCAGCTCTCATGCTTGTAGAAATACGAAATACGGGTCATCGCGCGGACAATATCGGTCGATTTATCCATCACGATCACAGCCGCCGTACCGAGCGCTGACTTGTGCTTGGCGCAACCGTCAAAATCCATCAGCAGGTCGTCGCAGCCGGTGGGCCCCGCCGGGATGAGCGGCATCGACGAGCCTCCTGGAATAACCGCAAGCAGGTTGTCCCAACCGCCGCGCACGCCGCCTGCGTGCTTTTCCACCAGTTCGCGCAGCGGAATACCCATGGCCTCTTCCACATTACAGGGCCGCTCGACATGGCCGGAGATGCAGAAGAGCTTGGTGCCGGTGTTGTTCGGCCGGCCGATACCAGCAAACCAGGCCGCCCCACGGCGCATGATGTCCGGCACGACCGCGATCGATTCCACGTTGTTCACGGTCGTCGGGCATCCATAGAGGCCGACGTTCGCCGGGAACGGCGGCTTCAGCCGCGGCATGCCCTTTTTGCCTTCGAGGCTCTCGAGCAGCGCCGTTTCCTCGCCGCAGATGTAGGCGCCCGCGCCATGGTGAACGTAAAGATCGAAATCGTAGCCGGAGCCGCAAGCGTTCTTGCCGATGAGCTTGGCGTCATAGGCCTCCTGGACGGCAGCTTCCAAAGCTTCACGCTCGCGCACGAACTCGCCGCGCACGTAGATGTATCCGGCGCGGCAGTCCATTGCCCGTCCGGCGATAAGGCAACCTTCGATGAGAAGGTGCGGATCGTTCCGCATGATCTCGCGATCCTTGCAGGTGCCTGGCTCGGATTCGTCCGCGTTCACGACCAGATAATGCGGTCGGTCACCGACCTGCTTGGGCATGAATGACCATTTCAGCCCGGTCGGGAATCCCGCGCCGCCGCGCCCGCGCAAACCGGAAGCTTTCACCTCGTTGACGATTTCATCGCGGCTCTTTGCAAGAATGGCTTTCGTATTGTCCCACGCGCCGCGCGCACGCGCACCCTTCAGGCCGACATCATGCTGGCCATAAAGATTTTTGAAGATGCGATCCTTGTCTGCCAGCATCGCGTCAGGCTTCCGACTTCAGCGTGGTTGGCCCGCCGACGGGAGCCGACAATTGCCGGTCGATCTGCGGTCCGGGTTTCACTTTCTTGCCGGCGGCAAGGCCATCAAGAATCTTGTTGAAGCTCTCCGCCGTCAGATCTTCGTAGTAATCGTAATTGATCTGCGCCATCGGCGCGTTCACGCAAGCGCCGAGACACTCGACTTCGACCCACGAGAACTTTCCGTCTTTCGTGACGTGGCCCTGCTCGCCGATGCGCTCGCGGCAAACCTTTTCAAGATCGTCGGCGCCGCGCAGCCGGCAAGGCGTGGTGCCGCAAAGTTGCACATGGAATTTGCCGACCGGCTCAAGATTGAACATGGTGTAGAACGTCGCGACCTCAAGGGCGCGGATGTGCGCGAGGCCGAGATAATCAGCGACGTAACGGATCGCCGCCTCCGGCAGCCAGCCGCCTGATTGCTCCTGCGCCTTCCATAGCAGCGGAATGATCGCGGACTGCTGGCGGCCCGGCGGATACTTCGCGAGTTGCGCTTTCGCCCACTCGGCATTTGCTTTGTTGAACGCGAAGTCCTTCGGCTGTTTGTCGGCGGGGGCAAGACGGCGGACGCTCATCGATCCACCTCCCCGAACACAATATCAATCGAGCCGAGAATGGCGGACACGTCGGCCAGCATGTGCCCCTTGCAGAGGAAATCCATCGCACTCAGATGCGCAAAGCCCGGCGCGCGGATCTTGCACTTGTACGGCTTGTTGGTGCCGTCGGATACGAGATAGACGCCGAATTCGCCTTTCGGCGCCTCAACCGCAGCGTACACTTCGCCTTCTGGCACGTGATAGCCCTCGGTGTAGAGCTTGAAGTGATGGATGAGCGCCTCCATCGAGCGCTTCATCTCCGCACGGCGCGGCGGCGTGATCTTGTTGTCGTCAACGACGACGGGGCCCTGCCCATCCGCACGCCGAAGCCGCTCGAGGCACTGCTTCATGATCTTCGTCGATTGCCGCATTTCTTCCATGCGGATGAGGTAGCGATCAAAGCAATCGCCGTTCTTGCCGACAGGAATCTCAAAATCGAGCTCGGAATAGCATTCGTAGGGCTGCGCGCGCCGCAAGTCCCAAGCCGCACCGGAGCCACGCACCATCACGCCGGAGAAGCCCCAGTTCCAGGCATCTTCGAGCTTGACGACACCGATGTCGACGTTGCGCTGCTTGAAAATGCGGTTGTCAGTGAGGAGCGTGTGGAGATCGTCGACGACCTTCAAGAACGGATCGCAGAAGGCGTAAATATCATCGATCAGTTTCGGTGGCAGGTCCTGGTGCACGCCGCCGGGACGAAAATAAGCCGCGTGCATGCGGCTGCCCGAGGCGCGCTCGTAGAACACCATCAGCTTTTCGCGTTCCTCGAAGCCCCAAAGCGGCGGTGTGAGCGCGCCCACGTCCATCGCTTGGGTCGTGACATTGAGCAGGTGCGAAAGCAGCCGGCCGATTTCCGAATAGAGCACCCGGATCAATTGCGCGCGTCGCGGCACCGCAATGCCCAGAAGCTTCTCGACTGCGAGACAGAACGCATGCTCCTGATTCATAGGCGCGACATAGTCGAGCCGGTCGAAGTAAGGCACCGCCTGCAAATAGGTCTTGTACTCGATCAGCTTTTCGGTGCCACGGTGAAGCAGCCCAATGTGCGGGTCGACACGTTCGACCACTTCACCATCGAGCTCGAGCACGAGTCGCAGCACCCCGTGGGCGGCCGGATGCTGCGGTCCGAAGTTCATTGTGAAATTGCGAACGGCGGTTTCAGCCATTTACGCAACCCCCGCCACTTTGGCTTTTTCGGCCAGCCGGGCGTTGAACTTGTCCCATGCCACAACGGCACGTCCGTGCGTGCCCTCGCCGATCACGTCCACGCCGTCATGCGCACGGACCTTGAACGTCAGCTTGCGGCCGTCGACCTTTATGCATTCGGCTTCGACCGTCACGGTCTGGCCCGGCAGTGTCGCCGCGCTATGGGTCACGTCGACAAGGATGCCAAGCGAGCCCTCGCCGGCATCAAGGTGCGGCGCCATCAATTGAATGCAGGTCCATTCCATTAGCACGATCATGAAGCCGGTTGCGAACACCTTCGGCATCGCGGCAATCTCCGGCGATTCCGGATAAGTGTATGGCACCGTCTTATTTTCAGGCACCACGTAGGAAAATTTGTGCTTGAGGCCAGGCCTGAGCGTCGACTTCATCTCAAGGTCCTTTGCCTTCGGCCTTCGCCTTTTCGTCTCCGGGTAGCACGTAGTCAGTACCCTCCCAGGGCGAAAGAAAATCGAACGTGCGAAATTCCTGCGCGAGCCTCACTTTGTCGTAGACGACACGTTTCTGTTCGTCGTCGTAGCGCACCTCAACAAAACCGGTAAGCGGGAAATCCTTCCGCAGTGGATGCCCTTCAAATCCGTAGTCGGTGAGGATCCGCCGCATATCGGGGTGACCAGTGAATAGCACGCCGTAAAGATCGTACGTCTCGCGCTCGAACCAGTCCGCGCCGCGGTAGACGCCGATTAACGACTGGATCGGCGTTCGCTCATCCGTTTCGATCTTTACGCGGATCCGGCGGTTCATAACGGGCGACAGAAAGTGATACACGACATCGAACCGGCGCTCGCGGCTCGGACGATCAACCGCTGTGATGTCGATGATGCATGAAAACAGGCACTCCGGGTCGTCGCGCAAAAAGCTTGCGACTTTCACGATGTCCGCCACCTTGGCGGTGATCGTCAACTCGCCGCGCGCGATCGTGCTGTCTACGATCGAGTCGCCCAACGCCCTCTTGATCGTCTGCCCAAGCCTTTCAAGCGCCTCGACCATACCAAACCTCGTCAGCGCTCGATTGTGCCGGTTCGGCGGATTTTCTTCTGCAGCAGCATGACGCCGTAGAGCAGCGCCTCCGCGGTCGGCGGACAGCCCGGCACGTAAATGTCGATTGGCACGATGCGATCGCAGCCGCGCACCACCGAATAGGAGTAATGATAATAGCCGCCTCCATTCGCGCACGATCCCATCGAGATCACGTAGCGCGGTTCCGGCATCTGGTCGTAGACCTTGCGTAACGCAGGCGCCATCTTGTTGGTTAGCGTACCGGCAACGATCATCACGTCCGACTGGCGCGGACTGGCGCGCGGCGCAAAACCGAACCGCTCCGCATCGTAGCGCGGCATCGACATCTGCATCATCTCGACGGCGCAGCACGCAAGTCCGAAGGTCATCCACATCAGCGAACCGGTCCGCGCCCAGGTAATGAGATCGTCCGCGGCGGTGACCAGGAACCCTTTGTCTGAAAGCTCGTTGTTCATGCCGACGAAAAACGAATCGTCGGCGCCAACCGGCTTGCCGGTACGCGGATCGAGAATGCCCGTGGCGGCGGGTGCGACAACGCTCATCTTACGACTCTCTGGGGACCTTCAATCCCATTCGAGCGCCCCCTTCTTCCACTCATATATAAATCCGATCGTCAGCACGCCAAGGAATACCATCATCGACCAAAAGCCGTAGACTCCAACTTCCTTGAATGCCGCCGCCCACGGGAACAGGAAACTCACCTCGATGTCGAAGATGATGAACAGAATCGCGACCAGATAGAAACGCACATCGAACTTCATGCGTGCATCGTCGAACGCATTGAAGCCGCATTCGTACGCCGACAACTTCTCCGGATCGGGCTGCCGGAACGCGACGATAAAGGGCGCAATCAGCAGCGCGAGCCCGATCACGAGCGCCACGCCGATGAAAACGGCCAAAGGAAGATATTCCAGCAACACCTCGCTCATCGCGACCTCAGTTCTGCCTGCTTCGACCCGGCTAATATCCCATCCGGACCGGTGATGCGGCACGCGCCAGCGCGGAGGCCCCGCACGAAATCGCCCTTTGGTGGATGGACTCGGGTCACGGACGGGAACGCGGGGAGGCTTAGCGCAGCCCTCCCGGAGTGGCAAGCCGACATCCCATTACCGGCAGCTTTCGCGCACCGTCAACACGATGAAATTGTGGACGATTCGGAGCGGCCTCCGCAGTCGATTGGTTGACAGCGCCCGCTGGACCCCGAAGATGCGCTGCCCGCATGGCGGACTTGCCAATCGACTATCCCACAGGGAACTGCATGCTTCCGCGAGCCGCAGGTATTCGGGACCTCGTCCCACCGCGCACGGGCGGCCGGTTGCGGCTCGACCATCTTGTCATGGGAGGCGCCGTTATCTGCCTCGTGATTCTCGTCGTACTGCCGCTCTGCTCTCTGTTCGTCGGCAGCGTGCGGGCGCCGGATGGAATGACATTCGGCTTCTTCCGCGAAGCGGCCGCCGGTCGGCTTTACCGGCAAGCGCTCATCAACAGCCTGGTCCTCGGTGCCTGGACGGGAGTGTTCAGCGTGCTCATCGGCGTTCCGCTTGCCTGGGCCATTTCACGGACCAATGTCCCCGCCAAATCGTTCATCCGGATTACCGCGACGCTCTCCTACCTGTCGCCTCCGTTCCTGATGGCAATCGCATACGTCAATCTGTTCAGCCCCAACGCCGGCGTCATAAATCGTCTGCTGCGCGACCAGTTCGGTGCTGACTGGCTCACGTTCAACATCTTCTCCATGAAAGGGCTCGTGCTCGTCACCGTCTTGCATACGTTCCCGTTCGTCTACTTGCTGGCGGTCACCGCGCTGCAATCAATCGATGCCTCTTATGAGGAGGCCGCCGAAATTCTGGGCGCGGGCAAGTGGCGAACTGCGTTCTCGATCACCGCACCGCTGGTCGCGCCCGCAATCTTGTCCGGAACGTTGATCGCCTTCGTCAATTCGATCGCGCTGTTCGGATCACAAGCGATCATCGGCTTGCCGGGCCGGATTTTTACCTTATCGACGCGCATCTACTCGCTTTTCGACTACCCGCCCCAGTACGGCCTCGCGTCCGCGCTCTCGCTTGTATTCATTCTCATTACTGTCGCTGCATTGTTCGCGCAGCGAAAGTTCCTTGCGCGTCGCTCGTTTGTAACGCTTGCCGGCAAAGGATCGCGCCCGCAACTGATCGACCTCGGCGGCGCCCGATGGTTGTTGCTGGCCTTTGCGATTTCGGTATTCGTGATCGCGATCCTGTTGCCGTATCTCTCCCTGATCGCCGTGTCGCTTTCAAAATCGTGGGGACTCGCATTCTGGAAGAACCTGACGCTGGCAAACTATAAATTCGTGCTATTCGATTACGATGTAACGCGGCGCGCAATCGCGAACAGCCTAATCCTCGCAGTCGCGACCGCGACGCTGTGCGTCATGCTTGGCACCATCATCGGCTGGATCGACCTGCGCACCCGCGTGCCCGGGCGCCGTCTATTGGATTACGCGGCGCTCGTACCGCTTGGGCTGCCCGGTATCGTCATGGCGGTGGCGCTGATCCAGTTCTGGCTCGCGATACCAGTCGCGCTCTATGGCACGCTGCTCATTCTGTTGCTCGCCTATATCGGCCGTTACGTGCCGCTCGGCTTGCGCGCCGCCAATTCATCGCTGCGGCAGATCGACCCGAGCCTCGAAGAAAGCGCCCGTATCCTCGGCGCCTCGTGGGGCATGACGATGCGCGAAATCACCCTGCCGCTGATCCGGCCGGGTTTGTTCGCCGGCTGGCTCTTGATTTTCGTCCCGGCCATTCAGGAATTGTCGGCATCCATTCTGCTGTTTTCGTCAAAATCGATCACGCTCGCGGTTGCCGTCTATAACCTTTATGAAACCGGGTACACCGAGCCGGTCGCCGCGTTGGCGATCATCAATGTCATCATCATCAGCCTTGCGATTTTGCTCGCCAACCGGCTTGGAGGCGAGAAAGACCGTGAGCGGCTGGAATACAGAACCGCATAAGGTGTGAACATCGTATGGCTGGCGTGGCGCTTACCGGCGTTTCAAAATCGTATAATCAGGCGGGCATGCCCGCGATCAATGATCTCACGCTTGAGATCCGCGACGGCCAATTCGTCACGCTTCTAGGACCAAGCGGCTGCGGCAAAACCACGACACTTCGTCTGATCGCAGGGTATATGGCTCCCGATGCCGGCACCATTCATGTCGGCGAACGGCTTATCTCGTCAAAAGACACGGTCGTGCTCCCCGAGCATCGCGGAATGGGGATGGTCTTTCAGAATTACGCCGTGTGGCCTCACAAAACGGTGTTCGAGAACGTGGTATTCGGGTTAAAGCTGCGCAAGCTGCCTACATCCAAGGCGCGCGAGCGTGTCGGGCAGGCCTTGGAGCTTGTTGGCCTCTCCGGCTACGAGGAACGGCTGCCCAACGAACTTTCAGGCGGTCAGCAGCAGCGAGTGGCGCTCGCACGCAGTATTGTCGTCGAACCGGACATTCTGCTGCTTGACGAGCCGCTGTCCAATTTGGACGCCAAACTTCGTGAGCATATGCGGGGCGAGTTGAAACAGTTGCAGCGTCGGCTTGGCATAACGTTCATTTATGTCACCCACGACCAGGCTGAAGCGCTCGCGCTTTCTGACCAGATTGCCGTCATCCATGCCGGCCGTTTGCAGCAATTCGGCACGCCGCGTGACGTCTACAATCGACCGGCCAATCGCACCGTCGCCGATTTCATGGGCAACGTGAATCTGTTGGAGGGAACCGTCCTGCGCGTTGATGGCAGCCGAGCGGAGATTGAGATTGCGGGCGCTTTACGGACCTGTGTGGGGCCGCAAGAAGGCGTCAGTGCGGGCAGCAGAATTGACATTGCGATCCGGCCGGAGAGCTTCACGCTAAAACCATCTGGCACGGGGCTGGCCGATGGTACTGTCGCCGACCACACCTTTCTTGGCAACATAAGCGAGTATCAGATTAAGATATTCGACCAGCTCCTGCGGGTGCAGACCCACCCAAAGGTCACGTTTGCTGTGGGAGAAACGGTCGGAATAGATCTCGACCCCGAAACCATAAGCATCTTTGCCAGGTAAATAATCGAAAAAACGACGGTGGAGGAATCGATGAGAAAAACGATGGCTTTGCCCGCAGCCGTTCTCGTTGCCGCCACGCTTGCCGGTGTCGGCGTTGCTCGCGCTGCCGGCGTCGACACGGCTGCCGCAAAAAAGGAAGGAAAAGTTACCTGGTACACCTCCACGCCAATCAAGACGGCACAGAAGATTGCGGACCTTTTTGAAAGGCAAACGGGGATTCACGTTGAGCTGTTTCGCTCCGGCGGCTCCGCCATTCTGCGCCGCTTCATGCAGGAGCACACCGCGGGCCTCAACGCGGCCGATGTGATGACGACGTCCGACCCTGCCGATTCAAACAAGCTTGCAGCCCAGGGAGTCTTCGTTCCGTTCAAGCCCGAGGCCTTCGATAAGATACCGGATACCGCCAAGGATCCGAACGGCGCGTGGGTCGCCCAGCGCCTCAATATGATGGTGATTTACGTCCGCACCGACAAAATCGCCAAGCCCGATTATCCCAAAACATGGACCGATGTGCTGGACCCCAAATACAAAGGTAAGCTGGCTATGACGGACCCGTCGTTCACGTCATTGCAGTTGATGGTGGTCGCCACGTTGTCGAAAAAGCTGGGCTGGACCTATTACGAAAAGCTCAAGGCTAATGACATCATGATCGTCCAGGGTAACCAGCAGGTGCTCGACACGGTTAAGAGCGGCGAGCGGCCGATCGCGCTCGGCGCGCTCGACAGCTACGCAGCGACCGCGCGCACCCAGGGACACCCGATCCAATCGATCTATCCGGCGGATGGCACTTTCATCATCCCATCGCCGACCGCCATCATCAAAGGCTCCCCGCATCCGAACGCGGCCAAAGTCTTCGCCAACTTCATGGTCAGCGAAGCGGCGCAGAAACTTTTCCCCGCCGGAGGCGGCTATGCCGCGCGGATTGACATTGAGCCGCCGAAAGACAGCCCGCGGCTGGCCGATGTGAAGCCGATGCCGATCGATTATACGCAGATCGAGAAGGGTGCGGCCGGCGTGAAAAGAAAGTTTAATGAGGTCTTCCAATAACAGGCCGATACACGTGGCGAAGGTGATCACATGAATGAAATGAAAACGGCAATCGCCGCGCAGGAACACTGGACAAATAAGGACGATGTAAAGCTCTTCCTGTTCGAAAAATTTGCCGGCGATCCGATGACGAGCAGAGGCACAATCCTGTTCGTACACGGCTCCTCGATGGCTTCACAGCCGACCTTTGATCTCCAGGTGCCGGGACGGCCGGACTCGTCTGCCATGGATTTCTTCGCCCGCCACGGCTTCGATTGCTGGTGCGTCGACATGGAAGGCTACGGCCGTTCGACCAAGGACCGCGACAACAATGCGCCGATCAGTCAAGGAGCCGACGACTGCTACGCAGCCGCGCAATACATCCAGAAACTGCGTGGTGGACGGCCCTTTCTTGTCTACGGCATATCGTCGGGTGCCTTGCGTGCGGCGATGTTCGCCGAGCGCCATCCCGAATTGGTCGCACGCCTTGCGCTCGATGCGATGGTATGGACAGGCGAAGGCTCGCCAACGCTCGAGCAGAGGCGCAAAAAGCTGCCGGAGCTCCAGGCCAAGAACCGGCGACCTATCGACAAAGCATTCATTCACTCGGTCTTCGACCGCGATCACCCCGGCACCGCGGAAGAGCGTGTCATCGATGCCTTCGCGGAGGCCGTTACCGCACTCGACGATTCTGTGCCGACAGGCACCTATGTCGACATGTGTTCGAAGCTGCCGGTTGTCGATCCGGAAAAGATCACGGTGCCGACTTTGATCATGCGAGGCCAGTGGGATGGAATCGCATCGTTTAACGATCTGCTGAAGTTTTTTGAACGGCTGCCAAACCCGGACAAGCAATTCACGGTGATGCCCGGCATATCACACGCAAGCTTCCAACAGAAGAATTACATGCTGGTCTATCACGTTCTGCTGAGCTTCTTCACGCAACCTGCGCCGGTGTATCGGGGCTAACATTTCATTGCGGAGCGCAGCCGACAGCGTTCTGCGCTTGGTCTCAACAATCGGTGCGGTCGAGTACGGGCTTTAGGATCCACCGTCGTCGCGTCTCGGGAACGACGGTAGGGCGTTCAGGCCCCTAGTTGATCAGCGAGATCGAGCAAACTTTTTGCACTGTAATCGACCTTCACGGTCGGTTCACTCTCGCCGGTATTGGGCCCGTATTCGTTCACGCGCGCGACATGTGCCGTGCGCAGTCCGACGGCAGCGGCAGCAGCAAGATCTTTGCTGTGCGCGGCGACCATCATGCAGCGTTCGGGTGCATAATCGAGAGCCTCGCATGCGGCGAGATAAACGCGCGGCTTCGGCTTGTAGTCGCCCGCGATTTCAGCACCGAGAATGACATCCCACGGAAAATTGTTGTGGCGCGCCAGATCGACCATCATGGAAATATTACCGTTGGACACGGGTGCCAGCACGAATTTGACTTTTAGGCGTGCCAGGCCGGCCGGCACATCTTCCCAAGCCTCGATCCGATGCCAGGCGAGATTTAACTCGCGCAATGTTTCCTCGCCGAAGTCTTGCAAGCCGAACTGCGGCAGGATGCGCTCCAGATTGCGCCGGTGCAGGACATCAAGCTTGCTGAACGGCTGCTTCCCCGACCGCACCTCCTCCATTCCCGGCTGGTACTGCCCCCGCCACGCGTCGGCGAAAGCAAGCCAGTCAACCACCTTATTTCGGGGCCCCAGAATTTTCCCGGCCTCTCGGGCGATCGAGGTCCGCCAATCGACAAGGGTGCCAAAGACATCGAAGAACAGAGCATCTACAGGCATGACAATTACATCGCCTTCGGAGCGGCAGAACCGTCTCCCGCCGCGACGCAACACATTGAAATCAGGAAGCAAACTGGCGGGAGCGACGGGGCTCGAACCCGCGACCTCCGGCGTGACAGGCCGGCACTCTAACCAACTGAGCTACGCCCCCGCGGGCATGCCTCGGGAGTTATAGACCACATTTGTCCAAGTCAAGGATTGCCGCCAACCGCGATGAAAATTGCGAAAAAGCCCCATTTTCCGCTAAGAATCGATGGTCATCCCGCCCCCGAATCGTCTATGCGGGCGGTGTATGCTCGGCGTTTTGCCGGGCAATGAGTATCAACGAGGAGGGTCCTCCAATGGCAACGGCTCCTGGAAAATCAACACCGACGACGGTGACTTTGAAACATCTCGCTGCGGCCATGGCCGAACAACATGAGATGTCGAAAAAGCAAGCGGAAACCGTTCTCGGCGATCTCGTAACGAACATCGTAAAGCATCTCAAAAAAGGAGAGCGCATCCGCATTGGTGGGCTCGGCATTCTTCAGGTGCGCAAACGTGCGGCGCGCATCGGCCGCAATCCTGCAACGGGTGAGCAAATTCAGATCAAGGCCAGCAAGAAAGTCGCGTTCCGCGCAGCCAAAGAATTGAAAGAAGCGATTTAACGCCTACGAATGGACCCTCGGGGCCAAGGCAGGTACAGCCGTGCTGTGCCTGCCTTTTTCTTTCGGAACTTTGCTTGTGAAACCCGTCGCTGCGACCACTGCTAATCGCCTTGGAGCAGAAAACGCAGCAGCCATAGGCGATCCGTTCGGCACAAGATTGTGACCGTTCCGTAGCCCATATGTTCGGGCCGGATGCATTTGAGTTTTGGTGGGCGGTGACGGACTCGAACCGCCGACATCTTGCGTGTAAAGCAAGCGCTCTACCAACTGAGCTAACCGCCCTTCGCGCATTTATCGCTTCTAGACGCGGCAGGAGCAAGCGAACAAAAAAGCGCAACCGGGCTTGCCTCTGACGAAGAAAACGGCGCCCTGCGGGGGCGCCGTTTTCTTTCTGCGTTGGACCTGCCCTCAGCTAGTGAGCAGTAAGGCCGGGAGACTCCTCGTCGAGGGGTGGCTCTGCTGACGACACGGCTGCGGCTTTGGCGCTCTCCTCGTCCCATGTAATGGGCTCCGGTTTACGCACCAGCGCGTGCGCCAAAACTTCATCCATGCGAGTCACCGGAATGATCTCCAAGCCCTTTTTGATCGTGTCGGAGATTTCGACCAGATCTTTCGCGTTCTCTTCGGGAATGAGCACGGTCTTCATTCCACCGCGCGCCGCAGCCAGCAGCTTTTCCTTCAAGCCACCGATCGGCAGGACGCGGCCGCGTAGCGTGATTTCACCCGTCATGGCGACGTCGCGGCGAACCGGAATTCCGGACATCGTCGACACAATGGCTGTAACCATAGCAACGCCAGCGGACGGCCCATCCTTCGGCGTCGCGCCTTCCGGCACGTGCACGTGGATGTCGCGCTTGTCGAACAAGGGCGGCTCGATGCCGAAGGCGACCGCGCGCGAGCGGACGTAGGACGCCGCCGCCGAGATCGACTCCTTCATCACGTCACGCAGGTTGCCCGTGACCGTCATACGCCCCTTGCCGGGCATCATTGCGGCTTCGATCGTCAGCAGCTCACCGCCAACATCCGTCCACGCCAGGCCCGTCACGACGCCAACCAGGTCCTCTGCTTCGATTTCGCCGAAGCGAAACTTGGCCACGCCGAGGTAATCACCCAGGCTTGCGGCGGTGACGGCGATGCTCTTCTTCTTGGAGATCATCAGCTCTTTCACCGCCTTACGGATCAGAGTCGAAATCTCCCGTTCGAGATTGCGCACACCCGCCTCTCGCGTGTAGCGACGGATGATGGTGAGCAATGCTTCGTCGTCAATCGACCATTCCGACGACTCGACACCGTGCTTGGCGAGAGCGGCCGGGATCAGGTGCCTGCGCGCGATCTCGACCTTTTCATCCTCGGTGTAGCCCGCGATACGGATGAGCTCCATGCGGTCCATCAGTGGCGGCGGAATATTGAGGGTATTCGCCGTCGTGATGAACATCACGTTCGAGAGGTCGTAATCGACTTCCAGATAGTGGTCGTTGAAGGCGTGGTTTTGCTCGGGGTCGAGAACCTCGAGCAACGCCGAAGACGGATCGCCGCGGAAATCGGCCCCCATCTTGTCCACCTCATCGAGCAGGAAGAGCGGATTAGAGCTCTTCGCCTTGCGCATCGATTGAATGATCTTGCCAGGCATCGACCCGATATACGTGCGCCGATGGCCGCGGATTTCGGCCTCGTCGCGCACGCCGCCCAGCGAGACGCGCACGAACTCGCGGCCGGTCGCCTTCGCGATCGACTTGCCGAGCGACGTCTTGCCAACGCCGGGAGGACCGACGAGACACAGGATCGGGCCCGTCAACTTGTTCGCCCGCTGCTGCACGGCGAGGTATTCGACGATCCGCTCTTTGACCTTCTCAAGGCCAAAGTGGTCGGCATCAAGCACCTCCTGAGCCAACTTAAGGTCCTTCTTGACCTTGCTCTTTTTGTTCCACGGGATCGAAAGCAGCCAGTCGAGATAGTTGCGCACGACCGTTGCCTCCGCCGACATCGGCGACATC
This sequence comes from Pseudolabrys sp., assembly GCA_035760805.1. Lineage (GTDB taxonomy): Bacteria > Pseudomonadota > Alphaproteobacteria > Rhizobiales > Xanthobacteraceae > Pseudolabrys. Next base: position 115,531 of record DASTSG010000004.1, read on the forward strand.
TGACGGAGCTTCTTGAGCTCGTGCGTCGCTTTCTCGCGGGCCTCCTTCGAGAGCTTGGTTTTCTTTATCTTCTCCTCGAGTTCGGCAAGTTCGTCCCTGCCTTCCTCGTCACCCAGCTCTTTCTGGATCGCCTTCATCTGCTCATTGAGGTAGTACTCGCGCTGTGTCTTCTCCATCTGCCGCTTCACGCGGGTGCGGATGCGCTTTTCCACCTGCAAGACGGAAATCTCGCTTTCCATCAAGCCGAGCACTTTCTCAAGCCGCTGTGCGACCCCGGGCGTCTCGAGAATTTCCTGCTTGTCAGGAATTTTGACTGCAAGATGCGAAGCGACTGTATCGGCAAGCTTCGCGTAATCCTCGATCTGCTGAATCACCCCTACGACTTCGGGCGAAACTTTCTTGTTCAGCTTCACGTACCCTTCGAATTCAGTGACAACGGAGCGCGCCATTGCCTCAAGCTCGACGCGGTCACCCATGTCGTCGGCCAGCACAGTGGCGTCGGCCTCGTAGTAATCCTTGCGATCGCTGTATTTCGTGACCCTCGCGCGCGCGACACCCTCGACCAGCACCTTTACGGTGTTGTCCGGCAACTTCAGCAGCTGCAGAACGCTGGCGAGCGTTCCGACCTCATAAATGGAATCGGTCGTCGGATCGTCATCTGCCGCGTTTTTCTGAGTCGCGAGCAGAATGAACGTGTCGGAGCGCATAACTTCCTCAAGCGCTCGAATCGACTTCTCGCGCCCCACGAAAAGTGGAACGATCATGTGCGGAAACACCACGATGTCGCGCAGCGGTAATACCGGATAGGCGCGGGTTTCCCCCGGCTGCAACGTCAATCGCGGTTTAGTGGATGTCATGGCCGGATCCTTGTTGTTGTGCCCCTCTCCCGAGATCCTTTTCGGTGGCATCCCGGAAAAGTGCCTGATGGCCGGCGAGAGAACGCCGGGAACTTCCCAGCGCGCGTCTGCGGGTACGAACCCCCCGCCAACCGGAAACTACGATCCTTCGTACTCTATTTCTCTTCGGACGCTATACGTAGGATGGCACCGCGCTGTCTGCAAGTAACGCCCGGTTTTCCAGCTAATACTGCATAACCGCGCGCGACCACAGAGGGCCAATGCACGAATCAAGGGCGAGTTCCGCGCCACCGCCGCACCGGCACTCAGGCGCTCGCGCTGCCCTGCTCCGCGGTGCGGTCGCTGCGGTCGGCATAAATATAAAGTGGCCGCGCTGTGCCCTCGACGACCTCTTTCGAGATGACGACCTCTTCGACGCCTTCAAGGCTGGGCAAATCGAACATGGTGTCGAGCAAGATGCCCTCCATAATCGAGCGCAAACCGCGCGCGCCGGTTTTGCGTTCAATCGCTTTCCGCGCGATCGCACCGAGCGCCTCCTCAGCCAGCGTCAAGTCGATCGATTCCATTTCGAACAGCCGCTGATACTGCTTGACCAGCGCATTCTTCGGCTCGACCAGAATTCGTTTCAGAGAGGCCTCGTCGAGGTCCTCAAGCGTAGCCACAACCGGCAAGCGGCCGACGAACTCGGGGATGAGCCCGTATTTCAGCAAATCTTCCGGCTCTACTTCGCGGAAAATTTCGCCCGTCTTGCGATCCTCCGGCGCCATCACCTTCGCCGAAAAGCCAATCGACGTGGAACGGCCGCGCGCCGAGATGATCTTGTCCAGGCCGGCGAATGCGCCACCACACACGAACAGGATATTGGTCGTGTCGACCTGCAGAAATTCCTGCTGAGGATGCTTGCGGCCGCCCTGCGGAGGCACCGAAGCGATGGTGCCCTCCATGATCTTGAGCAGCGCCTGCTGCACGCCCTCACCTGATACATCGCGGGTAATCGAAGGATTATCGGACTTGCGAGAAATCTTGTCGATCTCGTCGATGTAGACGATGCCGCGCTGCGCACGCTCGACATTGTAGTCCGCCGACTGCAGCAGCTTCAGAATAATGTTTTCTACATCCTCACCGACGTAGCCGGCTTCGGTGAGCGTCGTCGCGTCAGCCATCGTGAAGGGCACGTCAAGAATGCGTGCGAGCGTCTGCGCCAGCAGCGTCTTGCCTGAACCGGTCGGCCCAATCAGCAGAATGTTCGATTTCGCCAGCTCGACATCGTTGTGCTTCGTCTGGTGATTAAGACGCTTGTAATGATTGTGGACCGCGACCGAGAGCACTTTCTTGGCGTGATCCTGACCAATCACATAGTCGTCGAGAACCTTGCGAATCTCCTTGGGGGTCGGAATGCCATCGCGCGACTTCACCAGCGAGGATTTGTTCTCCTCGCGAATGATATCCATGCAAAGCTCAACGCACTCGTCGCAAATGAAAACGGTCGGACCCGCGATGAGCTTGCGTACCTCGTGCTGGCTTTTGCCGCAGAATGAGCAGTAAAGCGTGTTTTTCGATTCGCTGCCGCCGACTTTGCTCATTCCACTCTCCGTATCACTCCGCCAATCAAGCGCCTCGTTTACACCCGGCTACTGGCTGCCAGAAACGGACAGCCGTCCTGTACACCAACACGCACTTCATTTCCAAAGGCACCGGGGTCGCACAGTTCCAGGCTCCAATTTGCGATCCACCCACCATAAGCGAAGCATGCTAACGGCTGGATAATCAAGATTCGATTAACGATAACACCTATGCCCCCCGCCTAAAGTATGGCTGTTCCACGGATTTCACGCGGCCGGCGCTTAGGCCGGGCAATGCCAATCAGGCGGGAGTCGGCAAAAGTTCCTCAGGACGCCTGTCGATAACCTTGTCAACCAGGCCAAATTCTTTCGCAGCGTCCGCCGTGAGGAAGAAATCCCGCTCCAGCGCATCCTCGATCTTTTTCAGCGATTGGCCCGTGTGCTTCACGTAAATCTCGTTGAGCCTCTTTTTCAGGTTCAGGATTTCCTGCGCGTGCAGCATGATGTCGGTCGCCTGTCCCTGGAACCCGCCCGAAGGCTGATGCACCATGATGCGCGCATTCGGCAGCGCGAACCGCAAATCCTTGGCGCCCGACGCCAAGAGCAGCGAGCCCATCGACGCGGCTTGGCCGACACAGAGTGTCGACACGGGCGGGCGCACGAATTGCATCGTGTCGTAGATGGCCATGCCCGACGTGACCACACCGCCCGGCGAGTTGATGTACATCGAAATCTCTTTTTTGGGGTTCTCCGCTTCCAGGAAGAGAAGCTGAGCGACAATCAAGGCAGCGACGCCGTCTTCAATCGGCCCCGTGATGAAGATGATGCGCTCCTTCAACAGACGAGAATAGATGTCATAAGCGCGCTCGCCGCGGTTGGTCTGCTCGACCACCATGGGAACGAGGTAGTTCATGTAAGTGTCGACCGGGTCTCTCATTGTCGCTTCCTCGAATCGCCGCCGCTAGCTTAGCCAGTCGCGCGCAGCGAGTGATCTATTTTCGCAAGGTCGGCAGCGCAAGCTACGCGGGTGCTTAACCGGAAGTTTTTTCATCCTCACTATAGAGCTCTTCGCGCGAAACCTTTTTCTCCGTGACCTCCGCGAGCTCAAACAGGAAGTCGACGACTTTATCCTCGAAAAGTGGAGCCCGTACGGAATCGACCGCGGCGGGAGTCCGCCTGAAATAATCCCAAACGCGCTGCTCCTGGCCAGGGTATTGGCGCACCTGCTCCATCAGCGCCCGATTAAGCTCGTCCTCGCTCACGGAGATCTTATTCTTTTCGCCGATTTCGGCCATCAGCAAACCAAGCCTGACACGACGTTCGGCGATCGAACGATACTCAGCTTTCGCTTTTTCTTCGGTCGTCCCCTCGTCTTCGAACGTGCGTTTAGATGCTTCGAGTTCGCTGGTTACGGACTTCCAAACGCGTTCAAACTCCTCGTCAACCAATGAGGGCGGCGGTTCGAACTTGTGGCGCTCATCTAATTGATCGAGCAGCGCGCGCTTGAGCTTCTGCCGGCTCGCAGCGGCGTACTCGCGCCCGATGCGCTCTTTTACCGCGTCACGCAGTTTCGCCAACGATTCCAACCCAAGCGACTTTGCGAACGCGTCGTCAATCTCCACTTTGCCCGGCGTTTCGACCGATTTGACCGTCACATCGAATTCGGCCTCTTTGCCGGCCAGCTTTTCGTTCGCATAGTTCGGCGGAAACGTCGCCTTGATGGTACGTTTTTCACCCGCCACGGCCCCGATGAGCTGGTCTTCGAACCCGGGTATGAAAGTGCCTGATCCGAGATGCACGGCGATGTCCTCGCCGGTGCCCCCTTCGAACACAGCACCGTCGATACGGCCGACGAACGACACGATGAGACGATCGTCGTTGGCAGCTTTTTCACCTTCAGCTTTTGGCGCGAACGGACGGTTTTGTTCAGCAATGCGTGCGATTGCTTCGTCGATCTCGGTATCCGTCACATCCGTCACAAGCCTGGTGAGCTTGATCGTTTTGAAATCGCCCAATTCAATCTTCGGTACGATCTCGACCGCCATCGTGTAGGCAAGATCCGTCTTGCCGGAGACCAACTGCTCGATCGCGCCTTCCTCCGTCGGAAACGTTACCTTCGGAGTTGTCGCAAGCCGGTAGCCGTGATCGCTGACGATTTTGGCATTGACGTCACGTACGGTCGCATCGATGACCTCCGCCATCGCGGACCGCCCATAAATTCGTTTCAAATAGGCGAGCGGGACCTTGCCGGGACGGAATCCGTCCATCCGTACGCGGTCCTTCATGTCATCGAGGTGTTTGTTAACCTTGGCGTCGAGCTCCGCCGCCGGCACGACAACTTGGAATTCGCGCTTAAGGCCTTCAGAAAGCGTTTCGGTGACTTGCATAACCTTCAACTCTTTTCTTGTCTTGCAACGGCGGCCGAGCGGCCGCCGATCGTATCCATCATGCACCGTTAGTGGTGCCGCATTGGTGCGGGCGGAGGGATTTGAACCCCCACGACTTGCATCACGGGAACCTAAATCCCGCGCGTCTACCAATTCCGCCACGCCCGCAGCCGACGCGCCGTCAGCGGCGCCGAGCGTGCCTCGATCAGGGCTTAACGCGCCGCTTGCCCGACGAGCAAGCGACGAGCATGCGGCAGGCGGCGCGGCTTATAGCATGCGGTGTTTGCGCGGTACCACCAAATATAGGCTTTGCTTCAGGAGTCGCCACGTGCCCGATCAATTGGTTCCTCGGCCATAAGCTGCGCAAAAAGTGGCCGGTAAACCGCCGGCAGTGTTTCCGGCAGATCCTCAGCAATCAGCCCTGGGCCGAACCGATTGGCCGCTTCCCCTTGCAGCCAGACGCCGGCGGCAGCCCCCTCAAAGGCGGGCATACCCTGCGCCAGGAGACCGCCGATTATACCGGCCAGCACGTCGCCCGAGCCCGCCGTCGCCAACCCAGGAGGAGCGTTTTCGGCAATCACGGCAACTCCGCGGGGGTCAGCAATCACCGTATCCGCGCCCTTCAGGACAACGACGGCCGCGCTGTGGCGGCTTGCCCAGCGTGCTTTTTCAAGTTTGTTTGAATTTTTAGAACCATTCTCTATCTTATTGAAAAGACGTTCAAATTCTCCAGCGTGAGGCGTCAAAACGACGCTGCCTGCCGCCTTTGCGTTGATGGCGTCGAACAATAGCGCGGGGTTTGCTTCAAAGCTGGTCAGGGCATCGGCATCGAGAACCACGCTGGCGCGGCTTCGTAGGGCCACCAGCACCTGCTCACGCATTGCCTCTCCGATCCCCCCACCGGGGCCCATAACGACAACGTTGCGGCGCTGATCCTGGAGAAAAGATTCGAGCTCTTGCGCTCCTTCGACGGCGCGCACCATCACAGCGGTATTGGCTGTAGCGTGAACCGGAACCGCGTTGACGGGGCTCGCGATCGTGACCAGCCCGGCTCCCGCACGAAGCGCGCCACGGGCAGCAAGGCGCGCCGCACCCGTGCTCGGCAAAGCGCCAGACACCACCACGACGTGGCCCCGGGTGTATTTGTGGCTTTCCGGATTCGGCTGCGGGAAAACGTCCCCCCAACGCTCTGGCCCGTTCGCAAAGACGTTAGGTCTGATCTTTTCAAGGACGCTTTCGGAAATACCGATATCGGCAACGTGAATAGCCCCGCACCGCAACCGGCCCGGCAAAAGCACGTGTCCGATCTTCCGCCGAAAGAACGTAACAGTATGGTCCGCATCGACTGCGACACCCATGACCGCGCCGGTCGTCCCATTCACGCCGCTGGGGAGATCGACGGAAACAACGGACGCATTCGCTTTGTTGACCGCCTCTATGATCAGTCGCGGACGCCCTTCGATCGGCCGGTCCAGGCCGGCTCCGAAAATGGCATCGATGATGATCTCCTGCGCCGCCACGTCCTCCGGTGATGCAGGGGCAACTGCACCTTCCCAGCTTGCCGCCGCCCACGCCGCATCGCCTTTCAGCCGCGCCCGATCGCCGACAAGACTAACCTTTACGGTATAGCCGCGCTGCGCCAGATGCCGTGCGGCCACGAACCCGTCGCCACCGTTATTGCCAGGCCCTGCAAACACGAGAACGCGGCGACCCGGCAGCCTCCCAATGGCATCGGCAACGGCCCGGCCCGCATTCTCCATGAGGTCGCGACCAGGCGTACCGCCCGCGATCGTTAACCGGTCGGCTTCCGCCATTTCTGCCGCGCTCAATAATTCCATCATCCTGTCAGAGTATCGACGCCGAAGCGGATCGCCAATCTGACGGTGGCCGCTGCCAGAAATATAGGCGTGGTGCTCAAAACTTGAGCAACAAACAGGCGGCAAACGTTTGCACACGCGCCTTGTGGCCGCTTAAATCCTCGCCGCCAGCGTTTTTGTCAGTCGAATGGATTGGCACGAGACCTGCAAATCGGGAACTGCTCGCTGTCGCGCGTTTCGCGCCGGCAAGCCGGGAGCAAGAGGTCAATGAAGAAAATCGAGGCGGTTATTAAACCGTTCAAGCTTGACGAAGTGAAAGAAGCTCTGCAGGAGGTGGGCCTCCAAGGCATTACTGTGACAGAGGCCAAAGGTTTTGGCCGCCAAAAAGGCCACACTGAACTTTACCGCGGGGCGGAATACGTCGTCGATTTTCTACCCAAGGTGAAGATCGAAATCGTACTCGGCGACGACATGGTCGAAAAAGCCGTCGAAGCGATCCGGCGCGCCGCTCAGACCGGCCGCATCGGCGACGGGAAAATATTCGTGTCCAACATCGAAGAAGCTATCCGGATCAGAACCGGAGAATCCGGAATTGATGCCATCTAGCCGCGGGCCGTTTTAGCTGCCGCGCACCGTTTTTCTCATAACAAGGGGACTGCAGTCCATGACAACAGCGAAGAATGTCATGAAGATGATCAAGGACAACGACGTGAAATACGTCGATTTCCGTTTCACCGATCCGCGCGGCAAGTGGCAGCACGTCACGTTCGACGCGTCGATGATCGAAGAAGATACCTTTGCCGAAGGTCAGATGTTCGACGGCTCGTCGATCGCGGGCTGGAAAGCGATCAACGAGTCGGACATGAATTTGATGCCCGACCCCGCCACGGCTTGCATCGATCCTTTTTTTGCGGAAACGACCCTCGTTCTTGTGTGCGACGTGCTCGAGCCGACAACCGGAGAGCCGTACAACCGCGACCCGCGCGGCATCGCGAAAAGAGCCGAGGGCATGGTCAAGTCCATGGGTATCGGAGATACCGTCTTCTTCGGGCCGGAAGCGGAATTCTTTGTTTTCGACGATGTGAAGTACAAAGCCGATCCCTACAACACCGGCTTCAAGCTCGACTCAATCGAATTCCCGTCAAACTCCGATACCGATTATGAGGGCGGCAATCTCGGCCACCGGATCGGCGTCAAGAAAGGCTACTTCCCCGTACCGCCACAGGATTCGGTTCAGGACATGCGCTCGGAAATGCTCGGCGCAATGGCGCGCATGGGCGTTAAAGTCGAGAAACACCACCATGAGGTGGCATCCGGGCAGCATGAACTCGGCATCAAGTTCGCTCCGCTGACTTTGATGGCCGACCACATGCAAATTTACAAATATTGCATTCAGCAGGTCGCGCAGATTTACGGCAAAACGGCCACGTTCATGCCGAAACCGGTCTACGGCGACAATGGCTCCGGCATGCATTGCCACCAATCGATCTGGAAGGACAGCAAGCCGGTCTTTGCAGGCAACAAATATTCTGATCTTTCGGAGATATGCCTCTCCTACATCGCAGGCATCATAAAGCACGCCAAGGCGATCAACGCGTTCACCAATCCGACGACCAATTCGTACAAGCGGCTGGTCCCGGGATTTGAGGCGCCCGTGCTGCTCGCCTATTCGGCGCGCAACCGTTCGGCGTCGTGTCGAATTCCCTACACGACCAATCCGAAAGCCAAACGCATCGAAGTACGGTTTCCAGATCCGATGGCCAATCCTTATCTGGCTTTCGCGGCGATGCTGATGGCGGGGCTCGATGGCATCAAGAACAAGCTCGACCCGGGCTCCGCCATCGACAAGGACCTGTATGACCTGCCGCCCGCCGAGCTCAAAAAGATCCCGACCGTATGCGGCTCGTTGCGGCAGGCCCTTGGCGAACTCGACCAGGATCGCGCGTTCCTGAAAGCCGGCGGCGTGTTCGATGACGATTTCATTGACAGCTATCTCGACCTTAAGATGCAGGAAGTGATCCGTTTCGAGCACACGCCGCATCCGGTCGAATTTGAAATGTATTACTCGGCGTAACCGATCATCTCGAGTTCCCAGTTGGCATTAAGGGCGCCCGCGGGGCGCCCTTTTTTGCTCATCAGCCACGTCAGAAGACGTCAGACCGCATTCGCATGGCGGAAGGATCAGCGGTTATTCGCCCGGCGCGAGCGATCAAACTGTGCGAGCATTGTATCGCCCGCCTGCCTTGTGACAGGAGGAACCGGTCGCGGCCGTGGTACCAAACGCACCGCGTTGCCGGCGCGCGCTGCCGCAATCAGGCGCGAGGCCTCGTCCTTCGCCGAGTCATCATCATTCGCCGTATGCAATCGATTACGGCCTGCGCGCTTGGCACTGTAAAGGGCCGCATCCGCCCGCCGGAGTAATGCTTCAACGTCCTCATCGCTGTCCGATGAAACCGCAGCCCCGACACTGACCGTGGCACCGATCGGGTTGTCGGCAACCACCGCGCCCGTTATTTCGAATGCCCGGCGAATACGTTCTGCAACGCGGCTTGCTGCGGCGAGATCGGCCGGTATGACAGCGGCGAACTCCTCGCCACCGAGACGCCCGATGATGTCATCGGCGCGCATGCTGGATTGCAGTGTCGACGCGAACAGCCGCAACACTTCATCGCCGGTCGCGTGGCCAAAGGTATCGTTGATCGACTTGAAGTGGTCGAGGTCAAACATCAACATTGCCAGCGGTGCATTTCGCTTGCGCTGATATGCGCAAAGGCTACTTGCACCTTCCAGGAAGGCGCGACGATTCAGCAATCCGGTCAGCGAATCGGTCGCGGCCGCGTGGCGCTGAACGTGGACATGATAATCCTTCACCATCAGCATGACGATAAAGGCCGCCCCGACCGCATAGACGATCGTCTCCAACGCGAAGGCATCGATCCATCCTTGCGATTCACGATGCGATAAAAGCGCCTGGATCGCCATCGGCGAAAGGAAGATCACAGCGTGCAGGATCGGAACGATAACCGCCGCCGTGCGTGAATACAGCGATTTGCGCCGCTCACGCCAAAGCTCGAAAGCGATGAAGTACGTGTAGGCCGCAACAATAATCGTGCCGCTGGCGATCCGCACCTCGGCACTATCAGTTGCAGAGAGAGAACAAATGAGCAGCCAGAAAACCGGCCCTGCGACGATCGCGAGGGGCAGGATACGGCGGCGGTGAAACAGCCGCACTCCGTTCCACATCATGCCGCAAGCGCTGAAAATAAGCATGCCGGGCAGCGCGGCCGGCAACGAGAAGATCGGGGACGGCAAAGCCCACAGCGCGATCGATAAGCCGCCCATCAAGTAGGCGCCCCCCCACCACGCCAGAGCGCGCACGTTCCGATCCTGAAGCCAGGAAAAAATCAAAAAAAGGCCAAGCAACATCGCAAGACAAATTGCGACGAAATACAGCGTCGAAATGTCCAACATCGACGTCTGGAAGCTGACCGCGACCGGCATTACGGCCCTCAAGTCTGCGCGCCCAGCTGCTAAAAATCTGGCGGCAGCCTGAGCACCTTAGCGGCAAGCTGTGCCGAAAGGCTTGCGTGCGCGCAGGACCTTCGACGAAAAACTTTCTAAAATTGCAGTCAAATTACGCTTTGAACGGTAACGGGCGCGCCCTGCAGCGCGCCCGAGCGATGCCGACAACAAAAATTCTTAGCGCTTCGAGAACTGGAACGAGCGGCGGGCTTTTGCCCGTCCATATTTCTTGCGCTCGACCACACGCGAGTCACGCGTCAGGAACCCGCCCCGCTTGAGCGCACCGCGAAGCTCCGGCTCGAAATAGGTTAGCGCCTTGGAAATGCCGTGGCGTACCGCGCCCGCCTGGCCGGACAGCCCGCCCCCGGATACCGTACAGACAACGTCATACTGCCCGTTACGGTTGGTTGCGACCAGCGGCTGCTGAATGAGCATGCGCAACACCGGGCGGGCGAAGAAGACTTCGACGGCCCTCGCATTCACAGTTATCTTCCCGGAACCGGGTTTGATCCAGACTCGCGCAACGGCATTTTTGCGCTTGCCGGTGGCATATGCGCGCCCCAGCGCATCGACTTTCTTCTCGTATTTCGGCGTCTCAGAAGCGGACGGTTTGAGCGTCGCCAAGTCTTCGAGAGATTGGACGGTTTCGGCCACGATCAGGCACTCCTCGTGTTCTTGCGATTCATGGCAGCGACGTCGAGCTTCTCAGGCTTCTGCGCCTGGTGCGGGTGATCCGGTCCCGGATAAACGCGCAGATTTCCGAGTTGCACGCGCCCAAGCGGACCGCGCGGCAGCATGCGCTCCACGGCTTTTTCCACAATGCGCTCCGGAAAGCGCCCGGCCCTGATCGCTTTTGCCGAGATCGTCTTGATGCCGCCGATATAACCGGTGTGCTTGTGGTAAACCTTTTTCTCAAACTTGCGGCCGGTGAGTACCGCCTTGGCGGCATTGATAACAATGACGTTGTCGCCGTCATCAACGTGCGGCGTGTAGGTCGGCTTGTGCTTGCCGCGCAGCCGCAGCGCCACGAGCGAAGCAAGCCGGCCGACAACAAGCCCCGTGGCATCGATTTCGACCCACTTCTTCTCAACGTCGGCGGCTTTGGCCGAATAGGTCTTCATTGTTCGGTCCTTCGGGAATCTGCTCCGACCAACGCGGTCCGGAAAAGGCGTGATCTTTTAGCCGAGCGGCTCGTCGTCGGTCAACGACCTAGAGACACGATTCTACGTTTTATTTCAGTATCTTATAATTTTGGTATTATAATACCTGTCAACAACTAGCGCGTTTACGGAATGGAATAGGTCGCCGTGACATGCGCTACCGGCTCCGGTAGCCCTTCGGAATAGATCCTCACCTCCCCGACGGCCAGCCTTTTGCCAACTTTCATAAGGCTTGCGTCGGCGAACAGCGGTGCCGGCGCCGGTTTGCGCAGAAAGTTGATGGTGAGATTGGTTGTCACTGCCAGCGGCTGGCGGCCGATTGCCGAAAACACGGCGACGTACATTGCGAAATCCGCCAACGCCATCATGGTCGGTCCCGAGATCGTACCGCCCGGGCGGACCGAACCGGCGTCGAACTCCTTGCGTATCCGGGCCGCGCCATAGTGTACGCGCTCGATACTCAACCCGCAGCCTTCGAAAAACACCTGCGGGAATTCCAGCCTCAAAAGCTCCGCAATTTCGTCAGCGTTAAGCGCCGGTGCCAGCATGCCCTTCCCCTCGCCGGTTCATCCGGCGGCACCGTCATAATTGCTCGTGGCGCACGGTCAATCGACGCGCGGAGCAATTCGCCGCTGATCGGGGTCGGTTTAAAGCAAAGGCCGGGCGTCAGGAGGCGGGGTTTTTGCCGTAGAGCGCGCGCAGTTCGTCCTTGGCTTTGCTCAAGATGCGCTTGCGGGACGTCGGCAGCTTCTCGCCGGCGCGGTTGATATAGAAGGTCAGCATCGACATCGCCGACCGATACGGATCGGATTTTCGACGCCGGCTGCGGTCTGCCGAGTGTTTAAGGGAGCGCGCGATCTCCTTCGGACTGCGCTTGCTGAAGACTCCTCGCTCAAGCGTCAGCGCGTCACTTGTCTCGGTCACCCGACGTGACCAGCGGCCGCCACGCTTTGATCGTTTCGATTTTTTGCGCCGTTTCGCCATGACGTTCTCCTTTCGGTGGAAAACGCGTGTGTTTGTGCCCCGTTCCCGGCCTTGCGCCCGGAACGTCCGGGGTTAAGTATCAGCAGTCGATCGAAGCCTTTGGATTCTTTCATGAGTGCCCAAACCGCTGTCCGCGCTCCCGATGCTGCCGCGCCGATCCTGCTGCGCGAGCGGGACGGAGGGATTGCGGTGCTGATTCTTAATCGACCTCAGGCCCGCAACAGCCTTTCGGAGGCGCTGCTTGTCGCCCTGCGCGAAGCATTCGCGGACATCGCCGCCGACCGCAGCGTGCGTGCTGTCGTTCTGGCCGCGAACGGGCCTGCGTTTTCTGCCGGGCACGACCTTAAGGAATTGACGGCGCGCCGGAGCGATGCCGATGGCGGACGCGCCTATTTCAAACACATCATGACGACCTGCAGCGCCGTGATGCAGCAAATCGTGAAGCTGCCGCAGCCCGTAGTCGCCGCCGTGCAAGGCGTCGCCACGGCGGCCGGGTGCCAGCTTGTCGCAAGTTGCGATCTTGCCGTCGCCTCATCGGCTGCCAAATTTGCCACCCCCGGCGTCGATATTGGATTGTTCTGCTCGACTCCGATGGTTGCTTTGTCGCGCAACGTCCCACGCAAACACGCAATGGAGATGTTGCTGACCGGCGAGATGGTAGCCGCCGCCGATGCCGCGCGCATCGGCCTTGTCAATCATGTCGTGCAGCCCGGCGAGGAGCGCAGGGAGGCAATCGCGCTCGCCAAAAAGGTCGCGTCGAAATCGTCTTACGTGCTCAAGATCGGCAAGGAGGCGTTCTATCGCCAACTCGAGCTGGGGCTTTCCGACGCTTACGATTATGCCGCGGAAGTGATGACCGAAAACATGATGGCGCGCGACGCCGAGGAAGGCATCTGTGCCTTCATCGAGAAACGTAAGGCCAAATGGGAAGACCGCTGAGCTGAGCAAATCGGGATCACGTTTTGCCGACGAATAACTCCAGCATCGTGTTCACGCCGGCCGCGCGGCAAGCGCAGGCTGAACGCGGCTCGGCAGGGCATTATGACCGGCGTTTTGCGGAAGGCTTTCCCGAAAGAATCACGCCGGAGCTGGCAGCCTTCATCGCGGAACAGGATACGGTTTTTCTCGCGACTGCCAGCGGTGACGGCGCGCCGTATGTACAGCATCGCGGCGGGCCGAAAGGCTTCATCAAGGTCATCGATGAGAAAACGCTCGGCTTTGCTGACTACCGCGGCAACCGGCAGTACATCACACTGGGCAATTTATCCGAGAACGACCGGGTATTTCTGTTCGTGCTCGACTTTGCACGCAAGCAGCGCATCAAATTGTGGGGACGCGCGCGCGTCGTTGAAAACGACGGGGCATTGATCGAAAAATTGTTCGACGCAGGCTACAAGGCAAAGCCGGAGCGCGCGATCCTGTTCACCGTCGAAGCCTGGGACGTCAACTGCTCCTCGCACATTACCGCCCGCTTCAGCGAAGCTGACCTCGAGCAGGCCTTCAACACCGTCAGGACGAAGATCGAAGAGCTCGAAGCTGAAAACGCGCGACTACGTGCAGCGCTCGCACAAAAAGATCCCGCTGAGAAAACGCCCGCCGCATGAATCACGACACCTACCCCGACAGTTATATTCGCGGCATCCTCAATACCGTGAAGACCATCGCAATGGTCGGTATCTCGCCGAAAGACAACCGGCCGAGCTATTTCGCGTTCAAGTACCTGCTCGAGCGCGGCTACCACATGATCCCGGTCAATCCAGGCCAGGCCGGTAAGGAAATTCTCGGGCAGAAGGTTTACGCGAGACTTGCCGATATCCCTGAGCCCGTCGACATGATCGACATCTTCCGCGCCTCGCAGTTTGCGCCGCAAATCGTACGCGAGGCGCTGGAGATGAAGCCTCGTCCGCAGGTGATCTGGATGCAGCTTACCGTCCGCAACGACGAGGCGGCCAAGCTTGCAGAAGATGCCGGAATGAAAGTTGTCATGAACCGCTGCCCGAAGATCGAATACGGACGGCTCTCGTCGGAGATATCTTGGGTGGGAGTAAACTCCCGCACGCTGACCTCAAAGCGCGCAAAAATCCTCGGCAAGGGCGTGCAGCGCATGTCGCTCAACCGTGTCACCATGCAGGGCGGTGCAACGGACGCAACCGACAAGGCGATGCAGGAAAAGGAATAGCTTTGCGCCGATGATTATGCGGTTATCCGTGGCCATTCCGACTGTCAGGAGCGGAAAAACAATGCCCGCAGACAAGAGCGAAGCAAAGCGCGCCTTGACCCTTTTCATTCGTGCTGAATAAATCCACCAACAAGCGGCCGTTCGCCGCGCAACATCAGGCAGGCAATCGATGGCCGACCACACCGAACACACGCCCGGCTTTGCAACGCTGGCGATCCACGCCGGCGCACAGCCCGATCCCACGACCGGCGCCCGCGCAACGCCGATCTACCAGACGACTTCGTTCGTATTCGACGATGTCGATCACGCGGCATCGCTTTTCGGATTGCAAACCTTCGGCAATATATACACGCGCATCGGCAATCCGACGACCGCTGTGCTCGAGGAACGCGTCGCCGCGCTCGAAGGCGGCACTGCAGGGCTAGGCGTCGCCTCCGGCCACGCCGCGCAGGTCATCGTCATGCACAACCTGATGACGCCGGGCGACGAATTCGTTGCGTCGAGAAAGCTTTATGGCGGCTCGATCAATCAGTTCAACCACGCCTACAAGAATTTCGGCTGGAACGTCGTATGGGCCGATCCGGACGACATTTCCTCATTCGAAAAAGCGGTCTCGCCGAAAACCAAGGCAATCTTCGTCGAGTCGATCGCCAACCCGGGTGGCGTCATTACCGATATTGAGGCCGTGTCGAAAATCGCACGCAAGGCCGGCGTGCCGCTGATCGTCGACAACACGCTGGCGACGCCTTACCTGTGCAAGCCGATCGACTTCGGTGCCGACGTTGTCGTGCACTCGCTTACGAAATTTCTCGGCGGCCACGGCAATTCGATCGGTGGCATGATCGTCGACGGCGGCACCTTCAACTGGTCACGCGGCGGCCGCTATCCGATGCTGTCCGAGCCGCGGCCCGAATATCAGGGCATCGTGCTGCACGAAACCTTCGGCAATTTCGCCTTCGCCATCGCCTGCCGCGTGCTTGGCTTGCGCGACATCGGGCCGGCACTGTCGCCATTCAACGCCTACCTCATCCTGACCGGCATCGAGACGCTGCCGCTGCGCATGCAGAAACACTGCGATAACGCGCTCGCGGTCGCGGAGTGGCTTTCGAAGCAGCCGCAGGTGAGCTGGGTCAGCTATCCGGGGCTGCCCGGCGATAAATACCACGCGCTGGCCAAGAAATACTGTCCGAAAGGCGCAGGTGCCGTGTTCACCTTCGGCCTCAAGGGCGGTTACGACGCCGGCGTGAAGCTCGTCTCGAACGTGAAGCTATTTTCGCATCTGGCGAACATTGGCGACACGCGTTCCCTCATCATCCATCCGGCATCGACGACGCACCGGCAATTGTCGGATGCACAGAAGGTGCAGGCCGGCGCGGGACCGGACGTCGTGCGTTTGTCGATCGGTCTTGAGGATGTCGATGACATCATCGCCGATCTCGAGGAAGGGTTGACGGCCGAATAAGCCAACGGCCCGCGCGTTAATTGCTCGCCTCCGCTGAAGCGGGGATCCAGTTCTTTGCCAAGATGCTGGATTCCCGCTGGCACGAAGTTAAGCGGAGGAGGGTCGTCGCCTCTGGCCCCGTACGATGCGACTGGGCCTGTCACTTCCTCAACGTCTTCGCGACATAGTCGTTGATGTGCCGCAGCGTCTGCGGGGCCGCCCAAATATCGGTGACGGCCTCGTCGGTTGCTTTTCCGTCGGTTGCGAACCGATCGGCGACCGGCTGCCGGATCTGTTTCTTCGTCTGCGCGAAGGCGACCGGTGATAGCTCGGCATATTGCTGCGCGACCGCCAAAGCACGATCCATCAGCGCATCCGGCTCGACAACTTCATCGACCCAACCCTTCTGAAGTGCGACATCGGCCGGACAAATCGCCGCGGTGAACATGAGCTCGCTGAGGTGGCACGGCGGCATAGCAAAGCGCAGCACTTCGAATGCCAATGCAGGAAATGGCACGCCGACCAGCAATTCCGTAATGCCGATACGCCCACCGCCGTTCGCCATGATGCGCCGATCCGCGCAGCACGCGAGCACAGCGCCGCCCGCGATGGCATGGCCGTTCACAGCCGCAATCACTGGCTTGGGATGGAAGAAAACCGCTTCATAAAGCCGGTGCAACGCCGGCAGAAAACGCCGCACATAGTCCGCGCCTTCGCGGTCGAGCCGCACCAGGTCGACACCGGCGGAAAATATCTTTCCCTGCCCGGTGACGATCACAGCGCGTGCGCCCGACGCGCGCAATTCAGCAAATGCCTTCACCAGCGCGTCGCAAAGTTCGGTGTCGAGCGCGTTGGCCTTGCCGTACGCGAGCGTTACGACGGCAATGTCATCGCTCATTTTGATGTCGATCATATGTGCTTTTCCGCGAGTGCGCCGACGATTTTGGAGCGTTCGGTTGCGCGCGGCCACAAGCGCGCGGCATGGACGACCGCGATGGTAAAGGTAACGACGGCAAATGCCTGATGCGTCAGCGCGAGCGGGAGGGGCACGACAAAGAGCAACGTCAGGATGCCGAGAGTCGCCTGCAGCGTCACCGCAAACCACAGCAGCATCGCGCCAAAGGTCCCCTGTTTCGATCGCCACGCATCGATCGCGTGCAGGCCGGCCAGAACCCAGATCGTGTAGGCAAGCATCCGATGATCGAACTGGACGGTCAGTAAATTCTCGAAGAAGTTTCGCCACCAAGGCGCGTTCGCGAACAGTTCGTGGAC
Source organism: Pseudolabrys sp. (assembly GCA_035760805.1). GTDB lineage: Bacteria > Pseudomonadota > Alphaproteobacteria > Rhizobiales > Xanthobacteraceae > Pseudolabrys. The sequence continues at coordinate 132,712 of DASTSG010000004.1, forward strand.
CGGAGGAATGAAACCGCCGTCGATATCGGGCCAGGTGTTGTAGATCAGTCCGGCATGCAAGCCGGCAACCAGCGCGCCGAGATAAAGCTGCAGCAACATCAATCCGGCAAGCGCGAGCGCGCAAACATGCAAGCGCGCCGGAGCATCCGACCCCGCCCGCGGTGCCAGGCGCAACGCCGTCCAGATGATCGCCGCATAAATGAGCGAGGCGAGCGTGAGATGAAATGCGAGGCGATATTGCGAGACGCTGACCCCAACGGTGAGCCCCGACGACACCATCCACCATCCGACAGCGCCCTGGAAGGCGCCGAGCCCGAAAATCACCCACAGACGCATCCAGAGCCGCCGCTCAATCCATCCGCGCCACAGAAAGAACAGCAACGGCAGCAGAAAAACGGCACCGATCAACCGCGCCAGCAATCGATGCGTCCACTCCCACCAGTAGATCGTCTTGAATTGATCGAGGCTCATGCCCTCGTTGAGCTCACGATACTGCGGGATCGTTTGATATTTCGCGAATTCGTCCTGCCACGCCTGTTGCGAAAGCGGCGGCACGACGCCGGTCACCGGTTTCCATTCGACGATGGAAAGCCCCGATTGCGTGAGCCGGGTCGCCCCGCCGACGATCAGCGTCAGGAAAATGAGCGCCGCAACCGCGAGCAACCACAAGCGCACGGCGCGGACTCTTACGTCAGAAAATTGAGCAGAAGCAGACGAAAATGTCATAGCAGCTGGTGGCAAACACCGCACTTGCCGAGAACCGCGCAGACCATATAGTCCTGCGCGCGGCCCCGCAAACTTCATCCGGTGCGACCAATGAGCATTCGAGTGCGCAAACTGATCGGAACCTTCGCCTTGCTGGCCCTGGCGATGGTCTGGGCCCTGCTCGCAATGGCGCTGGCGCAATCGGCGCTCACGAACATTAATGGTTGGATCGCTGCCGCTTTTTACGTCGTAGCGGGCCTCGGCTGGGTGCTGCCGGCGCTTCCCCTTGTAAGCTGGATGTCGCGACCTGACCGCCCACGACTAAGCCGCGCTGACGCGGCGAAAACCGTTCCACACAGCGGTCGCGGCGCCTGACAGCAAAACATCCAGGTAGCGCCGCTCCTGGAACTCGCCATTGATCGAAATGCGCGGGAGCGCAGTCAGGTGATGCCGGTGCTCGGGGAATAGTACACCCGGCCTTGTGGTCACTGCGGTCTTGAAGCCCAACTCGGCGGCAATACGAAATTCGCGCGGCCCTGCCGATGTTGGATCCCCCACCGGATAAGCGAGATGCGCGGGCCGCCGGCCGATCACTGCCTCGATTGCCGAGCAGCTCTCTTCCATCTCTCCGCGCGCAACCGCATCATTTGGCACCTTTCTGAGCATGACGTGATTGACGGTATGAGCGCCAATCGTCACCAGCGGATCGCGTGCCATGCGGCCGATCTCGTCCCAGTCCATGCATAAATCGCGGCAAAAGGATCCGATATCAATGCCGTGGACGGCGCACAGATCACGAATGACCTGCCGCAGCTCGTCCTCTGTTTTCAGGCTGCGCAGGTGGGCGTAAGCAATGTCGAACGCAGCCCGCTTCTGCTCCACGCTGCCGCAATCAAGTACGTGCCGGCGGCCTTCAATCGTCAACGCGATACGGTCGTTACGCGCGATGACGGCCTCGAGCGCCGTCCACCACAATTCTCCCCGCTGCTCCGGAAAGCTCGTTGCTATGTATAAGGCGAACGGCATTTCATATTTTTGCAGCAGCGGGTAAGCCCATTGTGCCACGTCCCGATAGCCGTCGTCGAAGGTGATGCATACAAAGCGGCGACTGAAATCGTTGCTGGCAAGCCGTTCGTACATCGCATCGAGCGATATGACGTCAACGCCTGAGCCCTTGATCCGGCGCAGCAGGATTTCGAAAAACCCCGGTGTGATTTCAAGCAGGCGGTTCGGCTGAAACGGTGCGGTCCTGGCAGGACGCACGTGATGCAGCATGAGGACAGCCCCGACGCCGGCAACGAACGGCCGCATCGCACGGTGCATTCCGCTGAAGTACAAAGCCTCCAGCCCGCCGCGGATGACGGATTTTCGTAATGCCGGCAAAGACTTATCTCCTCGTTGTTGCTGCTCTAATATTCCAACCCTTTATTGACAAATGTTTGCGACCTTCCGGCACTCCCGATTACCCGTCGAAAGGCCCCATGAACGTCATCCCGCTTCGGCACACTCCGGTTTCCGAGATCACCAATGACAGCAGCAGGCATGTCGCGCGTGTAGAGCTCTTCGATACATTCGACGCAGCCGAACCGTATTGGCACATGCTCGAGCGGCAAGGTGCCCTCGCCACGCCCTACCAACGCTACGAATTTATGGAGCTGTGGCACCATCATATGGGCGCCGCGGCCGGAGTCTCTCCGGCCATCGTCGTTGGCTTCAGCCGCGCTAACCGTCCTCTATTCCTGTGGCCATTCGGACGGAGGCTTTTCGCAAAGTGCAGAATTTTAGAGTTTCTCGGCGGCAAGCACGCGAACTTCAACATGGGTTTGTGGCACCGCGACATTGCCAGCGCAATCGACGATATCGAAATCAGGGCGGCAATGGCGCAGCTTTACGGAGAGGCCGACGCGCTCTGGCTCACGAACCAGCCGCTGACCTGGCAAGGCGCGACCAATCCGTTCGCATTGCTTCCGCACCAACCCTCCGCCGATTTTGGCTTTAGCGGCCCCCTCTCCCACGATTTCGATGGACTCTTGCGCGCCCGCACCAACAGCGAAATGCGAAAGAAATTGCGCAAGAAACTGAGAGCTCTTTCCGAGTTCGGCGTTGTAAATTTTGAGCGCGTCAATGACGCAGAAACGGCGAGCCGTGTGCTCGATACTTTCTTCAAGCAAAAGAGCGAGCGCATGCAGGCGCGCGGCATCTCCGACGTCTTTGCCGCCCCCGAGGTGCGCCGCTTTCTCGAGGCCCTTGCAGTCGGGCGCACTGCCAAGGGCGAGCGCCTCATTGAACTGTATTCTCTGTCCGTCGGCGGCGTCATCGTGGCGACCTTTGGAGGCACTGTCGGCGGCAACCGCTTCTGCGGAATGTTCAACTCGATTATCAGCGGAAGGCTTTCGCACGAGAGTCCGGGCGAATTGCTACTGCACAACATCGTGCGCGATTGTTGCGAGCGCGGCCTCTCCACCTTCGACCTTGGCGTCGGCCAAGCACAATATAAAAATCTGTTCTGCGGCAATGCCGACCCGCTGTTCGACAGTTTCCTGCCTTTGACCACGCGAGGCGCGGTATTGAGCCGTTTGGCTCAGAGCATGGCGATCGCCAAACGCCTGATTAAACACACACCGGCACTCTGGTCGCTTGTGCGCGGGGCGCGGCTGCTGCGCGCGCGAGCCAATATCCTGAGTTAATCGCTCTTCTCAGGCGGCCGCCGCACGAGCGCCCCCGGTAATCACGCTGATATCGTTGAAGCCGGCCCGTTCGAGCCGTTCGCGCGCTGCCCGCGTGGCCGGACCGGTTGGATCCGCTGCGACCAAGAGCACACGCGAGGTAAGCGACGCAAACCGCTGCACCGCAACTTCGGGCACAGCACCGATATCGAACACAACGTATTCGTAGCTGCGCGCCAGTGCCTCGATCGAGGTTTGCAGAGAAGGCGATGCCGCCAGTGTCGCTCCGTCGCCGTCAAGGTTTCCAGCCGAGACAAGATGGACGTTGGAAAGCTGATCGCGCGTAATCACGTCGCTGAAAGACGCGGTGCCACGCAGGAGTTCTGCCATCCCTGGCGCCCTCGGATTGCTGGAGAGCACCGACAGGTTGGGCGCGTCGAAGGCCAGGTCGATAAGCACAACCCCGGAATTCCTTGCCAGGATGCGGGCCAGCGCAATCGCCGTGTAGGTTGTTCCGACATTGCGGCCTGTGCCGGCAACGGCGATACGCCGGCCGACTTCGGATGATTGCCGCAGCTTTTGAACGGCCTGTTCGACCGTTCGGACAGGGCTCGGAACGACCGCCTTCAGGCGTGCAGGATGAGCCGGAGGCGCCACGTTGGCAGGGGTGACCGGCACCTCCGCCGGCACATAGGGGCCTGTGCCGGCAGGCCCAAGCATCGCGCCGATCACCACAAAGCCCGTCGACAGTCCGAACGCTGCAAAGGCAGCGATCAACACCATCGGCACTTTCTTTGGAAAGTCAGGCTTTATCGCGGGACTTGCGCGCGAAATGATCCGTGCTTCCGGTGGGGCCGTATTGATCGTTTCGCGTGCCGCTGCCTCGCGGTATTTCGCGAGGTAGGATTCCAGAAGTTCGCGGTCCGTCTTTGCATCGCGCTCCAACGCACGAAGCTGCAAATCCCGTTCGTTCGTTTGTGACGCGAGCTTCTTGACCTGATCAAGGCTCGCGGTCAGCGTCTCCAAGCGCGTGCCCGCCACCCTTGCATCGTAGTCGAGTTGGCGTGCCAATCGCTCTCCCTCGGCGTTGATCGCCCGGTCGAGTTCGGCAATTTGCGCTTTCAGCTCTTTGATGCGCGGGTGCTTGTCCAGCAGAGTCGACGATTGCTCGGCAAGCTGCGCCCGCAGCGCGACACGCTGCTCAATAAGTCGTCGCATCGTGTCGGACTTGGCAATGTCAGATGACTCGATGGCGTGACCCGAACGCAGCAATTGACGTAACTGCTGCGCCCGCGCTTCCAGATCGGCCTTCTGGCCGCGCGCCGCCGCGATTTGAGAATTCATCTCCGTCAGTTGTTGACTCGGCAGAGATGAATTGTTTGAGCCGGCGAACAAGTTTGTTTTTGCGCGGTATTGCTCAACTTTGCTCTCCGCCTCAGCCACCTTCGCTCGCATTGTTGCAATTTCGCCGGCCAGCCACTTGCTGGCCGCCTGCGTCTGCTCTTGTTTCGCGGCCTGCTGGCGCTTCAAATAGATTTCGGCAATGGAATTGGCGATTTCTGCAGCCCGGTCTGGATCGGCCGAGCTAAAATCGATCGCAATCACCCGCGATTTTTCGACCGCATACGCATTGAGCCGATCGTAGTAGGCTTGCAGCGTCCGCTCCTCTGACGTCATCGAGGCGGGATCGCGGCCGATGCCGAAAAGACCAAGCACTACGCGAAAGGGCGACAAACCGCGGATCGCCGGATTGAATTCCGGAATTTTGGTCAAGTTCTCTTTCTTGATGACCTCGCGTGCGAGATCGCGCGACAAAACAAGTTGAAGCTGGCTTGTGACCGCTTCGGCATCGAGAGCACTTCGATCGCCGTTCTTGTCGGCCTCGGCGCGCAAAAATACGTTTTCGCGCGCATCGAGAAGAATGCGCGCCTCCGATCGATAGCGCGGAGTCAGCGTGTTGACGACCGCAGCGGTCGCCAGCGCGACGATCACCGTAAAGGCAATAATTTTTGTTTTCTTGCGCCAGACGACGCGGCCGAGGCTACGCATGTCGAGTTCGCCGTCAGTCGTGAATGGCGCAACTATGGCCGGCTGCGGAGCTTCTTCTTTTTGCTTGGACGCCTTTTTACGAAACATTACGCCGACTCCAACGCGAACCTTTACGTCGCCGCCGCCAATCACAAACGATTATGGTTGCTTCCACGTTAACTTCGTCATGAGTTCGGAGAGTCAGTTTTTGTTAACCATACGGCCGCCTAATACAACTTGCGCGCCATGATTTTGGATTCGCCCTGATGCGGGGATCCCGCTTTCTGATTGTTGCCATTGCCACGTTGACGCTTGCCGCCTGCATGCGGCAGGAGCCGGGCTATTCCGTGCGCGACCCGCACAGCGGCAAGGCCGTGGCCGCGTTGCCGCAGCGCGGTTTGCTCGCGGGCGCGCACGGCACGCGTGCTGCAGCAAAAGCGCCGCTCGAGCCGCCCAGCATCTTGCAGTACCGGCCGCCGGCAACCGCAAAGGCCGATGCGGCTGAGACCGCCGTTCCGCGCA
>DASTSG010000005.1:0-70836 GCA_035760805.1 Pseudolabrys sp.
CTGGCGCGTCAAAAGCCTGGAAGAGATGACGCAACGAGGGTGGGAGACGCGTCTCCGGCACAAGTCGAGAGCGTGTCGTCACTGAAGGGTTAAAGCCAGTCAACGAGGTCTTGGGGCTTCAGCTTGTAGAAAAGGCGGATCGCGGCGAACGCGCGTTCGATTTCGTCGGCAGGGTCTTCGCCGCACCAATACCAGACGCGTGCGCGTTCCGGTTCGGTGCCGAGCAACGGCTTTCCCGATGCAATCGCGGCACATTCCGCGCGAACCAAAGACGATTTGCCGCCGCCGCCTGAAGCGGTTGTCAGGGCGACGTAGCCCGCGATGTAAGCCGAGCGATAAAGCCATTGCCGTTGCGGAATCTCGGCGGGATCGCGCCATTGGTAGGGCGTCGGGGAAATCCGTTCGGCGGCTTCGAACTGTTCATCTTCGATGAAGACTCGGCGAAGCTGCCCGCCGCGATAGACCGCTTGCGCCAGTTTGTCGTAGTCGATTTCCAGCCCGGCCAAATGTTGATCGGCCGCCAGCGCCACCTTACTTAGCTTGAAGAGGCGGTCAAACGAGATCGTAACGTATCGCGCTATCAGCTTCGGATCAGTCGGCGGATTTTGTCGATTGCCCCATTCTTGTCTTAAAACAAGTTCGGCTTTGCTCGGCGGCAAGCCGTGTTCAATCATCTTCACCGCAATGTCGATAGGATCTGCGTCGGGCGGACAGTCGCGGACGAACCGGCGCGCCTTTTCCTCGCGCTCCGGACGTGACATGCCATCATCGAAAATATCGTCTTGCGTGTCGGAAACTATTTTGGTATTCATGTGCCGTCTTCGAAATGTTTTGCCCGGTTCGCGCTCCTAACGCGGCCGGGTTTTTTCATTGCCCGGCAGGGCATCGGGTGAAATAAACTGTCAGCCGAAAATCGCGCACGTGCCGTTTACGCATCGCAGCTTCGAATTCTTCATGGGAAGGGTAGGTGAGGAAAAAACGACAATGCAGCAGGCACGGAAGCCTCAAATCTTTGGCTGAAACTGTCGTTAACGTGGCTAGGTTAGGCGCGTTCTATCCAAAGTGCAACGACCGAGTCGCTACAAAACCTGCTACAAAATGCGTACAAACCAATGGAAAGTCTCTTGCGAAATCAAATACAAAGCGGCGATATTGCGGAATCCCTCCGTCCGCACCACTAATGACGGAGGGCATAACTGAATGAACCGTCGGCCTCACAACTCGCGTAAAGCGTCCCTTTTAGCGGCTGGTGCAATCTTCGCTTTCATGCTTGCGGGCTGCTCGACGCCGGAAAGCGCGGGACGGCTGATGGTCGCCCCCGGAAAATTCGTTCTGTATTCATGCCCCGAGCTTGCGCTGCGCGAAAAACAAAACGCAGAGCAGCAGCAGAAGCTGCGCGAATTGATGGCAAAGGCGGAGTCCGGGCCGGGCGGCCATATGGTGAGCCAACTGACGTATCAGCCGCAATATGACATATCGGTTGAAGAGTCCCGCCAGCTGCGTGCGATGCAAGTTGAGAAAAATTGCGATACGCCGCCTGCGTCCACGCCGGCGCGCCCAGGAGGAAAGGCCGCCCGCTAACGTAAGTCGTCAGATGCGAACGGTACGCAACCGCAGCGCATTGCCGACCACGCTAACCGAAGAGAGTGCCATCGCCGCTGCGGCAATGATGGGCGAGAGCAACAGGCCGAAAACGGGATAGAGCACGCCTGCCGCGATCGGTATGCCCGCGGCATTATAGACGAACGCGAAGAATAGATTTTGCCGGATATTGCGCATGGTTGCGGCGGAAAGCGCCCGGGCGCGCGCGATGCCGGCAAGATCGCCTTTGAGCAAGGTTATGCCGGCGCTTTCGAGCGCAACGTCGGCGCCCGTGCCCATTGCGATGCCGATGTCGGCCGCCGCAAGCGCAGGCGCATCGTTAATGCCGTCTCCGGCCATCGCGACGACATGGCCTTCGCGGCGTAACCGTCCGACTACCGAGACCTTCTGATCGGGCAAGACCTCGGCCTCGACTTCCGTGATGCCAAGGCGTTGCGCGACGGCTTGCGCAGTGGTCCGGTTATCGCCAGTGAGCATAATGACACGGATGCCGTCGGCCGCGATTGCGCGCAGCACGGCTGGCGTCGACACCTTCACCGGATCCGCGATTGCAATGATGCCCGCAACTTTTCCATCAACTGCAGCGAAGATGGCGGTTGCGCCGTCGCGGCGAAGCGCCTCCGCCTTCGGGGTGAATTGCGCTGAGTCGATGTTGAGTTCGGCAAGAAAATCGGCATTGCCGATCGCGACGCGCCGGCGATCGACCATGCCGATCACGCCTTTGCCGGAAAACGCCTCGAAACCGCGCGTCGGAGCAAGTTCAATGCCGCGTTCCGTGGCGGCTGCAACGATAGCGGCCGCAAGCGGATGCTCGCTTGCGCGCTCGACACTTGCAGCAACGCGCAGCACGTCGCCTTCTCCAAACTCGTTTGCCGGCGCGATTTCAACGACCTTCGGCTTCCCTTCCGTAAGGGTGCCGGTCTTGTCGACGACGAGCACATCGATCTTCTCCATGCGTTCGATCGCTTCGGCGTCTCTGATGAGAACGCCCAATTGGGCGCCCCGGCCGACGCCGACCATGATAGACATCGGAGTCGCAAGGCCCAACGCACAGGGGCAGGCGATGATCAGAACACTGACAGCAACAACAAGTCCGTATGCGAAGCGCGGCTCTGGTCCGAAAACTGCCCAGGCTGCGAAAGCGAGCAGGGCGGCAATGATCACCGCAGGTACGAACCAGGCGGCAATCTGGTCAACGATCCGCTGGATAGGCGCTCGGCTGCGCTGCGCTGTCGCGACCATCTGGACGATCTGTGCCAGCAGCGTTTCGCGTCCAACCTTGTCGGCACGCATGATGAAACTGCCGGTCGCGTTGAGCGTCCCGCCGATGACGTGGTCACCTTCGCTTTTGGTGACCGGCATCGACTCGCCCGTGATCATGGATTCATCGAGCGAAGAGCGCCCTTCCAGTATCACCCCGTCGGTCGGCACTTTTTCTCCAGGCCGAACGCGTAGCCTGTCGCCAACCTCAATAGTATTGAGCGGTACGTCTTCCTCGCCGCCGTCATCCTTCACGTGCCGCGCCGTTTTCGGCGCCAGATCGAGCAGGGCGCGAATTGCGCCCGACGTCGACTCGCGCGCGCGCAGCTCCAGCACTTGTCCAAGCAGCACCAGAACAGTGATCATGCTTGCAGCCTCGAAGTACACTGCAACCGATCCGTGGGTGCGGAAGGCTTCCGGAAAAATCCCGGGCATGATCGTCGCGACGGCACTGAAGGCGTAAGCAACGCCGGTGCCCATCGCGATTAGCGTAAACATGTTGAGATTGCGGGTGACGACAGACTGCCACCCGCGTTCGAAGAACGGCCAGCCCGCCCACAACACAACGGGCGTTGCGAGCACAAATTGAATCCAATTGGACCACGTGGATGCAATCCATTGGACGCCGAAATGACCGCTCATCTCCACCACCATCACGGGGATGGCGAACGCGAGGCCGATCCAGAACCGACGCGTCATGTCCGTGAGCTCGGGATTGACGGCCGCATCGGCAGCAGGCATTTCCGGCTCCAGCGCCATGCCGCAAATCGGACACGAGCCCGGACCTTGCTGCCGGATTTCCGGATGCATCGGGCAGGTGTAGATCGCGCCTTCGATCACGGGCTCCGGTTCGCGCGTGCCAAGATATTTCGCGGGGGCTGCAACAAACTTCGTTCGGCAACCGGCGGAGCAGAAGTAATAGGAATGACCTCGGTAGTCGGCGCGATGTTTCGCCGTATGTGGGTCGACCGTCATGCCGCACACGGGATCGATGGCGCTGCCTTCGGCCATCTCATGATGATGCTGATGATGATCTTGGCCGGACGCGCTCATCCTTGCACCTTATACCCTGGGGGGGTATATAACAGTCATGCAAAAGAACAGCAAGGCAGCGACCATCAAGCGGCTCGGACGGATCGAAGGCCAGGTGCGTGGACTTTCGCGCATGGTGACGGAAGATCGCTATTGCATCGACATCCTAACGCAGGTCGCAGCGGTGCGCGCTGCGCTGCGCCGTGTCGAGGAGGAGATTCTCCGCGATCACGTTGCGCATTGCGTCGAGCACGCGATCTCAAGCGGCAACAAGGCTGATCAACGGCGCAAGGTGGCGGAGCTTATGGAGGTTATGGCTCGGGCGGGACGATAATTCTTTTCGCGCGTGCCGTTTCAAGTCGAAACCGATCTATGATTGCCGAACCTGACCCAGCAAACCATGCTAAATGTCAGCGAGCGCGATAGTCAGCGAGCACGATAGAATGTAATTGCCGTGTCGCGCGGCCTCAAGGATCTCCGGGTCAAGCTCGAACTGGACAATTTAAGAGTTACCCAAACTTGTCCCTCGCCAGCTTTGTCCCCTTGCCGAGTGCATCGAGTTTCGCAACCGCAATATCGAACCGCATCGGTGCCATGCCGCAATTCGTGCAAACGACGATGTGCTCTTTCGGCACATATCTCAGTGCTTCACCGATGACGCCGGCGATTTCGTCCGGCGTTTCGATCTTATCGGTTGCGACATCGATGGCGCCCAGCAAAACGTCCTTGCCCTCAAGTAGCGCAAGAAGCTTCATCGGTACGCGCGAGTGGATCGCTTCGAGCGATACCCCACCAATACGACTCTTCGCCAGCGCCGGGAAAAATTTCTCGTACTGCCGCCACTCGCCTTCGAGATTAGTCTTCCAGTCGATATTGGCCTTGATGCCGTAGCCGTAGCAGATGTGCACGGCAGTATCGCAGGTGAGGCCGTCGATCGCGCGATGAAGTGTCTCGACGCCCCAGCCCGGCACCTCGTCCATGAAAACATTGTAAGCAGGCTCGTCGAACTGGATCACATCGACGCCGTCTGCTTGCAGCGCGCGTGCTTCCTCATTCAGCAGGCTGGCGAATGCCATCGCCATTTTTACCTTGTCGCCGTAATAGGAGTCGGCGATGGTGTCTGCGATGGTCATCGGACCCGGAAGAGTGATCTTCAATTTCCGTTTCGTATGCGCACGGGCAAGGCGTGCCTCGGCAGCATGCACGCGGCCTTTCAGCTTCACTTCGCCTCGCACCGTCGGCACCATTGCTTTGTAGCGATTGGCACGGATGCCCATTTCTACCTTGTTTTCAAAGTCGATGCCGTCCACGAACTCGAGGAAACCGTGCACGAAATGCACGCGCGACATTTCGCCGTCGCAGACAATGTCGATCCCGGCGTCTTCCTGCAGCTTGATCGCAAGCAGTGTCGCGTCGAGCTTGCCCTGTGCAAGCTCCGCGCCTGAAAGCTGCCATTTCGGCCAGAGCTTATTAGGCTCGGCGAGCCACGCGGGTTTCGGCAGACTGCCGGCGATGCTGCTCGGAAATAACATGCACGTATCCTCCCTTCATGAGCCGCTCTGTGTCGGCTTTTCTATCTGTTCTACGACGGCGGCTGCCATTTGTAGAGCCAGTCGTAACGCGTGAGCAGCCGCTCGCCACCCTTCGTCCGCATGACAATATTGCGGACCAGCGCCTCCGGGCCGCTCAGTCCGTAGATACGACCTTGTCGACGCGACGCTTTCTGTGCCCGCGCGGCGCGAGCGCGCCGCGTCCGCTCAAACTCGCGCAGCGCCTTGCGCGGATTGTCAAGATTGTTGGCCAGCATATCCGCGAGCACAGCGCCATCCTCGATTGCCATTCCCGCGCCTTGCGCGAGGAAGGGCAGCATCGGGTGGGCGGCATCTCCGATCAAGGTGACCGCTCCACTTCCCGCGGGCGTACCACCGCGCCTGTCGTGCAACGCCCATTTTTGCCAGCGTTCGGGCGCGGCAATCAGCGTGCGCGCCTTTTCCGACCAGGCCCAGCGGGCGAAGTGGCGCAAGATCTCTGCGGGATCGCCGGGGGCGCTCCAGCTTTCGCCGCGCCATTCGTCGCGCACGATCGCGACGATGTTGATAACCGCGCCGCCTTTGACCGGGTAATGAACGAGGTGCGCATCCTGTCCGAGCCACAGATGAATGACCGGCTCCTGCCATTGCGCTGCGGCGTGATGGCTCGGCAGCATCGCACGCCAGGCCGTGCGGTGGCGAAAACGCGGGGGGCGCTCACGCCGCAGGCGGTCGCGCACGCGCGACCATAAGCCGTCGGCGCCGACGAGTACGATCCCTTGCTCGTCGGTGATTTGTGATCCGGTTCGGCCTCGCACGATCACGCCGCCTTTATCCTTGGCGAAATCTTCGACGCGCGTTCCAAGCCTGATAACGATTCTTTCATCCGCTTCGGCGGCTTGCAGGAGCGCTGCTTGCAACTCGGCGCGGTGCATCATCCAATAGGGGGCGCCATACCGCTGCTCGATGCTTTTGCCCAAAGGAATGCGCACGATCTGGCGCGCGGTTCGGCCGGCCATCACGCGAATGGCCTCGGGAATGATAGCGCGCACTTCCAAACGCTCGCGCAAGCCGAGCCCGATCAGTACGCGGGTTGCGTTTGGCGACAATTGAATTCCGGCGCCAACCTCCTGCAGGTCGGCTGCCTGTTCGAGCACCGTTATCCGAAGTCCGCGCTTTGCAAGCGCCAAGGCGGCCGTCAATCCTGCGATGCCCGCACCCGCGATGATGACGTGGGGTGACGGCGCCAATGCCGACTCCAGCCGCCGTCAGGCGGCAGCGGGTTGCGGCGGCGCGCACTCGGCGGGCCGTGCCGCATGCGGATCGAGCGAGGGATCGTGCCGATAAAGCGTGGAACAGTAAGGGCAGATGATTTCCGTCCCGTCCCCCATATCGAGATAGACGTGCGGGTGATCATTCGGCGGTTTGGCGCCGACACACATGAACTCTTTGGCACCGATCTCGATGACCGGAACACCTGGATCGTTGTGAAAATGAGGGACGATGTGCTCCGCCATGCCGGCAATTCCCGCTGAAACGGCGGACCCTGCGACCGCCGGACGGCGCGGACAATAACCGCCGGAACTCCTAATTCCTAGTGACTCGTATACGCACCGTGGACAATGGCAAGCGCCGCCTTATTGCCGGCGCGAAGCTCTGGCGAATGGTCCCGCGGCGAAGGGTAGCTAAAACTATGCATCGGACTCACATTTGGCTTTCGTTCGTTGCGACTATCGGCTGCGCGGCGCTCGCGGTTTACGCCGTGCCGCGCGGGGTGCAAGCGTATAGCCTTGTGACAACCGACGACCCCGCGCGCATTGCAAATTACGGGCTTGCCCAAACATTCGACGCATCGAGCGCCCGAACGGAGATCGAGGCTGCACTCGTCGCCAACGATGCAGATCTTGCGATGAGCATCGTCGAGCTTGCCCATGACCGGCGGGTGAACGTCGACCCCGTTCTCGAGGCGAAGGCGAATGCCGCCGCCGCAAATGCCGCATCCGGCCTGGCGAAGGCGAAGCGCTTTGCCCGGGGCTTCGTGAGCGGCGAGCCCAGCGATGGCGTGAGCCTTGCCGGCACGCTGACAGGCGACCTGTTCGTCTTCGGCGATTTGCGCGATGCCGCGCGCGAGGGCCTTCGGCTTGCACGCGGCGAAAAGGCTGACGAACTGATCCTGGGATTGGCCTGCGTCGGGATTGCCATCACCGCCGGCACCTATGCCAGCGGCGGTGTTACCGCGCCGGTTCGCGCCGGCATTTCGCTCGTGAAGGCAGCCCGCAGAACCGGCCGGCTCGGCGCGGGCCTTACGGCCTACCTCGGGCATTCGTTACGCCGCTTGGCCAAAAGCGACGAGATCGAGGCTGTCGTGACGAAGGCATCGCTGGCCGAGCCGGCGGTGGCTATCCGCGGTGCACGCCAGGCGGTGAAGACGGGCCGTGCCGGCGGACTGTGGCAGCTCGCGCACGATGTCGGACGCGTTCAATCCAAAGCCGGCACGCGCGCCGCCTTTGATGTGGTCAAGCTCGCTGAGACCCCGCAGGACATATCGCGCTTTGCGCGGCTCGCCGAAAAGGAGGGCGGAAAAACGCGCGCGATCATCAAGATTCTGGGGCGGGGCGCCATCCTGCTCGTTGTTGCGTCTTTCAATCTGTCCGCATGGGTTTTCGGTGCGCTGCTCACTGTGATCGGATTCACGGCCTCGGTGAAACGTATGGCGGAGCGCATCACGCTTACTGTCATTCGCCGCCGCAAGGCGCGTCGAATGGCTGCCTTTACGGCAGCCGCCGTGCACTGATAGATACCGCGCGCATGGCGAGTTTTAAAAATGGCGACATCGAGATCGCTTATCTCGATGAGGGGGAGGGCGAACCGATCGTGCTGGTGCACGGGTTCGCGTCCAACAAGAACGTCAATTGGGTTTTCCCGAACTGGGTTGCGACGCTGACGCGCGCCGGCCGGCGCGTGATTGCGCTCGACAACCGGGGCCATGGGCAATCGAGCAAACTCTACGATCCGGCGGAATATCATATCGGGCTGATGGCCAACGACGTGCGTGCGCTACTCGATCACCTCGACATCACGCGCGCCGATGTCATGGGCTACTCGATGGGCGGTCGTATCACGGCGTTTCTGGCGCTCGACCAACCGGATCGGGTGCGTTCTGCGATTCTCGGCGGCATCGGCATCCGGCTGGTCGACGGTGCGGGGCTTCCGGCGAATATCGCGGATGCGTTGGAAGCGCCGTCGCTCGACGATGTGACCGACCCGACCGGCCACATGTTTCGTTCGTTTGCCCAGCAGACCAAATCCGATCTGAAAGCGCTCGCCGCCTGCATCCGCGGTTCGCGGCAGGTCATGACGCGCGAGCAAGCCGCTGCAATCAAGGTCCCGGTGCTGATCGCGGTCGGCACCAAGGACAATGTCGCAGGCGCGGCGGCGCCGCTCGCAGAGCTCATTCCCGGCGCGCGCGTGCTGGACATTGAAGGCCGCGACCACATGCTTTCGGTCGGCGACAAGACTTACAAAGCCGGCGTCCTTGATTTCCTCAATGCGCGGCCTTGAACTCGCTGCAGCGGTGCAATCGAGCCCTGCGCCTTGAGCGTTCAATGGCTTAAGCCGCTCCCTTGATAATTCAATGGCTTAAGTCCCCTCTAATAAATTGTGCTACAAGGCTTATGTGGAAGGTAATTATCGACGTGCGGAGTAAAGGTTGATGGCTCAGCAGCAGGTGAAATCGACCCATGGGCTCGACAAGGTCGATCCGGTTTGGCGGCGCATTTGTCACGAAGCGGAGGAGGCCGTCCGCCGCGAGCCTGAGCTTGCGACCTTCATTTACGAGAACATTCTCCACCACGACACCCTCGAAGCGGCGGTGATCCATCGTGTCTGCGAACGGCTTGGTCACTCGGATGTGTCAGGCGATCTCATCCGGCAGGCGTATAACGATGCCATCGAGGATCAACCTTCGATCGGCGATGCCTTCCGCGCCGATATTGTGGCGACCGTGGATCGCGATCCGGCGACTCAACGATTCATGGAGCCGGTCCTCTATTACAAAGGCTTTCACGCCATTCAGACCTATCGTCTGTCGCATTGGCTTCTGAACAAGGGCCGCAAGGACTTTGCGATGTATCTGCAGAGTCGGGCGTCATCCGTCTTCCAGTGCGATATCAATCCGGCCGCGCGCATCGGACGCGGCATTTTCCTCGATCATGCGACCGGATTGGTCGTCGGCGAAACCGCGGTCGTCGAGGACGATGTCTCGATCCTGCACGACGTGACGCTAGGCGGTACCGGCAAGGAAAAGGAGGACCGCCATCCCAAGATCCGACATGGCGTAATGATCGGCGCCGGCGCGAAAATTCTCGGCAATATCGAAGTCGGCCATTGCGCGCGTGTGGCGGCCGGCTCGGTAGTCATCAAACCGGTGCCGAACAATGTCACGGTGGCTGGTGTTCCGGCCAAAGTTGTCGGCGAAGCAGGGTGCCCTGAGCCGTCCCGTGCCATGGACCAGATGCTTTACGGCATTATGCTTGACGGCTAAGCCTTCTGCGCGCTTGCACGTGGCCGCGCAATCGGGCAACTAGGCGGCTTCCGTCAATCGGGAGTGTCCTGTGGACGTTCAGGAAGTCAGAAAACTCGACGCCTATTTCAAAAAGCTCTTCAGCAATCCGCAAATACGCGTGGTGCCGAAGAAAGGCGATTTTGCGGAGGTATTTGTCGGCGAAGAGGACGTCGGCGAATTGAACGTCGACGATGAGGATGGAGATCGTTCGTACAATTTTCGCATGGTGATTCAGGTCGGAAGCGATCCGTCGATCCAGCCGGTGCCGGTGCTTAATGCATACCTGCGCGGCAAATTCGGCAACGAGAAAATCCGGGTGGTAACGCGACCGAAGAAGATGGACTCGCTCGAGGCTTACCTCGGTGATGAATTTCTGGGCGTCCTGTTCGTTGAGAACGAACGCGGGCGGCGATCGTACATTTTCGAGTTGCCGATTCTTGATGTCGATCTGGTAGATTGAAAGCGCTGCCGTTTACGTGTCGTCGCCGGGGTTGTCCCGGCGGTCTCGTTTCAGGAGGGCAGTTCGATTCCCCCGAAAGCCGATCGCTGGGACAAAGCGATCATGACGTCAGTGCGTGGGGTGTAACCGCGCCAGGAGAGCGTTGAAGCGCTCAGCGACACGCCTCCAGTCGGTCAGCCAGTCGCGTGGAAAACGCAGCGTTAGGTCGGCGCCGCCCATGCGGCGTTCGTCGAGGCACGTTCCGCTGTTGCCAATGCCTTTGCGTGTGCATCGCATGAAGAATTTTTCCGGCGCTGCTGAATCATAGATCAGGTCTTCGCCGCGATAAGGCGTGTCGTCGCGAAATGCCCGAGTAGTTAATCCATCTGGTGCAGCCGAAGCTGTCGGCGCGAGATAAAGCGGATAAATCGTCTCCACACGTTTGAGCGGCGGCAGCGTGTCGCCAGCCGCCGCAATGGTCACGAACAATCGTTCGCTCAGACCGATTGGCGCCTTGGCAGTTGATTCGGCGGCGGCATTCGGCGGCGCAAGTGACGGCCATAGATAGGAAAGATCGACGCGCGTCTGCGTGCCGGGGTGGCGCTCGATTTCCATGCGGATTGCAGCCGGCTCAATGTTGAACGTAACGCCGCCGATTACGATCGGCATGGCTGGCGCATCCACGGGGACCTGCGCGCTCGGCCACCGCGGCCACAACACGTAACTAACGTAGCCGCAGGCTATTGCGGTGATGACAGCGAACAGAAGCAGCGGCGGTCCGAACAGGCTGCGCGGCCGCCGCGCGTGGCGAAAATGAGGGTGACGGCTGGCGTGGCTGACAGGGGCCATGGGATGGGCTCGGCGAATCAAACGGCAGTATGCCACGGCCCCGCGCGACACCTCCTTTAGTGCCATTTACCTTTTGTTAAGGATTTGATGGCGGGCGCGCGCACGGTTTGCCACAAACGGGCTGGTATCGCGTGAGGCCCTCATGCCGCTTCAATCCGTGCAGTCGTTGATTGCGCTTGCCCTCGGCTTTTGCGTCGCCGGTCTGATCAGTTCCGGCTATCAGCTCGTGACCAGCCGCCTGCCGAGCTTCGAGCAGCTCGAGCAGGGAGCCAGCGCTGCCACGATTGCGACCGTACCGCTTCTGGTGATTGCCGCCCCGTTTCTGATCGTGCGCAACACGATCATCGGCCGTCAGCGGGAAGGCCGCCGCTTCGAATTCGTTTTCGCTGCGACGCTCATTGCAGGTTTTTGGAGCCTGATGTCTGGGACCGTGCTGGTGATGGTCTTGCAGGCGTGCGGACTTCTCGCCGGCTAAATCCGCTCTTCCAATTTTCTTTCGGCATGCCATGGTCACTCTGAACGGGAGATCGCAATGGCAATCTATGAACTTGACGGGCAGGCACCGGAGTTGCCGGAGGAGGGGCGCTATTACGTCGCTGAGAGCGCATCGGTCATCGGGCGTGTGCGGCTGAAGGCGGACGTCAGTATCTGGTACGGCGCCGTTCTGCGCGGAGACAATGAATGGATCGAGATCGGCGAGCGCTCGGACGTGCAGGACAATTGCACGCTGCACACTGATCCGGGCTTCCCGCTGACCGTCGGCGCGAACAGTCTCGTCGGACACAATGTCGTGCTGCACGGCTGCACGGTCGGCGATAATTCATTGATTGGCATGGGGGCAGTCGTGCTCAACGGCGCCAAAATCGGCAACAACAGTCTGGTCGGCGCCGGCGCGCTGGTCACCGAAGGGAAAAGCTTCCCGGACAATTCTCTTATCGTGGGCGCTCCCGCACGTGTGATCCGTACTCTGGATCAACGCGCGATCGAGCTCATCGCCAAAGGCGCGGACATTTACGTCCTCCGAGGCCGGCACTATCGGAGCGCATTGAAGCGCATCGGCTAAGTCAATCCGCGCGCAGGGACGCAAGCACGTCTTTATGGGCAAGCACCACGTGATTGTGAATGAGGCGCGCCGCTTCTTCCGCGTCTCGCGCGATCATCGTTTCAAGAATGGCCTCGTGTTCCTGCCAGACCCTTTTTGCCAAGTCGGGCAGACGCAGCACTTCACCCATTGCACGTCGCAAGTGATGCCAGTTGAGTCTCATCATTTCCAGGATGAGCGAATTATCCGACAACTCATAAACAAACGAATGAAATGCCATGTCGGCTGCGACCAGCGATTTGACGTCCTTCTTTGCCGCCGCTTCTTTGCCGCGCGCAACGAGTGCGCGACCGTGCCGCATCGCGGCTTCGTCGAGGTGGTCGCTTGCAAGGCGGACGGCGAGCGGTTCGATCGCCGAACGGAGCTGGTAGATCGCCTCAAATAGCTTCGGATCGATTGGAGCGACGGAAAGGCCGCGCCGACCCGCTTCCTGGACGAAGCCCTGCGCTTTGAGGACCGCCAGCGCATTGTGGATCGGCTGGCGCGAAACGTTGAGCCGTTGGGCGACGTCGTCCTGCGTCAGCCGTTCACCCGGCTTGAGCGTGCCGTTGCAGATCGCATCAAGGATCGCGGCATAGGCCTGATCCATCAGCGTCCTCGGGGCCGCCAGCGACTCCATCCAACTCCTCCGATGCACTTGCCGGTATCAGCGAATACCGTATACGATAATTGGAGCGAGAAAAAGTCAGGGAGGGACCCAGTGACGACCCCCATTCGTGTGATGCTCGCCAAGGTGGGGCTTGACGGCCATGACCGCGGCGTCCGGGTTGTTGCGCGCGCGCTGCGCGATGCCGGCATGGACGTGATCTACACAGGGCTTCACCGTACGCCTGACGAAGTCGTTACCGCCGCCATCCAGGAAGACGTCGACGTGCTCGGCGTCAGCTTGTTGTCCGGCGTGCAGATGACGGTGTTCCCGAAAATTCTCGACAAGCTCAAGCGCGAGGGCGCCGATGACATGATCGTTGTTGCGGGCGGCGTCATGCCCGATGAAGACGCCGCCGCCCTCAAGCGCATGGGCGTCAAGGAAGTCATGCTGCAAGACACACCGCCGCAGGCGATCGTCGATACGCTCAGGAAGCTAGTCATCGAGCGTGGACCGCGATGAGCGGGCAAAGTGAAGGCATGGAGTTCTGGTCGTTTCCGCCGCGCTACGACAACGATTACGTTCCGGAGCGTACAAGCCGCTACTGGTTCACCCGCCGCGAAACGATGCCCGCAGGCGAACGCGAGCGGGCGATCCTGCAGCGTCTGCAAACGGTTTGCGCTTACGCTTATGAGCACGCACCGTTTTATCGGCGCAAATGGGACGAAGCCGGATTCCATCCAAGCCAACTGAAGTCGCTGGAGGATTTCGAAAGCAAGGTGCCGGTCATTCAAAAAAAAGATTTGCGCGAGGCACAATCCCGGTTCCCGCCTTTCGGCGATTATCTCTGCATTCCCGAGCAGGATGTTTTTCACATTCACGGCACCAGCGGCACGACCGGACGACCGACTGCGTTTGCCATCGGCCGTGACGACTGGAACGCCATCGCCAATGCGCATGCGCGGGTCATGTGGGGCATGGGCCTGCGGCCGGGCGATACGATCTGTATTGCTGCGATCTTCTCTCTCTACATGGGAAGCTGGGGCGCGCTCGCCGGCGCCGAGCGGCTCGGCGCGAAATGCTTCCCATTCGGCGCGGGTGCGACCGGAATGTCGGCGCGCTGCGTGCAATGGCTCGATATGGTCAAGCCGACTGCCTTTTACGGCACGCCGACCTACGCGCTGCATCTTGCGCAGGTGGCGGCCGAGGAGCGCCTCAATCCTCGCGACTTCAACATCAAGATCATGTTCTTTTCCGGTGAGCCGGGTGCTTCCATCCCCGGCGTTCGCGATAAGATTGCGGAAATCTACGGTGCCGAGGTCATCGACAGCGGCTCCATGGCTGAAATGTCACCATGGATGAACGTCGCTGGCTCGCGCGAAACCACAGGCATGCTGTGCTGGCAGGATGTCATCTATACCGAAGTCTGCGATCCGAAGACGATGCAACGCGTGCCTTACGGATCGCGCGGCACACCGGTCTACACGCATCTTGAACGTACGTCGCAGCCGATGATCCGGCTCGTCTCCGGTGATCTGTCGCTTTGGACCAATGATCCCAACCCATGCGGCCGCACGTATCCGCGATTGCCGCTCGGCATCTTCGGCCGCATCGACGACATGTTCACGATTCGCGGCGAGAACGTCTATCCGAGCGAAATCGATGCCGCACTCAACGAACTGCCGAACTATGGCGGCGAGCACCGCATTATCATCAGTCGTGACGCGGCCATGGACGAGTTGTTGCTGCGTGTGGAGGTTGATGCCGGCGCGTTCGCGCGGGGCGAAACGGAGCGCTTCCGCGGCGAAATCGAGCGCAAGCTGCAGAAGGTGCTGGGGCTGCGCGCTCTGATCGAGGTGGTCGAACCCAATTCCATCCCGCGCACCGACTTCAAGGCGCGCCGGGTGATCGACGATCGTGCCGTTTTTCGCGACATGCGCGCGCAGATCGAAGGAGCGAAAACGTGAGCCGCGCCGTTTCTTCCCTCGCGCTGATCGACCGCGTCAAAGCGGGCGAACCGGCGGCGATCGCGCGGCTGATTTCGCGCGCCGAGAGCGGGACGGCGGAGGCGCACGAGGCGTTGGCGCGTATCTATGGGCTCGCGGGGCGCGCGCACGTCGTCGGCATTACCGGCGTGCCGGGGAGCGGCAAATCCACGCTGGTCGGCAAGCTTTGTGCCGCCTTGCGCGCGAAGGGCGAGAAGGTCGGCGTGGTCGCCATCGATCCGTCGAGTCCTTACTCCGGCGGCGCCATTCTGGGCGACCGCATCCGCATGACGGAGATGGCGACAGATCCTGGCGTCTATATCCGCTCGATGGCGACGCGCGGCGCAACCGGCGGCATGGCACGCGCCACCCTCGATGTCGTGGACATTCTCGACGTTGCCGGCTTCGACACCATCATTCTGGAGACGGTCGGAGTGGGGCAGGACGAGGTGGAAATCGTGCGCGCCTCGCATACGACCATCGTTGTGTCAGCGCCCGGCCTCGGCGACGAAATCCAGGCGATCAAAGCGGGCATTCTCGAAATCGCCGACATTCACGTCGTTTCGAAATGCGATCGCAGCGACGCCAACCGGACGTTGGTCGACCTCAAGCAGATGCTGACCGTGGGCTTGCGCGGCGCGCCGGCGGGTGCGTGGCATGCGCCGGTGATCGGAACGAGCGCGTTTTCGGGTGAGGGTATCGACGATCTCGTCGCAGCGATCGAGCGGCACCGCCGCCATGCGCGCGAATCCGGAAACGGAGAAGAGCGGCTGCTCGCGATCGCCGAATTCCGGCTGCGCAAAACGGCCGAAAATCTCCTGCTCGACCGTTTCGGCGAGAGGCTCGCGCAGGCCGGTGCGCCGCTCGCCGCGAAACTGATGCGGCGAGAAGCCAATCCTTACAGCCTTGCCGCCGAACTGCTGGACGGCTCGCTGTTAACGGAGACCGGATCATGAACAAGACGCTCGATCAGAAGACGCTCGATGCCCTGAAAGCCGAAATCGCTGATTGGGAGCAGCGCGAGCTCGCCGCATTTTTGAAAAAGCAGGCGGAGCGGCGCGAGCAGTTCTTCACGGCCGGCGACATTCCGATCAAGCGTGTGTACACCGCCGCCGATCTTGCCGACACGCCGATCGAAGACATCGGCCTGCCGGGACGATATCCATTTACACGCGGTCCCTATCCGACCATGTATCGCAGCCGCTTGTGGACCATGCGACAGATCGCCGGCTTCGGCACCGGCGAGGACACCAACAAGCGTTTCAAGTACCTCATCTCTCAGGGGCAGACCGGCCTGTCGACCGATTTCGATATGCCGACGCTGATGGGATACGATTCGGACCACCCGATGAGCGAGGGCGAGGTCGGTCGCGAAGGCGTTGCCGTCGACACGCTCGCCGACATGGAGGCGCTGTTCGACGGAATCGATCTCGAGAATATTTCCGTCTCGATGACGATCAACCCGACCGCCTGGATCCTGCTGGCGATGTATGTGGCGCTGGCGCGTAAGCGGGGGCTCGATCTCAACAAGCTGTCCGGCACGATTCAGGCCGACATCCTCAAGGAATACATGGCGCAGAAGGAGTATTGCTTTCCGATTGCGCCGTCGGTACGCATCGTGCGCGACTGCATCACGTTCTGCGCCGAGAACATGCGGCGCTACAATCCGATCAACATTTCCGGCTATCACATCTCGGAGGCCGGCGCTTCGCCGCTCCAGGAAGCGGCCTTTACGCTCGCGAACGGCATTGTCTATGTGCAGGAAGTGCTGAAGACCGGCATGGACGTCGACAAATTTGCGCCGCGTCTTGCGTTCTATTTCGTGGCGCAGGGCGACTTCTTCGAGGAGATCGCCAAGTTCCGCGCGGCTCGGCGGTGCTGGGCCAAGATCATGAAGAATCGCTTCGGCGCCAAAAATCCGGAGTCGATGCGGCTGCGCTTTCATTGCCAGACGGCGGCCGCCACCCTCACCAAGCCGCAATACCAGATCAATATCGTGCGCACCGCGTTGCAGGCGTTGTCGGCCGTCTTCGGCGGCTGCCAGTCGCTGCACACGAATGGCTACGATGAGGCGTTCGCGATTCCGACCGAAGAAGCCATGCGGTTGGCGCTGCGCACGCAGCAGATCATTGCGGATGAAACCAATGTTGCCAGCACAATCGATCCGCTCGGCGGCTCTTACATGGTGGAAAGTCTGACGACGGAATACGAAAAGCGCATTTTCGACATTCTGGACTACATCGACAACCACGGCGGCACGGTGAAGCTCATTGAGGAAGGCTGGTTCCAGAAGCAGATTGCGGATTTTGCGTACGAAACTGCGCTGCGCAA
Organism: Pseudolabrys sp.; assembly: GCA_035760805.1. Classification (GTDB taxonomy): domain Bacteria; phylum Pseudomonadota; class Alphaproteobacteria; order Rhizobiales; family Xanthobacteraceae; genus Pseudolabrys. The sequence goes on from DASTSG010000005.1 coordinate 17,280, forward strand.
ACAGACCGGAGAAAAGCCGGTAATCGGCGTCAATAAGTTTGTCATGGACGATGAACAGCACGATATCGAAACGCATCCGTACGATCCGACGACGGCTGCGCGACAAATTGCGCGTACGCAGAAGGTGCGGGCAACCCGCGACAACGCCAAAGTGAATGCGCTCCTGGAAAAGCTGGTCGACGTAGCCAAAGACGAGACGGCCAACATCATGCCCATCACCATCGAGCTTGTCGCGAATGGCGCCACCATGGGCGACATTGTCGAAAAGCTCAAAGGCTTTTGGGGCACGTACCGCGAGACGCCGGTGTTCTGACCGGCAATCCCGCGGAGGCCGAATCCGAATCGTTGGAATCAGGCCGCTACTTTTTTGCTCGAGACTTGCGGCTCGGCGCGTAATGCAATCGCGAACCTGTTCCAGGTGTTAATGGCCGCCACAGCTGCCGTCAGATCGATGATCTCCTTTTCGGAGAACTGCTTACGCACTTCCTCATAGACCTCGTCCGGGACATGCTTTTCGGAAACGAGCGTGACCGCTTCGGTCCAGGCAAGGGCGGCGCGCTCGCGTTCGGTGTAGATCGGCGCCTCACGCCACGCATTGAGCAAATGCATACGCTCGTCGGTTTCGCCGATTTTGCGCGCGTCATTGGTGTGCATCACAAGACAGTAGGCACAGCCGTTGATCTGCGAGGCGCGGATTTTGATGAGTTCGAGCAGTTTCTTGTCGAGTCCGGAATTGTCGACATAGCTTTGCAGCGCGTAAACCGCTTTGTAGACCGCCGGATTAACCTTCGCGACGTCGATGCGTGCCGTCATGGAAATGTCCTTTCACTGGCTTCGGCTGCGCCGAACATAATCGCGGTTGAGGACGATACGCGGGACGGTGGAATGAAATTTTGCAGAGCAGGCTCGCAAAAAAGGCGCGGCCGGAGCCTGGGGAAGCTCCGGCCGCTCGCAAACCCGGTCTGGGGACGGGGAGGGGTGGGGACGTGACCGGGAGTGCGAATTCCTTTTCTTTTTCAGCGTGACGATGCCGTTGCGGGCGCCATTTGCGGATGACCGAGCGAAACCCAGGCATTGGGATCCGCTTGCGACTGACGCTTGACGAAACGGTATCCGGTCGCCGACCAGAGCAGAATTTCAGCCTCCTGGTTGTCGAGGATGTATTCGCCCTGATTTGTTTTGACGGTGAGAACGGCGTGTCCGTCGCCGTTCTTGTCACGGACAACGGTGACAAGCAGCGCCTCGCGCGGCCAGCCCGCCTGCATCAACATGCGCCGCTTGAGCAGGACGTAATCCTCGCAGTCGCCGTATCCGTCGTCCGGATAATTCCAGCGCTCGATCACGCCCCAATGCTCCATATCGGTCAGAGGCTTGATGTGCTCGTTGACCCACGTATTGACTCGCACGAGATCAGCCCATGCTTTCGGTGAAAGCACGACATCCCGCGGCTCGGTTGGTTTCGTTTCGCATTCCGGCTTGTATTCGTTGCAGAACTCGACCCAGCCGATGGGCGCCCGTGCGGCGCCGCCAATGCTGATAAAAGCGGCCGGTTGTGCGGCCTCGCCGGCCAACGGTGCACCCATTGCACCCGCTAACGCCAGAATCAGGGCACACGTGCCCCGTCGTATATGTTTGAAACGCCTTCCCATTTGTGACCCCTGCCCGTCTTCTTCTTGGGGCGCACAATGGCACAAAGCGTTTGCGGCACCGCTAAGTGGTCAAAGTCATTTTGATTCGAATGACGTTCAATGATGAGACAAATGCAGGATTGATTTGAATTGAACTTGCATAAAATTGTGCTCAATCCATTTTGAATAAAATTGTATCGATAAGGGGCTCCGAGCCGGTGCCACGTGTGTTTTCTTGCGCCCGGCCGTGCGATTTTTACGTTTTCCGGGAAAGAATTTACCGCGCGCCTCATCGGCTGCCACGCGGATAGAGCGCCGTCCCGCGAGTGGCGGCGCAAGCCGTCGTTTACTCGCCGGTGACGTTCTCTTCGACGAAGTCCGGATGCTGAAGGCGGGTAAATTCGATTGCGAAGCCTTCGTCGATATGCCGCACGACGCGTCCGGCGGTTTTCCCGATCGTAACCACGGCGCCGACCGGCGGCCTGAGATCCGCCGCGATCGAGACGGCCGCGCCCGATTGCGACAGATCGATGACGCGGCAAGTGACATTCGTGCCGTTCGGCAACACAAGCCGTGCGATGGGCTTGCGCGGCGTAAAGCGGCCGTGCCGGCGATCTTCCGGGAGATTGAGAATGTGCCGGTTTGCAAGCCAGATCAGCTGTGCCGCCAGCTTGTCGCGCTTGCGGATGGTGGCCGAGATCGTCATCGCGAATCCGTTATCGATTTGGCGCGCGATCACACCTTCGAGCCGCCCGAGATGATCCACGTAAGCGATGACCCGCTCCCCGGGCCGGCCGGCGACCGGTGCGATCATTGCCATGCCGCCCGGCGACATATCGATGATCTGGCAGGGGAATTCGCGCCGGTCGGCCAGCATGTAGCGGCCAAGCAGATTAACCCGGACCCGCTGATGGCGCCGGCGCTCTTCGGCCAGTGGTAAAATTCGCGGCTTTGTGAGCGGCAGGCCCATGGCGTATTCCCGAATGGCCTAACCCTATGCGGGCATCGTTAACGGTCGGTTAGCCAGTCCGACCTCGCTGGGATGGCTGGTCGCGCCCGCCGCGATAGACCACGAACCCATGCCGCAGCTGCACGCTGGCCGGGACGGCTTCGGATGAAGTCGCCGGTGCGATTTTTTCGTCGGATCCTGCGCGGCGTAAATCCACCAGATTGAGCGGTCCCAGCGGGCTTTCGCCGATCCAGTAGGGCGTCTCGTTCGTGCAGAGAACGCCCAAAGCGCGCGTGCGCTCCCGGCCACCGGCTGAGAGCGGCAACAACAGCATTTCCAGGTCGGCGGGCGCGCCGTCGGCCGCGTGGCCGGTCACGCTGGCAACAAAACCAATCGAGTGTCGCATCACACTTCCGAGCAGATCCGTGATATGGGTGCGGCTTGCCTCTCCCCAGATGCCCACAAAGGGCTCTCCTTTCAGTTCGCGACAGAAGAGAGTGCACACGCGCGTCCCGGCGAGCCGAAAGCGAGGCTCATCGGCGGAGTCCGCGCCGAGCATGAACGTGTCACCCAATACATGGCGGATGGCGACGGGATCGATATCCTCTCGCTCAGGGGCGGGACGTTGTCCGCGCCGCTCGTCCCAATAAGCGTACAGGGCGCGGGTAGAAGGATGCTTCATGAGTAGCCTGTATCGCCCCGGTACAACGGGCGTTGCCGGTGTGCCCAAACGGGACACCGGCAAAGCCTTCTGACCACGGCATGCACGACCAAGCACAGGGCATGCCGTTGCGGCTCGCCGATCCGGCTGGCAGCGGCCGTCGTGAAATTAGCGTTAAAATCGCAATTGCTTTGGCGAACGAGGTGCCGGCGCTTAGCTTGGTGGCGGTCCACACGATCCGTCGGAAACAATAACGCCGGCGAACTTACATCCGCAGGTATGTGCCGGCGCCGTCAGGCTCCGCCGTACAGGCTCCAAACAAGGCTCCGGGAGGGCGAAAGCCCTCCCTTTTCTTTGTAGCCGCGCTTCCTTGCGCAAGGCTATGTGGACGGATTATTTGAGCGGGTGTCCCACCAGGATTAGCTGTGAAACGCGAGCCGCTGTTCAATATCCCAACCGTCGTCCTCGTGTTGATCGGCATCTTTACCGTCATCCAGGTTCTTCGGGCGGACGTGCTCGACGCCTTTGACCGTAATTACCTGGACGAGTTGTTTGCCTTTATTCCTCTTCGCTACGACAGCTCGCGGCTGATTGATGGGCCGCTGCCGGGTGGCGTTGGCGCCAGTATCTGGACCTTTGTGACTTACGCGTTCATTCACGGAAGCTGGACGCACCTTCTTGTGAATTCTATCTGGTTCCTGCCGTTTGGAAGTGCGGTCGCGCGCCGTTTCGGCACGGTACGTTTTCTTGCGTTTTTTGCCGTGAGCGCAGCGGCCGGGGCACTGGCCTATCTGCTCGCGCATGGTGGCGAAGACAGCGCCGTTATTGGCGCTTCGGCGGCGATCTCGGGCACCATGGCCGGGGCCATGCGGTTCGCGTTCCAGCGCGGCGGGCCTTTGGGATTTTGGCGAGAGAACGACGAGGATGCTTACCGTGTACCGGCGCTTCCCTTGTCGGGCGTGTGGCGCGATTTCCGCGTAGTAATTTTTCTCGCTGTGTGGTTCGGAATCAATCTGCTTTTTGGCGCGGCTTCTTTGCCGTTCACGAGCGACGACCAGCCTGTCGCCTGGCAAGCTCATATCGGCGGATTCTTGGCGGGTCTGCTGCTGTTCGGCTGGTTCGATCCGGTGCAGCCGAAAGGGAAAGCTGTCGCAAGCAGCGAGTGATCCGCGCTATTTTGGCGGGCCCGCTGCCGGACTTGTCGCGTGCGAGAGCGCGCTCACGGCCTCGAGAATGACGTCGATATTTTTTTCGGTGGCATCGGCGCCGATTGAGATGGCCTCCTCGGCGCGATGGAATTCAAACCAGCCGATTTCTCCAAGCCGTGGGCTGATCAGCACGTCGGGCGGGTCGCCGGCCAGCCGCGCGCGCGTAATACGGTCCTGCATGACATTGAATGCTTCCACCATCACCGTGGGAATTCCTGGGCCCTGACGGCGGCCGAAGAAATGTCGGCGCAGGAAGCGTTCGCGGCCGAACATGCCCGCCATGGTTTTGTCGTTCTTGAGCAACTCCAGCTCGTCATTCTCGTCTGAACCGTGGTTCGCAATGGTCGTCCCGCGGCCGAACAGGTCGGCGTTCAGGTTGACGGCGATCACAAGCCGCGCATCGAGTGCGCGCGCGGCGGAGACGGGGACCGGATTGACGAGCGCGCCGTCGACCAGCCAACGGCCGCCGATCCGCATCGGCGGAAAAATACCGGGCAGTGCGTAGGACGCGCGCAGCGCATCGACCAGCCGGCCTCGCGTCAACCAGACTTCGTGGCCGGTCGTAAACTCGGTTGCAATTGCGGCAAATCGCATCGTCAGATTTTCAATGCGAATATCGTCAAGCGCTTTTTCGAGCTGCTTCGCAAGATGCTTGCCTCGGATCAGCCCCGATCCGCCGAGATTGACGTCGAGATAGCCGAGGACGCCACGCACCGTGAGCCCGCGCGCCCAGGTTTCGAAATCGTCAAGTTGATTGGCCGCGTAACAGCCGCCGACCACCGCGCCGATTGATGTCCCAACAATGATCTCCGGAACGATGCCGTGTGCGAGCAGCGTGCGTATAACACCAATGTGGGCAAAGCCTCGGGCGGCGCCGCCGCCAAGCGCGAGCGCGATCGTCGGGTGTTCGGCGGCAGGCTGCAGGGTTGTGGCCTCGGCCGAGCGATCTCCGCCGCGGCTGCGCGTGAATAATCCTTCAAGCACCACGTTTTTTCCTCATGGGCCCATCATCGGACCCGACCGGGAGGTGAACAAGCATTTCGCGAGAACATCGTGAAAATATTGGCAGAAGTCTATGACGGAAGGGTGACGCAAGTAGCCATTTAGCTTGAAAACGCGCAAAAGCCTCAAGCGTTCGGCCGCTTCATCGAAAACACCGCTTCGACCACGGCGTATTCGTCATAGCCGCAACGGGCAATCGGCTTCATGGCAGCCGTGTCCAGTCGCCCGTTCACAAGAAAACGGTCCTCGATGTGAACGCCGATGACCTGCCCGAATACCACGTGACATCCGGTCGGCCGGCCATCGAGATCGTCAAGCGTAACGATTCTGAGGAGCTTGCATTCCAGCGCGCAGGGCGATGCCGCGACTCGTGGCGGCTTGACCAGGCGGCATGGCGCAGGCTCGAGCCCCGCGCGCCGCATTTCGCTGAGGCCCCGCGGCATAGGTGCGGACGTCTCGTTCATGGCCTCACGCAAATCCCAGGTCGCGAGATTGCAGACAAATTCACCTGTTTCTTCGATGAAGCTGACTGAGTCCTTGTGTCCTTCGCTCGCAAACATCACGAGGTTCGGTTTGCTGTTGACGCCGTTGAAGAAAGAGTAGGGCGCAAGATTGACTTCGCCTCTGGCGCTCATTGATGTGATCCACCCGATCGGGCGCGGGGCGACAATAGCTTTGAACGGGTCGTGCGGCAGGCCGTGGTTGTTCTTGCGCGCGTCGTAAAACATCGTTTCAGGCGCCGTATCGGCTGACGATCGCCGAAAGATCCGGCCGGTTGCGCTCGTTTGGCGTGCGCGTTGCGCGGCCAATGTGAACGAACCCCGCGATCCGTTCGTGCGCGGCAAGACCGAGCGCGTCAAGTACGCGGCGGTCATAGGCATACCATTCGGTGATCCAGCTTGCGGCAAAGCCGAGCGCGTGGGTGGCGGTCACCAGATTCATGGCGGCGGCGCCGGCGGAGAGCTGCTGCTCCCATTCCGGAATTTTGACATGCGGAGCCGCGCGGCTGATGACGGCGATGACCAAAGGCGCGCGTGCAAGCCGGTTGCGTTCAAATTCTATCTGGTCGGCTGTTGCCTCCGGATGGTCTTCACGATAGGCCGCCGCGATTTTCTCGCCGGCTGCGCGCCGGGCATCTCCCTCGAACACCATGAAACGCCAAGGGGCAAGCTTGCCGTGATCCGGCACTCGCGAGGCGATCGTCAATAGCATGTCGATTTGCTCGGGCGAGGGTCCCGGGCCGGCCAATTCCATCGGTTTGACGGAGCGGCGGGTTTTCAGAAGCTGCAAAGCATCGGACATTCGGACCTCGGATGCTAAACTTTGCGCCTACCATAGGGGCCTCCAAGATGACAAACAGGGCGCCTTCCTGATTGGCTGACGCGTGAGCCACGCGCAGATGCTGGCGGCGGCTTGAAATCGCCGCGATTTCGACCGAAAAACCAAACGCATGACTGGCATCATTCGACAATTCCTGCGCCTGTACGTTTTATTCTCGGCGTTTGTTCTTGCCAGCGTGCTGGCATGCTCCACTTCTGTTCTCGCTCAGGAATCGTTATTGTCCGGCTCACCGTCGCTGTCGGACGGAGGCTCTGCCCGGGCGCCATTTGACAATGGCGGCAGCTTCGCCTTTCCCGCGCAGTCGCCGTTTTTCGGTTCGCAGCGGCAAATTCCTCTGCAGCAATCCATCCCGATGGTTCCGGCTGGCCAGGTCGCCCTGGCGCTCGCCGCGCGCTTTGGGCAGGACGCAAACCCCATTACCGGCGGACTGATATGGCGCATTTATGCCGGCAAACCAGATCGAAGCGGCGCGTTTCGTCTCGTCAAAATGGAAAAAGCGCCCGCTCCGACGATTGTCCTGCCGGCCGGCAGTTACATCGTTCATGTCGACTTCGGGCTGGCGACGGCGGTCAGGCCGGTTACGTTACGTGGACAGACTGTGCACGAGACGTTCGACCTGCCTGCGGGCGGGTTACGGCTGGAAGGAAAAGTTGGAAACGCACGAATTCCCGCAAGCCAGATCACCTTTGACGTATACAAGGGCAGCCAGTTCGATGGCGGCAATCGCCGGCCGATCGCCGAGCATATGATGACGGGCCAGGTCCTGATCGTGCCTGAGGGCACTTATTACATTGTGTCCAACTATGGCGATGCGAATTCGGTCGTGCGCTCCGACATCCGCGTCGAAGCCGGCAAGCTCACCGATATCACCGTCACGCATCGGGCGGCCATCATCACGCTCAAGCTCGTGACAGCAAAAGGCGGCGAGGCGCTTGCCAACACCTCCTGGTCTGTGCTCACACCCGGCGGCGACGTCATAAAGGAATCGATCGGCGCTTTCCCGCGTGTCGTATTAGCCGAAGGCGAGTATCGCGCCATTGCCCGCAACGAAGGCAAGATCTTTGAACGCGAGTTCAAGGTTGTCACGGGCGTCGATGGCGACGTTGAGGTACTGGCGCATTGACGAAAGTTGCGGGTGGCTTCGACCTTGCGGTTTTCGTATTCAATACCGACATCGAAAAGGAATTTCGTGATGCAGCGGGGCCTGCATGAAGCGATGACGAATAAATTAGCATCGTTTGATCTCAAAACTGTTGCACTTTTGTTCGATGTCGATGGAACCTTGATCGATATCGGGAGTACTCCTGCGGACGTTCACGTCCCTCCTGATCTTCTTAACTCGCTCGGCCAACTCCTCCGACTGACCCATGGCGCAGTAGCTCTGGTCAGTGGCCGGCCGATTGTCGATCTCGATCGCCTTTTTGCGCCGCTGGAGCTTCCCGCGATCGGCGGGCACGGCGCTGAAATGCGCCTCAATGGAAATTCTTTCCGCAGGGCTGCTCCGCTGCCGATTGGCCTGCGCAAGTTGCTAGCCAGCGCTGCGGCGCCGGGATCGGGCATCGTTGTCGAAGACAAAGGGTACTCGTTGGCGCTGCACTATCGCGTGGTGCCGCACGAAAGGGACCGCCTCATCCGGCACATCACCGGAAGCGTTGCCGGATTTCCAAACGAGCAAATCGAGGTTCTTCCGGGCAAGTCGATGCTCGAGGTCAAGCGTCCCGGCGTGAACAAGGGCGCTGGAGTGCAGGAATTGATGCAGCATAGGCCGTTCAAGGACCGGAAGCCGGTTTTTATCGGCGACGATGTAACGGACGAGTCGGTGTTCGCTGTCTTGCCGGCCCTCGGTGGAGAAGGTTTCTCTGTCGGACGTGAATTCCAAGATCTCGCGGGAATCTTCGCCTCACCTAGCGAGGTGCGCCGTACATTGCAGCGCCTTGCGGAAAGCGGAAGCGCCGGGGATGCGGAGGCCGTGGTATGAACGCGCCTGAGACCCTCGCGAGTGCTTCCCCTGTGGTCGTGCCGGACAACGGTTATGGCCTCGACTTAGCCGTGATCGGGAACGGCCGTACAGCCGCGCTGCTCGAGCCCTCCGGGCGCATCGTATGGTGGTGCTTGCCCCGGTACGATGGTGATCCGGTTTTCTGCCGTTTGCTTTCCGGCCAAGAGGAAAAAGGCTTCACCGACATTGTTCTGGACGGACTTGCCGAGATCAAGTCCGAGTATATTCGGAACACTGCGATCGTCGTGACCGAGCTCACGGATCGTCACGGCGCAACTGTCCGGATCACGGATTTTGCTCCGCGTTTCCTGATTTACGGCCGCATTCATCGGCCGCCGCAATTGATGCGGATCATCGAGCCGGTTTCCGGCATGCCGCGGATCACGATTCGCTTCCGACCGACGCATCGTTATGGCGAGCCGGTTACATCCCGCTCCTCGGGCAGCAATCACATCCGCTACTGGCGCGATGATGTGCCGGTGCGGCTCACGACCGATGCGCCGCTCTCTTACATCGAGAGCGAGGCAGCGTTCGTGCTGACCCGGCCGTTGACGATGGTATTCGGCATTGACGAGCCGTTCGAAGGCGCACTGGAGTCGACCTGCCGCGATTTCCGAGAACGCACGCGCGACTATTGGATGGAGTGGGTGAGGCGGCTTGCGTTCTCCTACGATTACCAGGATGACATCATTCGCGCAGCAATCACATTGAAGCTCAGCAATTTCGAGGAAACCGGCGCGATTGTAGCGGCGCTGACGACGTCCATACCTGAGGGTCCGGGATCGGGCCGTACGTGGGATTACCGCTTCTGCTGGTTGCGCGATGCGTTCTTCGTCGTCAGCGCTCTCAACCGCATCGGCGCAACAAAGACGATGGAGGATTTCATTTCGTATATCCTCACCATCGCCTCGGGACGCGCCGACAAGTTGCGTGCGGTCTACGGCATCGTGCCGTCGGACCCGCTCGACGAGCGCGTGGCGCCGAATCTTGCGGGATACGAAGGCGACGGGCCGGTGCGGATCGGCAACGCGGCGGTCGCGCAGGATCAGCATGATGTCTACGGCAGTATCATCCTGGCGGCGAGTCCGATGTTTTTTGATCGGCGGCTGCCACGTATGGGCGATCAGGCGCTGTTTGAACGGCTGGAGCCGCTTGGCACGCAGGCGGAGCAATTGGCGATGACGCCGGATGCGGGTATTTGGGAATATCGCGGTCGCAAGCGCATTCATTCGCATTCCGCCGCAATGTGCTGGGCGGGATGTCAGCGACTCGAAGCGATCGCCACCCATCTCGGTTTGGCGGATCGCGCAAAATACTGGGGCGCTGCGGCCGACAAAATCGGCAAGGCATTGCTTGAGGGTGCGTGGAGCCCCAAGCGCAAGGCATTCTCGGGTGCATTCGGGAGCGACGATCTCGATGCCAGTACGCTGCTTTTCGCCGAATTAGGCCTTGTTTCGCCCGAAGATCCCCGCTTTGTTGCGACGGTAAAGGCCATTGAAGATGAACTTCGGCGCGACTTTCACGTTATGCGTTATGTCGCCGCGGATGATTTCGGATTGCCCGAGACCGCTTTCTTGATTTGCCGATTTTGGCTGATCGATGCAATCTGGAGCTTGGGACGACGCGAAGAGGCGCGCGATATGTTTGTTGACGCACTTCGTTTGCGAAACCGGTATGGGCTCCTGTCGGAAGACGTGCATCCGGTTACCGGGAAGTTGTGGGGAAATTTTCCGCAAACGTATTCGATGTCAGGATTGATTTCGACTGGAATGAAGTTGTCCCGCAGCTGGGGAGATCGATATTGGCGAGGCTCGTCGTAGTATCCAATCGCGTGTCCATTCCGGATCGCGGTGCGCGTGCCGGTGGGCTCGAGGTTGCGATCAAGGCGGCATTGAAGCATCAGCATGGCCTCTGGTTCGGCTGGAGTGGCCGTGTTGACGGGCGCAATCAGCCGAAATTGCTCGAGAGCGGCAACCTTACTTACGTTACCGTCGATCTGTCACGCGACGACTATCAAGAATTCTATAACGGCTTTGCGAACCGGGTTCTCTGGCCGATCTTCCACTACCGGCTCGACCTTGCGGAATTCACGCGGCGTGACCTCGGCGGCTATTTGCGCGTCAACGAATATTACGCAAGCAATCTCGACAAGCTGCTCAAGCCCGATGACATCATTTGGGTGCACGACTATCATTTGATTCCGCTTGCAAGAGCTTTGCGCAACCGCGGCCACAAAAACCGGATCGGTTTCTTCCTTCACATTCCGTGCCCGCCGCCGGAAATTCTCGCGGCGCTACCCAACCACGATCAGCTCGTTCCTGCGCTCGGCTCCTACGACCTTGTTGGCTTTCAGACGAAGATCGACGCCGCAAATTTCGCGCGTTATCTCAGCGACGAATGCGGCCTGGCGCGGTACGGCGATCACACCTTTATTTTCGGTGACCGCACCGTCGAGGTCGGCGCGTTTCCGGTCGGCGTCGAGACGGAAGCTTTCGCGCGGCTGGCGCGCCGCTCGATCGAATCGAATTTCGTGCGCGAGGTGCTCGAAAGCCTGTCCGGCCGCGCCATGATCATCGGCGTTGACCGGCTCGATTACACCAAAGGCTTGCCGCAGCGCATGGATGCGTTCGAGCGATTCCTGACCAACTTCCCCGAGTGGCGTAGCAAGGTAACCTATCTCCAGATCACGCCACGCAGCCGTACGGGCATTCCAGAATACACGGACATCGGCCGACTGACGGGCGAGGCGGTCGGACGCATCAACGGCGCCTTCGGCGAGCCTTCATGGACGCCGCTACGCTATGTGAACAAAGCTTACAGCCGTACGGCGCTCGCCGGTCTTTACCGCGCTGCGCGCGCGGCACTTGTGACCCCCTTGCGCGACGGCATGAATCTGGTCGCCAAGGAATTCGTCGCGGCGCAGAACCCGGAAGATCCCGGCGTGCTGATCCTCTCGCGTTTCGCGGGAGCCTCGCAGGAATGTGCCGAAGCGCTGCTGGTCAATCCCTACGATCCGGAAGGTGTTGCGAATACGATCCACCGCGCGCTGTCGATGCCGATCGAGGAACGTCGCCGCCGTTACTCGCGCATGTTCACGACTTTATCTCACAATGACCTGACGCATTGGGCGCAGCGTTTCGCCGCCGCCCTTCAGGACTCGGCCGAGGGCGTCTCCAGTCGTCCGCGCATGGCGTTTTCGGGTTAATTCTGCAATCGCCTAACAGCCATGCGACACTGCTCCGGCCCGATGGCTGGTATTAAGTCATCGACGCTTGCGCGCGGCCCATGCGTCAGGCTGCGGACACCCTGAACCAGCGGAATCGAAGCTCACCGGCAGCCGGTCCGATAAGATCAAGTTGCGAGTTGTTGCATCCGCCGTACGTCGGGAGGCACTGCTTCGTCCGCAATCATCTTCAGGGCGGCGTCGAGTGCCATAACCTCCTGCTTCTCGTGGCCCAGACGGCGGATGGAGACGGTCCGGTCGGCCGCTTCCTTTCTGCCGACCACGAGCAGGAGAGGGACCTTGGCGAGGGAATGCTCGCGCACCTTGTAATTGATCTTCTCATTGCGCAAATCGCTGTCGACCCGGAGCCCCATGCGCCGCGCCATCTCGATCGCCTCGCGCGCGTAATCGTCAGCATCCGAGGTAATGGTGGCAATTACTGCCTGCAGCGGTGACAACCACAGCGGCAAGTGACCGGCGTAATGCTCGATCAGTATTCCGGTGAACCGTTCGAGCGAGCCGAACATCGCGCGGTGGAGCATCACCGGCGTTACCTTGTTCGAATGCTCGTCGATGTAGAACGCGCCAAGCCGTCCCGGCATGTTGAGATCGACTTGCACGGTGCCGCATTGCCAATCGCGGCCGATGGCGTCGCGCAATACATACTCGAGTTTCGGCCCGTAGAACGCGCCTTCGCCTTTGTTAACCGTCCAGGGGCGCCCCGAAGTCTCGAGCGCCCGCATTAGCGCTGCCTCAGCCTTGTCCCACACGGCATCATCGCCGATGCGCTTCTCGGGGCGATCGGAAAACTTTATCGTCACGTCGGAAAAGCCGAAGTCCTCGTAGATCGACAAAATCTGATTGTTGACCTTGAGCGACTCCTCCGCGATTTGATCCTCGGTGATGAAAATATGCGCGTCATCCTGCGTGAAGGCGCGCACGCGCATCAGCCCATGCAGCGCGCCCGATGGTTCGAAGCGATGCACCTTTCCGAACTCGGCGAGCTTGAAGGGCAGGTCGCGATACGACTTGAGCCCGTTCTTGAAAATCTGGATATGGCCGGGGCAGTTCATCGGCTTGACGACGAACACGCGCTCGTCGTCCTCGCGTGGCTGCGTGAGAAACATGTTCTCGCGGAACGTCGCCATGTGGCCTGACTGCACCCACAGCGATGAATCCATGAGCTGCGGCGCGTTCACTTCGGCGAAGCCGAATTCCTGCGTCTGGCGGCGACGGATATAGCCTTCGAGCTGCTGAAACAGCGTCCAGCCTTTCGGATGCCAGAAAACCGAGCCCGGCGCTTCCTCCTGGAAGTGGAAGAGGTCCATTTCGCGGCCGAGCCGGCGATGGTCGCGCTTCTCGGCTTCCTCGATCTGCTTGAGATAAGCGTCCAGCTCTTCCTGCTTCGCAAAGGCGGTGCCGTAGATGCGCGTGAGCATCGGGTTGTTGGAATCGCCTCGCCAGTAGGCACCGGCGACTTTCATCAGCTTGAATGCGTTGCCGATCTTGCCCGTCGAGGTCATGTGGGGACCTCGACACAGATCGAACCAATCGCCCTGTTTGTAGATCTTGATTTGCTGATCGGCGGGGATCGCATCGACGAGCTCGACCTTGAACTGCTCGCCCATCTCCTTGAACGTTTTCTTCGCCTGCTCGCGCGACCACACTTCCTTGGTGAACGGTTTGTCGCGCGCGATGATCTCCTTCATCTTCTTTTCGATGACAGGCAGGTCTTCCGGCGTGAACGGCTGGTTACGGAAGAAGTCGTAATAGAACCCGTTCTCGATGACCGGGCCGATGGTCACCTGCGTACCGGGCCATAGCGATTGGACGGCTTCGGCAAGCACGTGGGCCGCGTCGTGCCGGATGAGCTCGAGCGAGCGCGGGTCATCGCGGGTCAGAAATTCGATTTTTGCGTCGTGCTCGATCGGGTCGCTCAAATCGGTGAGCACGCCATCGAGCGCCATCGCGACGGTGCGCTTCGCTAGCGAGGGCGAAATGCTCTTGGCGATCTCGAGCCCGGTTGTGCCTTGGGGATAGTCCCGATGTGCGCCGTCGGGGAAGGTCAGCGCGACCGTTTGCGCCATCTTTGATCTCCTTTGCTCACTCCTGCGAACGGGCGCAGGTAAGCGTGACGTTGGCGCCGGTATAGCAGTCGGTTCCGTCTATGCAACTCTGTCGTTCGTCCCCCGCCAGCGCCCGTAGCGCCAGGGCAGATACCAGCATGCGCCTTCAGGTGGAACGGGCGGCACAAAGTCCAACCCTGACGTGCCAAATGAATGACATCGCATCAGCCGTGCCAACGCCATCCACCCACCGGCCCACAGGCCAAACCGGCTTATCGCTTCGTCGGCATATTCCGAACACGTCGGCAAATGCCGGCAGCGGGGGCCAATCACGGGAGACAGAACAAAGCGGTACACTTTCACCAGCGCGCGGCCGAAAATACGCGGCACGTGCCCTAACGCCGATGGAACCTGACAAGAAGGTTTGCGCATTCAGATGCTTGAAAATGGAACTGTGATGGACAAAGCTTGACCACAAAAAGATAAGGAACAGCGACGTTTTTGCACTAGACCCGACTCTGGCTGCTGACTAGAAGAACGAGCGGGGGACGCACGTCAACTTAACCTGAGAACGTGGAACAATAACCGCGCGACACGTGGGACCCACCCACGCAATCCGGGTACGCGACGGGAGGGGTAAGGACGAACATGCTCCGCTCATCCGGTGTCGTGCTGGCGTTCAGCGCGCTGTGCGCTTTTGCATCGGCTCAAGCACGAGCCAGCGATCGCACGCTGCCGATGCAGTTCGAACTCCGCCATCAATCTCCCGCAGCGACATGCGGCGAACACTGCCTCAGCTGGATTTCGGCATCCGGCGCGATTACCGCCGATACACCGCACGTGTTCAAAAAATTTGCGCAAGGGCGTGATCTACGCGGCATGACGCTGGCGCTCGATTCCGACGGCGGCTCGGTTCTCGGCGCAATTGCACTGGGCCGTGAAATCCGCAAGCTCGGCCTTACCACCACGGTTGGCCGTACGGTCGAAAGCGAGGAGCACGGCATCACGCAAGTGTCGCTGTCGCCGGACGCCGATTGCGAATCGATGTGCCCGTTCGTGCTGCTCGCCGGCGTACATCGCACGGTGCCGAAAGACGCGCGCGTGATGGTCCATCAAATCTGGCTCGGCGACCGCCGTGACGATCCGACCGCTGCGAGCTATTCTGCCGAGGACCTCGTGCTCGTGCAGCGTGATATCGGGCGGCTTGCGCAATACACGGCCGAAATGGGTGCGAACGGCGAACTGCTCAATCTGGCGTTACGCATTCCGCCCTGGGAGCCGATGCATTTGCTGACGCCGGAGGAAATGCGGCGTACAGGGCTGGAGAATAGCGACTCCGTTCCCGCCCAGGAGCCGCTGCTGACGATGGCTTCGACGGCAACGGCGGCTTCCGACGATAGTCTGCCTTCCGCCGCACAAATTTCCGAGAACGGCTGGGCGGTGGTCGACAATTCAGGCGTAGCCTCGTTGGCGCGTCGGCATCCATTGACCGTGCAAGGCGACGAGATCGGGAACTTTGATCTCTACGTGGCTTGCGGGACTAACGATGCATTTAACGTGAGCTATGTCGAGAGGCGCCAGGGCGGCGATGCCAAACAGATGTCGGCTCCGGTTGACGGCGTGACGCTTAGGCTCGGACGCGTATCCGTCAAGCTCAAGATTGTTTCGTCGAAGCGGCAAACGCACCCGCTTGAAATCGACACGTTTGCGAGCGGTTCGGTTCCTGCAAAATTGATTTCAGCCTTCGCATCCGCCGGTAATCACTCGATGACGGTCTCGACGACGAGCACCGCACTGAAGACGTCGATTCGCGTCGGTAGCACCGGTGCGCAGAAAAACTTTCCGTTGCTGGCATCCGCTTGCAGTAAAACACTTGCCAAACGCGCAGAACTGGCACCCGCGAGCACGCGCGGCAATGCGCCGCGCTGATGGTTATTCGGCAGCCTGGGCGCGCTTGCTTTCGATCTGATCGATGGCGGAGACGACGGCGTCGAACGTGAGCAGCGTCGATGCGTGTCGCGCCTTGTAATCACGCACCGGTTCGAGCACGGCAATATCAGCCCACTTTCCGTTGGGGGGAGCGCCGTTCTCTTTCAACATCTTGCGCACGATGTCGCGCAACGCGCGCAACTCGTCGGCGTTGGAGCCGATGACATGCCGTGCCATGATCGAAGACGACGCCTGCCCGAGCGCGCAGGCCTTCACGTCGTGGGCGAAGTCGGTCACCACCGGCCCATCCATCTTGAGGTCGACGGTTACTGTCGACCCGCACAGCTTGGAGTGCGCCGTCGCCGTTGCGTCGGGCGAGGACAAGCGCCCCAGCCGCGGGATGTTGCCCGCAAGCTCGAGGATTCGCTCGTTATAAACCTCATTAATCATTAGGTTTTTACCAGCAGCGGCGCGCCTGTGGATTGCGTCGGCCCCGCAATCGAATATATAGGGACTGGAATTGCGGTGCGAGAAGGGTTCTCGCACCTGCATGGTGCAAGCCATGCGAAACGGGAATGCGGCGTCCACTCGCTGTGCACCGGCCGAATTGCTGCCGGTGCGGGGCGGGAGACGCGGCCACCCGGTGACACATCCGGGGTTTCTGCGCTTGCCGTAGGTGACCCGGTCGAACGGAGAGACCGCTCATGGATGCCAAGACGAATAAGCCCGCTCCTATTGCGCCTGCCGTCATCAAGCCTTGGCCCAAACAAGGCCTGCACGATCATGTGCGCGCAGCACCACAGCCTGTCCAGCCGCGACCTACGCGCGAACAGGCGGAAGAGGCCGTCCGCATCCTCATTGCATATGCCGGCGACAATCCGCAGCGCGAAGGGCTACTCGAAACGCCGAAACGCGTGGTCGATGCCTATGACGAGATGTTTCAAGGCTATCGTGAGTGCCCGCTCGACGTGCTCAACAAGACGTTCGGCGAAATCGGCAGCTACAACGATTTCGTGCTGGTGAAGGACATCGCCTTCAATTCGCACTGCGAACATCACATCATGCCTTTTTTCGGCAAGGCGCATATCGCCTACAAGCCGGTAGATCGGGTGATCGGGCTTTCGAAGCTCGCACGGCTGGTTGATGTCTATGCGCGGCGCCTGCAAACGCAGGAGCATATGACCGCGCAGATCGCGACCGCGCTCGAAGAAGTTCTCAAGCCTCAGGGCGTCGCGGTCATGCTAGAAGCCGAGCACATGTGCATGTCGATCCGCGGCGTTTCCAAGCCAGGTTCACTGACGGTGACGACCCAGTTCTCAGGACTGTTCGAGAATCCGCAAGAGCAGGTGCGTTTTATAACGATGGTGCGCGGCGGCCAGCCGGCGTAACTCTCGTGTCGTGCACGGGCTTGACCCGCGCATCCATACAGCGTTTCAAAGCGTAATTGCACAATGGGTTGCCGGGTCAAGCCCGGCATGCCGACTTTGACCATGAGCGAAAAACCCCAAGCTGACCTCGAAGAAGGCACCGCCTTCTCGCCCAAGTTCGACGCGAACGGCTTGGTCACCGCCGTTGTAACGGACGCGAAATCAGGCGAGCTCCTGATGGTTGCCCACATGAATCGCGAGGCGCTCGATAAGACTATCGCAAGTGGGGATGCCTGGTACTACAGCCGCTCGCGCAAGGCGCTCTGGAAAAAGGGTGAGACCTCGGGCCATACGCAGCGGGTCATCGAGATGCGGGTCGATTGCGATCAGGATGCAATCTGGCTCAAGGTCGAGCAGGCCGGTGCCGGTGCTTGCCATACCGGACGGCGCTCGTGTTTTTATCGCGCGGTGCCGCTCGGCAGGAGCGGTGCCGTCACCCTCGAATTCCGCGGCGAAAAGACGTACGATCCAGCCACCGTTTACAAAAAACCGGATTAGTCGTGTCCGGCTCCGCACGCATTGACCTGCGGTTTGAACAGCGCAACGGCGGCACAGTTGCTCACCTCACGATCGACAACCGCGCGAAGCTCAATACCCTCGATCGCGCGTTGATGACCGAATTCATCGCACAGGTGGCAGCGCTCGGAGCACGTGAGGATTTGCGCGCGCTCGTGCTTTCCGGTGCCGGCGAAAAGGCCTTCATCGGCGGTGCTGACATTCCCGAAATGGCGGCGCTCGATCGCGATAGCGCGCGCGAATTCATTACGCTGGTGCACCGGACCTGCGACTGTTTGCGCCGCCTGCCCGTGCCGGTCATCGCCTGCATCGACGGCTACGCGCTCGGCGCGGGGCTTGAGGTGGCGGTGTCATGCGATCTCCGGATTGCGACGAGCGGCGCGAAGTTCGGCATGCCCGAGGTGAAGGTCGGCATTCCTTCGGTTGTCGAGGCCGCGTTGATTCCGCGGCTCATCGGATTTGGTCGCGCACGCGAGTTACTGATGCTCGGGGAGGTGATCGATGCCATGACGGCCCTGAAGTGGGGTCTGGTCGAACGCATCGTCGAACCCGGCGGTCTCGAAGAGGAAACGGAGAAGGTCATTGCGGCGCTAATCGCTGCCGGTCCGCGCGCCGTGCGCTTGCAAAAAGAACTGATGCGCACATGGGAGCAGCTTCCGGTCGACGAAGCCATCAAGGCCGGCATTGACGCGTACGTTCGCGCTTTCGATACCGAGGAGCCGAGACGAATGTTGTCGGCGTTTGCAAGCCGCAAGCGCGAGTAGCCAAATTGGTTCATTTGGCATCGCACGCCAGCTATTCCGACTCGCAATCAGATGATCAGGATCTCGCCTGAGATCATTAAGCCATATTTCCCGTCATGGCCGGCCGAAGACGAGCGACCTGCTGATGGGAGGAACCGGGTCATCTCGACCGCTCAATGACCTGAGTGACCCGGCGTTTGCCTGATCGAAACGACCAGCGGAGGCGACGCCTTCGCAAGTACTGCTTCCAATTTTTCTCGAGCGCGACGATTGCGGTGCTTCAGTACCGAGCCGCACGAAACCTGCGCGCAATCGTAACCCGGCTCCCTAAGCAGCCGAGAGATTTGTTGCACTGAATTCGGCGGGATCGCCTTCGCGTGCGCCAATTCGTCCGCTACTCGATTCATTCGGACGGTGCCGTCCAGCGCCACTTCGCTAGCGGGTCGCTCATAAATCAAGAGACATACAATTCCGCAGATCGCTGCCGCTTGCGCGAGCGTTTTGCAAAGCGGCCCGTATCTGTCTTTCAGGAATCGCGACCGAGCGATCTTTGCTGTCGTAATCAGCTCCTCTACGTCGCGACGGCTTGAGAGTTGTTGGTTGATCGACCCGAGATGCGTCATCGCCGATCTCCCTGTTGCATTGACAGAGGAGAGTGTGACGCCAGCGCGCGGACCGCGCGTCAATCAAATGGTTTAAAGCTCGAAGAAATTTGGAGGTACGCCGGTTAATAGAATGTGATGGCGATCACATCCGTGGCTGCGTTTGTGTGCCAGCGCGCGAAGCGTTTAAAGTTCCAAATGTTCCTGGAATACTCCGCGTGGGAATCTCAACGCCTGGTTATTCGCGCAGTGCGCAACGCGATGTGTCGCACACACTTTGCCACGTTTATCCATTTAGCCGCTCGAGCAATGCCTTCGCGCGCGCGAGGTGAGGGCGGTCGTACATCTTGCCGTCGATCCCAACAGTGCCGGCATCGGGATTAGCCGCGAAGGCAGCGATTACAGTTTTCGCTTTCTCAATCTGCTCCTGCGTCGGCGTGAAGACCTCGTTGATGATCGGCACTTGCGCCGGGTGTATTGCCATGCGCCCCGTGAAGCCATCGCGGCGCGCTTCCTCGGTGTCGCGCCGCAGCGCCGCCTCGTTGCGGAAATCGACGTAGATCGTTTCGATCGCGGGAACGCGCGCAGCCGCCGCGCCGAACAGGCACATGGCACGGGCCATACGGTAGGGTTCGGTGAGCGTGCCGTCCGCCGTGCGGTTCGCTTCCGCGTTCAATTCGGCGGAAAGGTCCTCCGGTCCCCAAGTGAGGCCGATGAGCCGCTTGCTGGCGTCGCGAAAGGTGCCTGCCAGAAAAAAACCCGCAGCGGATTCAACGGACTGCGCCAGAATTTTGATGTAACCGTCCGGCAATCCTGCAATGGCCTCGCGCGCGGTGAGCTTGGCGTCGAGATGGACGACCGAAACGCCGCCTTCGGCCTTAGGAAACAGCACTGCGTCCGGCCGGCCGGCGACGATCGCATCGAGGTCGGCGTCGGTCATGCCGGTGTCGAGCCCGTTAATACGCACAAGCAGCCGAGGACGCTTTTCCTTAATGGTCGCCGCTTTGAGGAATTCCAGCGCCGCCGCGCGCGCGTGCGCCTTGCGCGCGGGCATGATCGAATCTTCAAGATCGACGATGACGGCGTCCGCGCCGCAGTTCATCGCCTTCTCGAGCTTTTTCTCGCTATCGGCTGGTGAGAAAAGCAAAGAGCGCATGGTTGCTCCCACTACCGCTCGCCCCCGCGTATCCAGGGGACGGCTCTTTGTGGATTGGGGTTTTATTTCCGGACTGCACTGTAGCTTGCATCCGCGTCGGCGCGCGCGGGAATAAGCGAGTTAGTGCTGACATCAACTTGGTCACCTCGGCCGCATCCGCATAAAGGCCTGCCGCTTGCATTCGGCGACAAGCGTGCCGTCTTGCTTGAACGCCTTGTGATGGAATTCGACAATGCCGGCGCCCGGCCGCGATTTCGACGGGCGCTTGGAGATGACCTCCGTCGTGCAATGTACGGTGTCGCCCTCATAAAGCGGATTAGGAAATCTCACTTCCGTCATGCCAAGATTGGCGATTGTCGTACCGACGGTCATGTCGGACACCTGAATGCCGATCATCAGTCCGAGCGTGAAGAGCGAATTCATCAGCGGCTGACCCCATTCGGTCTCTTTCTCGCAAAATTCGCGGTCGATATGCAGCGGCTGCGGATTGAGCGTCATGTTCGAGAACAGCATGTTGTCCATTTGTGTCACGGTACGGGTGAGCGGGTGCTCGTAGATTTTGCCGGGTTCGAAGTCCTCGAAATAAAGACCCCCGCGCTTGTGCCGTTGTGCCGCTTCTGCCATTGGTCTTGCTCCCGTCGTTAAGCGTCCGTTTACCATAATTGCCCAAGGTCGAAAGGCCCTGGAGCGGCCTGCATCTGCGTTTGATTCCGACGCCAAGGCAATTCCAGGTAGCCAATCGCCGGGGGGCGCATGGCGGTCAATTCAGTCAATGGAAGCGGCGCGCCGCAAGTAACCGGCGCGATCCAGCAAGCTGCGCGCTCGACGGGCGCGAGTTTTGACTATCTGCTGGCAACCGCGCGCATGGAGTCGAATCTCAACCCGCAGGCGCGCGCACAATCGAGCTCGGCGCAAGGGCTCTATCAATTCGTCGACCAGACCTGGCTTGCGACCATGAAGCAGGCGGGGCCGTCGCTTGGCTTCGGGCGCTACGCCGCCGCGATCGTACAGGGCCCGGACGGGCGCTACGACGTACCCGATCCCGATATGCGGACGGCCATCATGGAATTACGCGCCAACCCGAGTGCCAGTGCCATCATGGCAGGCGCGTTCGCGCGCAGTAATGCTGCGCAACTGCAGACGGCGCTCGGCCGCCCGCCGACCGAAGCCGAGCTTTATATCGCGCATTTTCTGGGGTCGGACGGCGCGCAAAAATTAATCGGGATGGCGAGCAAAAATCCGCAAGCTATTGCAGCGGATATATTTCCGGCAGCAGCCGCCGCCAACCGTTCCGTTTTTTTCAATGGCTTTGGCCGTGCCCGTAGCGTCGCCGAGGTTTATTCCGAACTGACGAGCCGCTTTGGCGCAGCCCGCGCTGATGCGCAAGCTACGCATGCTCCATTCCTTGCGACGCTTCGTGGTGTCAGCCCTGTCTTGTCGGCAGGCGGTGACCCAAATGCTGAGTCCCCGGCGCTTCCCGATACAAAGCCGCTTTTTCAGGCCATGTTCACCGATCGTCCGCGCACGCCGGTTGCGCCGGTCGTCAGCGACCTCTGGGCGCATGGCGGGGTTGGACAGCCACTGTCCCTTACGCCCGTCGACTCTTCGGCCCCGAGACAGCCGCTCGATCTCTTTAGCGATGGCGCGGCGGATGCCCGCAAGCTGTTTGGTGGCACCTGATCGTTTCAGCTGTCGTGCCGTTCTTGCGGTTAACCGGCGGCAAACAGGCATGGTGAACGCTTTGTTAAGCGTCGATCGATAGTTTGGCTGCGCCGCAACCGAAAGCGATGGTCGTCGGCATCCGGTCAAAAGGATGAACGTTCGTCAGTTCTTACAGTGGATTCGTACTGCGCCGGCGGGAGAACGCGCGGACGCCACCGCAGCGCTGGCGCGCGCCTATCTCCATTCCGAATTGTCCACCGACGATCTCGCCGCCGCTGAAGGCGCGATGATCATGCTGCTCGACGATCCGTCGCCGCTTGTGCGGCGGGCCTTGTCGGAAGCCGTTGCAGGAAGCGAGAAGGCGCCGCCGATCGTGGTCCATGCTCTCGCGGCAGAGCAGGCAGATATTGCAATACCGGTGCTGTCGCGTTCGCCGCTGTTGCTCGACGTCGATCTCGTGGATCTCGTTGCGACCAGCCAGCCGGACGCGCAATCCGCAATTGCAATGCGCAGGCCGCTATCGCGCGCTGTCGCCGCCGCGATTGCTGAAGTCGGCCCCGCCCAGGCTTGCCTCGCGCTGCTCGAAAATCCGGAAGCGGACATCACCTTCGCTTCGATGGACCGCATCGCCGATCGTTTTGGTCATCTCGCGCCGATCCGTGAAAACCTGCTCGCTCGGGCCGATCTGCCGATTGCGTTGCGGCAGACGCTGCTGACAAAATTGTCTGCAACGCTTGCAGGTTTCGTTGCCTCTCGTCGTTGGCTCGGCGAGGAGTCTGCCCAGCAGGCTGTGCGCGAGGCTTGCGAGAAGGCGACCGTCGCCTTGGCGGCGGAAACGCCTTACGACGAGATCGGCGATCTGGTTCGGCACTTGCGCGAGAGTGGTCAACTGACCGCAGGCATGCTCCTGCGCGCTTTGCTGTCCGGCAATGTCGTGCTGTTTGAGGAAGCGCTGGCAGAGCTGTCCGGCGTTTCGATCGATCGCGTCGTCAGCTTTGTGCACGACAAGAATATTTCCGGATTTTCTGCGCTCTACCGCAAGGCGGGACTGCCCGACGCGGTGTTTCCTGCCTTCCGCGAAGCGGTTATGGCGCTGCGCGAGATGGCGTGGGGCGAGCAGGGCGATTCCTCGCGCCTCAAGCGCCGTCTGACCGAGCGCGTGCTGACGCGTTGCGCGTTGGAAACGGATCAGCGGATCGAGCCCGTGCTGGTGCTGTTGCGCCGATTTGTGGTCGAGGCCGCGCGGGAGGAAGCGCGCATGTTTTGCGACGAGCTTGTAGCCGCGGGCGATCCTGCCGATGACGCAAGCGACCGTGTGTCCATTGCCGAGATTGCGGATGGATCTGCCGAAGTTCTCATGTCTGCGGGTGCCACGGCAGCGGAGCGCAACCGGGAGCCGGTTATTGAAGGCGCTGCGCCGGAGCGCATGATGGCCGACGAGGATCCATATCCGGTGGACGATATTGTCGTCACCAACTTTGATGCCGAGAGCATTATGGTCGGCGACATGACGACCGGTGAAGCCGCCAACGAACACCTGGCCGCGAACGATCCCAACAACGATTTGCGGCTGGTCGCTTAAAACGACTCTGTGCGCGATACCGGAAGACTACGCCGACTGTTCGGGCGCGATCGGCGGACTCATTATCGTTTCCAGGTAATCCGGCCTGTGCTGGTTTTCCCTCACGAGGAATTCGTCGGTCACCTCACGCAATCGTTGTGTAAGCCGTGCCGCCAATGCCCTCGCGTCCGAGCGCGCATACTCGCGGAAGATGGCGCGCACGGCATCGACGTGCTGGTCGACGAGGCGCATCGGAATGCGCGACGCATCCGGCGTGTGTTCGATAAGCCGGCATAGGCTGTTTGCTGCTTCCGCCACAGCAGGAAAATTCAAAGTGGCCGCCTCGCCCTTGATGTCGTGCGCCGCGCGGAAGAGGGCGTCTTTGCTGATCTCGGTGAAGCCCGATGCCTTGACCATTCGGCGGGCTTCGTCGAGCCGTTCGCATTCGGCCTCCATCCACGATTTGAACTCGGTTGAGAGCTCGGCCAGCGCCTTTTCGGCGCGCGCGACCGGGTCGATTTCGCCGGGCTGAAGCGGCTTTACCGTGACAAGTTTGCGTAGTTTGTTGTGCGGGGTGATGATCTCATGGTCCGCGTAGGTCGAGACCGCCGGTGTGTCCTTGAGAGCCATCGCAGGTCTACTCCATCCTTCAGCCGGGCGTGCGAACTTTCTCAAGGAGAGGCGCTTGGCGGATCACGTCGGCCTTGCCGCCCTTGCGGCGCTCCGGTCCGATATAATTCGGGTTGACGTTGCGTCGACGATCGGGCCCGAAATAGTTTTTCGTTTTGATGAATGGCCGCGGATTGGCGACGATGTTGACGATGCGCTGATAGAGCGCCTTGGCCGAGATCGGCTTTGCCAGAAATTCCGTGACGCCGGCGTCGCGGGCAGCGACCACGCGTTTTTTTTCGGAATGACCGGTGAGCATGATGACGGCGACATACGGGTTTGCGTTCGCACCCGGCTGGCGAATCATCTGGGTGAGTTCGAGCCCGTCAAAAATCGGCATCGCCCAATCCGTGATAACGATGTCGGGAATGTAGTGGGTGAACGCTTCGAGTCCCGCTGCGCCGTCTTCCGCCTCGTAGACTTCACGGGCGCCGAACCCGTGCAGCAGCGTCCGCATGATGCGGCGCATGTGTGCGTTGTCGTCGATAACGAGAAAACGCAACCGGTTGAAATCGATGCGGACCATCGCGCCTCGGCAGCCGGCTTCACGATTTCCGGCACTTTGGCAAAAAACCCTAATCGGGCGCCGTTAACGAATGGTTTAGGATAGCGGCAGTGGCAGATCGCCCCGGTTCCGGTATTGTTTAGCTCGATTCCGGCGGGTCGATCGCCCGGCAGCTCCTCCTCTCATCGGGGCCACAATGAAGACCATTCTGATCCCGACCGAAGACCACGATTCGATGCCGGCGGTGCTGCAAGCGGCGGTTCTCGTCGGCCGCGCGTTCGACAGCTACATGGAAGGCTTTGCGGTTCGTCCGGCGCTGGGAACCTACGTCACAGTCGAACCGGTCAGCAGTTTGGCCATATCGGGCGCCTATGATGGCGACGCGCCGGCGCAGGCACGCAGCCAGTTCGAATCGTTCATGAAGACACATGGCGTGCCGCAGCGCGATGACGAACCCGCAACGTTGTCCTACGGCTGGCCCATGTCGGAAGCGGCGGACGACCTGTTCATCGGCAGCTATGGGCGTACGTTCGATCTCATCGTGCTGGGCCGTCCCGGCCGCGCGCCTGAAAATCCGCGTATGCCGCCGCTCGAAGCGGCCCTGTTCGAGAGCGGCCGGCCGGTGCTGATCGTGCCGCCGGTCGCGCCGAAGAGCATTGGGCGTAACGTCCTCATCGCCTGGAACAGAAGTACGGAGCAAGCCGTCACGAATGCCTACGCGTTGCCGCTTTTGCGCAAGGCCGAAAAGGTGACGATTCTCACAGTTGAAGGCGGAACGACGCCGGGCCCGTCGGGTGAACAGGCCGCGCGTCATCTGGCGCGGAACGGAATCAAAGTAGAGGCGCTGACTCTCAAGCCGGGAAACCGCTCGACGGGTGAGATTATTCTCGATCAGGCCGCGGCACTTGGCTGCGACCTGCTGGTAAAATGTGCGTATACGCAGAGCCGGCTGCGTCAGATGATCTTTGGCGGAACGACACGCCACATCCTGACGCATGCGACGCTGCCCGTCTTCATGGCGCACTGACGAATATTCCCGCGCGTACAGGTCCCAACTTGTCCTCAGGGCAAACCGAAGAGAAAAGTCCAGTAGACGCGCCGGAAACAAAATACCGGGGCTTCATCACAATTTTTCCGTCGATCATGCTGCCGATGTTTCTGGCAGTGGTGGATCAGACGATCGTCGCCACGGCCTTGCCGGCGATTGCGGCGGGGACTGGTGGGGTCGAGCGCGTTTCGTGGGTCGTGGTCGGCTATCTCATCGCTTCGACGATTGCCGCACCGATTTACGGTCGTTTGGGGGATGCGTTCGGCCGCCGCCGTTTGATGTTCGTTGGCCTCGGCGTTTTTATGGCGGCGTCGCTGCTGTGTGCCGCGGCGCCGACAATCGAACTGCTGACGCTTGCGCGTGTGTTGCAGGGGTTGGGCGGTGGCGGATTGATGACGCTGTCGCAGGCCCTCATTGGTGAATCGGTGCCGCCGCGCGAGCGCGCGCGTTATCAGGGTTACCTTGCAGCGGTTGCCGTTTCGGCAAACACATTCGGCCCGGTCGCCGGCGGCTACCTCACGGAGCATTTCGGCTGGCAATCGATTTTTCTCATCAACGTGCCGATCGGCATCGGTGCGATCGCGTTGACCTCGCGCATTCCGGCGCGCAGGTCAGTTGGCCAGCCATGGCGATCCGATCCATTCGGCCTGCTGTTTTTCGCAGTCTTTGTCGCAACGACGCTGCTTGCGCTTGAACAGGCGCAACGGGTGAACATGCAGACGATGCCGCTTGCCGCCGGGCTCTTCGGGGCGGGGCTCATCGCCTTGGGGCTGCTGATCCGCCAGGAAAATCGCGCCCAGTCGCCCCTTATTCCGTTCGGCTTGCTGCGGCAGCCGGCGATCTGGCGCAGCGATGCCATGGCGGTGTGCCACGGCGCGGCGCTTGTATCGCTCATTACGTTTGCGCCGGTCTATCTCGAAGTGATGCGCGGCGCTTCGCCCTCGGAGACCGGCCTGATGCTTGTCCCACTGACGATTGGAATCGGCAGCGGTTCGCTTGTGACCGGGCGGCTCGTCCATAAAACAGGACGTACCACGCTCTTTCCCGTGATCGGGCTTGCGCTTGCCACCGCCGACCTCGTGATTCTTGCGATTTGGGCGCAGCAGCTCGGCACGGCCGTGCTCGCGATCTTGATGCTCGGCAATGGGCTGTTCATGGGAACGGTGATGGGGGTCGTGCAGGTCATGGTGCAGTCGGCGGCCGGTACCGGGCGGCTCGGTGAGGCTGCGGCATCCGTGCAATTCTCGCGATCCATCGGCGCCGCCTTCGGAACGGCGCTGGTGGCGGCGGTGCTGTTTGCTGTGCTGGCGATCCGCAATCCGGAAGCGGCGCGCATGTTTGCCGCGATGGTCGAACACGCCGGCAATAGCGGCCCGGCGCTCGCAGCCGATCAGCGAGCCGCCATTCAGAGCGACATTACGATCGCCTTTCGCGCAGCATTTTTACTGATGGCAGCGTTCACGACTGGCGGATTCTTTCTCGCGCTCACGCATCCGCTGCGGCGGATTTAGCGGCTGTTGAAGGTTCCTTCAGCTGGTCATTCCGGGGCTTGCTGAAGGCGCTGCGCATGATTCTGCATTCCGGATCGCCGCTGCACGGCGTCCGGAATGATGTTTTGAGGTTTTCAGCCGCCCCTTAGACGCGGTCAAAAACCGAACTGCTCGCGCAGAATTCGTTCGTCGAGATTGTGCCCTGGATCGAACAGCAGATTGATCGAGATCGTGTGATCCATGCTGATCTCGACGGAATGGACCGACCGCACCTCGTCGTGGTCGGCAACGGCCGCGACAGGACGCTTTTCCGCTTCCAAAACCTCGATGGTCACGTTGGCCTTGTCTGGAAGCAGAGCGCCGCGCCAGCGGCGCGGACGGAACGGGCTGATCGGCGTGAGCGCCATCAGCGGTGCGTTGATTGGAATGATCGGCCCTTGCACGGACAGATTGTAGGCGGTGGAGCCGGCGGGGGTTGCTACCAGCACGCCGTCGGCGATCAGCTCCGCGAGCCGCTCCCTGCCGTCAATAAGGATGCGCAGGTGCGCGGCTTGTGCGCTCTGGCGAAACAATGACACTTCGTTGATTGCCCGATGCTCGTGCACCAAGCCTTGTGCATCGCGCGCGCGCATCAAGAGAGGGTGGATGACCGTAATCTGCGCGGCCGCGAGCCGTTCAACCAGTCCATTCTCGGAAAAGTCGTTCATCAGGAATCCGACCGTGCCGCGATGCATGCCGTAGATCGGCTTGCCGGATTTCATGAACTTGTGCAGGGTTTGCAGCATTAGACCGTCGCCGCCAAGCGCGACGATGGCGTCGGCTGAATGCGGATCTGCGTTGCCATAGCGTTTTGTCAGCCGCTCGCACGCGTCGCGGGCTTCCGGTGTGCTCCCGGCGATGAAAGCGATGGTCTTGAAACGCGGCGAAGGGTCGTTCATCGGCAACTCAAAGGAAAACCATGGAACGTGCGGTGCTGCTCTATACGACCTACCCCTCGATTGTCGAGGCAGAGGAAGCGGGACGATTAATTGTCGAAAAAAGGCTTGCGGCGTGCGTCAATATCCTGCCGGGCATGATTTCGCACTACTGGTGGGAGGGCAAAATCGAGCGCGGGGAGGAAGTCGTGATGATTATCAAGACGCGCGCCTCGCTCGCGGAGGCTGTACGCGCGAAGGTGAAAGAAAATCACTCCTACACGACCCCTGCGGTTCTTGTGCTGCCGGTCGAGAGCGTCGATCCGGCCTATCACAAGTGGATTGTGGAGGAGACGAACTCTTAAATATCAACGCCCGGCGTGACCGGGCGATCCAGCAATTTCGGAGTTACTGGATGCCCCGCTTTCGCGGGGCATGGCAGCTTTAAGGGGCGGTGCGACGGTAAATCAATAACTCGCCTTGCCGTCGATCACGTCCTTCAACTCGCGATATTCCTTGCAGGAGGAATTGCCGCACAGGAGCTTCACTTTCTGCAGATCATCGAGCGCCTTGAGCCGGTTGCCTTGCTCCATCTGCCACATGCCGTAATACGACCAGGTGCGCACATGGTTCGGATCGGCGGCAAGTGCCTTCTCGTACCAGGTCTTCGAGTCCTCATAATCGCCGAGTTTGCGATAGGCATAGCCGATGTAATTTGCCACATCGGCGTTGTCGTCCCTGCCGATCGCGTGCATCGCCATGATGCCTTCCTTGTAATGACCGGTAACGATCAGATTGCGCGCGGCGCGGTAGTCGCGCAGGAATTTTTCGTAAGCCACTTTTTGTTTTTGTGTCTCCAGTTCGCTGCCTTTCTGCTTTTTCTTTTTCTGGCTCCCCCCATCATCGGGCGGCGTATCGGTCCCCATCGCCATGACCGTGGCTGGCCTGGCGCAAAAGGCCACCGCAAACAAAGCGGCGGCGGCAAGAATACTGGCGTGGCGGAGGGCACTGGAGAAGCTCATGGGAACACCTCGCTGTTTCGTCTCGATGCGCCACTATAGGCAAACGCCTGCGGCACTAACTTCAAAAACACGCGACAGCCGCGACGAATTCCTCGCGGGCGGCGGAATATTACGCCCGGCAGAATCCGCAAATGCGAATCGATCGAAGGACGGCATCGCGAGATGCTGTCTGCATTTCTTCGGAATTCGCAAAGATTTTTGCTTGCGCTTGACTCTTCGTCGAACGCGTTGGAACATTTTACCGTGCTGGTTCCCCGGGTCGCTCCGGGGACGAAAGAGGGAACACGGAATCCGTCTGTTTGCGGCTATCCGTGGCTGCCCCCGCAACTGTAAGCGGCGAGCTTCGCGTCACCTGCGGCCACTGGGAAACCGGGAAGGCCGGCGCCAAAGCAACGACCCGCGAGCCAGGAGACCTGCCGGCACGGTCACCCAACCGGTGGACGGGGCGTCCATACGGAGCGGTCTTTCGCAGCGGTGACATCAGTCGTTGCGAAGGACGTGCGAGAAATTCTCCCACGACTTTTCAAAAGTGTGTGTGACGCGCGGCCTACGCGCAACGCCCACAAGCCTTCGCAGCGGGTTTGGTTCACCCGATGCGCAACGCGAACGCGTTGGCGCAAACGAAGGAGCGTTGGTTTATGGGAGCGAAAATCGAAACGATTGCCGCGGCAATTGGGCT
Organism: Pseudolabrys sp.; assembly: GCA_035760805.1. Taxonomy (GTDB): domain Bacteria; phylum Pseudomonadota; class Alphaproteobacteria; order Rhizobiales; family Xanthobacteraceae; genus Pseudolabrys. Next base: position 47,280 of record DASTSG010000005.1, read on the forward strand.
GGCAAGCCTTCTCGTCAAGCCTGCCGCCGCGCAAGAGTCGTCGGCGTCGAACGCGGTCTCACTGCCGCAGATTGTCGTCAGCCCGACAATGGTGCCGACACCGTCCAACCGGATTGCAAGTTCGGTGACGGTGATCACCGCGCAAGATTTGCAACGGGAGCAGATCAGGACCGTTCCGGATGCGCTGAAATCGGTCCCCGGCCTCAACGTGGTCCAAAGCGGCGGCGTCGGTGCGCAAACCTCGATCTTTATGCGGGGGACGAATTCAAATCACGTCAAGGTCTTTATCGACGGCATTGAAATAGGTGATCCGAGTTCGCCGAATGGCGCATTTGATTTTGCGCACCTTCTAACCGGCGATGTCGAGCGCATCGAGGTTTTGCGCGGCCCGCAAAGCGGCCTCTACGGCGCGGATGCGATCGGCGGCGTCATCTGGATCACGACAAAGAAAGGAGAGGGGCCGGCGAAGGCCTCCGCAACGGCCGAGGGGGGATCACTCGGCACCTTCAATCAGGCGGGACATCTGAGCGGGTCGCAAGGCAATTTCAATTACGCTTTCAATATCCTTCATCTGCGCTCGACCGATGTTCCTGTCACCCCGCTTGATCTTCTGGCGCCGGGCGAGAAGCGGAATAACGACACCTATGACAACTGGACCTATTCGACCAAGCTCGGCGCCGATCTATCCGACAACTTCGCGGTCAACTTCGTAGCGCGCTATACCGACGCGAAGCACCGGTTTACCGGAGATGACGCGGTCAATTTTCCGCCGAACGCCGCGCCTGAAGTGTTGCAGGACACACAGGTGAACCATCAGCTGTTCACGCGTGGTGAAGCGGTCTGGTCGCTGTTCGACGGAAAATTCAAAAACTATTTCGGGGTAAATTACAGCAACCAGTGGGCGTGGGCCTTCAACCCAAATCCGGACAGCTTCACGCCATTCGGTTCCGTGGCGCCGCCGGTGACGAATGTGGGCGAGAGGACCAAATTCGACTGGCGCGGCGAGATACGTGTATTGCCGGGACAAACGCTTGTTCTTGGCGCCGAAGACGAAACGCAGAGGCTTCGCACCGATTCGACAGGATCGGTGATGGGTGGCGTTTTTGTCCCGGTGACCACGAGGGCGTCCAATGGAAACAAAGCGGCCTATGCCGAGCTGCAATCAAGTTTTGCCGATCGGTTCTTTCTGACGTCGAATATCCGCATCGATGACAACGACAGCTTCGGGTCGCATGTGACGTGGCGAATTGCGCCGGCGTTCATCGTTCCGGTGACCGAGACGAAACTCAAGGCGACCTACGGTACAGGTTTCAAGGCCCCGACGTTGACGCAACTCTTCGTCAACAATCCGACCATCGGGCAACTCGCCAACCCCAACCTGAAACCGGAATTCAGCAAAGGCTACGACTTCGGGTTTGAGCAGCCGCTGTTCGACAATCGGCTCCGCTTCGGAGTGACCTATTTCCACAACGACATTACGGACCTCATCAATCCGCAATTCAATCCCAATTTCACATTTGTCTTTGTCAATCTCGGAGACGTTGAAACACACGGCATCGAGGCCTTCGCAACGGCGGTGATTACGCCGCGGCTGAAAGTCCGCGCCGACTATACGCACACCATCGCGAAAGATGCGACGACCGGACTCGAATTGCTCCGACGTCCGCAAGACAAATTCAGCGCTTCGTTGGCATGGCTGCCGGCCGACGGGCTGACGGTTTCGGCGACCCTCCTACATGTCGGCTCCTGGATCGACGTCAATCGGGATACGCCCGTGTTCATTCCGCGGCTCAATGCTTCGCCCTACACAGTCGTCAATCTCGCGGCCGACTACGCGGTAAACAATCACGTCACGGTGTTTGGCCGAATCGACAATCTTTTCGATCGCGACTACCAAAACCCGGTGGGCTTCCTGCATCCCGGATTCAGCGTATTCGGCGGCGTTCGCGTCTCGAATTGAGCGTGTCCATCGGCCAGGCAGCCTATCTGAAGAGCCGCCGGGATAAGCTAAGATCGCGGCGGCTCTGATTCCCGGGAGGGGGGCATGCATTGGGTCCGCATCTTGTCTGCCATTGCCGTTCTTGCCGCTACGCCGGCACTGGCGGATGACATCACCGACGCCATCGACCAGGCGCGCAAGGCTTATCAGGCCGGCGATTTCGCGGGGGCCAAGCAGTCGCTCGACACGGCTTCCCAACTGATCGGACAGAAGAACGCCGAAATCTTTGCCGCGCTTTTGCCCGCTCCGCTGCCTGGATGGAAAGCGGAGAAGCCGGAGGTCGCATCCGTTGGCGTTGCAATGTTCGGCGCGTCGTCCGCAAGCCGGCGTTACACAAGATCTGACGGCAAACAGATCGAGGTACGCATCACCGGCGATTCCGCAATGGTCATGCAGTTCGCGCAGCTTTTCATGAACCCGGCGATCGCGGGCGCCATGGGCAAGCTTGTCCGGGTCGGCAGCCAGCGTGCAATCCAGACGCACGAAGGCGACGTAAACATGGTGATCTCGAACAAGTTTCTTGTGAGCGTCACCGGTTCGGGACCGGTGGACGCGAAACTCGCCTATGCGCAGGCCGTCGATATCGCGAAGCTCTCGAAGATGTAGCTAAAGCGGCTCCCACATGAGCGGCACGAGCTCGTAGCCGCTCTTCGTTCTTGCGATGTGCCCGGAAGCCGGGAAGGGAAAGTGGTAAGCCTCGACCAGCATGCGGTCGGCTGCAGCGCGGTCGAGCATGCGCTGGCGTGTCGTAGCTGCCAGCGGCCCGTCCATGTCGTAGCTCGGCTGCCATCGCGGATGCTTGACGAACAAAAATGGTTCGCGCGCCGTGTCGCTCATCACCAGCATCGACTGATTGCCTGAGCTAATCGAAAAAGCGGTGTGGCCCGGCGTATGGCCGTAAGCCGGAATCGACGTGATGCCCGGCGCCACCTCCTTGCCGGGCGTGAAGCGATGCACCTCGTCGGCAATGTCCTTGAAGATGCGCCGCGCGTTGCGGAAATACCGCAGCACGGGCTGTTTCGCGCGGCTCATATTGCCGTCGTCCATCCAGAACTTCCACTCGGGCTCCGGCACCAGGATCTCGGCATTCGGAAAGACCTTTGCACCGTCTTTTGTCTTGATCCCGTCGATATGGTCCGGATGAAAATGCGAAATCAGGATCGTGTCGATCTGTTTCGGTTCGATACCGGCAACTGCGAGATTGCCGAGCATGAAGCCTGCGCTGTCGGTGATCTGCCCGGCCGTGCCGGTATCGATCAGGATTAGCTTCGATCCGGTGTTCACCATCAGCGCGGTGAAGGACACCGGCAAAACACGCGGCGGCAGGAAAGCCGCGGCAAGCGCTTTGTCGACCGCGCTGCTGCTTGCATTGCGCACGAATTTTTCGTCGATCGGCAAGCGCCAGATGCCGTCATAAAGCGCGGTTACTTCATAGCTGCCGATTTTGGTGCGATAAACGCCGGGACCTTGTATGCGGGCGGGCCGCTCGCCCGCCGGAGAGATGCGCGGTGCCACGATCACCGCCGCGGAAGCGGCAAGCAGCGCGCGCCGCGAAAAAGTGAGAGACGAACGCATCGTCGCGGAATCCTCGTTTCCGGAAGTCGCCCCGCATTTATCTACACACCGCACGCCGTCATGATATTCCAAATCAACGACACGACGATATGATGACGACAAGGGCACGTTCGTACCGGAATTAGCCGATGAAATGGTTGATCGTTCTTGCCGCACTTCTCGTCGGCGGCTGCAGTCACGATATCGAGCCGACGCAGGAAGACCTCAAGACGCTTTGGGAGCAGCAGAACATCTTTCCCGCCCACTACAAGGACGATCTGCTTGCATTCCTGCGGACCTATTTGAACGATCCGACTCACATCAAGGAAGCGCACGTGTCGCAGCCGGTCCGCAAGAAAATGGGGCTCGGCGAACGATACATCGTCTGCATCCGTTTCAACGCCCGCAACAGCGACGGCAAATATATGGGTAACAAAGAGGGCGCTGCCGTCTACGTCGACGGCAAGCTCAATCGCTATGTGAGCGAAGCGCGCGAGGTAAAAGCCTTGTGCCAGGATGCATCTCTCGCGCCTTTTCCGGAGCTTGAGAAGCTGACGCGTTGATTATGGCAATGCAAGCGTCACACGCAACGCAATTTCAAACGCGCACGGCAAAAGCCGCCGGGCCGTTAAGGCTCGGCGGATTTTCAGATCATCGGTTAGGCCGAAAGTGAACGACGCGAAGCGAGGGCGACGGGGTCACTTGACCTTGAGGTTCTCCGCGGATGTCTTCCCGCGGTTCTCGACGAGCTCGTACTGAACGGTCTGCCCTTCGTTCAGTGTGCTAAGGCCTGCGCGCTCGACCGCGGAGATGTGGACGAACACATCTTTCCCGCCTTCTTGCGGCTGAATGAAGCCATAGCCCTTCGTCGGGTTGAACCACTTAACGGTGCCCTGCGGCATTGCTTTGCTCTCCGGAAGTAAACGTCGACCCCGGTAGTCTGACACAGTCGGGAACAACCGAAAAGCTCTTTTGGTGGGCACGGCTCTGCCTCTCGAACACGCTCCGTTCAATGCCGGGCTCGAGAGCGCCTTTACTAGAACGTCGTCACGCAATCTTCGCGATCGAGGATGGCTTGCCAGCGGACCGGCCGCCGCCGGCGAAGGCCTGGTGCCGGGTGAGGGACTTGAACCCCCGACCAACGGTTTACAAAACCGCTGCTCTACCGCTGAGCTAACCCGGCGTTGTGCTGTGCAACAGCTATCAGTGTCATCGAAAGGTCACAAGGACTTGTAAATAAATGTGGCCTGCGACCGGAGACCGCGGATTCCGGCGAAACGCGCGCCTGGCGGCGGATCGACATGTTCAAATTCAAAAAATCAGGACAGGTCTAAATCGTTCGGCTTAGGGCGTCCGCTGCTTAGCGTGGAGGCAGCGGCGTTTGGAGGCTGCGCATTAAGTTTAACACGTGCGTCGCCTCGTTTGCATTGTGGTCGTTCCGCGACGAACAAGACCACGCCTGCCGGGTTAATGTTACCTGGCGATCACCACTATCGACGCGTGCAGTTTATGTAAAATGCTGTCGATGTTTCGTTCATCGGAATTGCGCTGTATGCGTGCATTGCTCGTTATCGGTTCGCTCGCAGTCGCGGTGATTGCGGCGCGGGCAGCGGATTACGACGGTCCGTTGATTGGCAGTCGCGCCGGCTCGATCATCATATACGACTATGAGCCCGGCGTGACCGTGCGCGAATATTGGCTCCCGCCCTGGCACAATCATCATTACTTTCCGCGGGGACGGACGAACACAATCCAGCATCACAGCGCGCTGCCGCGCCGAAACAAACCGGCGCAAAGTTTTCATCGTGAGTGGTCGACGTCGTCGGAGTGCGGCGTCTGTGCAGCGGATGGGCCATCTTCCGGATTGGTGACAGGACAGGATGCCGCGAACTTGCACGATGGAAACGATGCGGCCGATCGCGTCATCCATGCCGACGCCGACGTAACCATTCTCGGCCCCGACCGCATGGACATCCACCTGTTTCGCAAGCCTGGCAAATCGTCCCAATAGACATTCCGTTAGTGGGGTGCGAGCGGCGGGTGAGAGCCCGCCGTTTTGCTTCTATGATTCGGCGGTAATCTGCTGGTTGGCAACATAGAGCGCGAGTGCCGCTGCATTCGATACGTTCAGGCTTTTGATGGCACCGGGGAGATCGATGCGCGCGATGTGGTCGCACGTTTCGCGCGTCAATTGGCGCAGCCCTTTTCCTTCCGCGCCCAACACCAATGCAAGCGGTGCCCGCATCGGTATATCGGTGAGATCGTTTTCGCCGCTGCTGTCGAGTCCGACGATAAGGAATCCGTGTTGTTTGAGCGCCGCAAGCCCGCGCGCGAGGTTTTGCACGTTGACGAGCGGTACATGCTCGAGCGCGCCCGAGGCGGCCTTCGCCAACGCGCCGGTGGCGTCCGGACTGTGGCGTTGCGTCGTCACGATCGCGCTCGCCGCAAATGCCGCAGCCGAGCGGAAGATCGCGCCGACATTGTGCGGATCGGTGATCTGATCGAGCACGAGCACGATGCCGCTCGCGCTCAGGTCCTCGACGGCAGGTGAGGGCAGCGCCTCGGCCTCGATGTAGAGGCCCTGATGCACGGCATCGGGTGCAAGCCGTTCCGCAATGATCGCGGGCCGGACGATTTCCGGTGCAATGGATGGCCGGACGCCCTCATCCGCAAGGCGTCGTGCGGCGTTTTCGGTCGCCAGCAGGCGGCGCGCGCGCCGCGCGGGGTTTTTCAGCGCCGCAACCACCGTATGCCAGCCGTACATGACGACGGTGCTGTCGTCCTCGGGCCGCAGGCTGTCGCGTCGGGCGCGCCGGAATCGCGCACGTCGCTCGATCTGCTCGCGCGTCGTGCCGGGTTTCGCGGCCCCGCGGGGCGGATGAAAGGGTTGCCGTGCCATACCGCTTAGCGTTTCGGGGAACCGTGCGCGTGCATACTTGATCTTGCGCAACGGAGATAGCCTCCATTGACTTAACGAGGGGGCGTGCCCATAAACGCCGAAATCCCGACTGGCCCGCGGGCGGAAGCGTTTGTCTTTCGAGATCAACGCCGTGCGGCGGTTTGCGGGGGAATGTCCCGAGCGGCAAAGGGGGCGGACTGTAAATCCGCTGGCTTAGCCTTCGTAGGTTCGAGTCCTACTTCCCCCACCATTTCAGGTATCGGTAATCAGTGGTCAGTTAATGAGAGATCCAAAATCAAAACGGGGCTGCATCGTCTGATTACAGATACCTGACTACTGACCTCTGGCGCGGGTGTAGCTCAATGGTAGAGCAACAGCCTTCCAAGCTGATGACGAGGGTTCGATTCCCTTCACCCGCTCCAACCTTCGCGCTCCCAAGGCTTCCATTGTAGGCGGCCAATCTCCGGTTACAGCGGTTTGCCGGTTGCCGCCTTGGCGCTGGAAGTGCTTGCAAATCCAGCACCCATAATGCATGACATCCCCGCGGCGGGCCTTTATGGTCCGCCGCAGCCGCTTTACGGAGGAGTGTAGCTCAATGGCTAGAGCACCGGTCTCCAAAACCGGGGGTTGGGGGTTCGAGTCCCTCCACTCCTGCCAGGCGGTAGCTGGGCAGTAAGCTTTCTGTCCTCGAGGCGAGCGAAAAGCCCGGCTGACATTATATTAGGACTCGTTATGGCAAGAGTGTCACCGTTCAAGTTCCTGCAAGAGGTGCGCGCCGAGACCAACAAGGTCACCTGGCCGTCGCGCCGCGAGACGCTGGTCACTACCATCATGGTGTTCGTGATGGTCGGGATCGCGTCCGTATTCTTTCTGGTTGCGGATGAGGTCATCCGCATCGCGGTGACATTCGTATTGGGCTTGGCTGGCTGAAGGCATTCGAGATGAGCGACACAGCGACAACGACAACGACCAAACCCAAGCGCTGGTACATCGTCCACGCCTATTCGAACTTCGAGAAAAAGGTGGCGGAATCGATCCGGGAACAAGCCAGGCAGCGCGGCCTCATGGATCACTTCGAGGAGGTGATGGTCCCGACCGAGAAAGTCGTGGAGGTGCGCCGCGGCCGCAAGGTGGACGCCGAGCGCAAGTTCTTTCCCGGCTACGTGCTGGTGAAAATGGATCTCACCGACGAAATCTATCACCTCATCAAGAACACGCCGAAGGTCACCGGCTTTCTTGGGACCGACAAGAAGCCGATGCCGATTTCGGATGCTGAAGCTGAGCGCATTCTGCATCAGGTTCAGGAGGGTATTGAAAGGCCGAAGCCGTCCGTATCGTTTGAGGTCGGCGAGCAGGTGCGCGTGTCGGACGGGCCGTTCGCGTCTTTCAACGGCGTGGTCGAGGAAGTGGACGAGGGCCGTTCACGCGTGAAGGTCGCGGTGTCGATCTTCGGCCGCGCTACGCCGGTGGAACTGGAATTCGGGCAGGTGGAGAAGCTGTAAAGCTGCCGATGCCAGCGACGGCGGGTCCAAGCGCGTGGAGCAGGCACACACTTGCCGATACGTGTGGCCTATGTGATTAGTGATGCTTCGTCTTCGCGGGGCATGATTTCGAGAGACGTGGGAGGTGAGGCGGTCGCCAACCGTCAAGATCCGCACCACGAACCTGAACCAGACGGGCTGGCACGCCAGCCCTTTTGCAGGAGTTGGTAATGGCAAAGAAAGTCACTGGATTCCTTAAATTGCAGGTGCCCGCGGGCGCCGCGAACCCGTCGCCGCCAATCGGGCCGGCGCTCGGTCAGCGCGGCCTCAACATCATGGAGTTCTGCAAGGCGTTCAACGCCCAGACCCAGAAGATGGAGAAGGGCATCCCGATCCCGGTCGTCATCACGACCTACCAGGATCGCTCCTTCACCTTTGAGATGAAGACGCCGCCGGTGACGTACTTCCTCAAGAAGGCGGCGAAGCTCGAGAGCGGCTCGAAAACACCGGGTCGCGATGTTGCTGGTCAGGTCAGCAAGCAGCAGGTGCGCGAAATCGCCGAACAAAAAATGAAAGATCTGAACTGCGATACGGTCGAAGCGGCCATGCGCATGGTTGAAGGTTCCGCCCGCTCAATGGGCTTGCAGGTGACGGAGTAAGCGCCATGGCACATCTGGGCAAACGAACCCTCGCCGTGCGCAAGGGCATCGACCGCAGCAAGTCCTATCCGATCGCGGAAGCGGTGAAGATGATCAAGGAACGGGCCAAGGCGAAGTTCGACGAGACGATCGAGATCGCGATGAACCTCGGCGTCGATCCGACACATGCCGATCAGATGGTGCGCGGCGTCGTCACGCTGCCGAACGGATCGGGCCGCACGCTGCGCGTCGGCGTGTTCGCCCGCGGCGCCAAGGCTGACGAGGCGAAGGCTGCCGGCGCCGACGTCGTCGGCGCGGAGGATTTGTTCGAGAAGGTGAGCGGCGGCACGATCGATTTCGACCGCTGCATCGCGACCCCCGACATGATGCCATTGGTCGGCCGCCTCGGTAAGATTCTTGGCCCCCGCGGCATCATGCCGAATCCGAAGGTCGGCACGGTGACGATGGATGTCGCGAGCGCCGTGAAAGGCGCGAAGGGCGGCTCGGTCGAATTCCGCGTCGAGAAAGCTGGCATCGTCCAGGCCGGCGTCGGCAAGGCCTCGTTCCCGGAGGAAAAGCTCGTCGAGAACATCAAGGCATTCGCCGACGCGGTGCAGAAAGCCAAACCGCCGGGTGCCAAGGGCCATTACATCAACCGTGTTGCGATTTCTTCGACCATGGGCCCGGGTATCAAGGTCGATCCGTCGTCCCTGTTCAGCGGCGGCACAGCTTGATCGCCGAGTCCTTCGCAGGCAGCTTGCTCCGGGAGGCTCCTGAAACACCTCCGATGTCATTCCGGACGACACCAACGGCCCGCGCGAAGCGCGGCCCCGATAGCTTCGCGGTAATCCGGAATCCAGAGACACGCACGGAATCAGCGCTGGATTTGGGGTTCGCGAACTCCGTTCGCGCCCTGGCATGACAGCCGACCACGGCAGCCCCTCTAGAGAATTTGCCTGTCCTGCGGCAAAATTCTCTCAATTAGGGCTTGGCAAAAGCTACCCAAGGGTCTAGATCACCGAAACGGGCGTGCCGGCCCTGCTTGTCGGCGCGCCTTTGCGCGTTCTTACAAAAAGATGGTGGGTCCGACTTCTTCCTTTTGGATATCCCTCGGGAAACTCTGAGAGGCGGAAGACGATAAGGATTTCAGTCCTTTGCAAGGCGCGTAACAACCTGTCCGAGACTGCCGGTGCCGCGGTTTCTTGAACCAAGGCTTGAACCTGCAAAGGGCCAGCATAGACGGGGAAGCGATCCGAGTTAGCGCAGGTCCTGCGCCAGTTTGGTTCGAACCTCGATTGACCCGTGGCGTGGAATTTCCGCGTCCCCGGGGGGCAGGCTAACGGAAAGCGTCGTCCTGCCGATTGAGTCCGCGTGAATGCGTTCGCGTGAACTTGAAGCGGGACGGCTGGTGTCAACCCGGCGGCTCCCGCCAAAGGCACGGCGGACCGTCAAACCGGAAAGAGCTTGCAGTGGATCGAGCGGAAAAACAGCAAGCCATCACCGAGTTGAGCGAGGTCTTCAAGGCGTCGCAAGTCGTGGTGGTTGCGCATTATTCCGGCCTCACCGTCAGTCAGATGCAAACGCTGCGCAAGCAGATGCGTGCGTCGGGCGCAACGGTAAAGGTCGCGAAAAACCGTCTCGCCAAGATCGCTCTCAAGGGCACCGATGCCGTCGCCATCGAGCCTCTGTTGAAGGGGCCAACCGTGATCGCCTTCTCGGGCGATCCCGTGGCGGCGCCGAAGGTGGCCGTCGATTTCGCCAAAGCGAACGAGCAGTTCGTCATTCTCGGCGGAACGATGGGCAAGACTGCTTTGGACGTAAACGGCGTGAAGGCTCTGGCCTCATTGCCGTCGCTCGATGAGCTGCGTGCAAAGATCGTGGGCCTCATCCAGGCGCCCGCGACCAAGATTGCGCAGGTCGTCAACGCGCCGGCCGCAAAAGTGGCACGCGTCGTCCAGGCTTATGCCTCCAAGGAGAGCGCTGCGGCGTGAATCAACTCAAGAACTGGTTCGAACCTTTAAAGGAAGTAAGCAATGGCTGACCTGCAGAAGATCGTCGATGAATTGTCGGGCCTGACCGTCCTCGAGGCGGCAGACCTCGCGAAGATGCTGGAAGAGAAGTGGGGTGTTTCCGCTGCTGCCGCTGTTGCAGTAGCCGCGGGCCCGGCGGCCGGTGGCGCCGCCGCACCGGCTGAGGAGAAGACGGAATTCACCGTCGTGCTCGCGTCTGCCGGCGACAAGAAGATTGAGGTAATCAAAGAGGTGCGCGCGCTGACCGGCCTCGGCCTAAAGGAGGCGAAGGATCTGGTTGAGGGTGCGCCCAAGACCGTGAAGGAAGGCGTCAGCAAGGACGAGGCCGCCAAGATTAAGGCGACGCTCGAAAAGGCTGGTGCAAAGGTTGAGCTTAAATAAGCAAAGCTTATCTAAGCCAGGTTCCCGAGCCGGAATTCGGCTCGGGTCCCTGGGACAAGGCCGGAGCGTTTGGCTAATCGGCCCAATACGGATGAAGACCGGGGGGAACTCGGCCAAATGGCGAGCAACGTCGTGTCGGCGGGCGAAGACGCGGGCATGGCGGACAGTTGAGAGAGTGCGGCGGTTCGGGTCATGCCCGAATCACAATAGAACCGGGCAATCAGACGCCTGTCCTGATGGTCGCGATGGATTGCGGCCGTGCGGAGAGGCGCCCCGCTGCCCGACAGCATCGAATCGAGAGAGACACGATGGCGCAGACGTTTACCGGTCGCAAGCGCGTAAGAAAATTTTTCGGCACAATCAAGGAAGTCGCGGAGATGCCGAACCTCATCGAGGTTCAAAAGGCGTCTTACGACCAGTTTCTGCTCGTCGATCCGCCCGAGGGTGGACGCCCCGACGAGGGGTTGCAGGCGGTCTTCAAGTCCGTCTTCCCGATCAAGGATTTCTCTAACACCTCGCAGCTCGACTTTGTCGGCTACGAGTTCGATCCGCCGAAATACGACGTGGACGAATGCCGCCAACGCGGCATGACGTACGCTGCGCCGCTCAAGGTCAAGCTGCGCCTGATCGTGTTCGATATCGACGAGGAAACCGGCGCGCGCTCCGTGAAGGACATCAAGGAGCAGGATGTCTACATGGGCGACATCCCGCTGATGACCAACAACGGTACGTTCATTGTGAACGGCACGGAACGCGTCATCGTTTCGCAAATGCATCGTTCGCCTGGCGTGTTCTTCGATCACGACAAGGGCAAGACGCATTCGAGCGGAAAGCTGCTGTTCGCCGCCCGTATCATTCCCTACCGGGGTTCGTGGCTCGACATCGAATTCGATGCCAAGGACATCGTCTATGCGCGCATCGATCGTCGCCGGAAGATACCGGTGACGTCGCTGCTGTATGCGCTGGGGCTCGACGGCGAGGAAATTCTTTCCACGTTCTACAAGCAAGTGACTTACAAGCGCCAAAAGGACGGCTGGCGCGTGCCGTTCGATGCCAACCGGCTCAAAGGTTATAAGGCAATCAACAATCTGGTCGATGCCGATACCGGCCGCACCGTCGTGGAAGCCGGCCAGAAGCTCACCGTTCGTCAGGCGCGCCAGTTGCAAGAGAAGGGGCTGAAGGCCCTGCGCATGACCGACGAGGAATTGATCGGCCACTATGTCGCCGAGGATCTCGTCAACCCGAAGACGGGCGAGATCTACATGGAAGCCGGCGATGAGATCACCGAAAAGAATCTCAAGAGCCTGATCGAGGTCGGCTACAAGGAATTGCCGCTACTCGACATCGACCATGTCAACGTCGGTGCGTACATCCGCAACACGCTTGCAGTCGACAAGAACATGACGCGTGAGGACGCGCTGTTCGATATCTATCGTGTCATGCGTCCGGGCGAGCCGCCGACGGTCGAAACCGCCGAGGCAATGTTCCGTTCGCTTTTCTTCGATCCGGAGCGTTACGATCTTTCCGCAGTCGGCCGCGTGAAGATGAACATGCGGCTCGATCTCGACGCGCCGGACACCATGCGCGTGCTGCGCAAGGACGACATCATTGCCGTCATTCGCACGCTGGTCGATTTGCGCGACGGCAAGGGCGAGATTGACGATATCGATCACCTCGGTAACCGCCGGGTGCGTTCGGTCGGCGAACTGATGGAAAATCAGTACCGCATCGGTCTCCTGCGCATGGAGCGCGCGATCAAGGAGCGCATGTCGTCGGTCGATATCGACACCGTCATGCCGCAGGATCTGATCAATGCGAAGCCGGCGGCGGCAGCAGTGCGCGAATTCTTCGGTTCCTCGCAGCTCTCGCAGTTTATGGACCAGACCAATCCGCTCTCCGAGATCACGCATAAGCGGCGTCTCTCGGCGCTCGGACCGGGCGGCCTCACGCGCGAGCGCGCCGGATTTGAGGTGCGCGACGTACACCCGACGCACTACGGCCGTATCTGCCCGATCGAGACGCCGGAAGGGCCGAACATCGGTCTCATCAATTCGCTCGCGACCTACGCGCGGGTGAACAAATACGGTTTCGTCGAAACACCCTACCGCAAGGTCAAGGATGGCCGCGTCACGGACGAGGTAGTGTATCTCTCCGCGATGGAGGAGGGCCGCTACACGGTGGCGCAAGCGAATGCGCCGATCGATAGCCGTGGCCGCTTTACGGAAGACCTGATCGTCTGCCGCCACGCGGGTGACGTGCATCTCGTTCCGCGTGACAAGGTCGACTTCATGGACGTGTCGCCGAAGCAGCTCGTGTCGGTTGCCGCGGCACTCATTCCATTCCTCGAGAATGACGACGCGAACCGGGCGCTGATGGGCTCGAACATGCAGCGGCAGGCGGTGCCGCTCGTTCGCGCCGAGGCGCCGTTCGTTGGCACCGGCATGGAAGGCGTCGTGGCCCGCGATTCGGGGGCCGCCATCGGCGCGCGCCGCACCGGTATCGTCGATCAGGTTGATGCCACGCGTATCGTTATTCGCGCGACGGAAGAAACCGACCCGACCAAGCCCGGCGTCGATATCTATCGGCTGATGAAATATCAGCGCTCAAACCAGAACACCTGCATCAATCAGCGTCCGCTGGTGAAGGTCGGTGACCACGTCGAGAAGGGCGACATCATCGCCGACGGGCCCTCGACCGATCTTGGCGAGCTCGCGCTCGGGCGTAACGTGCTGGTCGCGTTCATGCCGTGGAACGGTTACAACTTCGAGGACTCGATCCTGCTTTCCGAGCGGATCGTGAAAGACGACGTGTTCACGTCCATTCACATCGAGGAATTCGAGGTGATGGCGCGCGACACCAAGCTCGGTCCCGAGGAAATCACCCGTGACATTCCGAACGTCTCGGAAGAGGCGCTGAAAAATCTCGACGAAGCGGGCATCGTCTATATCGGTGCCGAGGTTCACGCTGGCGACATCCTCGTCGGCAAGATCACGCCGAAGGGCGAAAGCCCAATGACGCCGGAGGAAAAGCTTCTACGCGCGATCTTCGGCGAGAAGGCTTCCGATGTGCGCGATACCTCGTTGCGCGTGCCGCCGGGCGTCCAGGGCACTGTCGTCGAAGTCCGCGTGTTCAATCGCCACGGCGTCGAGAAGGATGAGCGCGCGCTTGCAATCGAGCGTGAGGAGATCGAACGTCTCGCGAAAGACCGTGATGACGAGCAGGCGATTCTCGACCGCAACGTCTACAGCCGTCTGGCCGAGTTGCTGGAAGGACGCCAGGGCATTGCCGGTCCGAAAGGCTTCAAGAAGGACAGCAAGATCACCAGGGCGGTGCTGGAAGAATATCCGCGCGCGCAGTGGTGGCTGTTCGCCTCGCCGAACGACAAGCTGATGGCTGAGATTGAAGCCATTCGCAAACAGTACGACGAGTCGAAGAAACTTCTTGAGCAACGCTTCCTCGACAAGGTCGAGAAGCTGCAACGCGGCGACGAATTGCCGCCCGGCGTGATGAAGATGGTGAAGGTCTTCGTCGCGGTGAAACGCAAGATTCAGCCTGGCGACAAGATGGCCGGCCGTCACGGCAACAAGGGCGTGGTGTCGAAGATCGTGCCCGTGGAGGATATGCCGTTCCTCGCCGATGGCACGCCGGTCGACATCGTGCTCAATCCGCTCGGCGTGCCGAGCCGCATGAACGTCGGGCAAATCCTTGAGACGCATCTCGGCTGGGCTTGTGCCGGTCTTGGCCTCAAGATCGGCCAGGCGGTGGATGCCTACAACAGCAAACAGGACGTGCGGCCGCTTAAGGATATTCTGAAGAAGGTGTACGGCGAGGATGAGACCATCAAGTCATTGAACGAAGACGAGGTGGTCGAACTCGGCGGTAACCTGCGGAATGGCGTGCCGATCGCGACGCCGGTGTTCGACGGCGCGAAAGAGGGCGACATCGAGAAGATGCTCGACCTTGCGGGTCTCGACCATTCAGGACAGGTCACCGTCTTTGACGGGCGCACCGGCGAGCCGTTCGACCGCAAGGTGACGGTGGGCTACATCTACATGCTCAAACTGCATCATCTTGTCGATGACAAGATTCACGCGCGCTCGATCGGTCCGTACTCGCTCGTTACGCAGCAGCCGCTCGGCGGCAAGGCGCAGTTCGGCGGGCAGCGCTTCGGCGAAATGGAGGTGTGGGCGCTCGAAGCTTACGGCGCCGCCTACACGTTGCAGGAAATGCTCACCGTCAAGTCGGACGACGTTGCCGGCCGTACGAAGGTTTATGAGGCGATCGTGCGCGGCGACGATACGTTCGAGGCGGGCATTCCGGAAAGCTTCAACGTGCTGGTCAAGGAGATGCGCTCGCTCGGCCTCAACGTCGAGCTGCACAATTCGAAGCAGCAGAGGCAGTTGCAGGGCGGCGAGCCGACCGCCGAAGCAGCGGAGTAATTCAAACGAGCGGCCGGGAAGGCCGCTCCCACTGTTGTCGTCCGCGCAAGCGGACGATCCGGTAGCCAGCAGCCGTGCTGATTACTGGATGCCCTGGTTCCGCGGGGGATGACAGCCCAGAGCTTGGGGCCGCTGCAGCGGCCAAGGAGAGAACGCGATGAATCAAGAGATCATGAATCTTTTCAGCCCGCAGACGCCGGCACAGGTCTTCGACCAGATCCGGATTTCGATCGCGAGCCCGGAAAAGATTCTGTCCTGGTCATACGGCGAGATTAAGAAGCCGGAGACCATCAACTACCGCACCTTCAAGCCCGAGCGTGACGGGTTGTTCTGCGCGCGTATTTTCGGGCCGATCAAGGATTACGAGTGCTTGTGCGGCAAGTACAAGCGCATGAAGTACAAGGGCATCATCTGCGAGAAGTGCTCGGTCGAGGTGACGCTCTCGCGCGTCCGGCGCGAGCGCATGGGCCACATCGAACTGGCGGCGCCGGTTGCGCATATCTGGTTCCTGAAGTCGTTGCCGAGCCGCATCGGTCTTCTGCTCGACATGACGCTTAAGGACCTCGAACGCATTCTCTATTTCGAATACTACGTCGTGCTTGAGCCGGGCCTGACGCCGCTCAAGGAGCGTCAGCTCTTGTCGGAAGATGAATACCTGAAGGCGCAGGAGGAGTATGGCGCCGACAGCTTCACCGCGCTCATTGGCGCGGAAGCCATCCGCGATATGCTGAAGGCGCTCGACCTCGAGAAAATGCAGGCCGAGTTGCGTGCCGAGATCGCCGGCTCGGAAAGCGACATCAAGAAAAAGAAGATCGCCAAGCGTCTGAAGCTGATCGAGGCCTTCATCGCCTCCGGCAACCGCCCGGAGTGGATGATCCTGACTGTCGTGCCGGTGATCCCGCCGGACCTGCGTCCGCTGGTGCCGCTCGACGGTGGGCGCTTCGCGACGTCAGACTTGAACGACCTCTATCGCCGCGTCATCAACCGTAACAATCGTTTGAAGCGGTTGATCGAGCTGCGCGCGCCGGACATCATCATCCGCAACGAGAAGCGCATGCTTCAGGAGGCGGTCGACGCGCTGTTCGACAACGGCCGCCGCGGTCGCGTCATCACCGGCGCCAATAAGCGCCCGCTGAAGTCGCTCGCCGATATGCTCAAAGGCAAGCAGGGCCGCTTCCGGCAGAACCTGCTCGGCAAGCGTGTCGATTACTCGGGCCGCTCGGTGATCGTGGTCGGACCCGAACTCAAGCTGCATCAGTGCGGGCTGCCGAAGAAGATGGCACTCGAACTGTTCAAGCCGTTCATCTATTCGCGGCTTGATGCCAAGGGTCTCTCCACGACCGTGAAGCAGGCGAAGAAACTGGTCGAGAAGGAAAAGCCGGAGGTCTGGGACATCCTCGATGAGGTGATCCGCGAGCATCCGGTTCTGTTGAACCGCGCCCCGACCTTGCACCGCCTCGGCATCCAGGCCTTCGAGCCGGTGCTGATCGAGGGCAAGGCCATCCAGCTTCACCCTCTCGTATGCGCCGCGTTCAACGCCGACTTTGACGGTGACCAGATGGCCGTGCACGTGCCGCTGTCGCTGGAAGCGCAGCTCGAAGCGCGCGTGCTGATGATGTCGACCAACAACATCCTGCATCCGGCCAACGGCTCCCCGATCATTGTGCCGTCGCAAGACATCGTGCTCGGCCTTTACTACCTCTCGATCATGCGGGAAGGCGAGCCGGGCGAGTGGAAGCTTGAGTTGCACGAGGAAGAGGACATCCGGCGCGATCCGAAGAAGAAGAACCTCATCCAGGGGTTCTATCGTGATCTCAGCGAGGTCGATCACGCCCTTAACGAAAAAGCGGTGACGCTGCACGCCAAGATCAAGTATCGCTGGGAGGGCGTGGACGAGAACGGCAACACGTATCACAAATGGTACGAGACGACGCCCGGTCGCGTCGTGCTCGGCAGCGTGCTGCCGCGTCATCCGAAAATTCCGTTCGACACGGTCAACCGCTTGATGACCAAGCGCGAGATTTCGTCGATGATCGATACGGTCTATCGCCATTGCGGGCAAAAGGAGACGGTGATCTTCTGCGACCGCGTGATGGCGCTCGGCTTTTATCATGCATTCAAAGCCGGCATCTCCTTCGGCAAGGACGACATGGTCGTGCCGGCGTCGAAATGGAAGATCGTCGAGCAGACGCGCGAGCTCGCCAAAGAATTCGAGCAGCAATACAACGACGGCCTCATCACGCAAGGCGAGAAGTACAATAAGGTCGTCGACGCCTGGTCGAAGTGTACTGAGGCGATCGCCGAGGCGATGATGAAGGAAATCTCGGCGGTAAAAAAAGACGCCAAGGGTCGCGAAGAGCAGGTCAACTCGATCTACATGATGGCGCATTCCGGCGCGCGCGGTTCGCCTGCGCAGATGCGGCAGCTCGCCGGCATGCGCGGCCTGATGGCGAAGCCGTCGGGTGAAATCATCGAGAGCCCGATCATTTCCAACTTCAAGGAAGGGCTCTCGGTGCTCGAATACTTCAACTCGACGCACGGCGCCCGCAAGGGCCTCGCCGATACGGCGTTGAAAACCGCGAACTCCGGCTATCTGACGCGGCGTCTCGTGGACGTTGCGCAAGACTGCATCATCACAACGGAAGATTGCGGCACCAGCAACGGCATCAAGGTGCGTGCCATCATTGATGCGGGCACGGTGGTTGCGTCGCTTGCCAGCCGCATTCTCGGCCGCACCACGGCGGAGGACGTGAAGGATCCGGCGAGCGGCAAGCTCATCGTCAAGGCCGGGACGCTCCTGGGCGAGGCGGATGTCGATGCGATTACCAATGCAGGTGTACAGGAGCTGAAGATTCGTTCCGTGCTCACCTGTGAGGCGACGAACGGCGTCTGCGGCGCGTGTTACGGGCGCGACCTTGCACGTGGCACTCCGGTCAATATGGGCGAGGCGGTGGGCGTCATCGCCGCGCAGTCGATCGGTGAACCGGGCACTCAGCTCACCATGCGCACATTCCACATCGGCGGCGCCGCTCAGATTTCCGAGCAGTCGTTCATCGAGTCAAACTTTGAGGGCAGGATCAAGTTCAAGAGCGCGAACGTTGCCCGCAACAGTGACAATGATGTGGTCGCCATGGTGCGTAACATGGTGGTCGCAGTGGTCGATCCCGACGGGACCGAGCGCGCGCACCATCGTATTCCGTACGGCGCACGGCTGCGCGTTGAGGATGGCCAACAGATCAAACGCGGCCAGCGCATTGCCGAGTGGGATCCATATACGCGGCCGATCCTGACCGAGGTCGACGGCACAATCGGCTTTGAAGACCTCATCGACGGGCTGTCGATGTCGGAAGCACTTGATGAATCGACCGGCATTGCCAAGCGCGTGGTTATCGACTGGCGCACCGGTTCGTCTCGCAACCAGCAAGACTTGCGTCCCTCGATCGTCATCAAGGCGGGCAAGGACGGCAAGCTTCTTAAGCTCAGCCGTGGCGGTGAGGCGCGCTATCAAATGGCGGTCGATGCGATCATCTCGGTCGATCCGGGAGCCCAGGTGAAAGCCGGCGACGTGATCGCACGCATTCCAACCGAAAGTGCCAAGACACGCGATATCACCGGCGGTCTGCCGCGCGTGGCCGAGTTGTTCGAAGCACGCCGACCGAAAGAAGCGGCGATCATCGCCGAGATCGGCGGCACGGTGCGTTTCGGTAAGGACTACAAGAACAAGCGCCGCATCACCATCGAGCCGACGGACAAGAGTGAAGAGCCGAAGGAATATCTCATTCCCAAGGGCAAGCACATTCACTTGCAGGACGGCGATGTGATCGAGAAGGGCGACTATATCGTCGAGGGCAATCCCGCCCCGCACGACATTCTCGCCATCCGTGGTGTCGAAGAGCTTGCCGCCTATCTCGTCAACGAGATTCAGGAGGTCTATCGGCTGCAGGGCGTGTCGATCAATGACAAGCACATTGAGGTGATCGTTCGCCAGATGCTGCAGAAGGTCGAGATCGACGACCCGGGCGAGACCGAGTTGCTGCAAGGCGAGCAGCTTGACAAGATCGAGCTCGACCAGATCAACGCGCGGGCTGTCGAGGCTGGAAAGAAGCCGGCCAGCGGTCATCCTGTTCTGCTCGGCATTACGAAGGCCTCGTTGCAGACGCGTTCGTTCATCTCGGCGGCATCGTTCCAGGAAACGACGCGCGTGCTCACCGAAGCCGCTGTGAACGGCAAGGTGGATACGCTCGACGGCTTGAAGGAGAACGTCATCGTCGGCCGGCTTATCCCGGCGGGAACCGGCGCGATGATGAACCAGCTGCGCGAAATCGCGATGAAGCGCGACGCGCTTATTCTGGAAGAGCGCGAGAAGGACGCCGCAAAGGCTGCCGAAGCTGCGAAGCAGCAGCAGGAGACGCCCGCACTGCCGGCGGCGGAATAAGAGCGTTGCCCACACCACAAAAAGGCCGCGCCGCAGGGCGCGGCCTTTTTTTCTTCACCGGCGTGCCGGTGGAGCGCCTGTTGTGACCGTCGCGCGATATTTGCGGCCGAGGCCATGGTGTACCTGGGCGGGTAGCACGCGGTACCTTGGCATCATATATTCGCCATGGTGCTATCTCGGCCGGCCGCCATTGGGGCGTTCGGTCATAAAGCCTCGATTTTCCCGTATGTTTCCGGCTTGACTTGCGTGAATCCGGCCGATACATACCCGTCACTTTTCGGCAGGCGGTGAGCTTCGCTTGCTCGGAACGGCCGCCCGGCTAACCCATTGAGAAGTCATATTATCTCAATCGATGCCGGCGCATCGCCTCGACGAATGAAGCTCAGACGCTGCCTCTGACAGCCACTGTCAGATTTTGACGTGAATGGCCGCGGGGCTAAGTCGCCCGCGCGGTCGTCCGAGCGGAAAAGCGCCTCTGCCGCGCTTGGGCGGTGGCGCGATTTTGTTTTGCGTACTGCATAGTGCGCGACGAAAGCGGGGCGATAAGCCCGAGATGATCGGGCGGGCCGTTCGTGCCCGCGTGCGGAGCAGGTGCTCCTTAAATATCGGGCGCAAGCCCCTGAGGTGATGAAGACAAACGATGCCGACGGTTAATCAACTGATCGCGAAGCCGCGCAAGCCCCTCAAGGCGCGCAACAAGGTCCCGGCGCTGCAAGCATCGCCGCAGAAGCGCGGCGTGTGCACGCGCGTCTACACCACGACGCCGAAGAAGCCGAATTCGGCATTGCGCAAGGTTGCGAAGGTGCGGCTCACCAACGGCTTCGAAGTCATCGGCTATATTCCGGGCGAGGGGCATAACCTTCAAGAGCACTCGGTCGTCATGATCCGTGGTGGCCGCGTGAAAGATTTGCCTGGTGTGCGCTATCACATCCTTCGTGGTGTGCTCGACACGCAAGGCGTCAAAAACCGCAAGCAGCGCCGCTCGAAGTACGGCGCCAAGCGGCCGAAATAAGGATCGACCATGTCCCGCCGTCACGCCGCCGAAAAGCGCGAGATCCTTCCGGACCCGAAATTCGGAAACGTTGTCGTCAGCAAGTTCATGAACGCGATCATGTATGACGGCAAGAAGTCAGTCGCAGAACGCATTGTTTATGGCGCGCTCGATATGATCGAGGGCAAGACCAAGCAGAATCCGCTTTCGGTATTCCAGCAGGCGCTCGATAACGTCATGCCGACCATCGAGGTGCGCTCACGCCGTGTCGGTGGCGCCACCTACCAGGTGCCCGTTGAAGTGCGCTCGTCACGGCGCCAGGCGCTGGGTATTCGCTGGATTATTGCGGCCGCGCGCGGTCGCAACGAGAAGACGATGACGGAGCGACTCTCGAGCGAGTTGCTTGATGCATCGAACAACAGGGGAAATGCCGTCAAGAAACGCGAAGACACGCACAAGATGGCGGAAGCCAACCGCGCGTTCTCGCATTACCGCTGGTGACGGCGGCACACAGATTTAAGGATCATTTCTCCTATGCCACGCAGCCACAAAATCGAGGATTACCGCAACTTCGGCATCATGGCCCACATCGATGCGGGCAAGACGACGACGACCGAGCGGATTCTCTATTACACGGGCAAGAGCCACAAAATCGGCGAGGTGCACGAAGGCGCCGCGACGATGGATTGGATGGAGCAGGAGCAGGAGCGCGGCATCACGATTACGTCGGCTGCCACCACCGCCTTCTGGAAGGAAAAGCGCCTCAATATCATCGATACGCCGGGCCACGTCGACTTCACCATCGAGGTCGAGCGTTCGCTGCGCGTGCTCGACGGCGCGGTCTGTGTGCTCGATTCGAATCAGGGCGTCGAGCCGCAGACCGAAACGGTGTGGCGCCAGGGCGATAAATACAAGGTTCCGCGCATCGTCTTTGCTAACAAGATGGACAAGATCGGCGCGGACTTTTTCAAATGCCTCGACGACATCAAGACCCGCCTTGGTGCAAAGCCGATCGCCATTCAGCTTCCGATCGGTTCGGAGCAGCAATTCAAGGGCGTTGTCGATCTGGTGCGCATGAGGGGCATCGTATGGGACGATGAATCGCTTGGCGCAAAATATCACGACATCGATATCCCGGCCGACCTGCTCGAGCAGGCCAAAAAATACCGCGAGACAATGGTGGAAGCAGCGGTCGAACTCGACGACGACGCCACCACCGCTTACCTCGAAGGCAAAGAGCCCGACGAGGCAACTCTCAAAAAACTCATTCGCAGGGCTGTGATCACCGGCGCGTTCTTTCCGGTGCTTTGCGGCTCGGCGTTCAAGAACAAAGGCGTGCAGCCGTTGCTCGACGCTGTCGTCGATTACTTGCCGAGTCCCATCGATGTGCCGCCGATCAAGGGCGTGGACGACAAAGGCAATGAAGTCGTGCGCAAGTCGGATGACAACGAGCCTTTTGCGGCACTTGCTTTCAAGATCATGGACGATCCGTTCGTCGGCACCATCACGTTCTGCCGCATCTATTCGGGAACGCTCCAGAGCGGCACCGGCGTCGTCAACTCGACGAAGGATCGCAAGGAGCGGATCGGCCGCATGCTGCTGATGCATGCGAACAACCGCGAGGACATCAAGGAAGCCTACGCCGGCGACATCGTCGCCTTGGCCGGCCTGAAAGAGACGCGCACCGGCGACACGCTGTGCGATCCGAACAAGCCGGTGATCCTCGAGAAGATGGAATTCCCGGATCCGGTCATCGAGATCGCGATCGAGCCGAAGTCCAAGGCCGACCAGGAGAAGCTCGGCGTCGCGCTCGCCAAGCTCGCGGCGGAGGATCCGTCCTTCCGCGTGTCGACCGATCAGGAGAGCGGCCAGACCATCCTCAAGGGCATGGGCGAACTGCATCTCGACATCAAGGTCGACATCCTCAAGCGTACCTATAAGGTCGACGCCAATATCGGCGCGCCGCAGGTTGCTTATCGCGAAAAGATCACCAAGCCGGCCGAAGTGGATTACACCCACAAGAAGCAGACCGGCGGTTCGGGCCAGTTCGCCCGCGTCAAGATCATCGCCGAGCCGACCGAGCCGGGCACGCCGTTCACCTTCGAGAACGAGATCGTCGGCGGCGCCGTGCCGAAAGAATTCATCCCTGGCGTCGAGAAGGGCCTGGAGTCGGTGCTCAACGCCGGCATCCTGGCGGGCTTCCCGGTGGTGGACCTCAAGGTCCGTCTCGTGGACGGCAACTATCACGACGTCGACTCCTCGGCGCTCGCCTTCGAAATCGCCTCGCGCGCCGCGTTGCGCGAAGCCATGCAGAAGGCCAAGCCGGCGCTGCTCGAGCCGATCATGAAGGTCGAAGTCGTGACCCCGGAAGATTACACCGGTTCGGTCATCGGCGACCTGAACTCGCGGCGCGGTCAGATCCAGGGTCAGGACATGCGCGGCAACGCCAACGTCATCAACGCGATGGTGCCGCTCGCCAACATGTTCGGCTACGTCAACACGCTGCGTTCGATGTCGCAGGGCAGAGCGACATTCACGATGCAGTTCGATCACTACGCAGAGACGCCGGCGAACGTGTCGGCGGAAGTGCAGAAGAAATTCGCCTAACGGCGACGAGAGAAACCTGAAAGTTCTGAACGGAGAGCTCCATGGCCAAAGAGAAATTCAACCGCAATAAGCCGCACTGCAACATTGGTACCATCGGTCACGT